>CAYLMO010000215.1:0-1533 GCA_964384605.1 uncultured Bradymonadales bacterium | reverse complement strand
GTGCGACTACTTCACCGGAAAGTGCATCGACGTCGACGGCGGCATCAACATGTGAGCCGTTAGCTCCACCTCGAAGATTCGGGGACGAAACGAAAATCTCGTTTCGTCGAGACGGGTCGGTCGCTGATCAGCGATCGGCCCGTTTCATTTGGAAGTTGCGAATATTTTTCACTTTTCTCGCCTCACGCATTTCCCGCGCCCCCAAACGCGCCAAAACGTTGTATTTATTGACCCAAACGGCGCAATTCAATTCCGTTCCCGAGGACAAAAGAGTCCGAATAGTGTGATTATCCGCACATTTTTTCGTGAAGGACGTACCTTTTTGGGACGATTTGAATCTAAAGAGCGTAACGAAGCTGGCGACAGGTGTTGTACCGAGGTCCGGCTAAGACGGGAGGATTCGAGTGGACGTTAATCTAGAGAAGGATGTTTTCACGACTTTTGAGGTCGCGAAGATTTGCAGCGCGAACATCACCTCGATCAAGAACTGGATCGAGCAGGGTGAGATCAACGCGTTTCGTACGCCCGGTGGGCACTATCGCATCGAGAGGAAGGAGCTGAATTCGTTCCTGAATCGACATGGGATGCCCAATCCCCTCCAGGCCGCAGACACGCGTCGGATCTTGGCGATTCTCGACGATGAGGATCTGGTGAGTCAGCTGAAACGCCACTTCGGTGAGCAGTACGAATATCAGGTAACTCCGGACCCGATAGACGGACTGATCAAGCTGGGTCACTGGGGACCTCGCGTCGTGGTTGTGGATAGTCGACTCGACTCGGTGGATCCGGTCGGACTCGTCGCGCGCGTTCGCGCCGCGAAGGAGCTTGGCCACGTGGAAGTCGTCGTGATTCACGACGGTGCCGAAGATTTCGAAGAAGAGCTTCGTAAGGCGGGTGCGCGTCACCTGGCGCGTTCGAGCGACGGCCCCAAAGCCATCCTCGAAGTGCTCAGCTTGGTGCTCGCCTAAAGCCTTGTTGCTCGGAACGTGATCGCGTCACCATCGACGCTTTCGTCCTCCCATCGGAAACCTGCCCGCTCCACTCGGCGGCGCAGGTTTTCTTTTTCGAACCACCGAAAACCGGCGATTTGGGCCGACAGTCGCTTGGTGAGGCGTCGAATCGGGTCGCTGCTCTGCAGGAAGGTACCGACGACCATGATGCCGCCCGGCTCGAGTACGCGCGCGAACGAACGCAGCGCCGCGTCGGGGTCGGCCATGAAGTGAAGGGCAGCATGGCAGTGCAAGCGGTCGTAGGAGGCGGTCACCACAGGCATTTGGATAGCGTCGAGCCGGACGAACTGCACCGCGTCGACAAGGCCGTGTCTCACGAGCAGCGGTCGCGCTTCTTCGAGCATGGACCACGACAGGTCGGCGCCGACGATGAGCGCTCCAGGAGCGGACCTGGCGAAGGCTCGCGTGAAGTTGCCCGTTCCGCAGGCGATATCGAGCACGCGAGCGCTCGGATCCAGCTCGAGCCACTCCGTCGACAGCTCGTACTCTTGCTCGAGCGTTCGACGTGTGACGGTCGAGGTGA
>CAYLMO010000214.1:0-1541 GCA_964384605.1 uncultured Bradymonadales bacterium | reverse complement strand
TCGGCCTTGTCTCGATCGTGGCCGAAGACCGACAGTTCTTCAAAGCGCGGGTTGGCTTTGAGCCCACGCAAGCGTCGCTAGACGAGTCTTTCTGCGCTCATGCAATCGCGGACACGGAATCTCCGTTCGTTGTTCAGGACGCTTCGAAAGACGAACGGTTCTCGGCAATGGAGATGGTGGCTGGACCGCCTTTCATTCGATTCTATGCCGGCGTGGCGGTTCGGACTGCGACCGGAGCGGCTCTGGGCACCCTCTGTGTCGTTGACACCGTTCCTCGCTCGCTCGACTCCGCCCAGCTAGAGGCGCTGAGCGTGCTCGCGCGCCAGGTGACCGCACATATCGAACTCGATCTCGAGCGGGCCAACGCTCGGCTGAACGAGCGCATGCTGATCGAACAATCGGCTCTTCGCGCGGGACGAACCGAGACGCTCGGACGCCTCGCCGGCGGCATTGCCCACGACCTAAACAACGTCCTCGCTCCAATCCTGATTACGGCGGCAATGGTCCGAGAGGAGCTCGACGACGAAGACTTGCGCGACGACCTCGACGTTATCGAGAACTCGGCCCGTCGTGGGGCCCGAATGATCGAACGCCTGCTGACCTTCGCGAGGGGTCGAGAGGGGACCCTGGAGAAGTTCGAGGTGGGAGTCCTTGTTGCCGACGTCGTTCGGCTGATCTCGGAGACCTTTCCGAAGAACATCACGATCGAAACCGACGTCCGCCCGAACCTGAGCATCTTCGCCGACCAGACCCAGCTGCATCAGGTGCTCACCAACCTCGCCGTGAATGCACGCGACGCGATGCCTGATGGAGGTGTCCTCGAGATCAAAGCCCGACGAGAGATGCTCAGCGAAGAGGTCGCGCGTGACCTCGTTCATGCCGAACCGGGTGAGTTCATCGTGCTGGAGGTGATCGACAGCGGCCAAGGAATCGACCGAGACGACATCGACTCCATCTTCGACCCCTATTTCACGACGAAGCCGCTCGGCAAAGGCACCGGGTTGGGTCTATCGATGTCACTTGGGATCGTCCGAGCGCACGGCGGGTTTATCGTGGCGGATTCGAAGCGAGACGAAGGCACGGTGATGTCGATCTACCTCCCGGTGGAGACCTCCGTGGGATTGACCGACGATACGAGCTCGGTCGCAGAACTTGCTCCCGACGCGGCGGGGCGTCCTCGGACCATCCTCATCATCGACGATGAGCCTTCGATCTTGCGCGCAGCCACGCGCGCTCTAGAGCGAGCTGGTCACGTAGTTCATACGGCAGCTGACGGCGCCGATGGACTCGCGCAGTTCGTTCGTCACGAGTCTATCGACACCGTCATCACCGACTTGATGATGCCGACGATGGGCGGCCTTCCGGTCGTTGCAGCGCTCCGGAAACTGTCACCGTCAACGCTGGTTGTAGTTTGGAGCGGGAGCATCGACCGAGCCGCCCTCGACCAACTCGACGCCGAGGGCGCGCCCGTGGTTCTGCACAAGCCGTTCAGCCAGTCAGAACTCCTCGAGGCCATCGACCGAGCCGAGGCGCTTCGTCAG
>CAYLMO010000213.1:0-1588 GCA_964384605.1 uncultured Bradymonadales bacterium | reverse complement strand
CGAACGTACTTGCCGACCGCCAATGGCGATGCGGCAAGCGCACCGAGTACCCCGCCGAACATCGCTCCGATGACGCCCGGCGAGCCCACATCACATCCCGACATGTAGAGGTTTTTGATCGGACTCGACGGCCGCAGCCAGCGGTTCGTGTAGCGGTCGACCGTCGGCTGTAGCCCGTAGATCGAGCCACCGATCGCGCGGTCGAAGTGAGCAGTCGTAAGCGGCGTCGAGAAGTCGACGAAGTCGATCATCGACTCGAGCTCGGGCATTGCCGCGACATACTGCGCCATCAGGTGGTCTTGCATCTGCTGTTTGAACCGGTCGTACTCCTCAGGGCGCCGCTTCCATTTCGTCCCCATGTACGGCTCGAACAGCTCCCACGGCACGAACGTCACCACCTCGCCCGTATGGAGCAGCTCCTCGCCCGGGTCGTGTTCGGGATCTTTCAGCGAAGGGAACGAGCAGTAGAGGATCGGTGCGTTCGGCCATTCTGACGGGTCGACGTCGGGATCGACGCGCCAGCTCTCGATGGACGTGTCCCAGGTGTCGTTGAACCATTGATTTGCGGCGGATGCGCCAGCTTTCGTGATGTCGCCCTTGAAGCCGATGTAGAGGCAAACGTGAGCCGACGCGGGGGTGAGCTTGGCCAGGCTGCGAGCCCATTCGTCGCGTTCGACGTCGCCCGGGAGCAGGCGCTGCGTGGTGGCCTGCGCTCCCACCGCGCTGATGACTTTGCCGGCGAGGATTCGTTCGTCTTTGACGCGGACGCCGATCGCGTTGCCGACCTCGTCGAGCAAGATTTCGTCGACGGGCGTCGAGATCCGAGTCCAGCCGCCGTTGTCGGCGACCCGCCCGAGCAGCTCTTCCGCAATTCGCTGGGAGCCACCCACCGGGTAGTAGGCACCATGCAGAAAGTGCTTGGTCACGAGCGCTTGGATCGCGAACGACGCGTCGTCGGGGATTGCGCCGTAGTAGCCCCACTGCGAACACAGCACCGCTTTGAGACGCTCATTATCGGTGATGCCGGCCATGACTTCTGAGACCGTCCGACCGAAGTACTTCTGCGCTTTGCGGCCGACGAGCTTGTCGGTGACGCCAGCGACACTCGGCGGGAGCGCGCGGCTCATGTACCAGCGCTGCATCTGACCGGCGACTTCACGAACCGTGTCGAAGTAGGCGTCGATCTCAGACTCATGCCCTGGGAACGCCTCGATGAGATTGTCTCGAAACGTTCGCGGATTGTCGGGGAACTGAATCTCGAATCCGTCAGGGTAGTGGAAGTGCTCGTAGACTGGGCCGAGGCTCTCCCATTCGAGTTCTCCGCCGGTCAGCCGCGCGAGCAACCGACCCGTCAGGCTGTGCTCCGTGACTTCGCCGATGGCGTGTACGCCCACGTCCCAGCGATACCCTCCGGGCCGCCGAAACGTGTGCGTGAACCCGCCTGGTTCGTAGTGTTGTTCGAGCACCAACACGCGCTCGCCGACCTCGCTCAAGAGCGCGGCCGTGGTCATCCCGCCCATTCCGGAGCCAATGACGATCGTGTCCCACGGACCTTTGTGGTCCTTGCCCCTCTTGTCCCACGCTTTTC
>CAYLMO010000212.1:0-1645 GCA_964384605.1 uncultured Bradymonadales bacterium | reverse complement strand
AGCCCATCCGCTTGCATTGCGCCGCGACACTCGCAATGGTGCTCCCGTCTCGAACGAGGCGAAATCATCCAAATCTTTGGGGAAACTATGCGAACTCGAATTGCGCCAATCTTCGTTGCTGTCGTCCTGTCGCTCTTTGCTGCGCCTGCTGTAGCGCAGGACTCAGAAGGGCCGTCCGGTTTCGGACTGGGGGTGAGCGGAAACACAACTAGTTCCGCGTTCGGCCTCGTCTTGCCGATCGCCACCAGCGACTCGTTTCGAATCGAACCTACGCTGATGCTCGGCTACGCTGGCATTTCGGGTGGTGTGAGTCTCGCGACGTCCGTTGGAGAGGGACAGACGGTCACGTCGCAGAGTACTGCCACATCTTTCGGCCTCTCCATTGGCTTTCTCAGCCTCGTCGGCAACGGCGCGGCGAGGGGACTGGTCGGTGCCGAAGTCGGCAGCACCTTCACGACAGTTTCGACGACGACCACAGTCGTGCAGGTGCCGTCGGGCGACACCAGCGAGCGCACCGAGAGCACCTACGTGGGCGCGACGCCGTTCTTCCGACCCGTGCTCGGCGGTGAGTTCACGGCGACCGACAACATCGTGATTGGACTGCGAGCAGGACCGTCATTCCAGCTCTTCGTGCCCGACGGCGACGCCGACACGTCGTTCTCGTTCGGCGGCTACGGCCGCGTCGACGCGGTCTACTATTTCTAGAGACCGGTGCATTTGGGCGCGTCGTACGACCGCAAACCCCCGCGCCAAAACTTGACACTTCAAGAACGCCGGTGCTAGGTAGGACGTGGTACGATACAACCTTGGAAAGTCCCGATTTCAAGCGGTGAAACGCCGTTTCACCCACCACGAATCGGGTCGCCACCGAGCGGGTCTTCAACCATGACTCCACGCCTCAACCAACTCGCGCGCGCGGTCGCGTGCTCCCTCATGCTGGTCTTCGCGGCGGGTTCCGTCGCCTGCGGACCCGTGCAATCCACGTCGCGACTCAGCGAAGCAGAAGTCGCGCTCGAGCGAGCACGAGTGACCGAAGCCGACCTCTACGCGCCCTACGAGTACTACTCGGCACGCTTCTATCTCTACAAAGCGAAAGAAGAGTGGGGCTACTCGGACTTCGAGGCGTCGTACGACTACGCCACCGAGGCCAAACGAGCCGCAGAAGCCGCGATCCTCAAGGCGAAAGAAGACCCATGGGAAGGCTCACCGGTCGACAAAGAGATGACCACCGAGTCGATGAAGGACGACGGCAAGAAAGTCGACATGTCGGGCGAGGAGGAAGAATGAACTATCGGAACCTCGCACGCATCTTCGCCCTGCTCATCGTGGTCGCACCGCTCGTCGGATGCGCCACCGGCGGCAAACTCCGTGGCCAGGCCATGGAGATCAAGTCGATCAACGAAGACATCCACGATCGCGCCTACCGCTGCGCACCCAAAGAGCTCGCCTTCGCCGAATCGAACGTCGAATTCGGTCTCTACGAGCTCACCCAGGGCAACTTCGTCAAAGCTCGCGAACACCTCACCCTCGCCGAGCGCAACGCCAAGAAAGCCGACAAAATGTCCGACTTCGACGCCTGCCGCGACAAACAGGTCGCCATGGTCGTCGAAAAGAAAGAGAAGGTTGAGGTCAAAAAGATCGAGCC
>CAYLMO010000211.1:0-1691 GCA_964384605.1 uncultured Bradymonadales bacterium | reverse complement strand
GATTTTGAATCGGAGATCAGAGGTCGGAGTCGCTCAGCACCTTGTCGACGGTACCCCGACCGGCCACAGCATAGACCGTCAACACCACCCCAACCGTGAGCATCACGAACGCCAGGACCGAGTTGCCGAACAGAAAGGCGACGACGGCGAGCGTCCCGAATCCGCTGAGTACGGACGTGCCGATCGCGAGCCGCACGTTGATCATGATGGCCGACTTTTCGAGCGCCTTGGAGGTCCGCATCAGTTCCGAAGTTGGCGCCGAACCCGGCAAGAGCTTCCGGTCGGTGAGCGCTCCGGAGATGTCGGAAAACAGCACGTCGAAGTAGGCGCGCTCGGTCTTCGTCACGATCTGCCCGGTCGTATGAACGTCGACCTGAATGTTGCCCATCGCGGTGTCGACGCTCACGTCCATCCGCCACTTTGCGGGGCTGAACGTGAACATCATCGCGAACGCGCTCCCCCGCTGAAAACGCAGGCGAGAGCCGTCGCTCTTCATCTCGCGAAATCCGCGCTCCAGCATGACACGGCGCACACGTGTGCCGTCGACCGGGCGGCTGGGCAGGCTGTGTTCGAATTTGAGCATTCAGATTCCGGCGACGGCGCGAGCTACGTCATCGAGTGTCGCGACAGTATCCGGGATGTAGCTGAAATGATCGAGGTAGTACTGCAGGTGCGCGAATCGATGCAGCAGACACCACTGCAGCAACATCCGCGGCGACGGCACCTCGCCGAACACGCGAAGGCAGAGCGCCTCGACCTGGGGGCGTTCGCCGCGCGTGATGAAGAGGATTGGCGCGGCGAGTTCGTAGATGAGCGGTGCGCGCATCGTGTCTGCGAAATCGAACACGCCGGTGAGCTCCCAACCGTTGGGGCCCTCGGCCACGAGGATGTTCATGTCGTGCAGGTCCGCGTGCACCACGGTGGTGTCGTGGATTGGCTCCCAGTCGCTGTAGAACTCGGGCAGCTGGTCGAGCCATTCGTCGGTGAGGCCGCGCTTCTGGAGCTTGGCACCGAGCCCTTCCCGGAGCTCGGTCTGCAGGGTCTCCCAGCGCTCCGGACGCTCGAGTTCGACCGCCTGAACTGCGGCCGAACGCTGAAACGCAGCCGCCCATTCGGCGAGATGTTCGACGAGTCGGAGTCGGTCGGTCGGCGACAGTCGATTGTGGATGGGCCGGAGCTCCTGGCCCGGCAACTTCGTCATCACCACCCAGTGCCAGCCGTCTTGCCCACTCGCAGCCAGCTCGGGCGTGGCGAAGAGGCTGTCGACCGTGCAGGCGCGCAGTAGGTCGCGTTCGATGATGCCTTCGTGCGCTGCGTCAGGCGGGAACGCCTTGAAGACGAACCGATCGTCGACCGTGTACGCGAGGTTCGAGCCGGAGAGGAGCCGTAGATTGGTCGCATCGAACCCTTCGCGTCGGAGCACATGCTCGACGACGGCGCGCCACCGTTCGTCGCGCGTCGACCACGCGTCGAAAAACTCTGCGGTCGTGATGTCTTCGGGAAAGCTCAATCGTGTCTCGGGTCTGGTGTCGCGCGGCTCGCATCGCTCCGCATCCATGCCGTATCATCGTAGCGCGCTAGAAAACGAGAGGTCACGCGTGCGCTTTAGCTTCATCGCCATACTTGTGTCGCTCGGCGTCGTCGGGTGTTCGCAGGATCTCGTCGAGCCAGCCGAAACCCGCGAAAGTGCG
>CAYLMO010000210.1:0-1765 GCA_964384605.1 uncultured Bradymonadales bacterium | reverse complement strand
ACGGCGAACGTCGATTCGATGCGATTGCCGACGGCGAGGTCGGCGATGTTGATGCGCTCAGATGGCGATGTCATCGGTCTCCCCGTCGTAAAGGTTCCAGTATTCGTTGTCGTATCGCTTCACGAGCGTCGCTTTGTGCTCGCCGATCGTGAGCCGCTTCGGTCGATCGCCGAGCAGACCGACCGCCTGTTCGATGAGTTTGCGGGCAGCTTTCTTCGCCTTCTCTTCTGCCTTCTGCGCCGGCTTGAACGCCTTGTTCTCCTGGCGAATGGTTGCCCACTCTTCGACCGCCGCGAGAACCGCGAACTCGTTGGTAAGGTCAACGGTTCCTTCGGGGTCCGGAATCTCCGGCTCGATTCCAGACTCGACGTGTGACCAGAAGTCGCGCTCGCGATCGAGCATCTGCTCGATGAACCGGTCGTCGCGCTCGATAATCCACGTGTAGATTTCGCCCTGCTCGATAAGCCACGCAGCCAGTGCCGCGTCCCCGTCGTCTTCGAACGGAAAGTGGAAGAAGCCGCGGACGAGCTCGCGCAACGACTGAATGAGTCGGCGAGGGATCGGGCAGACGAACTGCCGGATGCGCGCCTCGGGTGCATCGCAGACAAACATCTGGTGCTGGACCTGGGCAACGTAGTAGGCCGGAACCTCCTTCCACTTCTCCGAGGTCGTCTTCATTTCCTCGATGACTGGCATGGCCGAGTCGAGTCCGTCGATGTTCGCAAGTGCGAACTCCCACGACGCCGAGCGCAGCGTTCCGATCTGCGAGCCAGCGAGAATCTGGGTGCCCGACTGCTCACCGCACGCCTCCAAGAGGTACGGTTCGAACCACGTTCCGAAGTCGGCGTAGACGTCGAGCCACGGGCGCGCGGCCTTCGGCTCGCCCATCTTCGTCTTCCAGACGTCGACGATGTCAGCGAATGGAGACAGCCCGAGGATGGCCCCGACGTCACTCGAGCCGATACCGTTCGAACGCATCGCGTACCAGGCCTCGGTGTCGTGTTCGGCGCGGCCGAGCAGTCGGCAGCCGGCGAGAAGCGGGTGAGCGCGCTCTTCGAACGGGACGGTGACGGTTTCGATTCGAGGTCGCTCGAATGCGAGAGCCGCGGCAGTGACGACGGGGCTGATCTCCTCATCTTCTGACAACGCGTGGCCTTCCGTGGCCGCCGGTTCTTCCGTGTCTCCCTGGTCGTCTTCGACCCCGGCAGGTTCAATCACCTCGGTCTTCAGAATCTCGGTGGTCGCGTATCCTTTCTCCGTGGAGCTCACCCAAAAGCGTGCACCGCAGTTGCCCGGCGTTTCATCGCCGTCGAAGGCCATCGATTCGGGGTCGAGGCACTGTGCCTCTCCGTCCTCGTAGGCACCGAGCGGTGCGGTGTCGAACGTCGCGCTGCAGCACGGGCAGACGATGTCGAATTCCTCGGCAACGTCTGTCGCATCCGGCTTCGATGTGTACTTCTTCGAGACGTCCCGACGGCACTCACCACAGACGACACCCATGCGACCTTCGGCATCCGCTCCGCAATGTGGGCAGTCGCTCCAGACAGGTGAGTGACCTTCCGACTCCATCCAATCGATGACGTCGTTCGCGCCCTTCTCCCCTACCCCATCGATATTCGTCAGGACGTCGACGACTTCCTTTCGGCTTTGCAGTTTCGGTTCGGCGAGAAAGTCGACGAGATCCTGCAAGCTCGAAAGGCCGAACGTGAACAGCGCACTGAGCGTACGGCCGTGAATGCCCGACTCGTCGAGGTGCTGTGTGGTC
>CAYLMO010000209.1:0-1809 GCA_964384605.1 uncultured Bradymonadales bacterium | reverse complement strand
AAGGCGACCGAGGAGACCGGTGCCCAGATCAAGGCACTGGACGAGAAGTTCCAGTCCTGGCACGCCGAATGGGCCGAGAAGCAGAAAGAGTTCGACACGCTCAAAGAGGAGCACATCGAGCTCGTGAAGAAGTCGCAGCGCCCCGGCTTCGGTGGCGGTGGCGACCACAAGTCGCTCGGCGAAATCTTCTCGGGCTCGGACCAGTACGAGCAGATGCTTTCGAGCGGCGGATTCAAGTCGAACCCGGTGAACATCACCGAGTACATGAAACGCGAGATGAAGGGCATCACCGGGGCGGCAACGTCGGGTGGTGCGACCATCGACCCGTTCCGCGTCCCGGGCATCTTCCAGCGCGCGCAGCGTCCGTTCCGCCTTCGTGACCTCATGACGATCAACCAGACCAACGAACGGTCGATCGAGTTCGTCAAAGAGACGAACTTCTACCAGCTGTTCACCGAGGTCGCATCTTCGGCAGCGGCAGCGCAGGCCGACATCGTGGTCGACAACGCTCAGGGCTTCTTCGTGGGCCAGACGATCGTCATCGCGGTCGGAACCGGTGCCGAAGAGACGAAGGTCGTTTCGGCTGTCGACTACGACACGAACACGATCACCGTCGGGACGAACCTCGCGAACACGCACGCGGCCGGCGTCGAAATCACGGCCGATGACTTCGTGTACACTCCTGAGACGAAGCTCAAGCCTCAGGCTGAGGCGAAGCTCGCGCTCGTCACCGAGCCGATGAAGACGCTCGCGCACTGGATTCCGGCCACGCGCCAGATTCTGCGCAATCGTCAGATGCTTCGCAGCTACATCGACAGTCGTCTGCTCGAAGGCCTGGAGCTCTCCGAAGAGAACCAGATTCTCTATGGCGACGGTTCTTCGAACCAGTTGCAGGGCATCATGAGCCACGCAGATGCGCAGTCGTACGCGTGGAGCTCGGGTCCCGTCGGCGATCTCAAAGTCGACGCGGTTCGACGTGCGATGACGCTCTCGCAGCTCGCGCACTACCCGGTCGACGGCGTCGTGCTCAACCCGACCGACTGGGAAGACATCGAGCTTTCGAAGGGCTCGGACGGTCACTACATCTGGGTCATGGTCCCAGACGGTGGCCAGATGCGCCTGTGGCGCGCACCGATCGTCGTCACGACGGCGATGAAGTCGGGCGACTTCCTGGTCGGAGCGTTCCGTATGGCCGCGGCTCTGTGGGACGGAGAGTCGGCGAACATCCGAGTGAGCGACAGCCACAAGGACTACTTCACGAGCAACATGGTCGCGATTCTGGCGGAGCAGGATGCTTCTCAGACCATCTACCGACCCGAGGCGTTCGTCGTCGGCGAATTCGACGCAGCGCCGAGCTAATCACGACCCCGTAGTTGAGGCGGTCTGGGTGTTCTCCCGTGCTCAGACCGCCTTGGGACGTGTCACCGCGAACGGGAGTTGCAGCGGGTTGGAACAGTGGTTGTTCGCCGGCTTCATACGCCGGAGTAGGGCGGTTCGATTCCGCCACCCGCTATTTGGCAACGGATGAAGAGATGCAGAAAGGCAACATGGTCGAGCAGGTCGTCGCGAAGGCGCATCTTCACCAGGGCGGGATTCGTCAGCCGGGCGAAGTCATCTACGTCCACAAGCGAGCCGCGCAGGCGAACATCACCTCAGGTCGGGCTGTGGACCCCAAAGACGCGCACAAGGTCCGAGCCATTCGCGAGAGCGACTACATCTTCACCCTCCGCGAGGAAGAGGAGAAGAATCGCTCGGGCGAAGACGCGAAAGACCCGTCGAAGGAAGACCCGCTCGAGGGTCTCGAAGGCG
>CAYLMO010000208.1:0-1933 GCA_964384605.1 uncultured Bradymonadales bacterium | reverse complement strand
CTTCATCGAGCAGCTCGCGCGCTCCGAGGTAGTTGTGCTGCGACTCGAAGTAATCGGCGCGCTCCAGGATCATCGCCAGCTGCTCGGGCGAGTAGTGGTTTGTCCGAATCGGCATCGGCCGTTGCTGGGTCACTTCCTCTTCGAGCGCGACACCCACAATGATGTGGCCCGAGTCTATGAGGCTCTGAATCGTGTCTTCGAAGTCGAACGGCAGCGTGGCGAACATCGCCCGCGCTCGGCCGACGGTCATCTGAGCGTCGATGCGGCTAAGGAAGAACGCCTGAGCTGCTGTGATACCCGCCTTCACCTCATCGAGGCCCTTTCGTACGCGAATGGGTGCATCAGGCGACGTGTCGAACCCCGACTCGAGTGATTCAAGGAACGTCTGAAGTCGTTTGAGCGCCGAGTCATCGAGCGAAACGCCGAAACCGGGGGGCGAATCACCCGAGCCGTCATCGTTGGAAACGACGGTGCAGGCGAACTCTGCCAACGGGTCGTATCCGTTCACGCTCAGCCGAATCAGCGAGAACGAGCGTACCGGCAGCGGGCGGTTGGTCGGCACGAAAAGCCCGCCCGCCACGATGTTTCGACGGTACTCCCGCTTAAATCGCGCCAGGGACTGGAATCGAACGTCAACGCTCACGTCCGAAACGTGCGTGATCACCGACTGCGTCGGGCCGAAGGCTTCACCGACGATCCGTCTCTCGTCGGGTTCGGTGCCTTGCTCGAGATGACGCGTGGTCTCTCGTACATCGAACGGGTCGATCGTTGGCTGGTGCACCTGATCGGTGGCCTGTTTGAGCGCGACCACGAAGTCCTCGATGGAGTCGAACCGGTCGTCCGCGTCGATGGACATCGCGCGCTGCACCACGTCCGAAACGCGCTGTGGAACTTCGGGGCGAAGGTCGGAGATGCGCGGAACGCCTTGTTCTCGGCGGGCATCAGCCAATGCGTCGAGCCAGGAGCGAGTGGACCATGGCAACTCGCCGGTGAGCATCTCGAAGACGATGACCGCGAGTGAGAACTGGTCTGCACGACCGTCCACCTCTTGTCCGAGGGCCTGCTCCGGCGGCATGTACGACGGCGTGCCGGTGAGACCGGATTTGGAGACAGCTGTCGAGATGCCAAAGTCCACGACTTTCCACACCTGTCGATGCGACTTCGTGGCGCGCATGATGTTCGGCGGCTTCAAATCGCGATGGACGATACCGAGCTCGTGCACGGCGCTGAGCGCGTTTCCCACGGAGTGCGCGACGTCGATTGCCGTGTCGATGTCGAATACGCCTTCGTCTTCCAGAACCTTCTCGAGCGTCGACCCGTCGAGGTACTCCATGACCAGGTAGTGCCCGTAGATTGGGCACACGCCGAAGTCGGTCACGAAGACGATGTTCTCGTGTCCGATGAGGCTAGTCGCCTTCGCTTCGGCCACGAACTGCGCGACGATGTTTGGATCTCGGCCAATGCGGCTGCCGAGCGTCTTCAGCGCGAAGACCTGCCCGAGCATGCGGTGTTGTACCTTGAAGACTTGGCCGAACGCGCCGTCCCCGAGGAGCGAATCCACAGTGTATCGGTCGTGAATGGTCGCTCCCGGCTGCGGGCTCGGGAGGCTTTCGGGGAGCTCGGTGTCTGCCTTGGCGAGGAAAGGGTTGGGGCCGATCGATTTTTCTTCGCCAACGATTGGAGGCGCGGTGTCTTCGAAGAGACTCGCCGGGGCTGCGCCGGGGGGATCTTCAGATACTTCCGTGTCTTCCGCGACGCCCTCCATGGAGTCTTCGTCATCTTCGCCGCCCTTTTCGCCAAAAGCGACAAACTCGAGAAACGCGTCCATGATCGTTTTGCCCTTGGTGCCCGTATGCCATGCGCAGTCGGTCTACTGCACAGATCGGCCATCGGCCCCAACCCCACCGAGTTTTAGCGCTAATCTGAACTTTCT
>CAYLMO010000207.1:0-2091 GCA_964384605.1 uncultured Bradymonadales bacterium | reverse complement strand
GGACCTTCGCATCGAGGCAGAGGAGGTGTGCGGCATCATTCGATTTGTGGCTCATTTCTCTCTCCGATTCGTGGTCTTCGCAGGCTTTGATGTGCAATTGACGAGATCGTGATCACGCAATAAGTTCCGGCCGAAATTTGAGATCCAAACTCTGGGAGGGACGAGACCATGGGCGTGGTATCGATTCACAAGCCTACCTATGCGCTGACGCAGCTCGAGCTGGAACAAATCTGGAAGCTCTACGCGCCGCACCACAACATTTCGCATGACGAGTTTCTCGATCGTATTCGAGACGGACTCGACGCGCTCACGCAGTTTCGCTGCAAAGAGACGCAAAAGTTGGTCGGATCCACCGGCATCCGGCGCTGCACGTTTACGCTCTCGTCCGGCGAGAAGGTCTACACGATCTACAGCGGAATGTCGTACATCGAGCGGGAGTATCGGGGATATCACCTCCTCGCCAAGACGCTCGCGCACTATTCGTTCGACGTGAAACGCAAACACCCGCTTCGGCGCGTGTTCGTTTGGTCCGACGCCATCAGCTACAAGCCCTACGTGCTCACCGCGCGTTCGACTCGCGTGTTCTATCCTTCACGCAAGTACGAGACGCCCGCGGACATCAAGGAGATCATCGACCTCGTCGGCGAGCGGTACTACGGCGACATGTACGACGCCGAAACAGGCACTGTGCGCAAGCCTAGCAAGCGACTCAAGGACCATGTCGCACCGATCACCGCGGAAGACCTGTCCGATCCGGACATTCGGTTCTTTGCCGAGCGCAATCCCGGCTACGACGACGGCCACGGTCTCCTCAACGTGATCCCCATTACCGCGTTGAACCTCGGTCTCTCGGTGGCGAACGCCGGAATCCGTGCGGCACGCCGATGAGCCTGGCTCCGAAGATCGTCGAGATTCGCGTTCGTAAACTCGACCTACCGTTCAAGATGGTGTTCTCACACGCGCTCGCGAGTCGCGAGCGAATGGACTCGGTCCTGGTGCGAGCGACCTTATCCGACGGATCGACAGGCTTCGGAGAGTCTACTCCGCGCAGCTACGTCACAGGCGAGACCAGCAAATCTACGTTGGCGGGCGTTCGAACGGCAGCCGACCGACTCGTGGGCACCTCGGTTTCGAGCGTCGACGACATCGAACGAAGCCTCGAGGCCTGGAACGACCAACCCGCCGTACGCTGCGCCCTCGAGATTGCGCTGCTCGACGCGCTGGGACATTCGAAAGATCAATCGGTGCTCTCGATGCTGGGCGCTTCTTCCCGCGGGAGTGTCGAATACTCCGGAACGATCTCGAGCGGCACACCAGATACAGCTCGAAAGTTCGCGGCGATGTGCGCGAAGTTCGGATTTCGTCAGGTGAAGATGAAATTCGTTGCCGACCACCAGACAAACCTCGAGCTGATCAAAGTCGTCCGGTCGGTCTTGGCCGAAGACGTCGAGCTTCGAGGTGATGCCAACGGCGCATGGAAGCTGGACGAAGCGCGCATCTACATTCCGGAGCTGGCCGACGCCGGCGTTGCGATATTCGAAGAACCACTCACTCCAGGGGCGCTAGACGAATATCGAGAGCTTCACCGGCACCTCGGAGGCAAAGTCACAATCGTGGTCGACGAAAGCGTCTCTTCCCCTGGCGCTGCGAACTGGTTCATCGCCAACGGTGGTGCCGACCGATTGCTCCTGAAAGTGTCGAAACAGGGCGGGATTGGTTCAACGATTCGGCTCGCGAACCGCGCTCGAGAGGCAGGAATGGGAGTGCATTTAGGCTGTCACGTCGGAGAGAGTTCGCTCCTGAGCGCAGCTGGCCGCGTCGTCGCGGCGCACGTCGAACTCGAGGCGCTGGAAGGGTCGTACGGACCTCACCTGCTCGAGCGTGACGTTTGCGACCACTCGATCGGCTTCGGTGATCGTGGCTTCGCCGAAGTCGATGTCCAATCACCGGGGCTCGGCGTTTCTGTACTTGCGGGACTATTCGACTAGGTCGACAGCATACGTTTCACGACGTCGAACAGCACTCGCTGGCCCCACTTGAAGCCATCGACTGATGCGCGTTCGTCGACCCCATGAAACAGCTCGCTGAACT
>CAYLMO010000206.1:0-2292 GCA_964384605.1 uncultured Bradymonadales bacterium | reverse complement strand
TGCTCGTGGTCGCGCTGCGGGACCCGCGCGACGCGCTGCTCGTGATGCTGAACCTCCCGCTCGCCCTGATCGGCGGCGTTGTCGGCGTGTTTGTGGCTGGGGGCGTGATCTCGATCGCGTCACTCATCGGCTTTATCACGCTGTTCGGCATTGCGACCCGAAACGGCATCATGATGGTCACGCACATCCAGCATCTCTATGCCGAGGAGGGCGAGCGCGAGAAGCGCGCGGCGGCGGTGCGTGGGGCGTTGGAGCGGCTGGCGCCGATCACGATGACCGCGCTGGCGTCGGGTCTGGGCCTACTGCCTCTCGCGCTCGCGCTGGGCGAGCCAGGGAGTGAGATTCAGGCGCCGATGGCGATTGTGATTCTGTTCGGGTTGGTTACGTCGACGGCGTTGAACATGCTCGTCGTGCCGGCGCTGTATCTGCGGTTTGGGGCATATCCGGAGAGTGAGGGCGCCAAAGCGGAGTCCATTTGAATCTTTCAGCGGATGCTCCCCCGCGAAGGCTCAGTGCGACCGAACCCAGGTTAGGCGCACTACGTTCCGAGCGTCCCCTCGCAAGACATCCGCAGAAAACTCGTAGGTCTCATTGTCGTGCATCAAATGCCAATCGGCCCCCCGCTCCAGCGGAACCGACTCCTTCCAGAACTTCACGGTTGGCAATACTGCGGGGGCGCGTTCGAAATCGACACCAATCACCGGAGGTTCGTTGCCCGGACCGATCCATTCATCCAGCTGTGCGACAACGTCGGCTTTGAAGCTGCAGCTCGACGCCACACGTCCGCTTCGAATCATCTCGAGATAGAATTCAGTGGACGTAAACTCGCCGCACTCGATGGCAGGAAGCACACCGTACAGATCGAACCGCTGAAAATACGCATCGTAGGCGTCGAGCAGCTCCTGAAATTGGAATGTTGGGGTTTCTTCGAGCGACTTCGGCTCCCTGTCGGCGATAATGACCACCTTCAGGCTGTTGCTGCTCGTGCTCGTGTGATGGGTCGTCGCCAGCCGAGCGACCTCGAGCCCGTACCCGCTGCGCCCCGAGCTGTTCTCGATCGCCTTGAGATCTTCGACGACATCGGCCGGATTCGTGCGCCACTGGGGCTCCACCGGACCTTCGGGATAGGTCATGCCCACGACCGCCACCCGCAGCGAAATTCCACGGCTCGGCACGTCGGTGACGCGGAACAATTCGTCGATCGCGTCGGACACCGCCGCGCGCTCATCAGCGAGGGAGAACGTGTTGTCGACGACGAACAGGAGGTCCACCGGTTCGGGGTCGAGCGCAATCGCCACCTGTTCGCACGTTGCAAAACCAGCGCGAAGGGCCATCGACCAAGACGTGGCTTCGTTCAACACTGAGATGGGTTCGTCGAACTGTCCGGTCGGCACCGCGGCGACCAGCATCGAGATTCGCTCGACATGCTTCACGACGCTTACTTCGAACGAATAGTCCGTGGCCGTCACCCCCGATTCCGGTTCGGTAGGCGGTGTAAACGGCGCGAACATCCCCGCAACTTGGGACCTCGCCTCTTCGACCGAGACCGGCTGCTCAAACTGCAGATCAAACACCACCGAGCTGGCGGTGAAGTTGTAGCGTCTGTACTCCCGCGTGTCGGTCTCGACTCCCGGAGGCACCGCGTATGCGACGACGTCTCCAACCTCTTCGTCGCTAATCCAACTCACAAAACGTGCAGTAGCGCGCGACGTTTGGAGTGTTCCAACAAGCTCGCCAATGCCTGTGGAACCCGGCGGCTCGACCGGTCGTTCGAAGGTCCAGTCTTCCGCAATCTCGAGGCGCCACGTGCCATCTTCGGCTTCGACTGTTCTTGTCGGAGCCGGCTCTAGGGACTCGTTCTGACATGCGTTGAAAAACCAACGGTCGCCATCGAGCGTGCCATCGCCGTACGTGTCGGCCTTGGTGGGGTCGTAGTGAAACGTCAGCTCGTCGAGGTCCGAAATGCCGTCTCCATCGGTGTCAAACGCGCACGGGTCCGTTCCGATTTCGTTCTCGAAGCTGTTCGGAACCCGATCGCCGTCGCAGTCGCGGTAGTCCGTGCTCGTGTTGCACTGAACCAAAGGACAATAAGTCGCACCGTCGTCTCGATTGGGTTCGCGGTCGTCTGACGGAAGCTGCGGCTGAAGGCCTTCGCCTGCGTCGAGGCCGAAACCGGCGTCCCCCGCATCGGTTTCGTAGTTTCGAAAACCCTCACCGCACGCGCCAAGACAGACGAGCGCGAGTGTTATTGCGACTAGGCGAAGCATGGGTCCCCCGTGGTGGGCGCGTGGC
>CAYLMO010000205.1:0-2442 GCA_964384605.1 uncultured Bradymonadales bacterium | reverse complement strand
CGCCTTCGGCGTGGTCTCTCCGCCTCCGGCGTGGTCTCTCGGAGCCTTTATCTCCGCCAGATCTCCAGCAGATTGCCTTCGTAGTCATAGGCTCCATACCAATGCCCCGCCCGCCCCGACGAGATCGGGTCGCGGTGCCTCCAAACGTCGACGTGGGCGGGATCGAACCGCTCGAGCCCCGGAGCATCCGGCCCGACGTACTGCACCAGCGCGGCATCGACCATCCGCACGGCATCATCGACTTTGCGAGCGCCGGGAGTCTGGGTCACCGGATCTTCGGAGGCGTACAATCTCCACAGCTCGCGCCGCAGATCCGCTGCAAACAGACCCGGATCGCTCGCCGGCGGCGCGACCACTTCGCCCAGGCATGCATCGACCGCCGGGGCTAGCCCGCACGGTTCGGTCTCGAGGTCTCCGCGTTCGCGTTCGAGCAGGCAATCCGCCACTTCAGCCTCGCATGAGGCGGCGGGCCACTCGTCGAGCGGCAGGCCGTCGGTCAGCCCGAACGAGCTCACCTCGATGCGAACCAACGCGGTCGACCGGTGGTGCGTTTCGGCGCCGTCGTACGTATCGAAGTAGACTGGGTCATCGGGAAGGTCCGCCGCGAGCATCACGGCGAACGGCGTGAAATCCACCGCGCCGTCCCTGGCGAGCTGGATCTCCGCGTCGTCGTCGGTGAAGACCTGCGCGAGCTGCTGACCCTCGGGCAGTGCGTAGTGGCCTCGAAGCCGAAGCTCCGACCCGACTCGGACTGGAACCAGCTCATCGTGCAGCAGGAACTGCCCTTCCGTGCGCCGCGCCACGAAACGCGCGCCAATGCGCAACCTCGCGGCCAATGTCTGGCCGTCGACAGTCGTCAGCTCGACGAAGAGCGGTTGCCCCGACAGCACGTGGTGCATCCCCTCGTCGCCGAGCGCGATCTCGACGAGATGTTCCGATTTGAGCGCGGTCGTGCGCACGAGCCCGGTTCGTTCCCATGCCCGCGCGGTGCTGAGCGGGCGAGAAACGCGCAGCTGTAGCTTGTAGTACATTCGGCCGCGCGTGGTCGTGGCGCGCAGCCTGGGGTCGACCTGCACGTACAGCTTGCCCACCCGCAGCGCCATTGACCCATCCGCCTTTTCGAGGTCTTCCGCGCTCACCTCGACGGTCTGGGTTTCGGCATCGAAGTTATGTTCGTCAGCCGCACCACACGCCCCCAGCATCAGGGCGAGTAGTCCGACGAGCTTCGTCATCCAGTGTTTCATCGCATCCTCCGTGCGTTTTGCCCGAGGACAGCCCGGGCGTTTCGCAGGAGGTTTTCGGCAGCTCGGCCGAATCGTTGCGAAAAAAGTTATAAATCTTTGATTCTATTTAGGATTCAACTTTCGCCCAATCCGGTACATCCGGCCCTGATAGTCGATCACGTACACCTCGCCGTCGTGATCTTTGGCGAAGGAGGAGATCTGGTAGGAGGTATCGGCGAGGAGTTCGTTCTTGGCGGCGGCAATGTCCCAGGCCCAGATGCGGCCGGAGACGAAGTCGCCGTAGATGTAGTGGCCGGCGAGGGAGGGGTTGCGCTTGCCGCGATAAACGTAGCCGCCGGTGACGGATTGGCCGACGTCGTGGCCGTACTCGATGACGGGCGGCACGAAGCCTGCCGCGGGGCAGGAGCCCGAGTCGTAGCAGTGTTTTCCTTCCCAGATGTTCCAGCCGTAGTTGCCGCCGGAGCGCACGACGTCGATCTCTTCGTAGGCGTTTTGGCCGACGTCACCGGCCCACAGGTTCTTGCCGTCGAAGCTGAAGCGCCAGGGGTTACGCAGGCCGTACGCCCACACCTCTTTCGCGCCCTTTTTGCCGTCGGCGAACGGGTTGTCTTTCGGGATGCCGTAGGGGTCGCCGCCATCAACGTCGATGCGCAAGATCGCGCCCAACAACGTCTTCGGGTTCTGTCCGTGGTCTTTGGGGTCGCCACCCGCGCCACCGTCGCCGGTGCCGATGTAGAGCATGCCGTCGGGGCCGAAGCTCACCTGCCCGCCATTGTGGTTTCCGTACGGCTGCTCGAACGTCAGCAGGATCTTCTGTGACTTCGGGTCGAACGTCTTGCCGCCGTCGTTCGTGGTGAAGCGGGCGATGCGTGTGACGAGGTCGTCTCCCTCGAAGGTGTAGTTCACGTAGAGGTAGGGCTTCTCCGGAAATTTTGGGTGGAACGCCATGCCGAGAAGGCCGCGTTCACCGCCGTCTTGCACCGATTTGACGAGGTCGAGCGCGACGCGCTTCTTCGGGGCGTCGGCGTTCCACGAGACGATGCGACCTTCTTGCTCGATCGCATACCAGGTCTTGGGGTCGGTCGGGTGCTGTTCGGCCCAGACTGGCTCCTCGAGCGCGATGCCCGAGAAGACTCGTTCGAACGCGACTTTGGGCTGCGCCTTTGCCTCGCAGGCGGTCGAGAGGAGCGCGATGAGG
>CAYLMO010000204.1:0-2463 GCA_964384605.1 uncultured Bradymonadales bacterium | reverse complement strand
CACCACCCACTCCGTCTTCTTGTTCGAAACGCCCAGTCCGGGCCAGATAGGAGACGAACATGAACAACATCAACGAACGAGAATGGAACCAATCGGCCAGCTGTTGTGGATGTGGATGCGGCTGCGGCTGCGATTGCAAAGGCGGCTGCGACTGCGGATGCGGCTGTTGCTGAAATGAACCGAGAACGAGACATCATCGCCCAGCTGGCCCACCGACGAGACTACTTCGTCGGATGGGCCGCTGCGCGTTTGCCCTCGCGAACCGACGCTGAAGACGTCGTCCAACTCGCCCTCGAACGGGCCGTGGCGGCGACTGACCAGCTCGATGATGTCGACCGCGCCGAAGCCTGGTTCTGGACAATCCTCCGCCGCACGACCTCCGACCACCTCGCCGCCCGCGACCGGGACGCAGCGCGGCTCGAACGAATCGCTTCACTCGCGCCCGAGACGGCGGACGACCCGCAGCTCGACGATGGCGTCTGCCCTTGTGGCGTCGAAGAATTCGAGAAGCTCTCCCCCAGTTTGCGCGAAGTGATGGTCCGCGTAGACCTGCAAGACTACACCACCGTCGAAGCCGCCGCAGACCTCGGAATCTCGCCGTCCGCCGCCCGTGTGCGGGCACACCGAGCTCGAAAGGAACTCCGTACTCGGGTCGAAGAACGATGCAACGTTTCGACGCTGGATGAATGCTTGGACTGCGCTTGCTGAAGGCTGGTGCGCATCAATCCATCTTCCCGCTTTCTTCGCAGGTCTTCGTTTCCAGTTGGTAGTCGTCGTACTGGACCACCGCAGCGACCGCGACGGGCAGGCAAAGTAGGAACACGGTCAGCAACGCCCTGACCGCACGCTTCCTGGGCGGCGGCTCCTTCGGGTCGAGAGCCACGATCACTCCGGCCGAAACCAACGCGCTCACGAGCGAAATCAAGCCGAACATGACAAACACCGCGCTCGAATCACAGTCGATGCCGCTGATGCCCTGAGCCTTGTACTCGTTCATCGGCATCACCCCGGCCAGCAACGCGAAGAAACACGTCACCGCCCCGCCCACCACTATGGCAACGACGCGCACCACTCGCTCGACTTTCGCAATCCTCGCGTAGCTCATCTAACCACCATTTCCACCCGCCCGGTCAATCGGCGAGTACCCGGGAGGCAAGTCGAAGTCCGGCCCATCGGGCCGGATTCGACGTTAGACCCCGGTCCACAAACCTACCCCAAGCCGCTAATACGCCGGCCGAAACTTCATCACGTTCTCGAGCGGCAGCTCCCCCTTTCGCGCATAGCCCATCACCAGCGGAAAGATCTCCTGATGCTCGTTCCGCGCATGCTCCGCCAGCGCCTTGAAGTACGCGCCATCGCGCTCATCCGACCACTTCGAATCGAACGCCTCGACCGCCGCCACGGCTTCATCTCGCAACCGCTCAATGCCTTCGTACCACGCCACGAACGTGTCGAAATGGCTTCGATAGACGTCCTCGATCTCCTCTTCCGTCAGCCGTTCCCGGCGAAGGTGTGCGAGGAACGCCGGCCACGTATGCAGCTCGGGCGACTCGACCAGCATCTCGACGACGCGCTTGTAGTTCACGCCGAACTTGTAGTGGAAGTACCGCAAATACTCCGCGGTCTTCACCTTCACTCGATGCACAACCCGACCATCGCGCTCGAATACACCGACCACGCCCTCCGGAATCGATTCGTCTTCTTCGAGCGCCGCGCGCGCTTCGGCCAAGCCATCTTTCATGCACGAACCACGGGCCAAAATCTCCGCCGACTCCAATCCATGCTCCTCCGCAAACTCCGCGACACGATCCGAACTCCAGTACGAACAACCCTCATGCTCGAATACGGCGAGGAGGATGAGTGCTGCGTGGTCGTATCGGGTGATGACGTAGGTTTGCGGATGCAAGAGCTCCAGGATGAGCGACTTGCCCCGAACCACCTCGGGGTCGAGCAATGCCGGCGAGTCTCGAGCGACCTCCCGCGTGATCTCGAAGTACGGAAACTCCGTGTCGTCATCGAGGTCCTCCAGCGCATCCCCCTCCAGCACCGAACGCGTCGTAAACCGAACCTCGCCGTCCCACTCGAAGCACTGGATGAGCGAGCCATCGAGCTTCTGTGGGAACACCACCGAAACTCCATCTTCCGACTCGACTTCAGCCGTCGTGCGGTCGCAAAAATCCCGCATGCCGTGGTTGAACATCTTGACCAGCGGCAGTGATACCAATCGGAACGGGTCGCGCGCATACACGATCCCCTTCGCGAACATCTGATGCTCGAACTTCGGCTCGTATAGCGCCGCGGCGGCGTTGGCGATGACCAGGTCGCCCACCTCTCGGTGCTTCAGCAGCTCATCTTCGTCGATGAGCCGCAGGACTTCCTCCTGCTGGTCGCGAAGCAACCCAAGCAGTCGGGTGAGTTCCAGATTGTCGATCGGCGTGGGTTCCATGGCGTTGCGGCTATCGG
>CAYLMO010000203.1:0-2590 GCA_964384605.1 uncultured Bradymonadales bacterium | reverse complement strand
CGACCTACTACGTGACGCCCGCAAGAACGCTGGGACCGGCGCCTGGTGAACGAGGCACGGCCGCAAATCTCGATGGCCCAAACTTCGCGTCGTGCCATTGCCCTTCACCGTTGCACTGCCTACCGTCTCACCGCAGCTTTCCTGCGCATGGGCCAATCCAATCGAACTTCTACTCCTCGTCGACGACCCGCCCGAAGCAGCTCCGGGAGACCTCGTCTACGGCACGCTGGTGCTAGAGACCGAGCGAACAGTCGTGGTCGATGGTGTGAGCGTCGTCCTGACTGCATCACCAAACTGGGGTGCAACCGACGAAGGCGTCGAGTTCGCTCGCCACTCCCTCGACGCCGGACGGCTGCAGGAGGGCCGGCATGAGTTTGCATTCGAACTGATCGTTCCAGCTGGCGTCGCCTCGTACGAGGGCGAGCTGTTCGATATGGCCTTCCGCGTGGAGGGTGTCGTCGACCACTACAACGACCCGCTCCGCACGTTCGTGCCGATCAAAATCACACGCGAAGGCGCGCTCGTCGTGCGCCCGGAGTTCACGTCGCTCGTCACCACCCCGCAACGCGTGGGTTTCCTTCAAGCCTTGATGGTTTCAGGTGTCTCCGGCGCATTGGCCGGCGTGCTCGTCGGCATGCTCTTCTCGGGCACGGCGGCAATTCTGGCACCGGTCGTGTTGACGCTCCTCGGAACCGTGTTCGGGGTCGCGTGGTTCGCCACTTCGAACGCGGAACGCATCCCAGATGTCGAGGATATCGAGTTCTCCGTGGAGCCCACCAAGACGGGACTGACCGCCAACATCGTCGTGAAGATTCGAAGCGAAACTCACCTGAAGTCGGTCGTATTTTCGGTCGAATCCCGGGAGGTCTTGGCGGCCACCGAGTCGCGGGCGCTCACTTCTCGCCCGGTCTCTGCGCACGCCGTCACGCTGGCGACAGACCTACACGTCCAAGCCGAACAGGTGGTCGAGTTTCAACACGAGTACGAGTGGTCGGACGACGACCTACCAAGCTTGCGAGCCGGCGCAACGGCGATTCGATGGGAGGCGCGCGTGGTGGTTGATGCGGTCGCCGACAAGCCACTCGAAGTGCGGTTTCCGCTCGACGTCTCCATCGCTCCGGTGTCCGACGGCCCGATCGTGGCGCAGGAACCGGTGGAGTCCTAACCCCCCCGGGCAGAGCCCAGGGGCAAGGCCGTGACTACTCGCCGCCCGGCTCGTCCCCTTGCGAACCAGCAAAGGTCAGCTGGGCCGCGCGTACCGCGCCTCCGAGCTGCGCTGGCTGCTGGTGTCCGATCTGTTTCGGCTGCACCTGCCGGGCGTGGACGTACTGCTGACTTCCGTACTCGTAGCCCATGTCGGGAATCACCTGCGGCCGGAACCCGGGCGACGCCGCCCAGCGCAACAACTCGCCGTACTCGGCGAGGCGTTGGGTCATCTGGAAGCCCCACTTGTCGCGGACTTGGCGGCAGTGGTTGAGGTCGATCTCGCTCACCAGCACACCGTCGCGCGTACGCGAAAGGCCCGGCGTACGACCGCCGTCTGGCGCCGCGATGTAGCTCGAACCGTAGAAGTGGCCGAAGTCGTTGTGCGCCGGCTGCCCGTCGCCCGAGGTGAACTCGTTCGGGAACGACTCCGTGCCGATGCGGTTGATCGCAGCGGTGAAGTAGTTGTTCGCGATCGATGCGCAACGCGCTTCGATTGGCCAGAGCGGCTCGGAGAGCGCGCCCACCGTGGCCGACGGGTTGAAGACGATCTCGGCGCCATTGAGCCCGAACATCAGCCAGTTGAGCGGATGGTGGCGCCCGTAGCAGATGTTGATGCCGACCTTGCCGAACTGGGTCTCGAAGACCGGGTGCCCGGTGTCGCCTTCCATGTAGTACGTCGACTCGTTGAAGTCGCCGACGCGCGGGATGTGGTTCTTGCGGTGCTTGCCGATGATGTTGCCACGGTTGCCGATGACGACCGCGGTGTTGTGGATGGTTCCGCCGTGGGTGTCGTCGCGCTCGAGGATGGGCGAGACGATGACCATGTTGTAGCGGCGGGCGAGCTCGCTCAGGAACTGCGTCGACGGGCCGTCGACCGGTTCGGCGAACTCGAGCCACGGGTGCTTCTCGCGGGTGCAGAAGGCGAACGGCATCGTCCACGCTTCCTGCAGGCCCAGTACATTGCAGCCCATCGCGCCAGCGGCGTGGATGATGTGCTCGGTCCGGTCACGAATCGCCTCGTACTGGTCGACGACCGGCGCATCGGTGGGCTCGATGATCTGCGTCTGGATCACACCAACACGCACGATGCGCGGCGAACGACGCTGCTCTTTGGCGGCCGTGAACTTGTGAAGCGCGACCTCGAAGTCGTGCTTCTCGGCGAGGGACTTTGCGGCGTCCGGGATCTCGAGCTCCTGCGGCATGTTGCCGTAGAGGATGCGGAACGCTTCTGCCTGATCTTCCTCGGGGAGCTTGCGCAACAGGCTCTCGAGGCTCTCCAATTCTTCTTTGGTCGCCATCTTCCTTCCTCATTCTCTGGTTTTCGAATGGGCATATCGTAGATCAACCCAATCGCGAGGTCACTGCGAACATGTCGGGTCGAACG
>CAYLMO010000202.1:0-2715 GCA_964384605.1 uncultured Bradymonadales bacterium | reverse complement strand
ATGGAACGACGACACACCCTGCCACATCGCCGGTGATGACCGGCCAGCTCGCTGTAGAGTTGGTGAGTGCCCGGAAGTAGTAGTGGTGGCCCCGAAAGAGGTCGAGCTCGATCGGAACGTAGATGCCAAACTCCGAGCGCCAGTAGTCGTACCGGTAGTTCCCAGGCGAGGCATGAAGCGCAACGGTCGCCCCGGCGCCCGCATCGGACGCGATCGGGACGGCTCCGTTCAGAGTCATGGTGACGCTCGAAGATGCTGTCTGAACGTCGATCGGCACCGTGGTGTCGCCCGAGACGGTAAATCGGTCGTATTCGAAACCGAACAGTAGCGGCCACGTTTGGGACATCGAGCCACTCTGCCCGTCGTAGAACAGGCGATATTCACCATCTGGCAACCGCATGGTGAACGTATCGACTACCGTGTTCGTCGAGCTATCGAACGTGTCTCCCAGCTCCCGGTCCCCACCGGCACCAACTTTGCGGACCCCGAACAATCCGGACCCAGAAAATGGGCTCGTGTTCGAACCGCTCAACGGTTGCCCGTTGAACGTCACATTGAACGTCACCAGCGATGTGGTGACATCCAGGGTGTAGGTCGGCGTCGCGACCGGATCGACCGTCGCGAGCGGCGCGAACTGCACACTGGGCCAGAGCGACGTGGGGCCTGGGTCTCTCGTCCAGAGCCGCACGTCGTACTCGCCGGGCAGGAGTTTATAGGTGAGTGAGCTATTCGTGGCCGAGAGCAGAGTGGAGTTGAGCTTGAAGTCAGGCGTGGCGAGTTCGATGCGCGGCGAGTCGTCGAGGTCGACGTTGGTCGCGTCGAGTGCCGCACCTTCGATCAAGACATCGATGGTGAGCGGTGCCGAGGTGAGCGCCACCTCGAACGTGCCTCCGTCGATGGTCACGTCGGAAGCGACCTGGGTGAAGCCCGCCGGGAGATGCGCGCCGTTCGGGCTTCGTTTCTCGTAGTAGACGTCGTACTGGCCGGGAGCGATAGAGATAGTCTGCGGCAGATTACCCGGCGCCGTCGAGAATCGCACTCGGTCGAGCCCGCCGGCCGAAATCTGACCTCCGGGTCGCACGAACATCAGGTCGGCCTGATCGGTGGTTTGTGGTGTTACGGTGGCGAGGTCGACACCATCGATCACGAAGGTCACGTCGACCGGCTTGATCGCCACGTCTGTGTCGGCCGGCCCAGCCTGCGCCGGGTCGATATAGTCCTGAGTAAACGATGGAATCTCGGGCGCGATGGCGTTTCCGTCGGTGAAAAACAACAGCGAAAAAGCTCGCTTCGGCAAGGTGACCGTTTGCGGGAAACTGACTGGGTCGAACACGAATGTCGTCGAGTTGAACTCGCCGAAGATGTCGACGCCGTACGATGCTGTCTCGTCGAAAAGAACCGCCCAGACCCTGTCTCGATCGGGGAAGTTCGCCTCGGAGAACGGTACGCCGTTGACCGAGAGGTTTAGCTCGCGCTGGATGGTCTCGATGTCGAACGTGTACGTGCCGTCTGCGTCGAACGTTATCTCACCTACGGTGCCTCCGCCGTCTGGCCAGTTTCCGCCCTGAACGTTGAACCTGTCGTTCAGATAGATCTCGTAGGTTCCGGGCTCGATGTCGAAGGTGTACGGTACAGCCCCGGAGCGCGCGTCGCCGAGGTTGAACGAGACGGGACCCCGCCGAATTTGAATCTCCGATGTGTCCGATTGGGTCGTGTTCATCGCGCTGAGAGGTGCGCCGTTCAAGGTGAAATCGAGCGTGACTTCGACACTCTCGACGTCGAAGACCATGTTCGGCTGAATCTCTTCGCACGGGGGCGCGGTCTTGTTGATCGGCGCGTTGGCATAGACGACGACCGGCCCCGCTCCATCGTCGATCTGCGCGTAGAACCAGAGCTCGCCTCTCGGGAGCATGCTGATGTCGAGCTCGAGCGCGTCGGTTTCGTCGTCTTCGGAGATGCCGTCGGCGAGGAGTTGCCCATCTGCTCCGGCATTGTCGGTGTCGTAGTAGATCGCGATGGACGCGTCTTCTTCGGGGTCGTCGTCTTGCCAGGTGATGTCGAACGCCGGGCCGCGGACGTTTCGCGATTCGTCGAGGTCGAGGAACGCAAACGTCGGGGTCGTGTTGTCACACACGTTTTCGCTGCAGTTGCCTGCCGCGCAGGTGCCGCACGAGATGGTGCCGCCGCAGCCATCGCTCGATTCGCCACATTCGAACGCCATGTCGTCGCAGGTGACCGGCGTGCAGGTCGCTGCGCATGCGCCAGACATGTCATTGCAGACGTCGTCGCCAGAACACTCGCCACAGGTTCCGCCACATCCGTCGGACCCGCATGCTCGGCCTTCACACTGCGGCTCACAGACGCACATGCCAGACTCGCAGGTGCCCGATTCGCAGGTGCCGCAGTCGACGTCGCATCCGTCGGGTTGGCCACACTCCAAGCCATCGCAGACCACCGCAGGATCACACTCCTCGGTCGTCGTGCCTTGGTTGTTGCCAGTTTCAGTCGACGAATCGCCACCGCATGCGGTGAGCAACACCGCAATCAGAAGCGCGAACGGGAAAAATCGCATGCCTGACTCAAATCAAACGAGTTGTGGGAATGCTCTGACCGTATCCGTCGCAAGTACTTAGAACAACTGCCGTTGTGGATATTATGGGCCGTCGTGAGAGCCGAGTGCTGTGTCGGCTGCACCGTTGGCGCCACAAAAGGCGA
>CAYLMO010000201.1:0-2790 GCA_964384605.1 uncultured Bradymonadales bacterium | reverse complement strand
CGAAGTAGACGATGCGGCTGCCGTCCTCGAGCAGCTCGCCGATGGCGAGCAGGCTGACGACGAGGGTCTTGCCCTCCTCGATCTCGAACATGCGCTCTTCGCCAAGCTCCATGCCGTAGAGGAACGACACGGTGTCGAGGATTCGGTACTCGCCGAACTCTTCGATGACGCCTGCCAAGCCGCTGAAGACCTTGGGGTAGAGGGCGTACGAGACGGCCTCGCGGCGAGTCGGTTCGCGGCCCAGGATGGCGCCGAGCGTCTCGCCGTGCGCCTTCCAGTCGTAGTCGTCGAGCGTGGCTCCGGCGCGCTCGGTGAGCGGCTCTTTGCCGCGCAGCACGATGCTCTGCAGCTTCTCGGGGAACCCGCCGTGCGGCTGGCCGAGCAGACCGCTGAAGAAGTCCACGACCGACTGCGGGAAATCGATGTCCTCGCCCGCTTCGTGGCGCGCGTAGACGTCCTGAATCGTCATGTCGTTGCGCACCAGGAACATCGAGAAATCCGCCACGACCTTGGAGGTCGGGGTGACCTTCACGAGCCGACCGAGCTCCTTGTTGACCGCGTGGTACGTGTCTTTGATGCGCGTCCACTGGTCGCCCAGCCCCAGCTGGATGGCGCGCGGACGCAGGTTCGAATACTGGCCACCTGGAATCTCGTGGTAGTAGACGTCGGTCGTCGAGGCTTTGAGGCCCGATTCGAACGGGTAGTAGATCTCGCGCAGGAGCTCCCAGAAGTCGGAGAGTTCCTGCAGTTTGTCGACCTCGAGGTCGGGCTGGGCGTCCTTGCCCGCCATCGCCGTCACGACCGCATTCAGGCTGGGCTGCGAGGTCAATCCGGCCATCGACGACAACGCGCAATCGACGCAGTCGACGCCCGCTTCGGCCGCCATCAGGTACATCGCGACGCCGTTGCCCGACGTGTCGTGCGTGTGCAGGTGCACGGGTAGGTCGACCGCGCCCTTGAGCTCTTCGATGAGCACCTTCGCCGAGTAGGGTTTGAGCAGGCCCGCCATGTCCTTCACGTTGAGGATGTGCGCGCCCCGTTTCTCCAGCTCTTTCGCGAGGTTGGTGTAGTACTCGATCGTGTACTTGTCTTCGTGCGGGTCGAGCACGTCGCCGGTGTAGCAGATCGATGCCTCGACGATTTTGCCCTGCTTCGCGACCTCCTCCATGGCGAGCTCCATGTTGGGGAGGTAGTTGAGCGCGTCGAAGATTCGGAAGACGTCGATGCCCTTGGCGGCCTCTTCGATGAAGGCCCGCACGACGTTGTCCGGGTAGTTCGTGTAGCCGACCGCGTTGGCTCCGCGCAGGAGCATCTGGAACAGCGCCCCCGGGATCTTGCGACGCATTCGGTCGAGGCGTTCCCACGGGTCTTCCTGCAGGAATCGCATGCAGACGTCGAACGTCGCTCCACCCCACATCTCGTAGCTGAAGAGGTTCGGCAGCAGGTGCTGCGTCTGTCGGCTGACCGACAGGAGGTCGTTGGTCCGGACGCGCGTGGCGAGGAGCGACTGGTGTGCGTCGCGGAAGGTGGTGTCGGTGATGAGCAGACGTTTGTGGTCGCGCATCCACTTCGACAGTCCCTCGGCGCCCTCGGCCTTGAACACGTCGTAGGCCGGCGAGTTGGGCGGGTCGTCGTAGCCGCCGACCTGCGGGGGCTTCGGCACGATCAGTGGCTCGGGGCGCTTCAGGCGCTTCTGCGTTCCCGGAGGACCGTTCACCGTGATGTCGGCGAGCGCGCGCAGCGCCTTGGTGCCGCGGTCTTTGCGGTCGCGGTATTCGAACAGCGACGGCGTGTCGTCGATGAAGCGCGTGTGCGTCTCGCCCCGCAGGAAAACGGGGTTTCGCACGACGTTCATGAGGAACGGGATGTTCGTTTTCACGCCGCGAATTCGGAACTCGGCCAACGAACGGTTGATGCGTTGGGTGGCGTCGTCGAGGTCGCGGCCCCACGCGCTCACCTTCACGAGCATCGAGTCGTAGAACGGCTGAACGAGTGCGCCGGAGCCGCCGATGCCGGCGTCGAGGCGGATGCCGAAGCCTGCGGCCGAGCGGTACGTGATGATCTTGCCGTAGTCGGGGGCGAAGCCCTTCTCAGGGTCCTCGGTGGTGATGCGGCACTGGAGCGCCTGGCCGTGGATGCCGATGGCGTCCTGGCCCGACACGCCGATTTCGGGCGAGTCCAGCGTGTAGCCTTCGGCGATCTTGATCATCGTCTTGATGAGGTCGTAGCCGGTGACCATCTCGGTGACAGTGTGCTCGACCTGAATCCGAGTATTCACCTCGATGAAGTAGACGTGCTCCTCGCCGTCACGTTCTTCGACGAGGAATTCCGCGGTTCCGACCGACTCGTAGTCGACGGCGTGGGCGAGCTTCATCGAGTAGTCGAAGAGCTCCTGGCGGGCCTTTTCGGAGAGGTTTGGCGCGGGCGCGAGCTCGACGACCTTTTGGTGGCGGCGCTGCACGGAGCAGTCGCGCTCGTGGAAGTGGACTTTGTTGCCGTGGTGGTCGCAGACGAGCTGGACCTCGATGTGTCGGGGCTTGTCGAGGTAGCGCTCGATGAAGAGCTCGGGGGAGCCGAACGCGGATTTCGCCTCGTTTCGGGCGGCTTCGAACTGGGCTTTGAGCTCGTCCATTTCGCGCACGACGCGCATGCCGCGACCGCCGCCGCCGTGGGCCGCTTTGATGAGGACGGGGAGGCCGAATTCCTCGACGAAGTCCTTCGCGTCTTCGAACGTATCGACGTCGCCTTCGGTGCCAGGCACCGTCGTAATTCCAGCGCCCATCGCAGCTT
>CAYLMO010000200.1:0-2870 GCA_964384605.1 uncultured Bradymonadales bacterium | reverse complement strand
CATCGGGGCTTGGGAGGAGACGCGAGCCACTCCCTTCGTTCGCTTCGCTCACTGCAGACCGACTCAAGGATCATCGGGGCTTGGGAGCTCAGTCGAGGCTCAGCCGCGCCGGCGGCGAACCGCCAGCAACATGCCGAGCAGAAGCAGGGCCGCGCCTGGATTGCCGGAGCCAGTCGCGCAACCGCCGGTGGACTCTTTCGCGCCACCGTCGCCCGTCCCGCCTCCGCCGCCGCCGCCCGTCAATTCGTACTCGTCGAGCGGCACCGACTCGAATCCGCCCATGTAGTCCGTGATCTGCACGGTATCGCCGGAGCAAACAGCCGTATCGAGCGTCTGCGTCTCGTTCACGTTGGCGGGCGAGAAGGTGGTGGTTTCGGCGCAAGTGGTGTCGGTGGACGCGACATCGCCCGTCACCACGTTTCGCACCTCGTGGCGCACGCAGAACGCTTCCTCTTCCTCGGAGAGCCCGGCGACGAACGCCGAAAAACGGTCGAGCGAGGTGACCTGAATTTGCTCGTCAGTGCCTTCCAATCGAGTCATTCCGTCGGCATTCAGCACTTCGTACGCGATGATCCACAGGTGGTTCACCTCTGGCTGTTCGCGCTGAATCTCCGCGCTGAAGGCCGCGTGCGTGACGTATGCGTACTCTTCGATTTCGCACGCTTCACAGGTGGACCCGCAGGGGTCATCGCAACGGTCGTTCGACTCGCAGCAGACACGCCGCGCAGCGTACGAAAACTCACGTCGCTCGAGGCCGTTGACCGTCACGGTGGGCGGCACATACGAATCGACGACGTCGATCGAGAACTCCTCGAAATCGCCCCCGACCGAGTTGCCAACGATCCGTTGTCCAGCTTCCAGAGGTGACTCGGGCGTCCACACGACGACGGCGCTCAAGCCAGCCTCGATGACCTCTAGAGTCCCTGGGACCTCCGTTCCCTCCGGGTCCAGGCGGAACACGAAGCTCGAGAGCTCGGCTTCCGTCGGGCCGCTGCCGAACTCGTTGAATCCGTTGAGTCCCACCGAACCGTCGGCTTCCATCGCGTATGGTCCGGGGTTCACGTACCACTCGTCGATCGGTTCCTGGCACTCGGCAAACGCCGGCGCGGCCGCAAACACACAAGCAACAAGTACAATCAAAAACAGAGCAAAACGCTTCATCGGGGCCTCCAGTTTTCTGTGATGGTCCCATCATGCCGAACGTCGGGACCCCTCGCGAGTGCTGATTTTTGCACACCCAAGAATTGGACGAGGCGCGAGGAAGAATCCCTCGCGCCTCGTCGCCCCCAACGCCAACTGTGGAGCGTCATCACCTCCTTGTCTGTGAACCCTTCCGATGGGTTCTTCGTTTGCTTCACTAAAGGTTTTCGGCCCTTCACCCCGATCGTTGCGAAAAAAGTCGAAAAAAGTTTCGGCGCCCGGCCGTCGGCCGCATGATCACTGGACGACAACGCATTGGACCTTCCCCGTCGAAACCCGCTACCATGCAGCCATGAGCGAAACGCCCGACAGAACCGAGCAGGCCGGCTTCATCAACTGGCACCAGAGCGCCATCCTCGCCGACCGCTATCTCGAGACCGTGCTCGCCGACTGGAAGAACACGGGCATCCTGCTGCTCCAGGCCCCAGTCCTCGCGGGTCTCGCCGTGCTCGTGTGGGAGAACATCGGCAAGGCGAGCGATTCGCTCTATTTCGTGATGGTGTTGTCGTGCTTCTGGATTGGCTGCATGAACGCAGCCCGCGAGATCGTCAAAGAGCGCCCGCTCTTCCTTCGCGAGAAGATGGTCGGCGTCGACGTCGGCGCATACCTCGTCTCGAAGGTGCGCGTGCTCGCCATTCTCGACGCCCTCCAAGTCGGCATGTACGGCGTCATCGTCTACAAATACATCGACGTGATGATGGGCATCGGATGGCTCCTCATCGCCCTCTTCATCGCGTCGGTTTGCGGCACCTGCCTCGGCCTACTCATCTCGGCGACCGTCAAACGCACCGACTACGCCGTCGGCCTCGTGCCGCTCCTGATCATTCCCCAGATTCTCTTTAGCCCATTCGCCATCTCGAAGGACAAGTACGAGGGCGTCTCGGAGATTCTCTACCATCTCATGCCCGCTCAGTGGGGCTACGAGAGCCTGGTAGAGTTTTCGAAGGCCGGCGGCAGCACCGTCGATGCCGGCGGCCACCTGCTGCCGATGATCTTCTTTGGCGCGGTTTTCCTCGCGCTCAGCTACCCGTTTCTGCGCATCGCAAAATACTAGGTCGGAGCTATCGATTTCCGCTGGGGAAGGGCAACACGTCGGCGAGCTGCTCCTCGCCCGCTGCGTCGGGATTGCGTGCCACCGGCATGAGCCAGCGGATGTCGGTAATCGCCAGCTCATACCGCGCCGAATCCACTTCGAGCACGAGCGTCTCGCTCGCCATCTCGTCCTCCACTAGCCGCAGCGGAGTCGCCCGCACTCGACGCCACAGCCTGCGCTCGGCGTCGTAGAACTCGGCCTCCAGGTCGAGGTCCTCCGAAATCGCCCACTGCGCGATGGCCCGGCGGCTCTCGAGGTCTCCCGCCCGCACGATGTCGAGCTCCGGCACTCCGGTCTCTTCTTCGGCCAGCGTCGACGGCGCTTCGGCCAGCCAGTTCAACACGGCCTCCGCCTCGGCAGCACAGTGATGCGCGACACCTTCCGGCAGCGCGTTCTCCAGCACGTCGAGCAGCTTGTCGAACGCCGATGGCTTCACCCGCGTCCCCTGCCTCGCAGCCACCGCCCGCATCACGTTCGCCGCGACAGCAGCGGCCGAGAGCAGGTTCATGGAGTTGAGCATCGCCGGCGCATGACCAACCGCTCGGTTGGGGTAGAACGGCTCGCTGGCGTCGGACCG
>CAYLMO010000199.1:0-2963 GCA_964384605.1 uncultured Bradymonadales bacterium | reverse complement strand
GCAACACGACCGCGGCGAGCATTCCGACGGCGTGGGATATCGCTCGGCGCGAGGGGCGGTTCGACGAAGGCCGCCCGATCGTGGTGGCGGCATTCGGCAGCGGTTATACATGGGGAACGGCGCTCATTGAGGCTTGATGTGACGAGGTGGACCCCCATTCCGATTCTGGTGGCGCTGGCCGTTTGCGGCTGTAACACGTTCGCAGATCCCGATCCGGAGCAGGCAGAGTCTACCGACGTCGGTCACGTTGACGGCGGGAATGACGCTTCCATCGCCGACATGGCGGTCGATGCCGACACCGCCGATCTCGGCTCGGACACGGGTGTCGACGCCGATGGACCGGCCGACATGGCGCCCGACATGAATCTCGAACCGCCCGACTACTCCGTGACACCGAGCGGACTCCCCCGAGTCAACCAGTCGGACATCGACGACACCATGATGGTTTGCGAGGACCAGTTCCTGACCTTGCCGAGCGGCGTACGTGGCACGGACGCCGAAATCACCACAGTCGTCGTGGAACAAGGGGTAGACGAGCGCGTGACGCTCGCATGGGTCGACACTTCGAATCGGCTCCAGATCGGCTACCCCAGCGACGCGGAATTCGAACCGCTCTACACGTCGCAGTTCCGAGTGAAGCAGCGCGGCGCCGGCAAGGTGCTTGCGGTCGCGACCATCGGCTCGACCTGGTTGGTCGGCGCGATCGACGAGATGAATCGGGTGAATCTCATCCAGTGCACGTTTGCTGGAACGCCGTCTTGTCGCGAGGCCAATACCAACCAGATCGCCGAGCATCTCGAGATTGGGCGCCGAGAGAACAACTCATACTTCGCCTATCTCCCGGTCGATTCCGGCGTGGAAGAGTACGAGGTGAGGACCGAACCCACTCTCGAGCTCGAGGCGAGCCCGAACTTCATCGACTTCGGGACGGACGTCTTGCTCATTCATCGCGGCGTGCTCGCGTTTTCGGTGCCCGTTCTGGGCGTCGTCGCAGGCCTCACCGGTGCGAATTTCGATTTCGCGTCGCATGAGAACGGGGCTTGGCGATCGCAGATGCCGCCGGTGGTTTCGGCGGATGGCGCAACTCATCCCCGCATCGAGTTTTTGCCGCATCTAGTCGACGCATGGCTCGTCGTTTCGGACGCAGAAAATGCGGTTCAGATCGACTCGTTGCGCTATTCGATGATGATTTGGGGTGGGCGCATGGTCGAGAAGACGCAGCTTCGCGACTTCGGCATGCAGACTGTGGCAGGCGGTATCGTGCGCGTGTTAGTAGACTCGACTGGTGCGGGGACGATTGACTTCGAAACCGCCGGGGCAAAGGCGGAGGCTACAACGCTGATGCAAAGCGAGTCCGATCTCGTTTTGGAATCGCCAGTCCGAGTGGCCATTGCGAACGGGAAGCCAGCGCTGCTCGCGGTCCGCAACGGGCAGTGGACGTACAATCCGCTCTGCAAGACAACCCCTTGAGCGCGGCAAACTTTCGCGCTCTTTTTGGCGGTTTCTCGAGCCACGGCTCGAAATCGAGGGTCAGTAGATGAACCGAACGCTGCTAGTTCTATTCGCGAGCATACTCGCCGCTTGCAACACTTTCGCGTCGCCAGACGACGAGGTGTCGGGTGCGGACACGGGCCTGGATTCAGGCGCGGCCGACGTCGGAACTGCCGACGCGGGAGACGAGCTCGACGGGGGCACCACGGACATGGCCAGTGGCGACGCGGGTGACGCCGGCGACTCGGACGACGCAGGCGACGCGGGTTCCGTAGTCGATTGGACTCCAGTCCCGGCCGACCTTCCCGCGCTCGAAGCGATGACTTTCCCGAATGAGCTGAAGACCTGCAGAACCACGCCCACCGTCATTTCGAACGACATTCCCGACGGTTATCCCGACGTCTTCATCTTCAGAATCGCGACCCAAGATGAGCGATTCGCGGTGGTCTCGGTCGAGCGCGATGGGACGCTCGTCGTCACGGAAGTCGACACGCGTGGGAACGAGACCGTTCGGCACAGTTCGATGCGAACCGTCAAAGCGAAGACCGCAGGCAAAGTCGTCTCAGCTGCCGCGATCGGTGACCAGCTGCTCGCCATCGCCCTCACCGAAGAGAACGGGCTCTTCGGAGTTCAGTGCGAATTCACCACCGGTACTTGCCGCGAAGAGGACCTCGAATTCACCGAAGCTCAGGCAATTCAGCTGGTGCCCATCGGCTCGAGGTACGAGTTCATTCATGCCAAGAGCGACTCCTCGCTCTGGGAAAACGAGATTCAGGTGATCGGTGAGTTCGAGATTCCCGACGATGAGACGAACTTCGCGAACGTGAACGGAAGCGCGGTCGACTTTTACAGCGGTGTGATTGCCGGCGGCACGCCTGCGCTGGGTGTGGCGATGGAATTGGCTGAGCGCCTGCACAACTACGAGGTCTTCGGCTTGTTCAATGGCGACTGGGTCTACGAAGGGCCTATCGTCGACCCAACCGCCAACTCTGTCGCCGTGGAGGCCGACACAGACCGGCCTCGCATGGTGTTCGTCTCCAATCAGAACTCCGTCTGGTACAACGCCACCGCGGGCGCCTCCGAAACGAACGTTCGCAACGCCGTCCGCGTCCAAAATCCTACGACGTGGAACGACGGCCAGAGCTGGGGTGATGGGATCCGCGACTACGACTTCTTCCCGATCCAAGGAGGATTCGTCGAGCTCTTCTCGAATTCGATCGGAACCACCAAGATCAACGTGAATGACGGCGTTACGCTCGCCCCAGACGACCGAGTGCTGATCGATGGGCAGACGCTCGTCTCGTCCGCACCGGCACGAGTCGCGGTCGCGAATGGAATTGTTGGAATCGTCTACCGCGAAGTGAATCGACTCGTCTTCCACACGCTCTGCGCCGATCGATAGTGAGCCCCAAACTCGTCATCAAACCGCTCATCGCGGTCCGCTCGACCTGGTCCGACGAAGTCGTCGCCTA
>CAYLMO010000198.1:0-2984 GCA_964384605.1 uncultured Bradymonadales bacterium | reverse complement strand
GGAATGCGACCCTCCGAGGCGCGCAAATGCGACCCTCCGAGGCGCGCAAATGCGACCCTCCGAGGCGCGCAAGAGCATGCTGATCTCTGGTGCAAACTGCCCACATCAGTGGACAGCCCATGCTCCAACGGAAACCGCCCATGTCTGTCCTGAGAACCTCATTCGGGGTGGCACGAACACTGCTTTGCTTCTCGGCGACTGAATTTCTTGATGAGGCAGAGTACATGTCGAAACATCTTCTTCTCGTCGCCGCAACCGTTTCGCTGGCTTCCGGGTGCGGACTCTTCGATTCCGACGACCACGCACAGTCGCCAGACGCCGGCCCTGATGTTGGTGTTGAATCCGACGCCGCAAACATGGGGAACGCCGACAACAGCGATGCCGGCTCGACCAATAACGGCGGGCTCGACATGGAAGTCGAGCCGCCCGACACGTACTACTCGTCGCCGCGAGAGGACCGCTGCGCCGACACGTCGTTCGAGCGATGCGGCAACGTCACGCTCGAAGAGATAGCGCCCGCTCCTGCCTCGCGCTTGAGCTACATGATGCTCGCCGACGTCGACGTCGATTGCGAAAAGGACTGGCCGGAGGACATTACCGCGGCCTACGACGGGCTGGGATGCTCGTTCGTTCAGCTGGCACAGTTGATTGAAGGTCCGCTCGAACCGCGGCACATCCAGATCCCGTTCGTGTACGAACTCTATGGCGCTGAGACGAAGCGCATCGGCATCTACGAAGTCGACGAAAACGAAACGGTGGTCGACGCGCCCTATCGGTATCTAACCCGCTCGCTGTGGGGATTCGACGATGTGACCGTGGATGGCGGTGTGACCGGCACCGACGGCACGGCGCCGCTCTACACCGACTATTGGGGCTTCCCGCTGAAGCTCACGATTCGCGGGGCGAGCCTGACGAGCACATCGACGACGAACGATGAGGGCGTCGAAATCCTCGGCGTTGGAGAGCTCCGTGGGCATATCGAGATCGTCGATCTTTACGATTCTCTGAATGCCCATGCGTCGGTTTGCGCCGGAGAACCGGTGACCCCCTTCACGGCCAAAGTTGGTGGCGAACCAACATGTGCGGCGGACTACTCCGCCCACGAGCTCGAGGCTTGCCGCAGTTTCGACACGTATTGCCCGCTGTTTGAGCCACTCGGCGTATTCGCCGACGTGGACCTCAACGATGACGGGCTGAACGACGCGTTCTCCGTGCGGTTCGACGTGGAATTCGTCGAAGGCACACGAGCGTTCTAGCCGAAGCCGCAAACTTTCACGCCGCGCTGCACCGCAGGGCGCTCGTTGAACCGTTCGACGTAGGCGTGGACGTTGGTGAATTCGTCCCACCCGACGAAGTCTTTTGCCTCGTAGAAGTCGAGTGAACTCAGCCACGGAGCGACCGCGATGTCGGCGATCGAGTAGTCTCCTGTGAGCCACTCTTTATCGTCGAGTTCACGGTCGATGACGCCGAGCAAACGCGTGACCTCTTTGCCGTAGCGTTCTTCGCCGTACGAGTCGGTCTTGCCCTTGGCGAATTTGTAGAAGTGGCCGAGCTGGCCGAACATCGGGCCGACCGAACCCACCTGGAAGAATACCCATTGAAGTACGCGCGACTCGCCGGCCGGGTCGGAGGGCATCAGTTTGCCGGTCTTCTTGGCGAGGTAGTGCAGGATTGCGCCCGACTCGAAGATGGCGAGGGGTTCGCCGTCGTCGCCGGTCGGGTCGATGAGCGCGGGGATCTTGGAGTTCGGATTGATCTTCACGAACTCGGGGTCGAACTGGTCGCCCTCCATGATGTCGATCTTGTGGGCATCGTATTCGAGCTCGAGTTCCTCGAGAACGATGCCTGCCTTCTGGCCATTGGGCGTGGCGAGGGAGTAAAGCTGCAGTCGTGAAGGGTCTTCGGGGTTCCATCGGTTGGGCAGTTTCGTCACGAAATCCTCATCGTAGCTAGGGTCAACTATTCGATGGGCGAAACGCCGTCTGGATTCACTTCTGGCGGCTGAATCTGCACCGATCACCCGGCGGATCCGATCATATGTAGGAACTCAAAGCGCATGGAGACAGCATGGAGAAGATCTGGAACCAGTGGATGGAGCAGTTTGGGCCGGAGGTGATCGGCAAGGCGATCGCGGAGTTTGTGCCGCAATTGTTCGGCGCGGTGATCATCGTCGTCTTCTTTTGGTTGCTCTGGCGAGTGATGCTGCGGGCATTTCGCTACGCCATCAGCAAGACCGAGGTCGACGCGACGCTGCAGGCGTTCATCGAGACGGTGGCGCGCTACGTGGTGGTGGTGATTGGGCTCTTGGCGGCGCTCGGGCAGGTTGGTGTGGACGTCACCGCGATTCTGACGAGCCTCGGAGTCGTCGGTCTGACGATCGGCTTCGCGGCAAAGGACGCTTTGTCGAACCTCATCTCCGGGCTGTTCATCCTGTGGGATCGGCCGTTCGTGATTGGTGACTTGGTCGAGATTGATGGCAAGTATGGTCGTGTGGATGTGATCACTCTGCGCTCCACGCGGGTGGTCACGGTAGACGGCAAGATGCTGGCGATCCCGAACACCGAGGTCGTGAACTCGACGGTCACGTCGTACACGAACTTCCCGCACCTACGGATCGACATTGAGGTGACGGTGGGTGTGAACGAGGACCTGGCGCGAATCGAGGCGTTGTTCCTCGAGGAGATTGCTGGCGATCCGGATTACCTCGATACGCCGGGGCCACAGATGGTTGTGAAGGCGCTCAACGACTACAACGTGCTGCTCGAGTTCCGTGTGTGGCTGGATGATGAGAAGACGCACGTGGCCGAGCGGTTTGCGCTTCGTCGTCGGTTGTTCGAGCGGTTTACGAGAGAGGGTGTGGATATGCCGCTGGAGACGATTCAGCTGGCACCGTTCGAGTCGCGGGCGGCCTGAACCGCTTTCCGCTGTCCGCTTTCCGCTGTCCGCTTTGGGTGGTCCATGCGACCCTCGGAGGGTCGCATCCG
>CAYLMO010000197.1:0-3161 GCA_964384605.1 uncultured Bradymonadales bacterium | reverse complement strand
GACACGCCCGACGAGGTGACCCAGTGAACTACACGATCGACGAACTGATGGCCGCTTGGCGCCTCGCCGCACTCGCCGAGTGGGAGAAGGGCGTGCTCGACTTCGACCCCGGTCAGACCGCGACGCCGGAAATCATCTACGACTATTTCGACGCGAACGGCTGGGGTCGCTGGAACGGCGGCGTCTACACGGAGAACAACAAGACGAAGTGGTGCGGCCACTTCGCAGGCGCGGTGGGACAGCGCATCGGTGCGTACATCGACCCGAACGTGCCGGCCGTCTACCCGGTCGCGCTCGACCCCGATGTGGCCCGCTTCTGTTTCCCGTCGACTGACCGCCTCAGGAATCCGGACAAGTGGGCCGCCGCCGGCGTCAGGCCTCCGACCATCCTCCGGCCGATGAACAGTCAGCTCGCCGGCGCTCTTCGCATCGAGGAACTGCGAACCGGCATGACCTGCACGATCGGCGACGGCGAGCCGTGGGGAACACACATCGTCATCGTCGACCAGGTGCGCATCGAGGAGGGTCTTGTCGACACCATCGAGGGGAACGCCCGCGGCGAGCTCGGCGATGGAAGCTGGGGCGAGGGTGTGGTCCGCCTGCGAGGGAAGCACGCCCGACCGTTCTCCGAGTTCCGTCGAGCCATCGTGCTCGACCCCATCCATCATTTCGACGACCTCACACGCGACAGGGGCGTGGCATGAGCTGGGAAGACATCAAATCAGGGTTCGATACCCCGAAGGAGCTGTTCGCCTGGGCGGTGGTCGCCATCGCCTCTGGTGCGCTCTATCTCGAGCGCGTCGACCAGTGGGGTTGGTTGGCTGCAATCACCGTGGCTGCGACGCTGCTGGGGTGGATGAAAAAGGTCGAAGTGGGCCAGCTCAAGCTCGGAGAGGGTGGATGAGCAGCGCAACGGACAACCTGCTGTGGAAAGTTTTCGCTGCCGTGATGGGCCTGCTGATGACCCTCACCGCTACCGGCGTGACCGGTCTCGTGGCGTTCATGTTCGTCGTGAACGGCGACCTGTCCCGCATCGACCAGAAGACCACCAACACGGAAACGACGGTTCAAGAGCTCGGCGGCAAGCTCGACGAAGTCGACGGAAAGGTCGACAGCCTCGACCGGCGCCTGACGCAGCTCGAGGAGAAAGACCAGGCGAGCGAGGACAAGATCGCGGCCTTCTGGGATCGCGAGTGGCCGGCGTTGCGAAACGCGATCAACCAAAACCGCGACGCCATTCAAGACCTCGAGCGCGAGATCCGCTCGAAGCGAGCAACGGGGGCACGGTGACGCGCTGGACTGTCATTGCGCTCCTTCTCGGCCTTGCGGTCGGCCTCCTGGTCGACGAAATCGCCGGCCTCGTCGTCGCTCTCATCGGAGGGTCAGCGTCAGCTGTTCGGGCCCCTCGCCGTGATGAGGGCGACGACGAGCTCGACGAACCCGACACGACACTCGAGCAAATCACGGACGAGGTGCGCGATGAATGGACAACGGCTGATTCGGTGGATCTTGACGCTCCTGTGGGGCCTGGCGGCGTGGATAATGTCGCCGGAGACGTCGAGTGGGCAGACTCCGCCCGCGAGTGACGACACAGTAAAACGTATCGGTACCGCAGGTTTGGCGTGTCAACCGCCACGGCGCTGCAGGAGCGCGGAGGAGGTCAACAACGTGGCCGACGCGTTGTGTGCCCGTGCTCGCGCGAAAGAGGCGCGATACGACGACGTCGTGACCGAGGCGGCGAAACAGCGCCGCAACGCCGAAGGGTGCGAGCGGGCGTTCCGAGAAGTGCAAGAGCTTGTAGTCCCACTACAACACGACAACGCGGAGCTGGTCGCCCAGAACGCGAACGCGTGGATCTGGGAGCTGGCGGCTGGGCTTACCGGCGCGGTGGCTGTGGGGACCGTCTGGTGTTTCGCAGAGGAGAAATGCCCCGAGGCGGCCGCGTGGTCGCTCGTCGGGGCATTGGGGGTGGGGTTGGTGGTTCAATCAATCCGACGTTGGCTCTGAATCGCTTCGGGCTTCCTGCGAGTTCTCGACCGCTTGGTCGTAGAGGCTGCTTCGTTTTGCTTCAACCGCCTTCGCCAGTTCAGTTGGCCACATGCCATTGGCCTCGAATCGGGTTTTCTCCTCAACCAAGAATAGGTAGACGAAAAGAAAATAGACGTCGAAGTCTTTCAGCGTCCACTCATACTGGTCGAAGTCGAAAATCCGTGGAACCAATTCGTCTTGCCACTTCTGTTTTTTCCATCCGTGTGGTCGACCGAACGCGCATACATTTCGGAACTCGATCGCGAGATGGTAGGTTTCAAAAATCCATCTTAGTCGGTCTCGCTCAACGACTTTGACGAGTTCGCCGCGACCAAGGCGTTTGTCCTCCAGTTCCATCGCTTGAAGCTGATTGCTTTGAATTAGGTTCGTTTCTTCATGCGGAATCAGCTTTTGCCGCTCCTCCAGATCTCGGGTCAAGGCGTCGAGATGCTCTTGCTGCTTGATCGATGTGGTCTTGAGGATGCTTAGTCGGTCGATTCCAACCCATGCCATGACGACCTGCACGATGAGCGTCGCGAATGCGAGCAAAGCTGCCAAGTATGCGGCTTCCATTCTCTCCCTCCATGTGTTGAACCGAGGGACTGATGCCCACGTAGCCGCAGCCCGTGAGACGACGTCGGGGGGATGACACCGTCCCTCGGTTCGAGGTGTATCTACCGCAACAGCAGCCAGAACGCAGCAGCGATGATGAGACCGAGCGCGATGTACTCGGGTCCGGGTCCGTCGGACCGAAGCTGGATCTCGATCCGTGGTCGCTCTACCTGGGTGTTCACGGCTCACCTCCCAGGTCCTCGCGCCACGCGATCACCTGTTCGTCTTCGCTGAACCCGTCACCGTTGTATCCGGACCGCTTCCACTCCGAGTGCAACGCGCTGTAGAACGCTTGGCCTTCTCGCTCCTCGCCGGTGACTTGGTTCAGGAGGCGAACGTTGTACCAACCGGAGGCGCGCGGACAGGCGTTCCAGGCGAGCGTGACCTGCATCGGCGGAAGCCAGGTTGGTTTCACGGCAACTTCGTCTCCGAGTCGCTTGAGGGCCTCTCGTATGTTGGTGGGGTCAGGGGTTGGAATGTCCTTGTTCATCGGTCACCTCCCATGCGGCACCCGCACAGCG
>CAYLMO010000196.1:1740-3174 GCA_964384605.1 uncultured Bradymonadales bacterium | reverse complement strand
CGAATGCCGCAGCGGTAGTGCTGATGGCATGAGTTCCCGTACACCGACACACAGTGGGTATCGACGCGGTCGCACTCCAGCGGCCCGTCGATACCAAGTCGCTCGATCTCGCTCGCCATCCGGCGGAAGCTATCGAAGCCCGACTCGACTTCGTCCGTGCGGAACGAGGCGGCAATGTGTCCAGCCTGAGCGCGATCCGTGTAGTCGTTGACCTTCTCGAAACGAGCGCGGAACGCACACTCGCCACCGTCGCACACCAGCTGGCTATCGGTGACCGGGCGGCTCCTCAACTCGTCCGCCACGTAGCCCATCACGACCACTTTCAGACCATGGTCGGTCGCGTCGACGCGGACCAGCTCCGACGCCACGACCGGCTCGGTGCGCGGCTCTTCGACCGGTGCCGAAGCATCGGGGTCAGGCAGCCGAACGCTGCAGCGATACGGCGTAGAACACGAGTTTCCGTAGATGGACACACAGTGCGGAGGGTTCTCGACCTGCACGCACTGCATCGGGCCGTCGTTGCCGAATCGCTCCACGTTGCGCGCAAAATCGCGAAAACGGCTGTTCTCAGCCTCATCACTACGGAACGAAGCCGCGACGTGCCCGGCACCCGCGCGATCCGTGTAGTCGTTCAGGTCTTCGAAGCGGTACGTGAAGGTGCACGACCCCGTCGCATTGTTGCAGTTGAGCGCCGGCTCCACGCCCGGCTGCGCGCGGAGATCGTCGGCGAGCTGGCCGTGGAACTCGAGCTGGAAGAGCGACGAAAAGCGCCCTTCGACCTCGTGAACGTCGACCATCTCGCTCGGGTCCGTGACGACCTGAATGCCCTCGAACGACCGCGCCTCAACCCGGAACGCCTCGAGCGCCGAACGTCCGACGTACGCCACATCATCGAGCTCCGCGATCGTCTGGAACGAACCGCGACGATTTCGCGTGTAGATGATGTTTCGTGCCGCTCGCGAGTTCAGAAACGCGTCGAGCTCTTCTTCCGAGTAGCTGTTCGCGATGGCCAGAATCTTGTCGATCTCGTCCTGCGACAGACCGAGCGAGTCGCCCTTTCCGTCGATTCCAAACGACTCATTCTCGGGGTCCAGCGGCTCGTCGACCGAATCCGTCGCTTCGCCACAACCCACGAGGAGCGTCATCACCAAAACAAATCCAAACTTCGTCCACACTCGAGCATTCATCATCAACCTCATCGCAATTGGTCCATTCGGCGGAGCGTATTCAGTGGCTCCACACGCCAGGTAGACTAGCGAGTCGGTTGGGTAAGAAAATTGAAACCTTTTTAGTGGTTCATTGCTTCAGGGTTAATGAATGTACTTCTTCGGGATCATGAAAACGACCGCGTAAAACAGGATCAACGGGAACACGAGGAGGTTGCGCGCCGGCATGAGCCACCATGCCCAACCGATCGGCCGCCCTCCGGTACCC
>CAYLMO010000196.1:0-1640 GCA_964384605.1 uncultured Bradymonadales bacterium | reverse complement strand
CCCTCCGGTACCCAACTCCTCGCCGCACGCGCGAAGGTGACGAACGGTCAGCGGGCGGTCAGCGATTCGCGAGAGCCACGCATCATCTGGCTCACGAGCTGCCTTCGCATAGAGAAGTGCCCCGGCGATGGCCCCCACCGAATCCGTGTCGCCCCCGCAATCCCACACGGCTTGAAGCCCCTGCGCCGGGTCGTCGTAGCGGGCCCAGGCATACAGAGCGACCGGCACGGTGTGGTACGTGAATCCGCTCACGCCATCTCCACAACCAATCGCCTCAGCGAACGTCCCCACCGACTCAGCGCGCTCCAGGTGGTCCGCCAAAATGTGCATCATCTCGGCCCACAGCTCGGGCTGCGGCGCAGCCTCGGCAGCCGGTCCGACCGCGTTCAAGACATCGCCGACCGACTCGCCTCGCCTACCCGCCCCGGCGGCCAGGGCGACCGCGAGGGCGCCGACGAACGCTCGCTCGTCGTTGTGCGTGAGCGTGGTCGACGCGCGCACGAACTCTGCGACCCTGTCTGGCTCGTTCCAAAAGGCCGCACCGATCACGGGCGCGCGCATGGCCGCTCCGTTTCCCGCCGTTCGCACACCGTTCGAAAACCCGAGCGCGAGCTTTGCGATCGAACGCGCCGTACCGAGCCCACCCCCCGGGGGGCCCGCGAACAGCCACCCGACGAGTCGCCACCGCAGGAGGCGTCGAAACCGCTCAGCGTCGCCACCACATCGCAACAGCGCTTGCCCGACCAGAAAGCTCTGCTCGGTGTCATCCGAGAGAACGGCGCGCCCGAAGAACGGTCCTCGAGACCAGTCCACATCGCGCACTGCTCGCCGTGGCAAACCTTCGACCTTCAGCCCAAACGCGTCGCCGACGGCAGTTCCGAGCAGAGTGTAGACTGCGAGGTTCATGGCCTCACGTCGATCCAGCCATCACCGCTTATCCACGCTCGAATCCAGTCGGCGAGCGTCGTTCCGTCGCCGGCCTGGATGGTGGTGAGGCCGCCCAAGAGCACGTGCAGCGTACCTGGCAGGATGAACGCCTGCGCGTTCTCCGCCGGCTCGTAGTGATCGGCCAGGAAGGCGGCGAGAGCGTTCTTGAAGCTGTCGCCAATCGGGTAGCCGAAAAACAGATGAATCACCTGGTCCGCGTCGTAGTTCAGTAGCCCAAATCGCGTGTCGGGGTAGGTCGCAGTGAGGTAGTCGAACCACTGATTCATGCCGTCGGCCGGGTCGGTGCAGCCCGCGCAATCGGCCGGCGCCTGCATCGACCAGGCTGCGTTCCACTCGGCGAATCGGCCGCCGTACGGCTGCACGAGCGGTCCCGAATCCGAAAGCACGTGAAGCTCCGCCTGCGGAAACGCGGCTTCGAACCGGTGGAAGTTCAGCTGCGCGCCGTATCCGCCCGCGCTCGAACCGGTCACGAGCACACGGGGCGCGTTCGCAAACGTAGGCGCCAGGCGGGCCAGGAAGGCGTCAACATTTGCCGCACCCACGTGGTGAAGGTCGCGAGTCTGGCCCAGCGCCGAGTACGTTTTCACGTTGTCGCCGGAGTGAACATCTCCCGTGCAGTACGGCACGAACACCCAGTTCATATCTCGGAACGGGTTGTCGGCGTTGTCTCGGTCGAACGCGCTCGTATTGCG
>CAYLMO010000195.1:0-3322 GCA_964384605.1 uncultured Bradymonadales bacterium | reverse complement strand
GAATGCCGGCCTGTCACGCCGGAGGTCGCGGGTTCGAGTCCCGTCCACCCCGCTTCATCATTCGAAAAAGGCGACCCTTCATTGGGTCGCCTTTTTCGTTAGGATCGATCCGCATGAACAGTTGACACTCCTGCGAGACCGCGAGTACCTTCGAGTCATCGTTTTTCACACGACGAGGATTTCCATGCGAACGCATGTCCGGCGCCTTTTCGCGCAGCCGATCGCGCTCATCGCCGCCATGATTCTGGCGATGTGCTCCACCAGCTGTGGCGACTCTTCGGGCGGAGAATCCGTCTTCCTGTACGTCATCCACGGCTACGCGGGCGCAGAAACCATGTCGCTCATCGGCCCCGGCGGACCCATCGTCTCCGGGCTCGAGTTCGGCGACCGCGCCGACGGCGAATTCCCGATCGAAGTCGACCGCACCCTCGGAGGATCCTTCACGCTCATCCTCGACGGCACACCACAGCCGCTCGAATTCGAGAAGGAACTCTTCAGCCTCTACCCACAAGAAACCGCGACGCTCTTCATCTCGCGCCGTTCCGGGGTAGCATCCGCCGAAGCAACCCTCTTCCGACACGTGCAGTCCATCTCACGCTCGTGCCTCCTCACTTTCAACAACTCGCTGTCGCTCGATAACAACTACTCGACGACCGAGTTCACGATCTACCCGCAGTTCAACCTGCAAAACGCCGCTACCGGCCGATTCTTCGACGAATCGCAGGAACAGGTCTTCACCGAGTGCGGACCCGTCCAAACTCCCAACCCTGCTCCAATCCCCCGGCAGTTCCGCGGACAGCCCATCCAGCAAGCGGTCGACGCCGACCCATGGTTCTTCCCGGTCCAGTGCCCCGACGGACTCACCGAGAATATCCTCTGCTACTACTGGAGCCCGCAGGAAACCAACGGCGACCCCGCGATCGTCTACGACGGTGGCGTCGCTCTCGCCTACCCAGACACGGCGACCTACTTCCAGTGCCTCGAAGGCGCACTCACCATCAAGCAGCCGGAAGACCCAGCGAACCCGCTCCCCTTCCCACCTGCTGACGCTCAGGTACAGTGCCCCGACGGACAGCTCACCTGGGACGACATCAACGTCGACGGCGCCGCCGTCCGCGAATGCGCCGAAGCACAGCGCGTCGACCTCGAAGGCATCGAGCCCGGCCAACAAGACACCTACTACTCGATCGTCTTCCCCGGCGTGACCGGCGACTCCTGCACGATCCAACTCCGACTCCGCACCGCACTCCTCGACGTCGTCTTCGGCCCCAATGCCGGCGAAGAACTCGGACGACACGGACCAGGTCGCGGCAGCCTCATCGAATCCACCATCACGATCCCACTCGCCTCCGAACACTACTACGTGCTCTTCGGCCGACCGGTGAACGCACTCCTGTGGCAGTGGAACTCCGGCGAGACCTTCGCGGACCTCAGCGGATTCCCCTACTTCGGTGTCGGCCAAGACATGATTGGCGAGTACAACGACCCATAAGTGATGAAGCTTCGAGCAATCATCATCCTCGCCGGCTGCCTGACAGCCGCAGGATGCGCGACGGCCGCCCATGGAGGCGGCCGTTATCATTCCGGCAAGGTCGCGAAGGCCGAACCGTGGTCGACCTCTGACCTCGCGCCGACCATCAGCGACGACGTCGACAGCGACGCCGTAGCACGCGACCAATCCGGCGGCCTGGGCGACTTCGCATTCTCGCTCTACTCGAACTACGTCACCAAGATCGACGGCCCTCGCTGCGAACACCGGCCGACCTGCTCGCGCTACACCGTCCTCGCCGTTCGGCGGCACGGATACGTCGTCGGCAGCATGCTCGCGATCGACCGGCTACTGCGGAGCTCACGCTCCTCGAGCCTGCGATACCTCCCCATCTACAAAGTCGAAGAAGGCCGCACCTACTTCTACGACCCGGTCGAAAACAACGATTTCTTTCTTTAGAGCCGGGGGTCCACCCAAGACCTCGGACTTTCAGCAGGCGAGTCGAGTCACGCCTCAGACCAGCGTTTCCAACTCAAACTCGCGCGCAAACCGCTCCAGCGCCTCGTCCCACGGCTCGAACAGGTCGAGGCCCAACGCCCGCAGCTTCGCGTTGTCGAGCACCGAGTACGAGGGACGCTTTGCCGCTGCACCCCAGCTCTCCTGGTCGATCCCCGAAACATCCGCATCGACCCCGAACACCTCGAAGATCTTCTGCGCGTACTCGTACCAACTCGTCCCGCCGTGCGAGACAGCGTGATACACGCCGGGCGGTCCCATCTCGGGCAAACGCTCCAGCACGCGAGCGAGCGGGGCGACCCACGTCGGAGCAACGAACTGGTCGTCGACCACCTTCAGCGCGGTGCCCGCACGACCGTGCTTGAGCATCGTCTTCACGAAGTTGTGCCGCCGGTGCGAGTACAGTCCAGTGGTGCGCACGACGTACGCCTGCTCGCACTGGCGCAGCGCCAGGCGCTCCCCTTCGAGCTTCGACTCGCCATACACCGATAGCGGATTCGCCGGCTCCGTCTCCGGAATCGGCTCCGAATACCCCTCGCCAAAAACGTAGTCCGTCGACACGGTCACGAACTTCGCGCCCCAGTCCTGCGCCGCCGCCGCCATCGCGCCGACCGCCACCACGTTGAGCGCCGTCGCCCCGGCCACATCCTCTTCCGCCGCATCCACCGCATTGTACGCCGTGCAGTTCACGACGAGGCGCGGCGAGTAGCCCGAGAGTACGGCGTCGACCATGCCGGGCTCGGTCACATCACAATCCGCCCGACTAAGGCCAACCACCTGGCGGCCACGCGCCTCGAGCACGCGACACAGCTCCCAACCCAACTGACCATCACGACCAAAGACAACAATCGACATCACATCCTCCGCATTGAGTCGCCCGAAGAGATACCGTCAATCGCCCGCATCCGCTACGCTCCGTCCATGAACGTCGCCGGCCACCTCGCTTTCGCATTCCTCAGCACGGAGCCGCTACACGCCCGTCAGGCTCGCCTCATCGGCGAACCGAGGGACCTGCGGCTCGATGCACTGGTGATGTTCGGCGCGCTGATCCCTGACCTCATCGACAAACCCCTGCGCCTCATCGGATTCACACCCCACGGCCGGTCGATCGGTCACGCCTTGCTTGTATGGGCGCTGTTCGCGTGTATTGCGGTTCTGTCGGCAACGCTCTACCCGCGGATGCGGGCGGTCGCCCTGTTGGCGTACGGGTGGGGCACGCACTTCGTCGCGGATACGCTGGATGATCTTGTGGCGGGGTTGGAGTCGACTGGGTATCTGTGGACGAGCTGGGCCGGGTGGCCGTGGGTGACGGCGGAC
>CAYLMO010000194.1:0-3353 GCA_964384605.1 uncultured Bradymonadales bacterium | reverse complement strand
TTGAAGCCATCGACTGATGCGCGTTCGTCGACCCCATGAAACAGCTCGCTGAACTTCACGTCTGGGTCGTCGATTCGGAGCGGTGAGAAGCCGTAACACTTCGTTCCGAGCCGAGAGAAATACTGCGCATCGCTGTAACCCATCATCATATACGGCAACACCACCACTTCGGGCGCGTGCTCGCCCACGACGCTCTGGATGATGTCGTAGAGCGGGCTCGATGGGTCCTCGAGCTCAACCGCGTCCGTTGCCGAGTCGACGATGAACTCAATCGACGGGTCGGCGACACGTTCGCGGAGCTCGCGCACGAGGTCATCCGCGGTCTGACCGGGAAGCGTGCGACCGTCGAGCTCGCAGTACGATTCGGCGGGGATCACGTTGTCCTTGGCGCTCCCGCGGGCCATCGTCGGCGAGACGGTGTTGTGCAGCATGGCCGCGAAGTTCCGGCGGGTCGCGGCATCGGGAAGCAGCTTCGCGACGTGCGGCTCGAGCATCGGCGACAACAGCCGGGGCAGAGCAACGCTCGCCGGAAACGGCTGGGTTTGCCCGATACGCTTCAGAAACCGCTCCACCACCTTGGTCTTGTGGTGTGGTAGCGGGCCCTGGCCGATCTTCTCGATGGCGCGCGCCAGCCTTACGAGGCTGTTGTCTTCGTGCGGGATCGAGCCGTGCCCAGGCGGCCCTGTCGCCCTCATGCGCATACGCACTTTGCCCTTCTCGGCGATCATCAGGGGCATGTAGGTCACCCCGCCGATGTGCTGAAAGAACCCGCCCACCTCGCCGAGCATGTATTCGGCGCGCACGCGGTCGGGATGCTCTTCGACGAGGAACTTCGAGCCGAATGTGCAGCCCTCCTCTTCGTCGGCCACGCAGGCCACGATGAGGTCTCGCGTGCGCACGCCGTCTTCGCGGGCGAGGATCTTGGCGGTCATCACGCTCATGGTGACCATGTTCTTCATGTCGACCGCGCCGCGACCCCAGATCCAGCCGTCGGCGATCTCGGCGCCGAATGGCGGGTGCGTCCAGTCATCCGCGTTTGCGGGCACCACATCGGTGTGGCCAGCGAGCAGGAGTGGCGGCTTCTTCTCGCCGTCGGGGACCGTGGCGGGCAATCGTGCCACGAGGTTCGCGCGGCCCGGTGCAGACTCCACGACCCACGGTTCGATTCCATCGGCCCGGAAGGCCTCGGCCAGCAATTCTGCGGCGATGACCTCGTTGCCGGGTGGATTCGTGGTGTCGAGGCGGAGCAAGGCTCGGAAGAGCTCGACGGCCTCGTCGCCTAGAGCGGTCCAGTCGTGCATGGTAAATGGCGTGGGGCGTTGGACGTTCAATGGTAGGCGTACGTTACAGGCGCCGCGCGCCAGTCGTCGAGAAGCGAGAGTCACGTGCGCACATTGTTTTCGCTCATGTTCGTTGCGGTTTTTTTGATTGGCGCTCCTGCCGCGTGGGCGCACCAGACGGGCACGAGCATGTATGTTGCGCACGTCCAGCCGGCCGCTGGAGTGGTCGAGACCGTGCTGACGTTTCCGGCGATCGATCTGGTGGACCACCTCGGCCGCGACGATGGCGACCATGCGGTGTCCGACGAGGAATGGACCAGCGCCCATCCCGAAATGACCAAGTACCTCGCCTCGGCCGTCTCGGTCGAAAGTGGAGGGGCGTGCGCCAGCCGCGAGGTCAAACTGCAGCTGGTCGAGGCGCAGGCGGTGTACCTCAACGTCTTCGAGTGCGAACCGTGGGGCCAGACCGTGGTGCTGCGGAATGCGGCGATGACCGAGATGACCAACGGGTATGCGCACGTGGGGCGTGTGCAGGTAGGCGACGGCGACGAGGAGGTCACCGCGTTCAACGGGGCGTTCCCCACGTACGAGGTCGCGATGCCCGGCGGCACGAAGGTCGCTCCGCCCGATACGCTCGACGTGGTGTTGCGGTTCATCTGGCAGGGCATCCTGCACATCGTGCTCGGGCTCGACCACATTCTGTTCGTGCTCGGGCTACTGCTCATTTCGCGCAACGGACGCCGCCTGTTGGCCGTGGTGACTGCATTCACGCTGTCGCACTCCGTGACGCTGGCGATCTCTACGCTCGGCGTGTTTTCGCTTCCGGCGAGCGTAGTCGAACCGCTGATCGCGGCTTCGATCCTGTATGTGGCGGTGGAGGCGTTTCAGCAGGCCGAACGACGAGAGGCCGAGCAACGTGCGCGAATCGTATTCGCGGCGACGTTTGCGCTCGGCCTCATGCACGGCTTTGGATTTTCGTACGTACTCGCCGACGTCGGCCTACCCGAAGGTAAGATTGCGCCGGCGTTGTTCGCATTCAACGTGGGAGTCGAGCTGGGTCAGCTAGGGTTCATCGCGGTGTTGTGGCCATTGCGTCGGTGGCTTTCGGGCAAGGAGTGGGAGGCTCGCGTGCTGCGGGCCTGCGCCATCTTGCTCGGGTTGTGCGCGGTGTTCTGGCTGGTCCAGCGACTCATGTAGCGGGCGAGGCATGGACGCGTCGCCGGGCCCGCTGGCCCGTCATGCGGGTTCGACCATCGCGGTGATTTCGCGACCCTCGGATTTTGGGCGCTGCGTGACTTTCACGTCGCGCTCCATGGTTTCTTGCAGTTCATCGACGATCTCGACGAGTCGTTCGACCCAGCGGTCGGTGAATGCTCGCTCTCGTCCACGCAGTCGCATGACGAGTTTGACCTGGTCGCCGCCGTCGAGGGCGCTTCCAGCTTGTCGCAGCTTCACGTTGAGATCGTGCTCGCCGATGTTTGGTCGCATTCGGAAGGTCTTGAGCTGGACGTTGTCCGACTTGCTCGTGTTCTTCTTGGACTGTTGGTACTTGAATTTCCCGTAGTCCATGATGCGGCAAACTGGCGGTCTGGCTTTTGGTGCGACTTCGACGAGGTCGAGGCCGTATTCTTCGGCTTTCTCGATTCCCTCTTCTGGTGTCATCACCCCGACTGATTCGCCGTCTGGGTCAATCACGAGCACTTCCGACGTGCGGATGCGCTGATTGACTCGTGTTTCGTCTTCCGGGCGGCGATTGTCGAAATACCTGCGTCCTCTTCTACCGATAACGGGCCTCCTAGAGCCTTGGTTTTGGTGCGGTTGCGCCCCCAAGTTGGTGAAACGAGGGTGACCCGAGCGAATGCGCAACCACGAAAAATCTATGCGTGATGCACGGGTCGTGATGTCCCAAGCATAAGCACGACTGGGACAGAAACCAAGAAGGCATTCTGGGAAGCGGTTGTTTGGAGGCGAGGATGCTTGGATGGTGGGTGGTGTTTGCACCAAGCCAACATTGGGAGATTTGCGAGGATGCTTGGATGGTGGGTGGTGCAAGGCGCAACCACCCCGGGGTGG
>CAYLMO010000193.1:0-3389 GCA_964384605.1 uncultured Bradymonadales bacterium | reverse complement strand
GAATGTCGAAGCCGGTCTCCATGACCGACGTCGGGTAGAAGTAGTCGAGGTCCGGTGTCTCGTTCGGCCATCCGAGCGTGCTGAACGGCCAGAGACCGCTCGAGAACCACGTGTCGAGCACGTCCTCTTCCTGATGAATCGCCTCGCTGCCGCACTCCTCGCACGCCGTCGCATCTTCACGCGACACAGTGATGTGCTCGCAGTCGTCGCAGTACCACGCCGGAATTCGATGCCCCCACCACAGCTGGCGCGAGATGCACCACGGGCGAATGTTGTACATGAAGTGGTCGTACGTCTTCTTCCACGTCGCCGGAATGATCTCGGTTCGACCAGATTCCACCGCATCGATCGCCTTTTTGGCGAGCGGTTCGGTGTCGACGAACCACTGCAGCATCGGCAGCGGTTCCACCACCACGCCCGAACGCTGCGAGCGCCCCGGCGAGTACGGGCGGTCCTCAATCTTCTCGAGCAGGCCCAGCTCTTTGAAGTCCGCGATGACCTTCTTGCGTGCCTCGTATCGATCGAGCCCGTGGTATTCAGCCGGCGCGTTCTCATTGATCTTCGCGTCGAAGCCAATCACCTGAATGCGCTCGAGGTCATGCCGATTGCCGCACTCGAAGTCGTTTGGGTCGTGCGCGGGCGTCACCTTCACCGCGCCAGTTCCCTTCTCCGGGTCGGGCAGCACTTCGTCGGCAATCACCGGAATCTGTCGGCCCACGATCGGCAGGTCGATCATCTTGCCGATGATGTCCTTGTAGCGTTCGTCGCTAGGATGCACCGCCACGGCCGTGTCGCCGAGCATCGTCTCCGGGCGCGTCGTACCCACGATGATGTGGCCCGAACCGTCGGCGAGCGGGTAGCGCAAGTACCAGAACTTGCCCTGTTCCTCTTCACGGTCCACTTCGAGACCCGAGAGCACGGTCTGCGTCTCGGGGTCCCAATCCACCATGCGCTCGGCACGGTAAATGAGCCCCTCTTCGTACAGCTGCACGAAGGCCTCGCGAACCGCGTGGCTCAGCCCTTCGTCGAGCGTGAAACGCTCACGCGACCAGTCGCACGAGGCCCCCATCCGCTTCATCTGTCCGATGATGGTCCCGCCCTTCTCGTCCTTCCATTGCCACACGCGCTCGAGGAACTTCTCGCGCCCCAGCTCGTGCCGGTCGGTGCCCTCTTTGCGGAGCTCCTTCTCGACCATGACCTGCGTGGCGATTCCCGCGTGGTCCGTGCCCGGAAGCCACAACGCCTCGTAGCCCTGCATCCGCTTCCAGCGAATCAGGAGGTCCTGAAGCGTGACGAACAGAGCGTGCCCCATATGCAGGCTGCCCGTGACGTTCGGCGGCGGGATGACAATCGTGTACGGCTTCTTGTCGGGGTTGACGTCGGCTTTGAAATAGCCGCCTTCATCCCAGAAGTCGTACCAGCGTGATTCCACTTCCACCGGGTCGTACGTTTCGTCAATCTTCATAACATCCTCATTGTTCTAGCGGGCAATACCCGCGTGTTTTTCCACGTCTGTTGGACGTGGTCAACGCCCGTGCGAGGACCGGTGTCGCGGGCCAATAAAAAAGGCCGCGACATGGTCGCGGCCCGTGGGCGATGAACTTCGACTAGGTCGTCACTCTTCGCTTAGAAGCCGCTCGAGCTCGGAACGTACCTGGGACTGAATCTGGCCGCCGAGCTGCTGGGATACCAGCGAGTCGACGCGCTCTTCAGCGTGCTGTACGAGCTTCGGCAGAACCTTCTGCTGGAAGACTTCGCCCATGATGTTGCGAAGGAGCCCAGGAAGTTCGGTGCGGACGGCGTTCTTCACTTCTTCTTTGACGAGCGCTTCGATCTCGGAGCGGCTCATGCCGCCGACGGCGGTGAGACCGGAGCCTCCGCCGGTTGGTGCGCCTGTCGCCGGCTGAGCCGACTGAGGCTGGCGCGACGAAGCGTTGACGTCGGGCGTGGCAATCCGAGGCTGGCTGCCTGCGGGAGGCGGCTGCGAAGGAGTGCGAGCCTGCGACGCGGCCTGATGATGCGGCTGCGGTGCCAGCGGTTCCGGCTCGATCTCGAGCTCCATCGGCTCGGGCTCGGGCTCGAGCATGATGGGCTCAGGCTCCGGCTGGTGCTGCGGCGCTTGCTGCTGAGGCGCGGCTTGCTGCTGCGCAGGCGCTCCAGCACCGGCTCCGTTCGCGGATTCGATAATCTCGATGAGCTGATCCGTCTTGAACGGCTTCATCAAGACAGCATCCGCGCCCGACTGGCGAGCGAGGTTCTCATCGAAGTTCTTGTACGTACCGCCAAGCATGACGACGGGAATCCCCGCCGTACCGGCATCGCTCTTCAGAGCGCGGCAGACGTCGTAACCACTGCCGTCGGGCATGTAGTAGTCGAGTAGAATGACGGACGGCTGGTGGCGTGCGGCCTCCATGGCATCCTGTGCACTTCCTACACCGACGACATCAAAGCTCGACGCTTTGAGCGCCATCTCCACAATCTGGCGGATCGTGTTGCTGTCGTCGGCGACGAGGACCGTCTGAGACATGCGGACTCCTTAACGAAGCGGGTCGCGACTTGGATAGAGGCGCGATACGCGGCTCTCACTGTTTGAAAGGCCGTCTCCATGGGATAGCACGGCGTGTCGAAGACGGTCAAGAAACCGCTTGGGTTTGGCGATGATTCGTAGGGCGCCATTCACTCAGCGAAATTTCTCTACCGCTTCCGGTGACATGCCGAAGATGACGTGCGCCGGCCCCTGGGTTCCCGAATCCCACGATCCGAACATCAAATGGTCCGGCGTCTCCATCCTCACCGTGCCACGACGCGGGAGATCCCGAGTCAACTCATCGCCGAATCGCTCCGCGAACCTCGCTCGAACGAGCTCCGGCGACCACCCCTTACGCTTCTCCTCCAGCGTGAACACCGCCCCGTTCATCTCCGGATGAAACCCCACCCGAATCGATTCCAGCTCCGGGTCGTCCGGCAGAATGCAGCCGCGAAAGTACGTATTGCCCCGCAACCAACCACCTTCGTACGGCACAATCGCATCACACCTCGCCTCCAGCGCCGCCATCGCCTCGGCTTCCGGTTGGCCAAGATAAAACTCCCGCATATCGTCGAGCGTGAGCTTGCCGTTCACCTCCACAATCACCTCGGGCTGGCCTTTCGTCGCCTGCGCGATTTCAGAAGCCGACATCGGCGCCGGCGCATCGCACCCCACCAAACCGACCAGCGCGAACAACCCCAGAATTCCAGCTACCTTTTTCACAACGAACACCATGCTTGAAACTCACACAGGCGGATGCCACTGCGGCGCAATCCGATTCGAAGTCGTCGCCTCGACGTGACACGAGTGACCCGCTTCGACGGGAAAAACTGGGAAGCCAATGTCGATTCGATTCGAGACT
>CAYLMO010000192.1:0-3403 GCA_964384605.1 uncultured Bradymonadales bacterium | reverse complement strand
AGGGATTCCTACCAATAGCGCGGAATTGGCCGAGGCGCGAGCCTCTACATGGTGCCTCGTCGCCGTCGGCGAACCACGAAACCCGCGAGCAGCAGCGCGGCCGGCCACGTCTGATTTCCCCCACTGGTCGAACACGCCCCGCCCTCTTGTTCGCACCGCTGATCCACCTCGAACGTTCCGGTTGTGAGCGTCGCATCGGAACCCACGATGATCGCCGAGACCTCGACCTGCGCGATGCCCGGCTGGCGCTCTGCATCGAAAGGGTCGCACTTTGTCGCCACCACAAACGGCGGCGCTTCCGACGGTTCGCTGCAGGCGTCGAACGAGTGAAATCCCCGTCTGCCGTCGACCTCCACTCGCCATCGAACTCGTTCGAGGTAGGGTCGAAGCTCGTCCGGCAATTCCACGCCGACCTTTTGGACTCGACTGTCGTGAATCGTCGAACAAGACGAGTCCGAATACGAGATTTCGCGCACCCCTTCATCCGTGAGTATCGGAGCCGCGAAGTACTGCTGGCCGATCAACGCGGGGCCAATAGTGATAGTCTCCAGCGGCCGCGGCGTCGCACCGCCGGCGAGGACGATCTGATACTCGTCGCCGGCACTCCATCGGAAGGTAAGGTGGCCACGTTCGAGTTGGTCACCGAGCGGACCAAGGTCGAGCCAGCCAGACTCGACGCGAACTCGCAGCCGCAGGTCTGCCGCCGCGTCCAATATGGTCACCGGCAGCGTCTCATTTTCGGCCACCGCCGAGTAGGGGATGGTCACAACAGCAGGGTCTGACTCCTCCACATCGGGCTCTGCGCACGAGCAAGCGGCGGCGATGTCTGGAGCAAGTGTTGCGAGCACCGCGACGGAAAGTACGACCAGTTTGATGTGAGCCCCCGGTTCAGAATCAAACCAAAGGCTACCGCATGGCGTTCCGATGGGTAGTGAGAAAAACTGCACCTCCCGGCGTCGTGAATTTGCGGCACACTCGATACTTCGGGATCCTGTTCACCACCTCACCTTCGGGGGAACGTTGAAACTCATCCTCGCTCTGGCAACCGCCACTGGAATCTTTGCTCCTGCGTCTGCCCTAGCGTGCTCGTGCGACGAGCCGTCGAGCAGCAACCCGGGCATTACCTTCCGAGAACCGTCTGCGACCGTGGAGTTTCCAGCCGTCGCCGAAAACGAGGACCTCGCGGTGACCATCGCCGACGCCACGGCGGATCTTCGGCTCGAACGGCGCGACCACTCCACGTGGGTCGAAGTCGGGCCTCTCGCAGACCACCTCACCGACGGTGCCGTCCGCCTCGATTGGAGGGCCGGCGACCGGTACCGAATCGTGACCGTCTCCGGAATGAGCACCAAGCAGGATGCAGAATTCGAGGTCGGCCCCGCGCTCTCCGATCGCGAGTACGAAATCGCGCCCGATTCCGTCGACAATGGTGTCATCGACCTCAGCTGGGAGTCCTCCGCCTGCTCCGAGCTCAAGGAAAGCCGCGTCCACGCGGTCGATGTTGACCTCGGTAATCTCGAGCCTTTCCGCGACCGTATCGTTTGGAACCTGGACGTCGACGGCGCCGCCGGATTTCACCGGTCGGAAACCTGTCGGTCGCCGAAGCGGACACCAGCGTTCATCGTCGCGGCCACCTGCGACGAGTCGTTGGGTTCCCCTCGGGCGGAAATCGTGCCCGTCACAATCACCGGAACGATCGAAGGATCGTCGGCGACCGTTTCGACCGGTGCGTTCGATGTGGATCTTCGGTGCAACGGAGGTGTGCTAGGAGGCTGCGCCACTGGCGACCCGTCGCACGCGTGGCCGGCATTGCTACTTCTTGCCGGCATCGCTGCGCGTCGCAATCGGCGGGACTAGAACCTTCGCTCGCCCGGCTGGAATTCGACGTCCATTCGCACGGAGAACGCGTCGGCGAGGCCGTCGTCATTCAAGTCGACATCCGCCATGATGGCGAACGGCGAGAACATCGGGCACCAGAAGTCGAATCCCTGGCAGACCGGATCGGCGTGATTGCGGAAGTCGGGGCACGACGCGAACTCGCTCGAGTCGCTCGTGAACGGTTCCGCCACGTCGCCTGCACACGCGCTCGCCTGCTGGTTCAGCGCGGCGAAGAGGTCGAGCACCTCGAAGTGCCCGGACAGCTCGCCCGACTGCAGAATGCGCGTATTGCCCTGCATCGACGTGGTCCCCTCAAACTTCGCGTTCCGAATGCCCATCTCGATCGGGAAGCCCCAGTAATCCGTGCGAATCAGAATCTCGCCGGCCTGCGCGGTGACCGTGTCCCCGTCGACCGTTACATCATCAAATCCGTAGAGCGACTTCGCGCTGTTCTGCGCGAGCGAGCTCGGCACAACTTTGCCGGCTGCATCGGTCTTGTAGACATCGAGGCGCCATTCGCCGCTCTCCTGGTAAAGCTCGTAGACGAATGAGTTCGAGAAGTGTTCGGCGTCGATTCGGTTCGAAACCGCGTTGCCGAGTCGGTCGAACGCACACGCGATTCCATCGCCTGTGAGCGCGTATTCTTCGACTTCGTCGCAGTCGGTGACGGGGTTCGCGATGTTCATGAAGTCGAGTTTTGCCGCGACCGTCGGGGCGAGTGCGTTTGCCGCGGTGCTGCAACGTTCGGAGCCCTGCGCGCAGCGCGAGGTCGACTCTTCCTCGTAGAAGAAACGGCCATCTTCGACGCCCGGTTCGACGGGTTCATCGATTGGCTCTTCGGGGACTTCCGGCACCGAGTTGTTGGCGACCGGTTCTTCGTCTGTCGGCTCGTCGTCGGCCGGAGCTTCGTCGGCAGCGTTGTTCGTCGCGACGTCCGTCGATGGCGAAGCGGCGGCTGGGGAGTCGGTATCCGCGAATCCACAACCGGTAAAGGAAGCAATCAACAGCGTCGAAATCAGGGTCTTGGTCAGCTTCATCACACACTCGCATTCATTCGGAGCGAAAACAGGCGCTCGTATCTGCGATGCGTGACTGCACTAGGCGTGCCAGAGCGAAAACGTGCGTTTTGATGCTCTGGGTGCGGATGGTGGCAGGAGGAGTTGCCAGTAGCGGACACGATCTGGCGGATCGATCTTGCAGGTCGTGCTGGTCGCGGGAGTTCTCCTCGTTGGTCGCGAAGGCCGCCACGCGCGAGCCCGGCTAGTGGAACGTCCACCCGAGTTGAACCGTGCCCACGTTGCGCCCCGAGTCGAAATAACGGTCGTAGCGAACGATCAGTGTCACGTACCCCGGCGCGCAACATTCGCCAAAACTCACGATGACCTCCGGGCTGAGCGACGCCTCGAACTGAGGTGCAAAATCGAGCGTCGATCCTAGTCCCAGCCCATACCCCACCACCGAATCGAGCGACCGGTAGACGAATCGGTACCCGGACCGCAGGTGGAATCGAGCGGCGAACTCTCCG
>CAYLMO010000191.1:2219-3685 GCA_964384605.1 uncultured Bradymonadales bacterium | reverse complement strand
TGGGCTTCGCGGTTGTGGGCTGCGCGGTTGTGGGCTTCGCGGTTGTGGGAGGTCGGTCTATCTTAGCGGCTAGATCCAAGCCGTGAGCCTCGAATCACAGTCTGGGGAACGGCACCTGGCGGGTCCAAACGACGTTGGCACACCAGTTGCGATACCGGGCCTCCAACGCTGCAGGCGGAAAGCGTGAAGCTGAAGCTGCAAGCGGAACGCAACCAACGGAGGTACCCCATGGAATTCAAAACCGAAATCGTCCGCATTCGAATCGCCCCTCATCCAAACGCCGACCGGCTCGAGCTCGCACAAGTGGGCGACTACCAGTCGATCGTCGCGAAGGGCACATTCCACGACGGCGACCTGGTCGCGTACATCCAAGAGGGCAGCCTCGTCCCCGCAGAAATCCTCGACGAACTCGGCCTCACCGGCCGACTCGCTGGGCCCGACGCGAACCGTGTGAGGGCCGTTCGCTTGCGCGGCGTGCTGTCGCAGGGGATCTGCTACCCAGCCCGCGACGGTTGGAACGAGGGAGACAACGTCGCTGACGAGCTGGGCATTACCAAGTGGATTCCACCGATCCCGCCGACGATGGCTGGCGAGGTGTTCGCTGCTGGGCATGGCCGCACGATTCGATACGACATCGAAAACGTGAAGCGATTCCCCGAGGCATTTCACGAGGGCGAAGAGGTCGTGTTCACCGAGAAGATTCACGGCACGTGGTGCCAAATCGGAGTGCTCCACACCGACGAAGCCCACGAAGAATACGGCCGGCTCGCCGTCGCCTCAAAGGGGCTCGGTAGCCAGGGACTGTGCTTTATGCCGGAAGCCCCGGAGAACGCGCAGAACCTCTACCTGCGAGCCGCCCGGGCGACTGGATTGCTCGAGAAGCTCGAGGGCGAGCCGTCGACGTTCGTGCTCGGTGAGGTGTTCGGTAGTGGTGTTCAGGATCTCGGCTACGGTGCCGACGTCCGCGCCGACGAAACCCTCGGATTTCGCGTGTTCGACGTCTTTCGGGGAGCTCCGGGAACGCCCGGCGCTCGCTACCTGAACGACGACGAACTCGAGGATTTCTGCGCCAAAAACGGCCTCGAACGCGTTCCGGTGCTGTATCGAGGACCGTTCAGTCGCGCACGAATGCTCGAGTACACCGACGGGCGCGAGACCGTATCGGGTGCCGAAGCGCACATGCGTGAGGGTATCGTGATGCGGCCCACGGTCGAGCGGCGCGACCCCGAATTGGGTCGTCTGCAGCTCAAGAGCGTGAGCGAAGCGTACCTGCTCCGAAAGGGCGGTACGGAGTTCAACTAGGCGACCTAATCGTCGCTGTTGAACATGCTCAAATCCAAGTCCTTCGGGTCTACCCGGCGGGTCTCGGCGTCAAGATCTTCACTGTCTTCGTCGAGGCCCGTCAGGTCTGGTGCCTTCCGAGGAGCAGTCGCCGCCTCGGACTCCTTCTTGCCCATCTCCCCCAC
>CAYLMO010000191.1:0-2119 GCA_964384605.1 uncultured Bradymonadales bacterium | reverse complement strand
GTGCCTTCCGAGGAGCAGTCGCCGCCTCGGACTCCTTCTTGCCCATCTCCCCCACTTTCACTGCTGCCGGATTCTCTTTGGTCGGTCGCTTGTGATCTTCCTCTTCAGCAGCTTCGAGTGCCGCATCGAGGACGTCCGTCGGTAGGCCCGCTGACCGCTCTTTCTCGGCTTCGTGCGCTCGCTGGGCGGCTTTCGCCGAAGGCAAGCGCACTGTTTCGCGCTCGTTTGAGTTGTTGTCGTCATTCATGGGCCGCCCCTCTTCCACTGGTTTCGGTGCGTGAAGTATATCTGCCTCAGAGGGTCGCAGACATCGCACTGACGGTCAATCTGGCCAAGCTAAACTGTGCGCGACGAACAATGACATTCGTGAGGAAGTCCGTCCGTTCGCATTGCTGGGCCGGCGGCCGTAGAGTGTGGTCATGACTTCCTACGACTACATCATCGTCGGAGCCGGCTCGGCCGGCTGCGTCCTCGCCAATCGCCTTTCTGCCGGCGGTGCATCGGTACTGCTCCTCGAAGCCGGTGGGCGCGACAACGACCCAAACGTCGGCATTCCCGCGGCGTTCTCGAAGCTTTTCGACGGGCCCAAAGACTGGTCGATCTACACCGAGCCTCAGACCGCCATGGGCGGGCGCAAGATGTTCCAGCCTCGGGGCAAAATGCTCGGCGGCTGTTCGTCCATCAACGCCATGATCTACATCCGTGGCAACCCCGCAGACTACGACTCGTGGGCCGACGCGGGCTGCGAGGGCTGGGGCTGGGACGACTGCCTCCCCTTCTTCAAGCGCAGCGAAGACCAGCGCCGATTCACGTCGAGCGAACTCCACGGGACGAGCGGCGAACTCTCCGTCGAGGACCTGCAGCAGATGTATCCACTCGCCCGAGCCTTCGTCGAAGCCGGCCTCGAGCTCGGGTACTCTCGGAATCCCGATTTCAACGGCGAGGAACAGCTCGGTTTTGGGCACTACCAGTTGACGCAGAAGCGCGGCCGACGCTGGAGCGCAGTCAACGCGTTCCTCGAGCCGGCAAGGTCGCGCTCCAACCTGGACGTCTGGACCGAGGCGCACGCGCTACGCGTCGTCGTCGAGGCCGGCAAAGCGACCGGCGTCGAGGTCGCCCGGGGTGGGAAGACCGAGACCGTAGACGCGAAACGCGAGGTCGTAGTCTCGGCCGGAGCGTTCGGTAGCCCGCACCTCTTGATGCACTCCGGAATTGGACCCGCCGAGCACCTGAAAGCCCACGGAATCGAGGTCATCGTCGACCGCGAAACGGTGGGCGAAAACCTCCAGGACCATGCGTTTGCTCCTGCGACACGGCGGTCGAAATCGACAGACACCCTCGACTTCGCCGAGGTGTTTCCTCGGGTCGTCAAACATTTGTTCCAGTACTTCGTGCAGCGGACCGGCCCATTCACGAGCAATGTGGCAGAAGCGGGAGCGTTCGTGCGGTCCGACCCGGGCCTCGAAGCGCCCGACCTCCAGTACCACTTCGCTCCGGGATTCTTCCTCGACCACGGGCGCGCCAACCCGCCGAAAGAGGCCGGGTACTCGGCCGGTGCGGTACTCCTGACGCCCGACAGCCGAGGCACTGTACGGCTCGGTTCGGCAGACCCTCGGGACAACCCGCTCGTCGACCCTCGCTACTACTCCGATGCCGACGGCAACGACCTCGCCCGCGCAGTGTTCGGCTTTCGGCTCGCGCAGAAGCTGCTCGACGCCGACGCCTTCGCCGAGTTCAACGATGGCCCGTACTTCCCCGACAAAGTCTACGAAGACCAGGACGAGATTGAGGCGTTCGTGCTCGAAACGTCGGAGACGCTCTACCACCCGGTGGGTACGTGTCGAATGGGCAGCGATGACGACGCTGTAGTCGACAGCCAGCTACGGGTACGCGGTGTGGAGAACCTTCGCGTCGCCGACGCCAGCGTCATGCCGACGATCACGCGCGGGAACACCAATGCGCCGACCTACATGATCGCCGAACGCTGCGCAGACTTCATGCTCTGAGCGCGCGGCGGAGTGCACCCACCCGAGACCCAGAGCCAAACTCTTCGTTTTGGACCCGAGACTCGCGACTGCCGGAGGTCGCGGGTCTATCACGAAGATTTTGAATCTGAATT
>CAYLMO010000190.1:0-3749 GCA_964384605.1 uncultured Bradymonadales bacterium | reverse complement strand
TGCGCGCCCGCGCAACTCACGGAGACGACGCCGGCGAAAACGATGGCTACGGCTTTTTCCACGGTGTTCCTCACATTGGGCTAACGGGGGGCGGCATTACCTCGAGACCCTTCAGACATATTCCGGCTCGGGGTGGCCACTCGGCCAGCGAAGAGTACCCAGCGAAGAGTATTCAGCGAAGAGTGGAATCTGGACCGACCCGAGAGGAAACTGCGACGGTTCATCCGCATCCAACCGTCCCAAACACCGCCTTTCGCGAGCGCCACATGAAGAGTTCACACCCCACACCGCCACTCAGCCTCGAAGACCCGCTGGAGGTCGACACCGGCGAGTGGGCAGCAGGCGACGTCTACCACCTGCTGACGGGGCTCGTGATTCCACGCCCCATCGCGTGGATTTCGACCGTGTCGACCGCCGGCGTGCGCAACCTCGCGCCCCACTCCTTCTTCAACGTGATGGGCTACAACCCGCCCATCGTGGTCTTCTCGAGTTCGAGCCGCAAAGACACGCTCACCAACATCGAGGCGACGGGCGAGTTCGTCGTGAACATCCCGACGATGGCGCTGGTGGAGCAGGTGAACTTCAGCGCGACGAACTTCCCGCCCGACGAGGACGAGTTCGAGTGGTGCGGCCTCACGGCCGCTCCGTCCGCGGCCGTCTCGCCGCCCCGGGTGGCCGAGGCACCGGCGCACCTCGAGTGCGTGCACCACCAAACCGTGACGATTGGCGGCATGCATCTGGTCATCGGACGCGTGGTCCACATCCACGTCGACAAGTCCGTGTGGCAGGACGGCCGCGTGAACGCCGAACTCCTCGATCCCGTCGCCCGACTCGCCGGCTCGGCCTACGCCGGGTTGGGTGCGCAGGTGAAAATTGCTCGCAAGAAATGGGGCGTGGACGTGAAGCCGCCCGAGCCCCCATCCGATTGAAGGCCGATCAGGCCGAACCGTTGGCGACGTTTTTTGGAAACTCGGTCAAGCTCTACGACGCCAGGACTTTCGAGCTGCAGCAACAGGTGACCGTAGATTTCGCCATCGAGGAGTTTGCGCTCGCTTCGGGTCCGACCGTTGTCGTGGGCGGGAAGAAAGGCGAGCTCGCGATCATCGACTAGCTCGAGCCGAACTACGGGTGGCGCAGAAAGAAGTTGAGCAGCTCTGCGTTGGCGTCGAACTCGTGGGGCCAGGAAGCAACGAAGGAGGATGACCCCTAGAACTGGCAGCGGAACTGCCGGCAATAGATGGCGGGTTCGTTCACGTCGGTGTTTCGCGGTTTGGTCCACGGTCCGGAGAGTGCCTCGAAACAAGCTTCCGCAGCAGGTCCTGGCTCCCCGACGGTACCGACCCAGCTCGCCTCGCCGGCTTCATCGATCTGGACGACGATGCTTGCCTCGCTCCCTTCGTCCACGCCCTCAGGGCGCTTCAGACGGCGCGGCTCCAGCGGTCTGACGCGCGTGATGAACGGATCGTCGGATTCGAGGTGACAGCGCTTCGTTCCCCAGGCGTGTTTCCCCTGGATGACTTCGCGGTTCGCGAGCTGCTCGACCCCCTCGACACTCTTCTCGACCAGGCCCCGCCGCTCGATTTCGGCCATCAGCGCGTCCATGCAAGCCTGTGTGCGCTGGTCAGTCCAACCACTCGACTCAACCTGAATGCCCTCGAGCCAGCTCTTCCCTACACGGAGCGGCCAATACGACGCGACGCAAAGCTCATGCACGCGTTTGATTTTGGGGTCACTCGGCTCGGCCTGTGCGATCACCCACCTCATCATCGCTCGTTTCGACGGCGACGCCATGAAGTACTGTCGGCGAAGCGTGATTAGCAGGTCGATGTCGGCGTCCCCGGTGTCGGCGAGTAGCGTGCGGTCGTGGGCCAGCTTGAGATGATCCGTGGGCACGCTTGCGTGATCGGCTGGCTCATCGGGTGAATAGGTGTTCGACTCTTTCGCCGGCGCCGACCCGGTCTTCGGGACTTCGGTTTGCGGCGGTTCCGAAGCCTCCTGTGCGGCAGACATCTGGCCCTCCATAGGAGCGGCATCTGGAGCGGCAGGCCGCCCGCTGCACGCAGCCAACAGACCGGCTACGATCAAGATTGTTGCTATGCGAAACATCGCTTCTCCATCGTCTTGTGTGTGCGTTCAAATTAGCTGCAGCGAGCGAGCGGTCATCTGAAACATTCTGAAGGGACACCCCCGCGATGCTCGGCGCTCGACCAGCCCCGTTGGTCGAAGAAGCCTTGATGCGGTCTCAGCCGGATGCAGCGTATCCACTCGCGAGTTCCATCATTTCGTCGTCGACCGCTTGCGACGACCCGGGAGTTCTCTCCATCCGAAGGACTTTCAAACGAAAAGGGACGAATCATGGGCGAATCTGTATTATGGCCGTCGCCGCATGCCGCCAGATAAATTCGCAGATCGGGTGATAGGGAGCCCAACGTCATGAACTGTGGAGACCGCATGATTGAATTGAAGCCGATTGGATGGGTGCGAAGCGAGGTCGAGGACGCGCGCGACGACCACTGGCACGATGTCCCCAGCGTCATCGAACTGGCTCCCGAGATACCGACCGACGCGATTCGCGGCATAGAAGAGTTCTCGCACCTCCAGGTGGTGTTCCACTTTCACGGGGTCGACGAAGCAACCGTGTGTGAGGATGCTCGCCACCCACGAAACAACCCGGAGTGGCCCGTGGTGGGCATCTTCGCTCAGCGGGCGAGGCGGCGGCCGAATCGACTGGGGCTCTCAGTGTCTCGGTTGGTGCGAGTCGAAGGGCGCCGGTTGCACCTGCTCGACCTCGATGCCATCGATGGGACGCCTGTCGTCGACATCAAGCCGTTCATGCGAGAGTTCGCGCCGCGCGAGCCGGTGAGGCAGCCGCGTTGGAGCGAGGAGTTGATGGCGAACTACTACGTGTGACAGACGCACCTGGCCATGGGCGGTCGGGTCGCTTTTGTTGTTACCTACCTGTCGAACCGGCGCTCGACTGGCACAAGCCGTGATCAGCAGCGACAAGGAACTTGCCGCCCCCGGCCGCGAATTCACCGGGCCGTGGGTTGAGCAGTGGACTTACTGGTTCGGTTTGATTGACGTTCAAGATCGCCAGCCCTGAAGGGATCGCCCCCGTCTGTTTGTGATGTTTGCGACAGGAAGGATCGAGGACCAAGTTGCCCTCAGTAGAGGGATGATGACGAAAGTAGTAGGCGAGTGTCGATCGGTTGCGCATGATATCCTCCGTCGGTGATGTCAGCGTGGCAACAGACCGACATGAGTTCAAAGCGTACATGGTAGCGTTTTGTTGAGGAATGTTGCGCAGATGACTTCACTCGCAGGACCACGACATCCGCGAGCGACAGCCTCAGAGCGACCAGGCCCGCCCCATGGACACAGTGACATGGGGCGGGTGCACGTAGCTTTCCATGGTGTTGTCGAGCCACTGATCCGTCGCGCGTTCGAACACGCCGAAGTCGGTGCGACGGCGGCCAGACGAGACAGCTTCGACCTGACTCGAGGCCGAGAATAGCCACGCGGCGCCTATCCCCGTTCGAATCCAGACGTTGTCCCAAACGGGACACTGCCAGCCCACTTCGGTCTTCGCGCAACTCCGCCCCGCCCAACAGCATTGAACCCTCGACCCGCACGCGAGCGCGACATGAAAAGCTCACATCCGACTCCACCAGAGACTCTCGAAACCCCGCTCGAAGTCGACACCGGCGAGTGGGGAGCAGGCGACGTCTACCACCTGCTGACGGGGCTCG
>CAYLMO010000189.1:2421-3775 GCA_964384605.1 uncultured Bradymonadales bacterium | reverse complement strand
CCGCGCCGAAGGCGCCCACAGCCGCGCCGAAGGCGCCCAAATGAAGCTTCACTGGCAAATACTAATCGGACTCGTGGTCGGCTTCGTCATCGCCGTCGTCTGCCGCGCCATGTTCCTCATCGACCCGCCGGCACCCATCGAAGGCGCCGTCGACATCGCTTCGTTGCGCGACATCGTCGCGCTCAGCGCGGCGAGGGCCGAGGGAATCGTGATGCTGGATACCATCCGGCAGCCGTTCCAGTTCGTCGGCCAGCTCTTCCTGCGCCTCCTCAAACTCATCGTCCTGCCCCTCATCGTCGTCTCGGTCGTTTCGGGCATTCAGGCCATCGGCTCGCCCGAAAAGCTGGGCAAGATCGGCATCCGCACCATCGGGTATTACCTCGGAACCTCGCTCATCGCGGTGGTCATCGGCCTGCTCGTCGTGAACATCGTGCAGCCCGGCAAAGGGATGAACCTGACGGTTCCGGGCGAGGCGGAGCTCACGCCAAAGCCGCTGCTGGAGGTCTTCCGCGACATCATCCCACCGAACATTTTCGAGGCCCTCGCCAACGGCGACATGCTGCCGGTCATCTTCGCATCGGTGCTCTTTGGTCTGGCGCTTCTGCTGGTCGGCGAGGCCGGAGAGCCCGCGCGGAAGCTGGTCGACAGCCTGAATGCGGTGGTCTTCAAGCTCACCGATTGGATCATGAAGACGGCACCGCTCGGTGTCGCCGCGTTGCTCGTCGACACCCTCCTCGACCCCAAGTTGGCGGACCTCACGACGTTCTTCGTGAACCTCGGCGGCTACTCGTTCGCCGTGCTCGCGGGCTTGTTCGTGCATGGCTTCGTGGTGCTTCCGCTGGTGCTTCTTCTCATCGCGAAGCGCAACCCGATCGACTACATCCGAAGCCTCTCGCCGGCCCTGTTGACGGCTTTTTCGACCGCTTCGTCGTCGGCAACCTATCCGGTTACGCGCGACTGCGTGGTCGACGACGCCGAGGTCTCGCGCGACTCGGCCGACTTCGTGCTGCCGCTGGGGGCGACCATCAACATGGACGGCACCGCGCTCTACGAAGCAGTCGCGGCGGTCTTCATCGCCAACGCGCTCGGCATCGACCTGACGTTCGCGCAACAGGTCATCATCGTGATCACAGCAACCCTCGCGGCCATCGGTGCCGCGGGTGTGCCGTCCGCCGGATTGGTCACCATGATCATCGTGCTCGAGTCGGTCGGGCTGCCTGCAGGCGGCTACGCACTGGTCGTGGCCGTCGATCGAGTCCTCGACATGTGCCGCACGACCATCAACGTGTGGGGCGATTCGGTGGGGGCGGCAGTGGTCGACGCGATGGTGGGCGACCTGCCCCAGAACTGAGCG
>CAYLMO010000189.1:0-2321 GCA_964384605.1 uncultured Bradymonadales bacterium | reverse complement strand
GCGAAGCGAACGTGACTTGCGAAGCGAACGAACCTCGCCGCGGGCGAACGTCACTCGTGCACCAACCAACGCGCGTGGACACTTCCGCCTCACTGCGCTAAATCTCACTCCGCAACGAATAGACCGGAGTTTCTGATGCGCCGTTTTGCCCTGCTCGTCGTCGCGCTCGTCGCGATCTCTATCCCCGCCCAAGCTGACGCATTTCTGTTGCAGTTCGGCGGTGGAATCAAAGGTGGACTCAACGGTTCCGTCGCGGACGGAGTCGAAGAAGGCAGCGCGCTGCGCTTCGACGACGGCAACAGCTACGTGCTGTCTCAGGGCCCCGAACTCTACCCGATGTTTGGCATCGGCGGCGCAATCGGCATTCACGCGGAAGTCCGCGCCATCGACATCATCGGTCTCGAGACTGGCCTCCACGTGTCGTTCGACAACGGCAATGGCTGGGAAGACAAGAACGTCAACGGCGTGAAAGTCGGCCGCATCAATCAGGAACAGCGCACGACGTCACTTCGCGTCCCGCTCATCCTCAAGGCGTCGGTCCCCGGCTTCGTACGACCGACCTTCGGTCTCGGCGCCGAGTTCGTGTTCCAGCAGTCGAGCGAGCTCAAGTACTCCTCGAGCGCCTTCGACACCGCGCAGTACGACAACACCTACAAAATCACCGAGTCGAGCTACACGCTGCTCATGCTCACGCTCGGCCTCGAAGTCGACGTCGACCCGATCCGCATCCCGATCGAACTGCGCCTCGGCTACAACCCGTCGTTCTCGACCGACCCCGACGGTCGCGCCGAAGGCAACGGAACGCCGAGCGGAGGCGCATTCGAGATCGAGTACCAGGGTCAGTATCAGGCGCACTTCGCGCTCATGACCGGCATCGTCTACGACTTCGACATCCTCTTCTAACCACGTTCAACCCCACGAATAGGAGCAAATCATGCTCAAAGAATTCAATGACGTCCCCGCAGACTTCGTCCCGGGCGAAGGCCAGCTCAAAGCCACCATCGAGACCAACCTCGGCACGATGGTCGTGAACCTCTTCGAACACCGCGCCCCCAAGACGGTCGCGAACTTCGTGGGCCTCGCTACCGGCAAGCGCACCTGGCTCGAGCCGGGAACCGGCGCCGAGAAGAACGAGCCGTTCTACGACGGCGTCATCTTCCACCGCGTCATCCCCGGCTTCATGATCCAGGGCGGCGACCCGATGGGTCAGGGCATCGGCGGCCCCGGCTACAAGTTCCACGACGAGTTCCACCCCGAGCTCAAGCACACCAAAGCGGGCATGCTCTCGATGGCGAACGCCGGACCGAACACCAACGGTTCGCAGTTCTTCATCACCGAAGGCCCGACCCCGCACCTCGACAACCGCCACGCCGTCTTCGGCGAGGTCGTCGAAGGGCTCGACGTTGTGAACAAGATCGCGAACGTACCGCGTAACGGGCGCGACCGTCCGAACGACGACGTCGTGATGCAGAAGGTCACCATCCACCGCGGATAAGACTGATGCGTAATGCAATCGCACTCGCGGCGGCCCTGGTGGCCGCCGTTTCTCTATCGGTTCCTTCCGACGCCGCTGCTCAAATCGAAGCGGGTGGCACCATCGGGCTGAACTACAACCGCCTGTCGCAGCCGCGCGACCTCGAAGGGGAACCAACCCTTTTGCAGGGTTCGCGCTTCACCGGGTTTGGCGTGCACGTCGGCGCCGACGGCCGTTGGTATGCGTCGAAGCTCGACTTCGCCGACCTCGTGGTCGACGCCAGTCTGCTCGTGGCGTTCCAGAACGGCTCGGGCTTCGTCGAAGACTCCGAAAGTGGCGCGCGGCGCGACGTCGACCTGTCGCTCATCAACCTGCGCGTGCCGATTACGGCGGGCGTTCGGTACAGCTTGAGCGACACGATGGGTCTGTCACTCGAGCTCGGCCCCGAAATTCTGGCGGGTCTTCAGGCGAGCTCGAAGGTGACCGAAGTCGGCTTGAGCAGCGAGGCGTCGGTACTCGACGTGGCGACGGCGTTTCACGTGGGCATCAGCATTGGCGCCGAGTTCGACATCGCGCTGTCGGACTCGTTCGTGCTGCCGATCGGCCTTCGATACGTCTACGACCCGATGGTGCCAAAGAAGACCGTCGAGCGGTTTGGCGACTTCGAATCGGCTGACAATCCCGGAGCGTACACGGTGGCGTTCGACCACATGATTCTGTTCTCGGTGGGCGCTCGGTTCGGACTCTGAGGTTTTGGGCTGCGCTACGCTCCGCGGTTATGGGCTTCGCTTCGCTTCGCGGTTGTGGGCTGCGCGGTTGTGGGCTGCGCGGTTGTGGGCTGCGCGGT
>CAYLMO010000188.1:0-3869 GCA_964384605.1 uncultured Bradymonadales bacterium | reverse complement strand
AAACCCGGCCGAAGCCGGGTTCCTCGAATTCCTTTCGCAACGCTCTACGGTTTGGTCGCCACAGAAGCGAAGCGGGAGGTGCAACGTGTGCAGGAAGGACCGCGCACGCGACGTTTTGAAGGTAGTGCCGCATCCACGGTACGTCAATAACCTTCAGGGAGGTTGCGTCACGGTCTGGACTCCAAGGAAGGAGATCGACATAACCGAAGCTTTCGCACTTCAAGCCCCCCGCGCCGTTTCCACCGAAACGGTTCTCAAGCCTCAGCACTTCAGCAAATTCGCATGGGCGCAGCGCGCCTATAAGGTCGTCGGCCAGTACGGCGAATGTGTCGCGCCAGGTCTTCGCATACGAGTGGGCATAGAACCGTGTCGTCATTCAAGGCCAAGAAGTGCAGCCTACGTTCTTTCACTGCGATGGATTCCCACCAATCACGACGATCATCGAGCTCTCTGGCAAGCCCGTAGGTTTGGACTTGGGATCCATTCAGAAGCCAGCGGTGATGTTTCGATTGACGAACCCTCTGCCTGCTCTCGGTCTCGATATCGTACCATGAGACGACAACTTCGTTCTGCTGCCAATCATTCTCGAGCTGCGCCCCATGAATTCCGCCGACGATGACGGGCGGCACCTTGGCAACCCGATCGATTTCGTTCTCGAAATGTTCAAGCTCCTCGTGAGATAGGGTCAACTCCGGAAGTACGATCATATCGATTTGAGATGATCTGGCGGTCGCCCTTCGAAAGGTTGCAACTGCTTCGTCAGTCTCGAATGGCGATTTGCTTTCGTATTCAAAGAACCCAAACGCACGTTCGTCAATCTGAAGAGGGTGATGTTCGTTTGGCGAGAATGAGCTGCTTTCGATCACCTTTGGCCAAGGAAGCACGAGTATCGCCGAACTTCGATCATCCTTACGCCATGCAGAAATCGGAACGGTTTCCCAAGTTGTGTCAGCTTCAGCCCGTATCAGCGAGAGGTTGTGGGTCAGAGACCGAAATCCGATGCCCATCTGAGGCACACGGACCTTCGGCAATACGCGGACGCGATGAGGTGGGAAATCGCTCAACGATTGTCTATCTCGGAGTCTTCGTCCCAGTTCCCCAATGGACTCCGCACGTCCGGTCCTCGCTTCGTTCAGCGCTCCACCCGGCATGCCGACGTTCCAACTGCATTCGTCACAAATCGCTATGACTGTCGCAAGGTCTTGGCGGAACTCTATGGGAGCTGGATCCTGAATCAATCTATCTAGCCCGTTCGTCACCGAGTCACGATATCTGATGACTGGTTGCGGTAGCGGCAGTGTCCGAGGGGCATCGCGATTCCGTTGGAAGTAGCGCATCCAATGGTCAGCGACCTCTTCTACATGAGCTTGCCAGGCGTCGAGTGACTCCCACTGTTCCGGTGGCCAGCGATCACCTTCAGGCTCGACAACGCACCGATACCAGCCAGAGTCTTGGAGAACCGTGCCGACAAACGCGAATGTGTCGAATGGGGAACGAAACGTCTCGTTGAGCGAAACCCCGTCTGACACGTAGCTAAGTATCTCGCGCAGAGTCATTCTTCCCCCGGCTGTGACCAGTGTTACTTTCGTTCGCCGAGAATACCTCGGCCGGTCATCTTGGGCGAGCTATTTTAGCCGCCCGGTATGTCAAAGTGCACTTCGAGGCCGCCGCCCACCTCGAGCCAATCGGCGAAGGGACCGGTGACGCCGGCGCGCGCGGTGAACGCGACAACATCGATGAGATGAATCCGAACCTGTCCGCCAGCTCCAGCGAAGATAGCACCACCCAGATCGAACCCATCCGACGAACTGCGGCGGTCGTAGGTCCCCAAACCAGCGCGCACGTAGACACCGATTTGGGCGAGGCTGCCGAAGAACACACCGGCGCCGACGAGAGGCCCGGTGTATCGGTCGGTGAACATGTCGTCGTTCTGGATACTCCCGGTCTGCCATTGCGCTTCGAAATTCGCACCGATCATGTCGGTGATGTCGAGCCGAAGCCCTCCTCCGAGGCCCCACGTGTAACCTGGCCGCGACTCGAACTCGGTCTCGTCCACATCCAGCCTTTTGGCCCAACTCCCCTCGCCGAGCGCATACAGGGAGTGTGCACTGGCTTCGGCCGAGACCAAGGTGAGCAGAGCAATCGCCACGATTGCCAGCTTCGAGTTGGTCATAGGTCCCTCCTGAGGATGCATCGTCGTTTCGCGTTGGGCGCGCACACATTACCATGCCGCCATGGCACTCTACGACAATTGGTACGCCTCGGCCGAAGTCCACACGATCGGCGAACTTCAAACCCCGGTGATCGACGGCGACGACGGCCCTGCGGTGCTGTTTCTGCACGGTTTTCCGACGAGCTCGTGGGACCTCGAGCCGATCTGGCCCGAGCTCACGGCGGAGTTCCGAATGGTCGCATTCGACCTGATCGGACTCGGCAAAGCGTCGAAGCCCGACCATGCCATGCCGATCGCGTTGCAGGCCGATTTCGCCGAATCGATCTTCGTCGAGAAGGGGATCGGGCGCGCACAGATTCTGGCCCACGACCTTGGCGACACCGTGGCTCAGGAGCTACTCGCTCGCCAGGCCGAAGGGTCGAACAAGGTCGAGTGGACCGCATGCTGCTTCACCAACGGGGGTATCTTCCCGGAGCGTCACTATCCGCGCCTCATCCAAAAGCTCCTGATGTCGCCGATCGGCGGACTCGTCGCGCGGTTCGCGAGCAAGCGCACGTTCTACCGCAACATGACGAACATCTTCGGTCCGGACACGCCTCCGACCGACGAGTTTCTCGAGGCCAGCTGGGAGCTGCTCGAGTCGAACAACGGCCGGCTGATGCTACCCCACCTCATCCGCTACATGGCGGAGCGCCGCGAAAAACGGGAGCGTTGGTGCACACCACTCATCGAAAACCTGGTGCCGATGCGACTCGTGAACGGCAACATGGACCCCGTCTCGGGCCGGCATGCCGCCGACTGGTTTGCGGCGCAGGTGCCAAACGCCGACGTCGTCCACCTGCCGAACCTCGGCCACTATCCACACGTCGAAGACCCCGCCGCCACGGTCGCACCCATCCTCGAGTTTCTGCGTAGGCACCCCTGATCATGCGCCGTCTCGCAATCGCCATTTTACTCCTCGCCGTGGGGTGCGACTCGAAGGTCGAACAATCCGACGCAGGACCTCCGCTCGAGCCGCAACGGATCGTCGACGACATCGAGCCGCTGAACGACTCTCGGCTCGAGAAGCTGCGAAAGCTCACGATGGTCCCCGAGTATGTCGTTCCTCGTGAATGGCAGGCGGGCGAGGTCTCGGGCGAGCCGGATGAGCCGCCGGCGATCGAACACCTCGAGCCGGTCGAGACACCCGTTCGCGTCGCCGGATGCGCCCGCGAGCCCGTGCCGAAGTTCCGAAACACGCACTCGGGCCGAATCCATGGAGAGTGCGGCGGCATGGTCTTCATCTTGGAAGACGGCGCGAAGGGACTCGTCACGCCCCCGTTTTGGCGAGCCTATGGCGCCACGCTGGAGCTGCGGTTGGGCTACTGGCCCGTGGTTTTGCCTGGGACACTCGTCCTGCGCGGAAAACGCTACTCGGTGTTTCGGCAAGACCACCGGATTGGGCTCTTTGACTACAAGCGGCAGACCTACGAACGCCTGCCGGTGCCTTGCCCCGATGCGCGGGCACAATTGCTCACGAACGACGCGATCGAGATGGCCTGCGCCGACTCCATTCATCGGTTCCAGCCGGCGACGATGACCCGGCAGATTACGAAAACGCCCTCCCCAGAAAGCGGAGAGCGGTAGCCGACCGTCAGCCGATCCCTGCCACTTCGAACGCTCGAATCATCACGAAATCCGAGCTCGGATTCACACC
>CAYLMO010000187.1:0-3889 GCA_964384605.1 uncultured Bradymonadales bacterium | reverse complement strand
CCCTGTGAGTTCGCGGACCGCAACGGCGGGTTCGGTGCGTCGGAGGATTCGGCCTCCGGAAACAACACGGTCGAACCGAACTCTCCCCCGACGACGGGCGGCGGAGTGGTCGTGGAAGCCGAATTCCAGGCCGGCGAGTATCTGATCCAGATCGTGAGCGCTTCCGAAGGTGTCGGTCTCGAGACCTGGCTGACCGAAAACGGATATCGACTGCCCTCGGGCGCATCGACCTATCTGCAGCCCTACATCGACTCGGGGATGTACTTCTTCCTGGCGAAAGTCGATGCGACGAAGGTTCGCACCGTCGACGGTAAGACGGTTCTGTCGCCTCTGCGCTTCGTCTACGACACCGAAGAGTTTGTCCTCCCAACCCGTCTCGGAATGCTGAACTCGGCCGGACGCCAGGACCTCGTGGTCTACACGATCGGCGACAGCCGCTACGAAGTCAGCAACCGGACGACCGTGACGATTCCGACGAACGTCGAAGTGCGTGACGCCGTCGTGACCGACTTCGCGAGCTTCTACGACAGCATCTTCGAATCGACGATCGACGCCTACGGCAACTCTCCCGTCGTGACCGAATTCGCTGGTGGACCTTGGATGCTCGACCCGCAGGCGATGTCCAGCCTCGGCCTCGACATCATGGACGAGCGCAATCCGGGCTGGTGGCCACAGGTCATCACTCGCCTTCACCTTCGATACGAGAAAGATGGCGTTGGCGAGGACCTCGCGTTCGCCTCGGCTGACCCGATCGTCGGTGGCCAAGATGCCTTCGGCAATAGCGGGTTCGCTGACCCGACGCAGTTCGAACAAGGCACCGAAAACCTGGGCTACAACCAGTTCCGCGCCCGCTACTTCATCGCGCACGAATGGCGCGGTCCGGTGAACTGCTCGAATCCCGAGTACGGTCGCTGGGGCGGAAACCCCGAGACTGGTGGCGGCGCACCGCAGACCGTCAGCGCTTTGAGCCCGAACACGACGGGTGCACCAGTCTTCCGCGCGACGAATCGCCCCGTGGCAGAACTCGTGGTGGAAGACGTGCCTGAGATTGGTCTCGAGCCGGAATTCCCGGGCAAAGGCGAGACCGCGACGTGCGCCACCGGCGGCGCGGGCATTGCCGCTCTCCCCGCCGGAGTGCTCTTCTTCTTCGCCCTCCTCGGGTTCCGACGACGCGAAGACTGATTTTGTCGGGATGAATTGCAAAACGGGCGCCTCGTCGAGGCGCCCGTTTTTTTATGCGAGCGGCTTTTCGGCGGCGATGACGAGCAAGTGGGACTCGCGCAGCATCAGGTTTGCCGGGGGGTTGACGTTCATCGGGTGACCTTCTCGGTCGACGGCCAAGAGCGTCGCGTTGTGTTCGAGTTTCAGCTTCGAGACGGCGTCCGCGACGGTCAAGCCGACATACTCTGCCGGACATGGACACCGGAAGAACTGGTGCCCGTACTTCGAGGTCAGCAGCTCGTCGAGCATGGTGACGATGCCTCGGTTGCGAATGACCGACGCCATGATGTTGCCGACGTACTCGTCGCTCACGATGATCTCTTCGACGCCGACACGACGGAGGCTGGCCTCGTTGTCGCGGTTCATGAGCTGGACGGTCGTGTAGATCTCGGCATTGAGCTTCTCGATGAGCATTGCTGCGAGGACCGAGCGAGCATCGCGGTCCTGCAGGGAGCGCTCTTCCTTGGTGTCGTCCGCGAGGATGACGGCGCAGGCCGCGCGATCGATCCCCGCCTCGCGCAACACGTCCATGCGCGTGCAGTCGCCCGGGAGGAAGTAGAGCCGATGCGGGAGCGCTTTGAAGAGCCGGGTCTCGGAGAGGTCCACGCCTTCGGCGATGACGACCACTTCCTTGAACCGGGGGTCGTGCATTAGCTCGTCGAGGACGAGGAACCCGGCGCTGTTCCAGCCGCAGAGCACCACGTGGTGTTCTAGTTCGTCGATTTCCATATGTCTGAACTTCAAGTTGCGAAGGGAGTCGACCATGATCGCCGAAACGGTACCGGCGAAGATTGCGAATACAGTGAGGCCGCCCATCATCAGGGTGAGCGTGATCATCCGCCCCATGGGCGTCTGAGGCTCGCCACCGATGGGTTCACCGCCGACGAGGGTCATCGAGGCGTACCAGATGGTCTCTTCGAAGGTGTCGAACGCGACGTTGTCGGCGCCTTCGGCGTAGCGCATCGAGAGCGCGCCCATGAGCACAGCCATGACGATCGAGAGTATGATGATGACATACTCGAGCCGAATGAACTGGAAGCTGCGGTGAAAGAACGCCAGGTGGCGGCCAAGGATGATGCCGACACGAAACAGGCGCAGAAGCCGCAGTACGCGCAGGAACCGGAACGCTCGGAAGAGCGGGACGACGGCGAGAATGTCGACCCAGTAGCGGCGGAAGAATCGGAGTTTCTTACGTTCGGCGAAGAACCGAATCAGGAGCTCGACGCAGAAGATGACCGTGATGAAGTCGTTGACCCATGCGACGCGAATGTGGGCCAGCGAACCGGGTGCCGTGGCGGCTTCGACGACGACCAAGACGACGGAGATCACGATGAGGATGGCGACGATGATTTCGGTCGCCGTGTGCGTGATGAACGCTTCGAGACGCTCGCGAACACCCCGCTTTTTCGCTGGCTCGCCGGTGTAAGGCACGGTTTTCAAACGCCGAGTGGAGAAGTATCGTGCCAACGTGCCCCAATGATGGCGCGAACACAAGCGCTGGCACCCTACCGATGGTGAGGATATGAGCGGACATGATTCAGGGAGTGGCGGAGGAGTATTGCTCGCAAGCGGGCTACTTTGCGTCGGTTTAGCCGCTGGTCTGGCGTGGTTCTTTCACAGCTCCGCCGCCCCGCTCGTAGACGTGCAGAAGCAGTACTTTCTGAACCCGCCGGTTTCGGTGAGCGCCGAGGCTCTAGAGAAGTCTCGGGCCGATTTCTATGGATTGTCGCAGCTCCCGAAGGATGACGCGTTCGCCGCGTATCGGACGGTGTATCACGCGGCGAACCTGCTGCAGTTCGCAGAGCCTTCGGACGCCGAGATGGAGGAGATGTCCAAGGAGATTGCGCTCGCCCGAAACGACGCCCTGCTGAAGGTGCCGGAGATCAAGCAGTTCGTGATGATTGGCGAACCCATCTTCGAGGCCTGCAACAAAGAGCTTGGGATGCTGCTCGACGATATCCTCGAGCAGCGCGTGTCCATGGACGATGCGCTCGCGCCGAACCTGGGGCCGACATACGACCTCTACATGCGCAACTGCGGGCACGCGATGCCGCAGCTGCGCAAGCATGAGTTGGTGACCGCGAACGGCGAGTGGCGTAGGCCGCAGGATGGGCCGCTGGTGTTCGATGTGCTTCAGCGCATGCGATTCGCTCTGCAGAATGCCGACCGAATTCCGCAGCATCTGGCGGTGTCGCCCGAAGACTATCGGGTCTGGGCTCAGTGGCGCTTGATGTGGCCCGAAGCCTTCTCGCCGTCGGAACGGTACGCCGGGTTGGCACGGCTCCAGGACAACCCGCCGGCGGGGATGAACTTGGACAGGATCGAGGCGTTCATCGCCGCTTCGGCGGGCGATTGGAACCGAGCGCGAAAAGCGTTTCAGCGGGTGTGCGACGACGGCGCTGCGACGGCCCAGGACTTCCAGGCTTGCTCCTACCTGAACTCGCAGCACGCGCCGCCAGCGGGGCCGGACGAGTCCGAAGGCGCCAAGTCACCCGCGGAGAAAGCCGCCGAAGCGAAGGTGGACAAATAGCGTTGACACGCTTTTTTTGGTCCTCTATAAACTCGCTCCGCGCTGATGAGGCGCGAAACAGATGGGGCTGTAGCTCAGCTGGGAGAGCGCTTGTCTGGCAGACACGAGGTCGGGGGTTCGAGCCCCCCCAGCTCCACT
>CAYLMO010000186.1:0-3995 GCA_964384605.1 uncultured Bradymonadales bacterium | reverse complement strand
GCCACGCGCCCACCACGGGGGACCCATGCTTCGCCTAGTCGCAATAACACTCGCGTTCGTCTGTCTTGGCGCCTGCGGTGACGGATTTCGAAACTACGGGACCGATGCGGACGCTGGCGCAGACCTCGGTGCGGGGCAAGACATCCCACCACAACTTCAACCCGACGAAGCCGAGCCACACCGCGATGAATCGCAGCCGCAGTGCAACAACTCCTGCGTGATCAGTTACCAATTCGATTGCGACCAAGACGGTCTGGGAAACGACCATGAGATCGCGATCGGCTCGGACCCGTGCGAGTTTGACACCGATGGGGATGGCCTGTCGGACCTCTACGAGGCGACGTTTCACTACGACCCCACCAAGGCCGACACGTACGGCGATGGCACGCTCGACGGCGACCGGTGGTTCGTCACCGCATGCGAGGATGGGGTCCTCGAACCTGCTCCGACACGCACAGTCGAGGCCGAAGACGGTTCATGGCGACTCGAGATCGGCGAGGGGTGGAGCTTCGAGAGGCCTGTGGAACCACCAGGCGCGAGGAGTGGAGAGCTCGTCGGCCTGCTCGAGGCGCCCAACGAATCGTCGCTCTTCGTGAGCTGGCCAAGCGCCGATGAGCGCATCCAGACCCTCGCAGAGAACTCGCTCCCAGACGGGATCGAGACCGACGTGCGTTGGTTCGAACAAACCTCGATCTCGGCTCGATCAATCGTGTTCGAACTGCAGTTTGAAGACCCGACATCACCCGAGGAGGCGAGGTCCCGGGTGGCCGCGATGTTCGCGCCGTTCGAACCTCCGGTCGGCACGCCGTCCGTAGAGACGTCTACGAACTACACGTTCGCGGTTAGCTTGGTGAAGCAGCACACCGACCGGATCTCGATGCTGGTCGGTGCCGTACCGACCGGGCGCTATGAGGAGCCCGTTGCGGCCCTCAACGAAGTGACCTCATGGTCAATGTTTCTGCGTCCGAACCGGTTGAACTGCTCCCAAAAGGCGATCGCGCTCAACCCGGAACGCGTCGACCTGTTGTTCGTCGTCGACAACACAATCTCCCTCGCCGACGAGCGAGCGGCGCTTTCCGCGGCGATGGAAGAACTCTTCGCAAGGGCGGACGCTCCAGAGCGCGGCATCGCGTTGCGTGTTGCGGTCGAGGGGATGGACTATCCCGACGGACCTGTGGAGGCGCAGTGGCGCACCAACCCCGACGAAGTGGTCGAAGACCTCAACGCGATTGAGACGAGCACTTCCAGCGGTGGATATGGACTCGAGGTGGCGCGACTTGCGTCGACCAATCACGCGCGCCTCAGCAACAATCGACTGAAGGTGGTGATCATTGCCGACCGAGGACCGCGGTCGTTGGAGGAGGCGCCATCCTTCCAGCTTCAGGAACTGCGCGATGCGTACTACGAGTACTTTCGGCTCGTAGATCTGTACGGTGTTCTACCAGCAATCGAGTGCGGTGAGTTCACGCCGGTTCCCCACTATCCGGAGTTGATTCCTGGTGGGAGAGTGGCGTCGAGCTGCGTGTTCAAGACCGGCGCTGTCACGCTACTCGACGATTGGATCGGGCCGGGAGCAGAGCTTCCGACTGTTGTTATTGATTTCGAGTTCAGCCCCGCAATCTTGCCCACCGTACGGTTTTGGAAAGAGGACGTGCCGTTGGAGCGGGGGACCGATTGGTACCTCATGCACGACAACGTGCGATACGAGGTCGCGCCCGGTGCGGTCGAGGGAGATTCTCGAGGAGTGGCGCGCTTCACGTGGGTTCGGTCGCAGTTTTGAACAAAACTCGGCGGGCGCTCGACCGGGGGCACGGAGGCCCCATGCGACCCTCGGAGGCGCGCATCGTCTGCGCGCGCCGCTAGTCCGCGGAAAACTGCTGACGAATCTCCTTGGCGATGACGGGCAGCATCGCAACCACCTCGTCGAACGTTTTCCCCGAGAGCCGAGCGTACTGCGGGTGGGTGAACTGGAACGGTTTGGCGTGGAGCACCGTTTTACCCTCCTCGAACTTGATTCGAGGAGCTTCCCCTTCCCGCAACCAGCTCCGTTTTCCATCTTCCGAAACGTGGGTCCAGAAATTCTGCTCGATGCAGTTGAATCCGGACTTGGCCCCCTGGCATGTCCACCAGGTGTCGTAGACGGATCCATGCAAATCATCGCCGAACAAGGCCGAGCCGCCGGACTTGAACACGCTGCTCTTCGTCGCCCGGATCACGAGCAACGAACTGGACTTGTCGTGCGAAACGACGTGTACGGAGTACTGATCTCCCCATCCGCCTGAGCCGCAGATTTCGTTGCTGCCAAGGTTACCCAACTTCACGAGATGAACTGCGCCGTCGTCGCCCGAACGAGTGAGGATCAGGTCTCGGCCGAAGCACGAATCGCCGAGCGCGCTGTCAAAATCGCGTGCATACGTGCGGAAGAGCTGCCACGAGCCCTGCTTGTCGACGAGGGGCGCATCCGACTTGGACCAGAAGAACACACACCCTGCGTCCCCCGAAAGTTCGGCCCGCGTTGCACAGAGTTTCTGGTTGGGGCCCACGAGGCGCTTTCGCATCGCGGCGTCCGCGGCTTTCTGCGAGTCGAATTTTCTCGGAGCGAGTGTGTTCGCCCCGATTCGTGCGTCGCCCAATGGCTGGGAGGCGCGTTCCGCCTTGGGGAGCTTCGCAAAGACGGAAGCGCGCGGCGCGAGCTCGACAGAACGGCGAAGGAGCGCCGTCTCAAACTCACCCGCATCGAACGCTTTCTCGTCCTTCTTGCGCATCGCGACGTTGACGGCGCACTGCATGAACTGTTGGGTGTTTCCGCCGAACCAGCCCGAACCGCAGCCGGGGTAGTCCTGCTCGTCGAACTCGAACTTCCGGGCGGTCCATCCCTTCTCGATCAGCTGCGGTAGAACCTGCGAAGCTTCGTACACCACGGCGGCTTCGAGCGTGACGCCGAGCGCGCCGACTTCGTCTTCGCTCATCCCGCCGTAGACCGCATGTTTCGGGTCGAAGATCGCCATCAAGCACCTCGCCGCCTGCTCCGGATGACCCTTGGTCCTCGCCACAGTCGCCAGGTCGGCGAACAGACGAATGCGACGCGAGAAGTTCACCTTCGAAAAATCGAGGTCGCACCAGGGAGTATCTGGCGCCAGCTTCTCGAGCCGCTCGAGCGCACGCTTGTCACGCTTCGAAAGCTCGACCTCCAGCTTCTTGATTGTGGTCCGGGAGACCTCCGGACCCGCACCGTATGCGGGCGAGGCGAGGATTGCCATGACGGCAAACGCCGCGAGGGAAATGCGAGTTTTCATTGGAACTCCAGTCAGCCATCCATTCAGTGCGCGTGTGACGGAACAACCGCTGAAAGATTCAAATGGATTCCGCTTTGGCGCCCTCACTCTCCGGATACGCCCCAAACCGCAGATACAGCGCCGGCACGACGAGCATGTTCAACGCCGTCGACGTCACCAACCCGAACAGAATCACAATCGCCATCGGCGCCTGAATCTCACTCCCCGGCTCGCCCAGCGCCAGCGCCAGCGGTAGCAAGCCAAGGCCCGACGCCAACGCGGTCATCGTGATCGGCGCCAGCCGCTCCAGCGCCCCACGCACCGCCGCCGCGCGCTTCTCGCGCTCGCCCTCCTCGGCATAGAGGTGCTGGATGTGCGTCACCATCATGATCCCGTTTCGCGTCGCGATGCCGAAGAGCGTGATGAACCCGATGAGCGACGCGATCGAAATCACTCCGCCGGCCACGAACACACCGACGACGCCGCCGATCAGCGCCAGCGGCAGGTTCAGCATCACGAGCAGCGCGTCGCGCGGGTCGCGCAGGGCGACTACGAGCAGCACGAAGATGCCGATGACGACGAACACGCCGACGATGCCGATCGTCCGTGCGGCAGACTCGGCCGACTCGAACTGGCCGCCGATCTCGACGTGGTAGCCCGTCGGAACCTCGACGTTGTTGGCGATTCGCTCGCGAATGTCGGCGACCACGCTGCCGACGT
>CAYLMO010000185.1:0-4094 GCA_964384605.1 uncultured Bradymonadales bacterium | reverse complement strand
CCCCCACGAATCGAAGCTCGTTTGCAATCGGGTGAGCACGCGACGCGCGAGAACCGGCGCGTTTGCCGAAGAAGCCAAGCTGGCTAAACTGGTCGCTGCTCGACGCTCAAGATAGGGAGATGAGATGGCGGAGTGGGAACAGATTTTCGACGAAGAACCGGCGCTTCTGCTTCGCCATGACGCGACAGATCGGGCCGGCGTGGTATCCGCCATCGCCGAGGTGATTCGATACATGGTGTCGCGCACGGCGGAGGACGGTTCGGAAGACCGCGAAGCCTTGTTCGTGAGCGTCAACGCGACGAACGGCCATGCTCGATTCAGCTGGTGGAAGTTGGACGAATCTTCGGCCGGTGAATGGAGCTACACCCTGGAGCTGCCGCAATTGTGGGAGCTCTCGCTCGAGCACGACGAAGGTGCGTCGTTCTTCGACGAGACTTGCGTGGAAGCGTTTTTCGACGCGCACGAGGCGAGCCTATCTGGCATGGGAGCGTGGTTCAGAACCGAGGTTGGCGGGCTCCAGAAGCACTGAAACAGCTAGGGAATGGCGGGATACGCCGGACCAACGGTGTTCCCGGCAGTCGACTCAGAAATCTTGACCGGAGTGCGGCTGGTCGGGTCGGCGTAGAGTGGCTGAACCGTGCACAACCGCCCACCACAGCCGTCGTCCTGGAAGATCACGTCGGCGACCAGCCAGTAGGTCCGGTTGTCGGCCTCGAACGGCTGGAACACCATCGGGGACTCCGGAACGTTGTACCCGTTGGGCCCCAATTGCGCCGAAAGTCGACCGTCGCAGTACACGTTGACTCTCGGCTGCACGTCGTAGTTCGTCCCGTTTCTCGAGAAGTAGTTCACCGCAATTCGGGTCCATTGATCGAGCGGTGGGAAGTCGATGTTGATGTTCTCGGGTGCGCAGAAAGCGCTGTCCGCCGGGTCCGTGACGTTGGCGTCGCAATTGACAGTGTCGACGTCGAGGCGAGGGTTGTAGCAACCCATTCCCTGAGATTGCCAATCGGCGCCCGCGCCTCCAGGAGCGAAGTAGCAGGTGTTGTTCTCGAACACCGGGTCGAGATACCAGCTCACGGGGTCGGGAGGCATGATTCCGTTGAACCAGTTCGGGACGTTCGGGTTGCTGAATGAGTGGTCACGGGCCGTGCAGTTGTTGTAGGCGCAATCCTGCGGGCCGGGCTGTACGGCCCATGGTTGCTGGTTTCCCGGCTGGTGTACGCGGAGGTCGAGGTCCACGCTGGGTCGGCCCGACCGATGTTCCCATTCGAGCTCGACACGCAGACCCTTCGCACCGATGAACAGCGGGAACACACACGAGTCGGTGCCGGTGGCGGTGGTCTTGGTGTAGGTCACGGTGTATTCGCCGGACTGCTGCGCGATGAAATCGTCTCGAGGATTGCCCTGCACTGCGGGACACGGGCTCACGCCGGGAGGACAAGCGACGGTGAAGGTCTCGGTGACCGCATCATCGCTGAACATCTGAGTCCCGTCATGGAGGTCGGTCGGGACAAACGGAAGTCCCGAAATTGCCGTGCAGCCCGTGCCGGAATTCTGGCATTGGTCGGTGGCGTGGACGCCGCCTTCGCATGGCCCCCAACTCCCCTGCTCTGAACAGACTTGAGTGCCTGGATAACAACCGGCAGTGCGAGCGAACGAGGGATCGCCCTTGAAGCATGCCTGGACGGTTCCGGGAGTGCAGGAGCACCCCTCGTCCACGATTCCGTCGCAGTTGTTGTCGAGCGCGATACCCCCATCGCTGCACAGCTCCATTCCGAGACACACGGCGGCGCACACGTCCACGACGCACGTGGTGCCGTCGTCGTCGAACTGATACCCGGACTCGCACGAACACGTCGCTTCTGCCGGGCCGACGAACTCGCAAACCTGGTCGCACCCTCCGTTGTCAGTTTCGCAGGGATCGATCGGGTTGCAGGTGCGGCCATCGGCGTCGAGTTCGTAGTTTTCGTCACAATCACAGACGAAGCCGCCAGCCTCGTTCTGGCAGGTCTGCGTGCACCCTCCGTTGTCGGTGGCGCACTCGTCCACGTCGTCGCACGACGCATCGTCATCACCGAGCGCGTATCCGCGCTCGCATGAGCAGGCGTAGCCGCCCGGTTCGTTTTCGCATGTCTGGTCGCAACCGCCGTTGGCCGTGGCGCATTCGTCGATGTCGGCACAAGTGGCGTCGTCGGCGCCGAGCTCGTAGCCGCTGGGGCAGGAGCAAACCACGTCTCCGCCCTCATCGCTGCAGATGTCCGAGCAGCCGCCATTATCCACTTCACAACTCGGGCCGGTCCCGGAGTCGGAAGTGGCACCCGCGTCGGCGACCTGCTTCGACGACTCTTCAGCGGGTGTGCCGCAGCCCCCGATGAAGATCAGGGAAGCGACGACGACGAGAAGTCGAACAACCAGTGAGCGGAGCCGACGTGGCAGATACATTCGAAGTCCTTCGTGTGTGGGCAGAGCCCAATCTGCAATGAAGTGGTCATTCATTCATACGCGACCGCACGGTCTTTCGTATCGACCAAATTGAGCGCACAGGACAAGAAACCTCGCCGGAGTCAGCCCAGGATATGCCGCGATCTTCGTTTGAAGCTGCGCGAGTCAGTCGTCGGCGGCACAGAAGTCGAGCAATTCGGCTGACCTTTCGTCTGCGAGCTTCACCCGTTCGGTTCGCCTCTTCACAACGGATGTGCCCGAACGGTCGACGACCTTCGCAGTCAGCGTTCCCGAGCGACTGATCTCCACCGAGACGTCGCAGACTCTGCTCGACGAGTGGCCGCCATCGACGTCGTCCATGTGCTCGTGCTGAGTGACTCGATTGACCCAGGTACGCTCGATGAGCCCCTCGTCATCGAGCAGCACGGTGCGTTGCGAGGCGACCTGATTGCCAGAGGTTCCCGCGCTCGCGCCGCCATAGCCGTTGCCGAACCCCGACGTCATGTCGATGACTTCGTAGCGGAAGTACTGCCCACTCACGTCACCAAACAGATCCTCGTTCACGAAGGTGAGGGCACGCGCATCAAAGCCCTCGCTCCACGTGTTTTCGCGTTGGTTTGTCGCCAGGAGGGCCACGTTCCAGCGCGCGTTGTCGACCCTCGTCAACAGGACCAGTTCGGTCGCCAGGCGAGGACCAATCTCGTAGCCGATGTCGAGCAGGAGCACCTCGGTCAGTGCGGCACCGCGGGTGCCGAGACGAGTCCTGGAAAGGTCTACGGAATCGACCGTGACGAGCCCGCACCCCGAAGCCCATTCGCCGATCCTTTGGACGGCGGTTTCGGCTCCCGTCAGGTCGTAGTCTTGCCCCTCGAACGTCATCTCCCGCCACTGCTTCTCGCGGCGTTTCTCGAGCTGCTCGCGCGACTCGCCTTCGGACCGCACCGGACACTTCGTCTCACCGATCACTCGGAATCGCCCGTTCACCGTGTTGCGATCGTGTTCGTACAGGCACGCCCCGGGGGACGACGCGCAGAGGCGGTATTGCGACTCGTCGATGCCGAAGTTTCCTCGCTGCTTGTGCAGCGTGATCTGGTCGCTGTTCGGCTCACTCTGTTCGCCCACGAGCAGCACGACCCGCTCCCGGTCACCCGGCCGCACCACGGCGTGCAGAATCTCCTGGCCGTCTCCTTCGAACAGCTCGGATGACTCGTGAAGCACGATCGGACCGAACGAATCGAGCTCTTCCACCTTGTCCATTTCCGGCCAGCGGAGCTGCATCAGCCGGCGCACATACTCGCCGCGCTGTTCGACCGGGATCGTCGCGGGGATGGTCCAGCTCCACGGCAGTGCGGCACCGGCCGAGCTGGTGTTCGGAAACCCCTTGGCGTGGCGAGGCTCGAGAGAGCTCTGGAGCAAACACTTGCCGTCGTGCGCCTGACAATAATCTTTGCCGTTCACAAAACAGGCTTCGACTCGGGCGCAGTCGTCGCCAGTGGGTTCCGCGGGCGCGACCGTCGCCTCGGCTTTCGGGTCGGTGTTCGACGTCTCCTGTGGACCAGAAGACGAATCGACATCACGGACCGGCTCTCGCTGCTGCGCGCCCGCGCAACTCACGGAGACGACGCCGGCGAAAACGATGGCTACGGCTT
>CAYLMO010000184.1:0-4177 GCA_964384605.1 uncultured Bradymonadales bacterium | reverse complement strand
CTGAATCGAAACCGCTCGCACCTCTGGCGAGTTGTTGATCTCCCAATACCGCCGGACGTCTGCTTCTGTTGCCTTTCGAACCTTGTAGTTCGTCATCTCGCGCCTTGAATACGAGTTCGCCTGAACCTACCGTCTTCTCGCCCTTCAGAACTAGAGGAACCTGTGGCTGAGTTTATCCCCTACGGACGCCAATCCGTCTCCGAAGCCGACATTCAAACTGTCGTAGAAGTCCTGCGCGGCGATTGGCTGACCACCGGGCCGTCGATTGACCGGTTCGAAGAAGCTATCTGCGAAGCTACCACAGCAAAGCACTGCGTCGCCGTCTCAAGCGGAACAGCTGCGCTTCATGCGGCCTATGAGGCGCTTGGTGTCGGCCCAGGAGACGAGGTCATCGTCCCCGCCCAGACCTTCAGCGCCACCGCAAATGCCGCGATCTATCTCGGTGCAGACGTCGTTTTCGCGGACATCGACGAAACCCTCACGATGGACGTCGACCACACCGCCAGCCTCGTGACTGAGCGAACGAAGGTCATTGCCCCGGTCGACCTTACCGGCCAACCAGCCGACATAGACGCGTTCCTGAGCCTAGCGCGCAAGCACGGCGCCTTCGTCGTCGAAGACGCCTCACACTCGCTCGGAGCCGCTTACAAAGGCCGTCCGGTCGGAACCGTTGCGGACCTCACGACCCTATCTTTCCACCCGGTGAAAATCGTTACGACTGCTGAAGGGGGCGCCATCACCACGAACGATGCAGCCCTACACCAGCGACTCGCGGAGTTTCGCACGCATGGCATCGAGCGCGGTTCCGTGGAAGCTGATCCTGGTGCCGGCGGATGGGCGTACGACATTGACGAGATCGGTTTCAACTATCGCATAACAGATGTGCAAGCTGCTCTGGGCGTGGCGCAAATGGGCCACCTAACCGACTTCATTGCGCGCCGAAACGCGATCGCCGATCGCTATCTGACCGACCTCGCCGACCTAGACGGGCTAGAACTCCCCGTGATCGCGGACTACACGACGACGCATGCCTGGCATCTCTTCGTGATACGGGTCGAACCTGAGCGTCGTGGCGCCGTGTTTGCCCGGCTCCGCGAACGCGGCATTGGCGTTCAGGTGCACTACATCCCGGTGAACATGCTCAAGGCGTACAGAAAGCGAGGTTTCCGTCCCGAAGATACCCCGCGGTGTCTGGATGCTTACCGTCGAATGATTTCGATTCCTTGCTTCCCGGATCTGACCGATGCCCAACAGACGCGAGTCATCGAAGAAGTCCGAGATGCGGTCGTGAACGCGTGAATTGGCTTTTTCGAACCGATGTTGGCGACGGAGTTGGACTTGGCCACTTCGTTCGCGACTTGGCGCTGGCAGACGCCGCGGCCGACCAGGGTATCACTCCGTATTTCGTACTCAGCGGCGAACATGGAGCGGCGCGAGAGTTCCTGGAACGACGTTCGATCGAGTTCTGCATTCAGACCGGCAGTCCGGGTTCCCAGACAGACCGCAAATTCACGATCGAGCGTGCTTCCGCCATCGATGCAGCTGTGGTGATCGTCGACGGGTACCGGTTCGACCTCAACTTCTTCCTGTTAGAACGTCCCGTCGTCGCGATCGACGAACGACCAATCTCGCCTGACGTCACACTATTAGTGGATATCGACCCTGGGGCCGCCGAGAAGCCTCGTATTCTCGACGGCGTTCGGCTGCTCGCAGGTCCGAAGTACGCCCTCTTGCGGCGTGAGTTTCGTGCCTCCAAGTACCCGCGCAACTTTGGTGCGACGATAGCACGCGTTCTCGTAATGCTCGGCGGCGAGGACGTCCGGAAGCAGACCGATGTGGTCCTCGAGGGTCTTGCCCGAGCCGGCTTCGGCGGCACTGCCGTCGTAGTTGCCCGCGAAGAGCCAAGCCCCGACTTCCCGTACTCGATCGAGCACCACGAACTCATCGAGAACATGGCCGAGGTCATGTTTTCGTGCGACCTCGCGGTCACCGCGGCTGGCGGAACGGTCTGGGAACTCTGCGCCACTGGAACGCCCTCGGTCGTCGTCGTCTCAGCCGACAATCAACGGTCGATTGGAGACTGGATTCCCAAAAGCGGCGTTGCGCACAGCGTGGGCTGGTGGGAAGACGTCGATGCCGATGACTTCGCGAGATCGATTTCTGCAATGAGTCCTGAACGCCGCCGCGAACTTTCGAGAACTGCGCAGCTCGCGGTCGATGGCCAAGGTCCCGACCGCGTTGTTGAAGCGATATTGGAGGAGATTTGAAAACCGTAGCGATCGTTCAAGCTCGAGTGTCTTCCACGCGCCTGCCGCGGAAAGTTCTCCGGGAAATTGCTGGGCGAACGATGCTCGAACACGTGGTCGAGCGACTGTCGATGGCGCATGGGATCGACACAGTCGTCGTCGCGACGAGTGACTCATCGGATGATGACGAGCTCGTCGAATTTTGTACGGCACTTGGAATCCCTTGCGTCCGTGGTCCGCTCCACGATGTGCTTGCGCGATTTCTGGTAGCCGTCGACCACACACACGCCGACCGTGTCGTTCGGGTTACTTCGGACTGTCCTCTCGCCGACCCTGCTCTGATTGACGAAGTGATAGCGGCTTTCGCGGCTACCGGCGCCGACTACGCGGCGAATAGGCTGGTCGAAGAACGTGCCTACCCGATTGGGCTCGATGTAGAAGTAGTCTCGGCCGATGCGCTCCGGCGCGCAGCTGCGGAGGCTTCGCGAGACTTCGAACGTGAGCATGTCACTCCATACTTGTATGCCGGGGACAATGGCTTCCACGTCGAGTTTGTGGGTGAACCTCACCTTGCAGCGCTCCAGCGGTGGACCGTAGATACGCCGGAAGACCTCGAGTTTGTGCGTGCTGTCTTCGAACACCTGGATGGCTCCACGAACTGGCTCGATGTATTGTCCGTGCTCGACAACCATCCCGAGCTCTCGAAGATCAACGCCGGGGTCGCTCAAAAGAGCCTCTACACCGCGCAAAAACAGGACGAACAAGATGCCTAACCTCCCCGCCGTCATCGAACTTTCAGATGGCCGAAAGATCGGCCCTGGCCACCCGGCGTTCATCATCGCGGAAGCTGGTTCGAACTGGCGAATGGGGACACCTCCGCGCGATCTTGCGATGGCCAAAGCACTTATCGACGTTGCCGCCGAAGCTGGCTGCGATGCCGTAAAGTTCCAGACCTACAAAGCGTCGAGCGTGTACGTCGCGAATGCGGGCGAGTCTGACTACTTGTCCGAGGCCGGGATCAAGCAGTCCATTACGGAGATCTTCGAAGACCTCGCGATGCCCTATGAGATGATCCCGAAGCTCGCCGAAATGTGCCGGGAAGCGGGCATCCGATTCATGTCGACCCCATTCTCTGTCGAGGACCTCGCAGCGGTCGATCCGCACGTCGATTTCCACAAGATCGCTAGTTACGAGATCAGCCACACTGTCCTTCAGGAAGCGGTCGCCAAGACTGGTAAACCAGTCGTCTTTTCGACGGGGGCCTCCCTTCCAGAGGATATCGACTTCGCGTTCGAACACCTTGCGGCGTGTGGATGCAGCCAAATCGCAGTCATGCAGTGCACGGCCAAGTATCCCGCACCACTCGATTCCGCCAATGTACGCGTCGTCGAGTGGCTCAGCGATCGGTACGGCGTTCCGGTCGGTCTGTCGGACCACACCCGCGAACCGGGCGTCGCTCCGGCCGCCGCGGTCGCACTTGGCGCCACCATCATCGAGAAGCACTACACGCTGAACAATCGATTGCCCGGCGCGGATCATCCGTTTGCGTTGGAGCCAGCGGAACTCAGACAACTCGTTCGCCAGGTTCGTGAGACCGAGGCCGCTCTTGGCCTGAAAGAGAAGGTCCTAGACGACGCCGAAACCGAACTCGCCGCATTCGCACGTCGAGGCGTTCAAGCAACTCGTGCGATTCAAGAGGGCGAAGAACTTCGCCTCGGGGAGAATCTCGAAATCCTGCGGCCCGGAAAGCAAAAGCTCGGGTCACATCCGCGTTATCTTGCATCGATTGAAGGGAAGCGGGCAGCGCGCCGCATCCCGGCAGGCGACGGGGTCTTTCCCGAAGACGCTGCCTAAATACACCAAACACGAAGTTCATCATGAAATACCTCGTCACCGGCTGCGCCGGATTCATCGGAAGCCACCTTGTCGAC
>CAYLMO010000183.1:0-4191 GCA_964384605.1 uncultured Bradymonadales bacterium | reverse complement strand
TGAAGAGAATCGCACGTTCCCAGAAGTCCTTTTTCGCGACATGGCTCTTCAGGCGAGTGGCGACATTCTCAGCCTCACCGACGTAGGCCGTCGATTTTGCCGAGTCTTCGCTGGGTCCCTCGAGGACGTAAACTCCCGGGCGCGTCGCCTCGTGCCAGGCGGTGAGCTCTCCGACCCTTGCACGCGGACAATAGATGGCCTGCCCACTCCAATTGCCAAGTTCGGCATACCGAATCCCACTGGGCTCGCCTTTGGGGAGGTAGATTCGTACCGTTTGACCAATTTCCATTGTAGCTCCGAAGCCAGATCTCTAGACGCGCTAACTTGAGGTGAGCAGGAGTCGATCGCGAGCTCGGGTCATTCCCACATACAGAGCGCACCGTTCCGACCGCTCAAACTGCTTCCTCGCCGATTCATCATCGGGTCCCAGGTAGGCCAGCGGTATCAGCTGCATCCCGGCGATGATGACCGACGGCGCCTCCAGCCCCTTCGAACGGTGCAAACTACACAACGCCGCGGGCTTTTCGTCTAGCCGGTCGTCTCGCCCGAGAATCGGGAGGTCGTGTCCGAGCTTCGCTAGTCCAGCTTTGAGCTTGTCGAGATACTTGTTCGTCCGAGCCAGGATAAGCGTCTGGGGTGATTCGGACAGCTTCAAGGCAATGAAATCGACCTCGTCATCGAACGAGGAGAATTGCTGCCGCTCTGGCTCTACTCCCGCTCGCAGCGAGCGATAACCCCGAAGTGAACTGCTCGTTGCCTCGCTATCCAAGTCGTCCGGCTCGATATCCTTCACTGCTGCGACCGCATGCTGGCGAATCGCGTCTGTCGTTCGATAGTTCAAACGCAGGATATGGGACCGGCCGACAATCGGAATTCCGCAAGACTTGAAGGACGCTGACGACTGATACAGCCGCTGGAAACCGTCGCCCACCATGAACAAAGCGTTTGAACGAATTTCGGGAGTCCCGGGCTCCGCCGTCATTGCGGCGAGCATCCGAAGTTCGGCGGCTGAAACGTCCTGAACTTCGTCACAAACTACCGCGCAATAGGGCTGTTCGACGACCCCTGTTCGCAAGGCTCGGGTGGCGTTCCGTGCGATGGAAACCTGGTCGCCGTACCCCGCGGCCGCGCACGCATTCTCGAAGGCTTCAATCACCCTCCAGACCTTCACCTTCTTGGCACGATTCAATCGCTGCGGACGTCCTCGTCGCGAACCGCCTACGTACGCGGCTTCGCTCCAGAGCCCCTGATTTCCAACAACGAACTCGCGTTCGGTCTGGTAGAAACTGAGAGGGAGGCCCAACTCCTCGTGGTCCATCGCGAGGCTCCAACATTCCTCTTCAAATGCACCGATCAAGAGCTTGTGCGGCTCGCCAGCGGACTTCGCGATCGACTGTCCTACCGAAATGACTGTCTGGATCACTGCACGCGCGCAGACGTCGGGTTTTCCGACCGTGAGCGAATCCCACATTTGCTCGAGCTGACTCGCGAGCGCGTTGCTGAACGTCGTGAGAAGGAGCGGACGGTCGTCTTCGACGAACACGTTCTCGAGCAGGTGAACCGCACGATGAAGTGCGACGACAGTCTTACCCGTTCCCGGGCCGCCCGTGACCTTCATCGCGCCATTCGAATCGCGCTTCACAAGCCTTTGCTGCGACGGGTGCAAGAACGTTCGCCAGGCTTCGAAGTCGCCGTTGAGCGCGTCCTGGAGAGCATCAAAACCGACCGGTGCCACGACGAACTCGGAAGCGTTGACCGGATTCTTGACCGCATCTTCGATCGGGACGAGCGGTGTTGTCTCCTGCTGACGTTTCGCCGCCCAATATGCCTCGCGGGCCTCCTCGATTGCCCAAGGATCCGCACCCAAGAAGGTGAGCGCTTCGGCCAACGGTGCGGAACAGCCAGGGATTAGTTGTTCGAGTGTTTCGACATCGGGAATCTGCCGAAAGATTTCGGCCGCAAGCGGTCGGACTTCGAACTTCCAGAACTCGTTGTCTGTGATGTGCTGGAACAGTCTGTGCGCGACCGGGTCGTCCGGCACCGGCTCTCGCGGTTTCGGCTCGCCGCCAGTGACCTCCACCTTCAATAGGCGAATGACGTTACCTACCTGTTCAAACTGATGGTTCTGCGCCCACGCGTAGGCATCGTCGTGCGGCCCCACATGCAGAACGACCACCGTATCGTCTCGCCAATGGCAGATCGCTCGGTAGGCTCCCTTGCCTTTGCGATTGAGGTCGAATGCGGCGAACGGTACTCCTTCGAGGGCATGAAGACCCGCATCCAAACCCCGCTGCAGCTTCTCGATCTGCGTGTTGAAGTCCACCTGCCGCGGTGGGTCCAACCCCTTGAGAATACCGGGGAGGCGAGCGGCGAAGATCACCGTTTTGGGAGTTGAAGCTTGGGCCATCCCTGCGCCTTGTCAGTTGGTGCGTGCTCGAAGGTGTCGAAGCGTTTCCTCTACCCATTCTGGACGATCACGGTCGACCTCGACAATCTGCCAACCGGCTTCGCGCGCAAGCTCGATGTCTTCTGCCGGCTGGTTGAACACGACCGCCCATGACTCCTGCGGAAAACAAACGAACGTCGTGAGGTAGAAGCTGTCGCCGATTTCGAGACCGATCTCCGGAACCTGCCCGCCTTCGGCCACAAACTGTCGCAACGGTTCCCTCGCCTCTTCGGCGACGTACTCCAACCCAAGTTCAAATTCGTCGAGTGCCACGTCTTGGAGAGCCTCGTATGGACCTACGAGAATCGGCTCCACATCCTCTGGCTCGATTCCGGTGATGTTCTTGGCCAGTGCCCTCGCGTAAATTTCGACCTGCTTCATATAGGCTCGCTGAATCTCCGGCTCCTCGGGCCTATCGGTCTTCCAATCGACTACGACCCACTTGGTCCAAGACTCGTTTACGGGAAATACGAGATCGATGATTCCGGAGATGATTCGACCTCGCTCTTCGAACGCAAACGGCACTTCTTTCCAGTGTTCGGGAGCGGCACCAACCCTCTCGAAGATTGGGTGAGCCAGCATCTGTTCAAGCACTCGCTCGGCCTTCTCTACGAAATCCCCATGAAGCTCTTCTTCCTCGGAGATCGTCTTCAACAGCGCGAACGCTCGTGCGTGCATCACTTCACGATCGGAACGCAAATCAAGGTGCTCCATGACTCGATGGATTGCTGTCCCAATCGCGATGTCGAGTCGGTCGGGAGCAGTTTTTCGACGCACGCCCTGTCGAGCGACCGCAGTGGCAGACGTCCATCGCCTGGAACGCAAACGGGACTCACGCACCACCGCCGCTCGATGAGCCACCCACTCGTCGAGCGGGTCAGGCCCCCGGTCACTCGACTCGGCGAGAATCGCGTCGACTTCAGCATCGCGGCCCGGAAACGTCTCCGACTCGAACACCACTTCTTTCAGCGACTCTCCCCGCAGCGATCGAAGGAAGATGCCTTCCGCGACCTGAATCCTACCGTCCGGCCCGACGTCGCCGGCTCGTCCACGATCGAGGTACGGCTTGATCAGGGATGCTCCGTCGTTCGTCGATTCATTCACGAAGAACACGAACTGATCCCGAGCTCGGGTGGCCGCAACGTACATCCACCTCTTTCGCTCGAGTTCGAGTTCTTCACCCTCGCGTTCGCGCCAGTAGTCCCAGTCAGGCGAACGGAACCCGGTTCCCATGTTGATTCCCATCCTTCCCGACTCGCGGTCGAAAACGGCCACCGCGTCCTTAACGACCCTTCGATCGGCGTACGGCATGAGGACAATCGGCGCCTCGAGCCCTTTCGCGCCGAACAGTGTCATGATCGACACCTCGTTGCTGTCGTCGTCAATCACCGAAACATCTTTGTCGTCACTGTACTTCGCAACGGACTGAAGCAGTTTCACGGCTTCGGCTGGCGACTTCGAGGCCTCCTCGCACTGCCGAATGTAGCTGCGCAGTTTGAGCAAGTTTGCCTGAATCGCGCTAGAGCGAGCCGATAGTGACCACACGGCCCGAGACCGAGTCTCTTCGAGGAGCTCGTCGAGGGTAGTCACCCAACTCTGACGCCCCCTTTTGCCGTGGAGCTCGCGGAGCACGTTGAGAGCGTCAGCAACCTCCCCCGCAGGAAGCTCGGGAATCGTGTATCGCCACGGGCCGTCCGCCGCTCGATACTCTGCGAGCTGGTCGAGCGAAAGCCCGAACAGTCCAC
>CAYLMO010000182.1:0-4586 GCA_964384605.1 uncultured Bradymonadales bacterium | reverse complement strand
TGCGCGCCTCGGAGGGTCGCAAACCGTCGGAGACCTCAGGTTCGAATCATCGGGAGCCGAACTACATTCGCAGGCCGACCGAAGTCTCGTCCCACACCTTCTTTCCGTGCGCGGCAAACGCCTCTTCCATCTCGTCCGCCTTGAACTCCCCGCCCTGGATCGTCCCCTCGTCGTCGATCTGGACCGACGTCGCACCACGCAGGGCGAACCCCTTACCGCCCTCCGTAACCATCACGGTGTGCTTGTTCGGCGAAATGTCTGACGTGCAGTCGGTCGTGTACGCGAACGTCGCTTCGCCCACGCCATCCTCGTCGAGGTCGGTCACCGACCATTCGCCATGCTTCACTTCGAAGACGATGTCGAACTCGCAGAACCCGATGACCTCTTTGTCGGCGCGCACCTCACGCACCTCGTCTCCATCCTGAACCACGTGCTTCACGTGCAGCACAGTTTCCTTTTCCGTGTCTTGCCGAGTGAACGCCACGTGGTTGGTGCCGTACGAATCGACGAACGCGATCCCGCCCTGAAGTTTGCCCTCGGGGAGGTCTCCCGGAAACGCCTTCTCGTCGAACTTGGCCGGTTCGACCTTTACGAATTCGCGAGGCTCCTCCGGCGTAGTTTGCCCGCTCGTCTCCCCGTCGTTCTGTGCGGTTGTGTCCGCGGCCTCGCCGGACGTAGCAGCAGACGTCCCAGCAGTCGTCTCGCCAGTCTCAGCAGGTTTCGATTCGCAAGCGGTTCCGGCCAGCAAAAGGGCCGCGATCAGCAGACGCTTCATGGTATGTCCTTCGGTGAAAGTGAGGCGGCAGAGTGCGACAAGTTTGCGAATCACGCAAACCTTGATGGTCCGCCAACGCTCGCCTTCCCTACCCCTTGTCGCCCGTTTCCGCCCGAAGTAACGTGTCGCCAAACCCACAATTTGGAGCCCAAATGAGCGCACCGGAACGCCCGAACTCTGTCCCAGCCGAAGCCGAGTGGAACCCCTCCGAAAACGAATGGGAACTCGGCCCCAAAAACGAAGACGGCGAGCCGATCGGCGACTGGTCGTGGTGGGCACCCGAAGGCAACTTGGTTTGCAAAGCGAGCTACGACGACCACGGTCAGCTCCACGGCCTTCTCGAGCGCTGGCACCCCAACGGCGAACGCGCCCAATGGGCCACCTGGGTGCACGGAAAGACCCACGGCATGCAGGTCTGGACCCTCGCCACAGAAGGCCCGTCCGACAAGAACTCCCACCTGCCGCCCAACGTCCCAGACGACGTCAAACGCATGGACATGCCGTACTACCACGGCGACGCGCAGCCATATCACTTCACGCTCTACTACACGTCCGGTCTCACCAACGAAGTCCCGACCGACGACGCCGGCCGCTCGATCGACCTCGGCGACCACATCGACCGCGTCGCCCCTGACTCGACGCTGCTCCTCGTCGAAGACTCGGTCACCACCACCGACGGCGACGAAATCACCTGGCCCGACAACCCCGATGCCCGCTGGGTCTACAAAGGTCCCACCGCCGACGCGTGCGAGATCCGCCTCATCGACGGATACGAGACAACCGAATTCGCCGTGTCCCGCGACGAGCTCACCCGCGCATTCAGTCTCTCCGCCACCCACTACATCGCCTGGCGAGAGTCTCGAAAACCCGACTCCGTGCCGGATGGGTCAATCTGGTCCATTCGCGAATCGAACTGGCTCCACGGAGAGACCAACGACGCCGGAAAGCGAGTCGGCCAATGGAAGTGGTGGGACCAAGCCGGCACGCTTCGCCGCGAAGCCCACTTCTCGAAGCACGGCGCGTTCGACGGCGAATTCAAGGAATGGCACCCCGACGGCAGCCCGTCGCTGCAGGGCGTCTACGAGAACGGCACCAAGACCGGCGTCTGGACCCACTGGCGTTCCGAAAACGATACCGACCGGCACTTCCCAGGCGGCGATGGAGTCTGGCGATACGAGTACGACGAGCACTCCGAAACGGCCCGCCACTTCAATCAGGATGGCGTCGAAACCAACGGCCGCGGCGTCCCGCTCACCGAGGCCTACGATGACGATTTTTGGCGCGACAAATCGCCCGAGACGTTCCTCGAAGACGGCTTCGAGCAGTTCCTGGACCGCTGGATCGGCGACGAGAACCCCGCCCCCTGGCTCGACAACTACGCCGAAGTTTTTGAAGACACCTGGGGCTTCGCACCCCCACCACAGCTCGCGAAGTACGGTGCCATGCTTGCCCGTTATGGGCGCTTCATGGCGTATGAGCTACGAGCAGACATCTATCCGGACGTCGCACCCGACATCGACGACATCGAGACCGACAATCTCTTCGAACGCCTCGTCATCTTCGGGCAGAACGGCTACCTCGACACCTCGCTCCACGAGGCATTCTCAGGCCTCGCGCTCGTCGGCACGCTCGGCAACGGCGACAGCTACATGGTCAGCGTGCTCGAATCTCACATCTACGACGACACCGAAAACGGCCAGCTCTACTTCTTCAGCCACGACGACATGGCGGTCGACGACCCCTTTGCGACCGACCTCAGCCATCTCGTGTACGCATCCTGCCTCGCCGACACATGGTCCGACTACGAGGCTGTCAGCGACGAGATGTTCCGTGAAGCATGGGCGAAGCTCGACGGCCACATCGCCCCGTCCTGGCACTGGGGAAGCATCATGGAAGCCGGGGCGGGCGAGCAGTTCCAGAACCTCGAGCCCGAGCACCAGACCTCGCGTTACCACTTCTGGTGCTCGTACTGGATCATCCAGCTGCTCCGAAACTTTGATGGCCTCGACGAGGTAGAGGTCACCGACCGTTTCTGGCTCAACTACGACAACCCGCGCGACGAACTCATCGAGAAGGCCGCGAACAAAGCCGCGATCGGGTTGAACCTGCTCTGGCGCGCGTTCTTCTTCGACGACGAAGAGTTCCTGGTCGACATGCTCGCCGCCTGCAAAGACAGCAAGTCGCGCCTCATTCGTGATTCGGCCGCCCTCATCGAGCGATTCCGAGCCGGCGACCGAACCCTCGGAGAGATCGAGGACATCTACGAAGTTCGCGACGCGTTCATCGCGCTCGACCTCCATCCCGATCGCGCCGCCGAACGCGAAGCCGAAGCCGCCGAAGCTGAACGACTCGCTGCCGAACGCGCGGAAGCCGCCGCAACCAAAGTCGCGCAGCTGGCCGCCGACGGCGCCGACCTCGAAGACCTGTTCTGGAACTCGTTCGACAACCCCGAACTGCAGGTCGCCATTCGGGACCACTGGAAAGAAGACCCTTCGCTCGCGCAGTTCTGGAGCGCCCTCGAAGACGCCACGATGAACAAAGGTGGCTTCGGTACCTACTACATCGACGACGCCTTCCGCTGGGTCGCAGAACACCCCGACGGACGCATCACCGGCATGTTCGTCGCCGGCATGCGCGACCGCTCGTTCATCGGCTACCGCGAGATGCTCCCCTCCTTGGACTGGTCCCGCGGATTCGACCAGTTGATCCCGCTGCTGGACGAACCGGAAGAGTTCAATCACATCCGAATGGCCATCACCAAGACGCTCGGGGAGCACCGCGTCGAAGCGGGCGTCGACGGGATCATCGGAGCGCTCCACGACGCGCTCACCAACGACCGATATGGCATGTCGAAAGACTTCCAGATCATCGCGCTTCGAGCGCTTGGTCAGATCGGCGGCGAGAAGGCGACGGCGTTCATCAACGACGCGATCGAAGGGCGAAAGTTCCCGGCCGAAGCCCTCGCACCGGCGGCAGCAGAGCTGGGCGCGGGGCAACACGCGCTCCTCTTCGCTCAATCCCTCGACGACGAAGCGAGCGCCCCTGTTCTGTGGGCACTCGCAGAGCTGGCTCCCTCGGCACCAGCGGCCGATCGCGCATCGATTCTCGGGATTCTCGAAGGCCTCGAGGACCTCAAGATCGTGCCGATGATGCTCGCGAAACACGCCGCGATTGCGTACGGCGGCGAATTCGGAGACCTGCGTCGCTGGGTGCGTTCCGCGCTCGCCCGCGAGACGAATCCCTACAGCGCCGACACGGGCATCGAGCAGTGCGTCTGGGCAATGCGCGTCGCGGCCGAACACGACCAGCTCGAGCCCGAGATCATCCTCGACTGGATCGACCACGACACCCCCGAAGTCGCCGCCGCCGCGCAGGCTGCGGCCGACAAGAGAGGGCTCGAATTCGACGTCCGGCGTATCGACCAATGGCAGGCGCTCGAACTCTTCGAATCGGGCGGCCTCGAGGCCCTTCACGAGGCGCTCGCAGACCCGACTCTCATTCACATGCACGCGGTCGCGAACGTCATCGCCGAGGAAGGCGATGCGTCGTCGGCGCCACTGCTCGTCGAGCGGATGAAGTCGTTCATCGCCCGATGGCGCGAAGTCTCGTCCGGTGGCGACACTCCGCGACTCCTCGCCGGTATGTTCAGCGCCCTGTACGAGCTCGAGGACGAGAACGCGCTCGTCGAGGCAGCTGTCGCTTGCTTCGAGCACGGCCACAGCAAGATCGTCGACCCGGCGCTGCGCACTCCGATGCCGCAAGACGAGCGTCTGCGGGAGCACATGGAGGCTGCGGCGGCCACCATGAGCGG
>CAYLMO010000181.1:0-4659 GCA_964384605.1 uncultured Bradymonadales bacterium | reverse complement strand
ATCAAGATCTTCTACGAGTTCCTCAGCAACACCGCGACGCTCAACGTTCAGCCCGGGCTCGGAGGTTCGAACGGCGGCATCTCGCCGGCGGACGGTTCCATGGGCACCGTTCACACGGAATTGCGAACTTTCGTTCCGTAAACTTCGTCTGCACCCAAACAAAAAGCCCCGGAGTGTCTGACACTCCGGGGCTTTTGAAATTGGTTCGAGGGCCGGAACTAGTTCCGCTCGAGCACCATCGACAAGCCGAGTCCTCCCGCCGCACAAGCGGTCAGAAGCCCGAGCTGCTTGTCCTGTCGCTGCATCTCGTAAGCGAGCTGAGCGACCAGACGCGTGCCGGTCGCGCCGAACGGGTGACCGATCGGGATCGACCCGCCGTTCACGTTGAACGCGTCCATGTCGATCTCGCCGATCTTTTCGTCGAGGCCAATGTCGTTGCACAGCTCCTTCGAGTTCCAGATCTTCACGTTGGCGAGGACCTGCGCAGCAAACGCTTCGTGCATGTCGACCAGGTCGATGTCTTTGAGCGTCACGCCCGCCATCTTCAGCGCCTTCGGCGTGGCGAAGGTCGGACCCAGCAACATCGCGTACTTGAAGAGGTCGAGACCCATGATCGCGTGCGAGCGAATGTAGGCGATCGGCTCCAACCCGAGCTCCTTGGCCTTCGACTCACGCATCAGCAGCACCGCCGACGCTCCGTCGGTCAACGGCGACGCGTTCGCCGCGGTGATCGAACCGTGCTTCCGGTCGAACGCCGGCCGCAATTTCGCCATCTTCTCGACCGAAGTATCACCACGAACCATCGTGTCGTGATCCACCACCGTGCCGAACTTTTCGCCCGCCAAGACCGGAACGATTTCACTGAATCGACCTTCCTTCTGAGCAGCTGCAGCGCGGTGATGCGTCATCTCGGCGAACTTGTCCTGCTCCTCGCGCGTGATGCCATACTCCTTCGCCATCTCTTCGGCCGACTCGCCCATCGACAAGCCAGTGGTCGGCTCGGCGATGCTCGGCACGTCGGGCTTGATATCGCCCAACGAAACGTCGGCGAATGCCTGCAGACGATCCTGCATCGAACGCGCTTTCGCCGCCGAGTTGAGCGCCTGCGTAAGGGGCAGCGAGATACGCGCTTGAGCAGACGACATCGACTCGACACCACCCGCAACCACCACGTCGGCAACGCCACTCAAGATGTCGCCCACGCCGTTCACCACCGCCAGACCCGACGACGCGCAGTACATCTGCACCGTGTACGCCGGAATGTGGTTCGGCATCTGGCTGCGAAGCACCGTCTCGCGCGCCACGTTCGGCCCGTTCATCGGCGCCGACACACAGCCCACGATGCACTCGTCGATCTCCTTCGGATCGAAGTCGACGCGATTCAGCAACTCATTCACCGCGAACCGCTGAAGGTCCGCTTCGTTATAGTCATTGAACTCCGCCCACGCCTTTACGAAGGGCGTACGAGTTCCAGCGATGATGGCGACGCGATCGTCACCTCCGAGGGGATTCTTCTTGAGCTTAGCCATAGAAACCAACTCCTTTCTTCTCGAGGTCGACGATGATCTGTGCGGGGGCGAGGCGTTCACCGAACTTGTCGGCGAGCGATTCCATCTCACGGCGGACTTTGGTCAGTCCGACCTTGTCGGCATGGCGAAGCACACCGCCGCGGAACGGCGGGAAGCCGAGGCCGAAGATGACGCCGATATCGATGTCGCGCGGCTTCTCTGCGATCTCTTCCTGCAGGCAGTAGGCGCACTCGTTGAGCATCGCCAACCAGCAGCGAGCCTTCACCACTTCGGCGTCGAGATTCTTGCGGTTTCGGCCGCCTGGAATCAGGTCGTAGACCGATTCATCGACCGCCTTGCCCTTCGATTCACCGGCGTAATCGTACAGGCCTTTTTCGTTCTTCCGGCCCTTGCGACCGTCTTCTGCGATGGCGACCAGCGCCGTCGGTTGGTCCCATCGCTCTTCGAACGCGCCCTTCAGAATTCCGGCCGCCTTGTTGGCAACGTCGAGGCCCACTTCGTCGACCAACTTCATCGGCCCGACAGGGAACCCGAAGTCCTTCATCGCCCGGTCGATGTGGTCGATCGCGCCTCCCTCCTGCAGAATCCAGCCCGCTTCGTTGATGTACGCGCCAATGACACGGCTGGTGAAGAATCCCGGCCCATCGTTCACCACAATGCAGGTCTTGCCGGTCTTGCGACCCACCGCGAGCGCAGTTGCGACCGCAGTTTGCGTCGTGTCCTTGGTCTTGATGATCTCGAGCAACGGCATTTTGTGCACTGGCGAGAAGTAGTGCATGCCCAGCACATTGCCTTTGTTCTTCGAGTTCTCCGCGATCTTGTGAATCGGGATGGTCGAAGTGTTGCTCGCGAAGATCAGATTCCGATTCGCGACCGCCTCGACGTCGGCGAGGATCTTCTGCTTGAGCGCGAGGTCCTCGAACACCGCCTCGATCACAAGGTCGCAGTTGCCGATTCCGTCGTACGTGGTCGTCCCCGAAATGCGGCCGAACGCGACGTCGGCTTCCGGCTCCGACATCTTCTTGTACTTCACAGCCTTGTCGAAGAGCTCTTTGCAGTAGTTCACGCCCCAGCCGACCCCGGCCATGTCGCGATCTTTCATGCGGATGTTGTAGCCCTTGAATGCGCAGACCTGCGCGATACCCGCACCCATTAGTCCGGCGCCGAGCACGCCGATTTTCTCGACGTCTCGCGCCTTCACGTTCTTCGAGACGTGCGGGTCTTTGTCGGCCTCGTTCTTCATGAAGAACAGGTTGACGAGGTTCTGCGCCACGTCGCCCGAAACGAGCTCGACGAACGCCGCTCGCTCAGCCTTCAGGCCGGCGTCGAAGCCGTCGGCGAGACCCTTCTCGATCACGTCGATCGCCTTCAGAGGCGCAGGATACTTGCCTTTGGTCGCCTTCATGACGCCTTCCCGCGCCTTGTCGAAGATCACCCCGCGAGCCGGGCTGCTCGCCACAATCTTGAGCGCCTGCCCGGCCGGGTCTTTCCGAAGTTCGCCCAGCTTCACGACCGACTTGTCGTTCTTCGCGCCGCTCTTCTTGAGCTTTCGGGCGAGGTCTGCGGCTACATCGAGCAAGATACCGTGGTGCACGACGTCATCCACCAGTCCGAGCTTCTTCGCCTTCTTTGCGCCGACCTGCTTGCCCTGAAGAATCATCGTCAGAGCAAACTGAAGGTCGATCAGCCGTGGCAATCGCTGCGTTCCACCGGCGCCCGGAATCACGCCGAGCATGACCTCCGGGAGACCTAGTTTGGTCTTCGGATTGTTCGTCGCGACCCGGCCCTGGCAGGCGAGAGCGACTTCGAGTCCGCCGCCAAGGCAGCTGCCGTCGATGGCGGCCACGAACGGAATCCCGAGGCTCTCGAACTGGCCCATCATCTCGTGGCCGCGGCTCACGAGGGCGTCCAATCCCTTCGGGTCGGAGCCGAAGTTCTTGAGCTCGTTGATGTCGAATCCGGCGATGAAGTTGTTCTTCTTCGCCGAGTAGAGGACCGCGCCGTCGAGCTTCGACTTTTCGCGCTTCAGTCCTTCCAGGATTTCCTCCATCCGCTCATTCATGGCGGGCGACAAGGTGTTCACCTTCTCGCCTTTCACGTCGAAGCAGATGTAGGCAATTCCGTCGCGAATATCGACGGAGACGAGCTTTTCTGAACTCATGAGGGCCTCATCAAAGTGAGTGGAATTCCACAGAACGCGGGCATTCAACCGACTATGACGCACGGTGTCAAGCCAAGTAAGTGACTACTAACTTACGGGTGGGTGGAGTTGCTTCTGTCACGAGTCGAAGTAGTCTCGGCGCCATGGCAATTCGACCCGAAAGTTTCATCGTCGATGGCGAGCCGGTACGCCGCTACGTCGTGATCGGCACGACCGGCTCGGGCAAGACCACGCTGGCGGAGCAGCTCGCCGACGCCTGGGGCCACGAGGCGATCGATCTCGATGCTCTGCACTGGCTACCGAACTGGACCGAGCGCCCAACACCCGAGTTTCGGGAGCTGGTCGCGTCCGAACTCGATGCCGCGAGTCGATGGGTCGTGGCGGGAAACTACGCCAAGGTTCGAGACGTCGTTTGGTCACGAGCCGACGCCGTGATTTGGCTCGACTTCCCGTTGCGTCGCGTGTTGAAGCAGCTCATCGGTCGAGCGATCCGGAGGTCCGTCACCCGCGAGGATCTGTGGGGAACCGGAAACGTCGAATCGTTTCGGCTCACCTTCGCGTCGCGGGACTCCATCTTGCTTTGGGCTCTCAAGACCTACCGGCGACGACGTCGCGAGTACCCCATCTTGCTCTCGCAGCCAGAGCACGCACAGCTCGCCGTCTTTCAGGTCACCAACGACGGCGTCGTTCGTTGGCGCTGATGTGTCAGGATGAGTCAGTTGCCAGCGTTCAATCGCAATCCAACTTGCGCTACACTCCGCGGCGCAATCCAAGTGAACCACTGCGAAAAGGAAGTACGCATATGAAGAAGCTCACAATGATTTTGCTCATGGCCTCGCTCGTCGCCGTCGGATGTGGAGACGAAGAAGAGAACAACGCGACGACGAACAACACGTCGAACAACGTTTCGACGAACAACGCGACGACGAACAACGCGACGACGAACAACGCGACGACGAACAACGCGAC
>CAYLMO010000180.1:1423-4833 GCA_964384605.1 uncultured Bradymonadales bacterium | reverse complement strand
GACCGGTACTTCGAAGGGAATCGTCAGGCGTGGAGAGCCCTCGAAGAGGCTTACGAGGCAGGAACTGTGAGGTCGATCGGCGTCTCGAACTTCGAGGAGGTCGACCTCGAGAATATCTTCGAAGTGTGCTCCGTCCGCCCGATGGTGAATCAGATTCTGACGCATGTTGGGCACACGCCAGAGGATTTGATCGACTTCTGCGAGGCGCACGAAATCGTGGTCGAAGCCTACTCGCCCATCGCGCATGGGCGGCTGTTGCAGCACGCCGAGCTGGAGAAGATGGCCGCGAAGTACGGCGTGTCGGTGCCGCAGCTGGCGATTCGTTACACGCTGCAGCTGGGCCTCGTGTCGCTGCCGAAGTCGTCGAATCCGGACCACATTCGCAGCAACGCCAACGTCGACTTCGAGATTTCCGGTGAGGACATGGACGCCCTACGCGTTGCGAGTTGACCGCGCTCAGCCGATGAACTCCCCGTTCACCCAGACGCCGCTTCGGTCGCCGACCTTCACATCCATGCCTTCGAAGATCGAGGCTAGGTCTGGGCGCACATCGAGCCCTTTCACCTCGATGTGATCGAGCGCGCCGACGCGGACCGAGTCCGACTCCTGCACTTCGATCAACGCCTCGACCCCAGGCCTCGCCAGCCACACAGTCTGGTGCGCCCTGCTCGTGGCGTAGCTTTTGGGGTGCATCAACCAGCCCGAGACCTCGATGGACCGCATGTATGACCCCAGGTCGTCGACGTGAATCGCGATGTGATGAAGTCCAGCCCCTCGCTTGGCGAACGCCGTTGCGTATGGACCCTCGCCGACCGGCTGCATGAAGAGTAGGCGGCCAGCGTAGACCTCCCGCGTGCCTTCAGCCTCGAAGGTCTGCGGTTCGCCGAAGGGGAGCTCGAGGTGAGCAAGGCGCCTCATGGACTCGTCGATATCCGATACGAGAAACGCGACGTGGTCGAGGCGAGCTGGTCTGGTTTTCATGACGAGAGCCTATGCCAGTTGGTCTGGGCGAACGACGTGTCTGCCGGTCAGTCAGCGCAGCAACGGAACCCGACCGAGACGACCTTCCGCATGCGCGGCCAGCGAAGCCCGCGGGCCATCGAGCACCTTAGTCCGATGTCATTGAACTCGAAGCTTCCGCCTCGAATGCGGCACGCCGAGTCGGGCGCGTCGCCGTCGCACCCATTGTCCCATTCCGCGGCGTTGCCGCTCAGGTCGTAGACGCCCGCGTACGCCGAGTCGGGCGATTGGCATCCGTCGAGCGTACCGACATCGACAAAACCCCAGGTCGTGTAGTCTTCGGCGTCGGCGCCGCGACAGATCTGGGTGTCGAGGTCGTTTCCGTAGGTGTACTCGTTGGCGCCGCCAGACGTGCACGCGGCCTGCCATTCGCTCACCGCGTCGTCGTCGTATGCGTCGAACTCATAACCGCCACCATCGCCCACTCGGCCGCACAAACGCTTGCCCGCAGCCTCGCAGTAGGCGCGCGCGTCGCACCAGTCCACGCAAACGACCGGCTGGTTCTCGCTACTGTCGCAGCTCGATTCGAAGTCGGTGTTCTCCGCGCAGGCGGCTGGCTGGCCGTCCGTTCCCGGTGCACCCGCGAGCCAGGCGTCGTACTGGGCGCGAGTGACCTCGGTCGAGTCGATGCAAAATCCCTCGGGCAGTCGAACCATCTCGGGCCCCATCCCCCCGGTCGACTCGCCGCCCGGACAACCGTCTGCGCCCGGCAGCGGCTCTGCCGGGACCGCACGCGCGGTCGGTCGGTCAACGTCCAGCGCGACGAACCCAATGGCCACAGCGATGGCGACCGCGAGCAAAACGATGGTCTTGGTCTTCGTCATCACCAGAACACCGGCGAGGAGTTGCGGTAAGGGGCGTCTTCGGCCATCGGAAAATGTCGGTCGGCCGCGCTCTCGGGCGGGAATCCCTGTTCCTCGTCGTCATTCTGACGATTGCCCTCGGCGAAGCCCGCGACCTCGCGGATACGATAACGATGTCCGCCGCCGTTGATCATGTTGTCCTCGAGTTGAACGCACCCGAGCTTGAACAGGAGCATGTAGCCGTCGTTGATCGTGTTCCCCGAAATGTACTGCAGGCGGTTCCAGGCGTTGTGAATGCCGCAGCCGTTGAAGGTGTTGCCAGCGATGTAGTTGCCGACGGGGTTCTCTCGAACCGCCTCGCGCTCGCGGGAGTAGTTGATGATCCCCCACAGGCCGTTGGAGCTGCGGGTCGTCATCCGGATTTCGTTGTTCAAGACCACCGTGTCGGACATCTGCCACAGCACGATCGGTCCGTCGGTCTGGCCTTCCCACTCAGGCGGTGTTTCGCAAGGAAGAGACGGGTCGAAGTTGCCCTCGGCGTCGACCTGGCACTGCGTCATCGTGTTCTCTTCGACCCAGACGTTTCGCCCGCTCGAACTCACGAAGTCGCCGCCCCAGTTGTCGTGGAAATTGTTGCGGTAGATGAGGATGTCGCGGTCGATTCGACCGGCCCCTTCGATGTCCACGCCGAATTGAGGCGAGGTCCCCTGGATATGGTGGATGTGATTGTTCTCGATGACGATGTTGTGCCCACCGACGATGGAGACACCCTGCCGTCGGTTGTTGTGAATCTCGTTGTTTCGAATCGTGACGTGGGTGCTCGGAACTTCGGCGTTCGGGTCGTCGTCGCGGGGCGCCGAACCGACGATGAGGACGCCATCACCCGTGAGTTGGTGGAGCTCCATGTCTTCGACCAGGACACGGTTGGAGCTCGTCCAGACGCAGATCCCATGGCCTTCGTCGTGGGCGCCGCCGCTCGAGTAGTCGTGATCGTCGCGATCGCCGCGAATCTCTCCGCCGCGGATCGTGATGTCGTCGTTCCCTTCGGTGCTGATGACGCAGTAGTTGTGCCGGTCGTTCGGCGCCATTTCGATGATGGCGCCGTCGGCGAGCTCGAGGGTCATGTTCCCGGGTAGCTCGATCCCGGACGAGTAGATCTCGTTCGTGAGTTCTCCCACCAGATAGTGGCCGGCGGGGACCACGACTCTGTCGAATCCGTCGGCAACCGCCGATGCGATGGCTTCGTTCATGCGCTGCCGTGTCTCGACGGGGTCTCCCCGGTTCGAGTCGATCATCCACCGGTCGAGCTCGAGCGTGTAGGCGTTGGAGTGCTCCGGCGGCAGTTCGGCGGATGGTCGTTCGCCTACCTCCCAGGCGCACTCCCCCTCGCTCGGGATGGGGCGGACGGTGCCGTTGTTCTGCTCCGTCCCGGCGTTCGGCGTGTCGGAGTTGGTCGCGCCGTCATCGCTGCAGCTCAGCGCGCACGCGGTCAAGAGCATCAGCCACAGGCGGGAGACGCGGGGTTTCATATCGGTTGGGCGGGTCATTGCGTCGATTGTACTCCACGCGATCGTAGCCGGCATCCTC
>CAYLMO010000180.1:0-1323 GCA_964384605.1 uncultured Bradymonadales bacterium | reverse complement strand
GCCGGACTCCGGGAGGTGGGCGGGAGCCGACACGGAATGGGGCGACGTGCTCGCATGGGCACAGGTCGGCAACCGGCGATTGAGCCGAACCCGGGCCGAGGCTACACTCATTCGACCACCTCTCAATCAAACGGAGTCCTGTATGCCGAACCGCCATTGGATTGCCTTGTTTGCCGTGATGAGCGCGGCGGGCGTGTTGACGCCGAACATCGCCGAAGCGTGCGGCGTCATCATCCCGGTGCAGGGCGAGACCGCTTCGCTCGACGCCCAACGCGTGACAATGGCGTATTTCCCGGAAGGGAATCGAACTCGCGTAATGGCCCAGATCGGCTACGAAGGCGACCTTTCGAACTTCTCCTGGATCATCCCGCTGCCTTCGGAACCAACGGAGATTCAGGCGGTCGGCGAGTCGGGGGCCTCGATCTTCGCAGACCTCGACCTCCTGACATCGCCTTCCTTCGGGCTCAGCGACTTTACCTGCGCGGTCAACGGCGGCGGCGACGGGAGCGTCGCGGTGGGCGGTCCGGGCGTCGAGGTGCTCAATACCGGCAACACCGGCACGTTCGAGTACGCAATCTTGACCGGTGACAACGGCACGGTCGTCACGGAGTGGCTCAACGGCAATGGCTACGTATTGCCCGACGGGATGGACGCCACGGTCGACGCCTACATCAGTCAGGGATCCGTCTTCATGGCGATGAAGGTGGACATCGAGGCCCTCGGCCAGGGCAAACTCGATCCCGCGATTCGCTTCGACTACGAAGGCGGCGCAGGTTACCCGCTCCGAATCTTGCAGCCAGGGGCAGCCGATGAGGTCGAGATCATCCTGAACGTGCTCGCACCGACCCTCGGAACCATGCCCAACGAGGTAACCTTGACCGACATCACGTGGGACGGGGAGGAGCCACAGTACCTCGAAGCGGTGCGCGGCGCCGGCAACTGGGTCGTGGAGTATCGAGGGCTGCTTCAGTCCGAAGGCGTCACCACCGCCGACGGCGGGTATGAGCAAGTTCTGCCGCCGCGAGAACTCATCGAACAGGAGCTGGGAATCCCGGCAGAGGAGGAGGTCTTCCTCAGCCGATTCCACGGCATCTTCAAGCCGGCCCAGCTGACGACCGACACCAGCGTCACCCTCAACGAGCAAGCCAGACCGGTGTCGTACTACTTCGAGAAGAATATCACCCGTTCGGTCGACTGCGGCGAAGACGGCTCCGGGGGAGGTTCTCGCGACGGAATCTCTGATGACGGTTGCTCCACGGCCGGCGGTGGGGCGTTCGCTCCGCTCGCCCTACTCGTCGCGTTGCTCGGCCTGCGCCGACGTCG
>CAYLMO010000179.1:0-4987 GCA_964384605.1 uncultured Bradymonadales bacterium | reverse complement strand
CGGCCCGATACAGTAGACTCGAAAACGCGCGAACGAGCCCTCGTTCCGGACGGAGTACCCACGATGACCAAGCTCGTGATTCCAACAGCAGGCGGCGCACAATTCTGGGCGGACCGCCGTTACCGCGACGGCTGGCGCGTGCAGGAAAACGTCGTCACCGGCCACCACCGGCTGCTCGACACCGCGAACCGTCGCCACGCATTCGGGACCCTGGAACAGTGCGTCGTTCGGCTCGCCGAGGCACAGCTCGAACCTGCGCCGCCGGAAGTGGTCGTGATGCTGCACGGCCTCGGCCGAAGCCGGCGGTCCCTCGCGAAACTCGGTCGAACGCTCGAAACCGCCGGACACCGCACGATTCTGCTCGACTACCCGAGCACCCGGCGTCCGCTGGACGCTCACGTCGAGCAGGTCGTGCAGGTACTAGAACACCTCGAAGGGGCGCAGCGGGTAAGCTTCGTCACCCATTCGCTCGGCGGAATCATCACGCGCGGAGTGCTCGCAAGCCCCGCGTGGCCCGAGCGGCTCGAGCAAGGTCGCGTCGTGATGATGGCCCCACCGAATCAAGGCGCCGCGCTCGCGCGGGTCCTGCAGGAGGCCGTACCCAAGTTGTTTGGCGCGGCCGTCGGACCGGCGGGGTTTGAGATTGCGAACGGCCCGCCGTACCCGGAGCCTGATGTGCCGGTCATGGTCGTCGCCGGCCGTCCGCGCGATGGAGGCCTCAACCCGTTGCTCGACGGCGACGACGATGGAGTCGTGCGGGTGGAGGAGACGAAGCTCGAATCGATGGTCGAACACCTCGTGGTCGACGCGATTCACACCGTCGTGATGGACCATCCGGACGCCGCGTCGGCGGCGGTGCGGTTCCTCGAGCCGGTCCTTCGGCTGGGCTAGCGGGCCAGCAGCTCCGCCTCGTTCACATCCTCGCCATTCACACGCCGATGCAGTCCCTCGAGTACGACCATGCTCATGTCGTCGGGGTGCTCCACGCCTCGCGCGCGAAACCATCGCGAAAGCTCGGTATCGGCCCACAGCCCCCATTCGTTGCGCATGTAGGTCCCGAGCCCGTGGTGGTAGTCGATCGGCTCGCCCTCTCGAAACTGCGCGGTGGTTTCGTCTTCGCGTAACCACTCTTCGGCGACGTCGATCGCCTCCGTCAGGTTTGTCGGCTTGCGGGCCGCCGCCATGGCCACGCCGGCTCCTCGGTCTGACTCGCTCACTTCGTCGAAGACCGGTTCGACGGCGACGGGAGTCCCGTCATCGCAGGCAACCACGACCAGAAGGGTGGCGAGTACGAACGAGAACGTGACGATTCGCATGGAGGCTCCGACCTAAGGCAAGGAACCATACGGAGTCTCTGAGTCTCGAAATGTTCCATTTACTCCGCCCTGCAACGACTTCCGGACGAAGGCGCGCTCGGACGCTAGAATGTCTCGGACCCATCGGCGATGTTCAGCAACCGCGGAAACGTGTAGGTCGCCGGCCGACGGCCCGCTGCCGGTCGAATCTCCTTCACGAGGCCTAGATCACGAAAAGCACGAAGGATTCGCCGTGCCGTTGAATCTGGAATCTGCGAATGGGCCACAAAACCTGTGCTCTTGAAGATGGGCCGGTCGAAAATCCAATCCAAGGCCGCTATCGCGTACTGGGAGTTGGTCTCCGCAACCACCACCGATTTGAGCGCGTCGTAGAGTTCCAGAATCTCCTGCGCCTTGGCCGTGTTCTGTTCCGCCTGCTCCGTCACTCCCGACAGAAAGAACTTGCACCAAGAGGTCCAGTTTCCACTTTCTGAGATTCCGAGAAGGTATGCGTAGTAGTCATCTCGGTTCGCCTCCAGATAGGCGCTCATGTAGAACATCGGGCGTCTGATTAGCTTCTGCTGCCAGAGGAAAAGTGGAATCAGCATTCGACCCAGTCGTCCGTTCCCGTCGAGGAAGGGGTGTAGGGCTTCGAATTCCGCGTGAAGTAGAGCGAGTTGAACCAGCGTGTCTGGCTGTTCGGAGTGAGCGAACGACTCCCACGTTCCGAGCGCGTCCGGAAGCTTATCCGCCCCGATCGGTACGAAGCGCGCCGTCTTCATGGTGGACCCGGGCGGCCCGATCCAGTTCGCGTTCTTTCGAAACTCCCCAGGCGCCTTCCCATGACCTCTTACGCCGTCCATCAGCACCCCGTGAACCTGTTTCATCAGACGTAGCGACAGCGGAAGCGTTCCGAGGACCTCTTCCGCGAGCCTCATCGCACGTCGATAGTTCAGGACTTCGCGAATGTCCTCACGACGGTCTTCGGAGAGTTCAGGTGATGCGCCTGCCTCGTATCCCAATACTTCACCCATCGTTGCCTGGGTGCCTTCGATGCGTGAAGAAAGTACAGCCTCTTGGGTCGATAGGGGACTCAAGAGGATATCGGGGTTGGGTATTGCCGCGAGTATTCCGTCATATCGCGCAACGGCAGCGGCAGCGGTGCCAAGATACGGGATCAACTCGGGCCAATGGAGTTCGGGAGGAAAACCACCTTGATGATAGTGGACTGGCGCCATGATGCCTCTCAGTTTGTCGCTCACGAATGAACGACAAGAACCTTTGTCCGTCAAATTCTTCAAAATATGACTGACAAATTAGGTTATTCGTCATCGGTGAACAACAACATCGGTGAACAACAGCGGGCTGGCCATCAAGGCACCACAGATCGCCAACCCGAGGAGTTATCGCGAGCGACACCGAACCATGTCACTCACGCAACAATCCGGTGAAGATCGACTTCGGACGGAATGCTTCCACTCCTGGGTTCAGTTAATCTGTTCAAACCCGCCACGGAGCCCGCATGTACACTGAAGCCGACCTCGACGCCGCGATCGAAGAGGGGGTCCTCGCCCTCGACGACGCCAACGCATTTCGCGACTTCGTCGCTCAAGCCAAGAACCAAAACCCTGTCGACGAAGAGAGCTTTCGGCTCCTAACCGGCTTCAACGACATCTTCGTGGCCATCGCCGCGACGCTGTTTCTGTGCGCCCTTGCGTGGCTCGGAACCGAGGTTCACCCCGCGCTTGGTGGCGGCCTCGTCGCGGCGGTTTCACTGAAGCTGAGCGCATACTTCACGGGGGTTCGTCGTATGGCGCTCCCGTCGATCGTGTTGGTGTTCGCGTTTGTGCTGGGAGTGCTTGGCCTCGCGTTCTTCGCGACGGCGCCTGTCGACCATCCGTTCCGCGACGGCGAGTTCATCGAGCTTCGATTTGCGTTCGCGGCGCTCGCCGCCTTCTTGGCTGCTGGCGTGCACTGGCGATTGTTCCGCGTCCCGGTGACCGTCGCCATCGCGGCGGGACTGCCCGTCGCGTGTGCATTCATCGTCACCAACGCGGCGAGGGTTCTGCAGTCGTTCGAAGTCGAAATGCTCGGCCTCGGAGGCCTCAGCATCTTCGCGCTCGCCATGTGGTGGGACATGCGTGACCCGACGCGACAATCGACGCACTCCGACGTGGCATTCTGGCTCCACCTGGTCGCGGCACCGCTCCTCGTGCATCCCGTCTTCGACTTCATCGGAGTGCTCGACGGTTCGTCGCCCGGGCTCTCGACGGCGCTCGTCGTCATTGGCCTCTACTTCATCATCACGTTCATCGCGCTGGCCATCGACCGACGCGCGCTGATGGTGTCGAGCTTGTTCTACGTGCTCTACGCCATCGCCTCACTCTTCAAGGAGTTCGGCGAGGTAGAGGTCGGATTCGCGGTGGCGGGGATGGTGATTGGTTGCGCGCTTTTGTTCCTGTCGGCGTTCTGGCAGTCGGCGCGATCGTCGGTGGTGAGCCAGCTTCCTGCGGGACTGCGCGAGTTGCTGCCGGTGCTGCACCGGGCCGAGGAGCGGAGCAATCTGGACGCTGCTGCTTGATGCCACACCAGCGCCCAGGTGAGGTGCGATCCGTCACCCCGCCGCGACGCAGATACCGATCTCGGTGTTCTCGAACAGGTCCGCGCAGACGTCCGTCGGATTGGGACAATCCGGGTGCGGAGCCTGGTCGTACGCCCCTCGAGAGCCGAGGCAGAGCGGCTGGCAGACGAGCTGGTCATTCGACATGAAGTCGAGGCAGACCGCGGCCGGCCCGCACAAGGTCCCGCCTTCAAGGCCAGCGGCGGCACAATCCTGACCCAGCTCGATCATCGCCGGGGAATCTCCGCAAAAGTCGAAAGGCACCTCGAGGAGCTCGCCCGGAAAGCACGAGTTGCCGGCTTCACTGCAGGCCACGGTTGGATTCAGCGGGTCGTCGTGGTCGAACTCGCACGTCGGCCCGCAGCCGCCGAACGCTCGTGTCGCTCCCATGTCCGTGAGTGGGTAGCAGCCGAGGTCGTCGGGGCAGGTGCCTGCACCGGTCTCGGCGTCGCCGTCGCAGTGGTGAATGCAAACCTCGCTGACGCAGATCAATTCGGCTACGCAGCGCATGTCGGGCGTGTCCTTTTCGCAGGACTCGCCCAGTTGTCGCGGACCGACGAAGATACACTGGCCCAGCATTTTGCCGGTGCTCACCTCTCGAATCGTCGGTCGGCAGCCTTCCCCTTCGCCGCACGGATCGGAGTCGCCGTAGGGATCACACGGGGTTCGCGATGGTTCTGGCTCTCCGGCGTCTTCGCCTCCAGCGTCTTGATCGCTCGCGTTGGCCGATGTGTCGTTCGACATGTCGGGCGTGGTCTCGCCTGCGTCCGAGTCGTTGTTGGAGGTTCCGTTGTTGTTCGTGTCGCCTCCACATGAGACGAGCAGTGCGATGAAGAAGATAAGACTGTGGCGCATGTACTACTTTCCCTGTCCAAAAGAGGTCGTTCTGTGCGTTGGTCTTGGAAAATAGCCCGCGGAGGCGACAGCTGCCTAGGGCGATTCTTGCGTTTCTTGGCGACTTCTCCCAGCCGTATCGTCAAACCAAAGACCGGCTTCACGCCCCCACGAACTCGGAGCTCGTATCTGCAGTGGGAGACCTCGTTCGAAGCCAAACGAAACCACCGATTCTCCG
>CAYLMO010000178.1:0-5012 GCA_964384605.1 uncultured Bradymonadales bacterium | reverse complement strand
CGCCGTGGTCGTGGCCGTCGTGCGGGCCGTGGTGGTCGTCGCCGTGGTCGTCGTGGCCCGCGTGGCCGCCGTGATCATCATGTCCGTGGTCGTCGTGCTCGCCGTGGTCATGGCCGTGGCCGCCCGAGTCGCAACCGACGCTCACCAGCGCGGCACAAACTACGAAAATCATCCATTTCATGGCCATCCTCCAACTCGGGTGAGCCACTGATTCTGGGCGCGTCGAGCACCCCATTGTGCGTCCAAGAGGTCCAGCCGCTCGTCGAGCACCGCCTGCTGCGCGTCCAGCAGTTCGAGCAGCGAAAGTTCGCCCGCCCCGTAGCCAGCTTCGGCGCGCTGAAGCAGTTTCTGAGTCTCGGGGATCGCGGTCGCGATCGTCTCCGAATTCGCGAGTAGGGCGGAGCACTGCTTCGCGAGCGTGTCCGCCTGGCGCTTCATCTGGTCAGCCTCAATCCGAAGGGCGGCTTCGCGAGCAATAGCGCGCGCCTCCGCGGCATCGCGCAGCGGGCCGGAGCCGCTCCAAAATGGGAACGATAGTCCCAGCCCGACGGAATATCCCGGCTCGAACGGTCCTCCCGATTCGGCCAAAAGGACGCCCGCAGCCTCGAGCTCCAGCGTCGGCATCCAGGCCGAATCGGCCCCGTCACCGCGCGTCTTCGCGGCTTGGACATCGGCCTCCATCGCCGCAACTTGTGGAGACTCGGGCGCCGTTCCACCGCACGAATCGGGTGCGAGCGGCCCGGTGGGAACGGCCGATTCCAGCTGCAGCAGCGCGGCCAGCCGGCCGGTTGCCGCCGCCAGCGACGCCTCTTCGGTCGCGCGTACTGACTGCAGCCGGCGAACCTCCCGAGCCACGCGTTCCACTTCGAAACGGCTCGCGTCACCCGCGGCCTCTCGGCGCGCCAGTACGGCCTTTGAGCGCTCTACCGCTGTGATTCGATCGGCGAGGACGAGCAGTCGTTCCTGTCGGTAGCGTGCTTCGAAAAACGCCTCCGCCACCTCGGCCTTATAGCCTTGAACCACAAGCTCGCCCCGCGCCTTCGCGGCGGTCGCTTCGTGCCGAAGTGCTTCCGCCTCGAAACCCCGCGCGCCGTTGAGCGGAATCTCTTGTCCGACGGCGACGGCGATTTCGGTTTCAATGTTGGTGACCTGACCGAACTCGGCGCCCGCCGATGGCCCGGGCAGTCGGTCGACCGCAGTCGCCTCCGAGGCCAGCGCGCGAGCTTGAGCCGCCGCAACCGCCCGAATGTCTTCGAGTTCGTCGACGTTCGACAGCGCCTCGGCGAGCGAGATTTCTTGCGCAAGCGCCGTCGACGGAAGTGCCGTGACGAGCAAAAACAGCAGTGTCTTTCGCATTACATCAACGCGTAGAACGCGCGCTCCGAGAAGTGGTGAAGGGCGTCGAGGAGCCGCAGCTCGCACACCGCGCAGGTCACGGCGAGTGCCACCAAGAAGATGCCGTGTGCGACCCAGGTTGTGCGCTCGCTCGGTACTGCGGGTTGTTCGCCGCCGACGAGAATCGCGACGCGAAGTCGAATCGATTTCGCCGCCCCGGTGAGTGCCGATGCGCCACGAGGCGTCGCGACGCCGATTCGGGCCACGCTCAGCAGCGAAGTGGCCAGCTCGAACCGGTCGGCTCCGCGCGTCAGCGCTTCGAGATCGCAACGGATTTCGCGCCCCAACCGCCACCGTTCAAACCATCGCTCAAGTAGATTCCATGCCGGATTCAGGGCGTTGGCGGCGAGCAGCATGGACATCAAGAGGGGGTCAAAGGAGCGGGCGTGGACGACTTCGTGAAGCAGGGCCGAACGCAGCTGTTCGGGGGTGAGTTCACGCTGAACGTCGGGGCCGAGTTCGATCCATGGTCGAAAGAGTCCTCGGACGCAGATCGACGCTCCATCGACGAGGTGAACCGGTACGCCGAGCTCGTCGGAGATCGGCAGGCGCCGACCTCGCTTGGCCGTGGGGCGCAGGCGATACGCGGCTGTCATGACGATCGGTAGGCCGACGAACAGCAGCAGCAGAAGCGCTTCCGGGCAGCCTTCGGCGAACTGGTGGAGCGCGATGCACGCTTCCATCGCGTGATGGCCGTCGAGGCGGTGGAGCGCGGCCGCGCCCATCCCGATCGTGGGGATGGCGACGGGCGCGAGTAGTGCGGCGAAGGTCACTCCGTCGCCGGCTTCGTGCGGGTGAGGCCACCGCTTTTCGTGCCATTCGAGCATGGCTCGGGCGACGACGGTCAGCAGCGGGACGGCGACCAGGTAGACCAGCAATGTCGCCGTGATCGGGAAGACGAACTCGCTCATGACATCTCCTCGCGACGGCGCCGAATCAGCTCTTCGAGCCGGTCGAGTTCGTCGAGATCGGACTCGGCGACGCGGTCGACGAGGTAGGCGGCGGCGGCGTCTTTTCCGGCGTCGGGAAGCCTTTCGAAGATGTCGCGCGCGAGCTCAGCGAGGAACTCGTCGCGAGTGTGGCGAGGTCGGTAGAGGTAGCGGCGGCCGTCCTTTTGACGGTCGAGCAGGCCTTTGTCGGCGAGCCGGTTCACCGTGGTCATCACGGTCGTGTAGGCGATCTCGCGGTTTTCGAGCAGAGCGTCGAGCACGTCGTGCACGCAGAGCTCGCGGCCGGCCGACCAGATCACTTCCATGATGTCGGCTTCGAGATCGAAGAGGACGGCGCGCATTCCGTCGCCGTCGGGACGTATGAGGTAGTTCGTCATGGCGAACTACTACTATCGTGCGTAGTAGATGGGGTCAACTACTATCGGCAGTAGTAGGTTCGCACCGTGAGCGTTTCTCGTTTACCGGGTGTCCTCGGGCGGTCCCTGCGGTCAGGGCATCAGGCAGTTTGCGCCGCCCGAGCTCGACCAAGAAAACGAGAAACGCAAAACGCGAAACCTTGTCAGCCAAGCCGTTCCAACGCCGACCGAATCTTGTCCGGAACCGGCACCGGTTTCCGCGTCTCGCGGTCGATGTACACATGCACAAAGTGCCCGGTCGCCGCTGGCTCCACGTCGTCATCGCGGAACAGCGCGATCCGGTACTTCACGCTCGTGTTGCCGAGCCGCTCAATCGCAATCCCGGCGTGCACGGTCTGCGGGAACGCGAGCTCTTTGTGGAACTGGCAGGTCGTCTCGACCACGACCCCGATGATCGGGTCGTTGTGGATGTCGAGACCGCCCTCTTGGATGAGGTGCGTGTTCACGGCGGTGTCGAAGAACGAGTAGTAGACCACGTTGTTCACGTGCCCATAGACGTCGTTGTCCTTCCACCGGGTGGGGATGGCGAGTGTGTAGGGGAAGTCGTCGCGGGTCATTGTGGAAACTACTCGTTGAGCATGGACTTGAGGTTGGCGAGCCCATCTTTCAGGCGGTACTTCGCGCAGACCCGTTCGGTTTCGCTCCAGTCTAGGTCGCCTACCGTCTCCACTAGTTCGGCCGCGTCCATCAGGTCCTTGCGCCCCCCGGCATAGAGCTTCAACGCCACGAGATGCTCAGGCCGAGCGACGGGAATGTCGACGAGGCTTGGCTCAGGCTGTGCGCCCTTTATCGCCTCGACTCCCGGTCCGTTCGTAAGCGTGTGAGGATTCACGAAGTTCACGAACTGAATCGCTGCGATGTTGGGTCCGAAGATCGTGGCGACCCCGCCAAGCGGGTCACCGGCGTTGGCGACGGCTCGTTTCATCGTCAACTCGTCATCGAGCCACTCTTCGAGCTGATCGAAGAATTCATCTGGATTCGAAGTAGCGATTGCGAAGTCGAAATCGTCGGTGGCCCGTACGTAACCGTGCACCGCCATTGCGATCGCCCCTATTAGCGCGAACTTACGATTTGTCTCCTGAAGATGAGCCGAGAGGGACCTGAGGAACTCTATCGTCGCTGCGTCGTCCAAGATGTTCTCCCGACTTCAGGTTCCGGAGCATGGTGCCGAGTCGCAGGGCACGAAACGCACGTTCCCGCGCGGTGAGGCTCATCAGAAACTCAATCTGCGAGCGTCTCGCCTGTGCATTTGATTCGCTGTGCTTTTGGTCGCTCATCGTGACTCCGGCTTGGAGAATACAGGGGTCGTCGAATGCCGGCAAACCATCCATGGACTAGCTTCTATGCCTCGTCAGGAACTCGGCGGCCCGCTGGCCGAAGTCCGAGGCGTACTCTTCGTGCACGAACAGACGACCGCGCGGGTACAGATGGACCTCAGCTGGATCGCCGCCAAAACTGTCGACCATCGCCTCACCAACCGTCCACGGGAACCACGGATCCCGCTCGCCCCACAGAAACAGCACGGGCGCCGTGATCTGCTCGTGGATTCCGCTGAGTTCGAACTCGACGACCTCCAGGTCGAGGTGGTCGGCGAGGCGCATCTGGCCTCGAACATAGTCGAGGTCGTTGGCGAGCGGGTCCGAGAAGAAGTGGCCGAAGTCGGTTTGAACGAACGACAGGTCGTCGAAGCAGGTCTCCCACATTTTGCGGACGCCCGTCTTCGTGCCGGCGGCGAGCTTCACGAGGTGGGCTCGTGCCGGCACGAACTTCGCGAATTTCGCGCTGCGAAGCGCGGTCGGTACATGCCCCGGAATCTCCGTATTGCCCATCACGTGCGCCCAGACTTGGCCAGGCCGCAACGTGTCGATGAGGCGCGTGATCGTTGCCCCGGAGTCGTGTGCGACGAGGGCGAACGAGTCGAGCCCCAAATGGTCGAGCACCGCGCTGACCGTGCGGGCGTGCTCCCAAAGGCCGAACGGCGCGTTGTCATCCCAGCGCGTGTGGCCGGTGCCTGGCAGGTCGACGACGTGGCAGGTGAACGAGTCGACCATCTCGGCGATGACGTGCCGCCAGGTCGCGCCGTGCAGCGGCCAACCGTGCACAAACACGACGTCTGGCCCCTCGCCGAACTTCCAGTAGGCGATCTGGCCGTGGCCGAGGTCGATGAGTTGTTGCGGCGATTGGAACTGGGTTGCGATGTCCATGGCCGTCTTTATCGCACTTTTGTGCCTGCGACATCCCACCACTCTAG
>CAYLMO010000177.1:0-5107 GCA_964384605.1 uncultured Bradymonadales bacterium | reverse complement strand
ACTCCACCTTCAACCGGCTCAAGTCCTTCTGCTTGATGACGTTCTTCAGCGTCACCTTCTTCGGCGCCCGCGTCTGCTTCACCGGAGGCTGTGGAGTGGAGACCGAATACCGCGGCCCGTACTCGTCGTGCCGAATGATGTACCGGCCCTGAAAGTTGTTCATGTTCGCCGGATTCGCGCCCATCTCCAGACCTTGTCCGCTGTTGATCTCCCGACCTCCCACGACCGCTGGCGCTTTCTTGAAGACGAGGTCCGATGTGACTTCGTCCTTCTTGTAGCGCGCATGAAGTCTGGTCACGACGAACTCACGCGCCGATGGGGGCTGCAGCGAGACCGTCGTCGGCGAAAGCTCGACGTAGACATTGCGAAGCGCGTCCTCCTCGGACCTTGGAATGCGCAGGCTTTCGAGCTTCGGGATGATGCACTGAGACACCGGAGAGTCCGTGTAGGACGACGTGATTTTGTGCATGTAGCCAGTCGGCGAGAACTCCAGGTTCAGGATCACCTTGTTCTTGCCGACCGCTGCGAGGTGTTGCTCGGAGCACTGTCGAATCTGCCGGTCATATCGTCGAATGACATTGTCCATCTGCACCTGAAGCAGGTCGTCGCGGTTCACTACCTTCGAGACCTGATAGACCTCCGCGGTCTTGCCGAGCACGTCGCCTCCAAACTGCATGATGTCGTTCTGGTTGAGTGCGCCACCGGGCGGGCATGGGTCGCAGTTCGTCGCTTGCCATGAGTACTCCGTCACCACCGCGCCTTTGTTCTGCTTGATGGTGTTCGCAAAGACCGATTCGTAGAAGCCGGCGAAGTTGTCCTTCACCGCTTTGTCGACCTCGATGTTCGTCGGCACGAAGACATTCTTACGGTTGGCGACCTCGTATCGTTGCCCCTTCCCGAGCGTATAGACGATCAGGTCCTGCTCGCCCTTCGCGTTGATGAGGCCGAGACGAATCGGCAGCGCAAACTCGTCGCTCTCGTAGTGAAATCGAAGCGGTGAGAGGAGCGCTTTGCCGTCTTGGAACTTCACTTTCGACGCGTCGACTCGCGCCACGAAGAAGTACATGCCCGCTTGAATGTAGGGCTCGAAGTAGGGGCCGGCGCCCTTGGGAATGTTGTACTTGGCGTCGTTGAGCCAGGTCTCGAGCGCGGTCGCCTCTTTGGCGCTCAGAATCACGATGTTGTACTCGCCGGCCGTGAACTCGGCCTCGACGACGACCTTCTTTTCGACCATGTCGACTTCGGGAGCCATCGACTTCATCATCGGTCGGCCTCCCATGCCGCTGCCACGCCGGGGCCGCGGGCGTTGCTTCCAGTACTCGACGAGTCGCGGCGCGGTGACCTTGTCGATGTTGTCCATCACGTTGTGCGGCAGCGTTTTGACGTTGTCCTTCTGCAGAATCTGCGGGACTGGAATGACCATCGCGAAGTCTTTCGGCGGTCCTTCGTAGTTGTTCTGCATCGTGAGCGCGGTGGTCTTGCCGTCACGCATGAGCACGACTCGCGTCGCATTTGCGTACAGCTGGCCGCCGGCCTTGTTCACGTAGAAGCCACAAAATGCGTGGGCGAGCGAGGGTAGCGCAGCAAGAATCGCGAGGACTGCCGCGGCGTAGGCGAGCCGTTTCATGGTCTTCTCGGGTGTTGGGTTGATGCTTCAAGGTACGGGGGAATCGCATCGAAGGGCAAACCTCGGTATGGTGAGTGCGGTCGAGATGACACGCCTTTGTTCCAGCTTCGGGGAACCTCATGACGTACCGAACACTCGTTTTCGTCGCATGTACTCTCGTGTTCGCGGTCGGTTGCGGTGAGCCCACCGCTGACGACCGCGACATATTCGAGTCGCCAGACGGCGGGCTGGGGCCGTCGATTGTGGGATCGAAACCGGGTTCCAACTCGAGCAACTCGAGCACGCCGGGGACGTTCGACGATTGCGAATCCGAGTTTGGCGAGCTGGAGTGCCTCGGCATCGAGCATTTGCAGCTCGGATTCGAGACTCGCATCGAGCTCGACGATGCTACCGGCACGGAGCAATCGTCGCGGAGTCTCTACGCCTGCGGCGCATCTCCGGTCGCCGAACAACCTGTCGACGAGCGATTCGAGTTGGGTCGCGACGAGAGCTGCGTCGCCTACCGAGGTATCGCGAAGACTCCCTACGCTCCCAAGGTGCTCGATGCCGGACCGATCAATCTGTTTTCGAACGAGTTGGTCGCCGCATTGGTGGGCGAAGGACCGTGCTACGTCGCCCAGAATCCCGTCGACAATCGGTTCTTCGAAGGTGAGTTGGTCTCGATCGACGTGTCGGGCGGCGACGACGTTGCGCCCTATGTCGGCGACGTATCGTGGATGCCCGCACCCGTGGTTGGCCCGAGAAACATCGCGCCTGGTGAGCCGTTCAGCATCACCTGGGAAGCTGCGGAGAACGACGCGCAAGTGTTCACGAAGCTCGACTTCGTCGACACAGAAGGCGTGGGCACGACCGTGCAATGCGTGACCGGAGATGATGGCTCCGTCGAGCTCACCACCGGCGTGACCGAGTTCATCCCCGAGGAGTCCATCTCCGCCACCCTCACCGTGACCCGGCGACAGCTCGAAGTCGTCGGCAGTTCGCCGGCCCTCGTGATCGTACGAGAAGCGACGAGCGAAGTAGCGCTCGATCTGTAGCCAAGCCCTTATCTTGGCAACGATGGGCCGACCGGTGATAGAATCCGCGTGAACGCTACAGATTCCTGCGGAACCGCCGCGACACACGCCGGAGCTCATCACGATGAAGAGAGTCCTCGTACTTACGCTTTTGTTCAGCCTTGCTGTCGCCTGCGGCGATTGCTCCGACGACGCCGGCAACGGGGGCGGCGACAACGCCACGACCAATAACGGCGGGACGAACGTCGCTACTGGCGACGCCGGCAACAACGCGAACAACGTCGAGCCCGAGCTCGAACCGTGGGACGACCCTGACGGCGACGGAATCCCGGCGCAGTTCGACAACTGCCCTCGAATCTCGAACTCCGAACAAGGCGATACCGACGCCGACGGAGTCGGTGACGCCTGCGACAACTGCATCGACATCGGAAACTACGACCAAGCCGACGAAGACCAGAATGGCGTCGGCGACTCGTGTGAACTCGAGCCAGCTGGACCCATCTGCGGCATGCAGCAAAACGAGTTCGAGCGCGTCGACCCGAACATCTACATCGTCATCGACCGGTCGACCTCGATGCAGGCGCTCGACGGCACCGGCCAAGACCGCATGACCCGAGCGCGCGCCGGCCTCGACCAAATCGCCATGAACTCGGCCGACTCCGTTCGATTCGGAATGTCGACCTACCCATGCGCCCGCGAAGGCGACGCCTGCACCCAACTCAACAAAGAGCTGCTCCCCATGGGCAAGTACACGGCAGCTGATTTCCAGGCCGCCTACACGACCAACTACAACAACGCGACGTGCCCGCACGGAGCGCAGATCGCGATCGCCCCAGGTCTGGACATCGAAGAGGGCGGTCGGCACTGCACCGAGACAGGCGCAGCGTTGCGCGACGTGCGCACCCGCGGACTCGTCTCGGAGCCTGGCGACATGCTGGATGCACAGCGCGAGAAAGCGGTCGTGCTCATCACCGACGGCGGGGCCTGTGGATGCGGCGGCCAAGCCGATACCGTCGCCGCCGCGCAGGAACTCTCCGACGCCGGCATTCCGGTCTACGTCGTGGGATTCAACTTCGACAGCACACAACTCGACGAAGTCGCCGCAGCCGGCGGCACCGATGCCGGCCAGCCCGGCTCGCCACGCTTCTACTCCGCGAGCAATGCGAACGAGCTGGCGCAGGCCCTCAACGACATCGAGAACCTCAGCATCCCTTGCACGTTTGAGCTCAACCCCGCGCCCGAAGACCCGAACCGAATCTGGGTCTCGGTCGATGGCGCGTACGTTGCTCGCGACGGGATGGACGGCTTCACGTACGACGCGGCGAGCAACACCGTGACCCTCAACGGCATGGCGTGCGACGCCCTCAAGACTGCCGACCCGATGAACCCACCGTTGCAGATCAGCTCCGGCTGCGCCGGCCCATCGTGCGTGCTCGAGGGTGAGACTTGCGCGACCTCCGCCGATTGCTGCAACGCCGAATGCATCGACGGCACCTGCCAGACCCGCTGCTTCCCGTTCAACACTGGCTGCCGAGAGAATTCCGACTGCTGCAGCGGAATCTGCGCAAAACCGGGCGACCAAGAGGTCGGTAGCTGTCAGGGCGGATGATCTGAATTGGAAACAATTCGTTAACAGTTGCGGTCATTGTTTCTGCGTGGCCGCGGTCTAAGATCTCTTTCGGACGCGCCAATGCGCACAGATGGAGGAGACCACATGTTCATTCGACGAAGCGAAGACCGAGGCCACGCAAACCATGGGTGGCTCGACTCCCATCACACTTTCTCGTTCGCCAACTACTTCGATCCCAACTTCATGGGGTTCGGTCCCCTTCGCGTAATCAACGAGGACCGCGTGCAGCCCGGGCGAGGATTTGGAACCCACCCACACCGCGACATGGAGATTATCTCCTACGTGCTCGAAGGCGGGCTCGCCCATCGCGATTCGATGGGGTCGACCGAAGTCCTGCGCCCGGGTGAAGTCCAGGTGATGAGCGCCGGAACCGGCGTCACGCACAGTGAGTTCAACGCCTCCGAAGAAGAGCTCGTGCACTTCCTGCAGATCTGGATTCAGCCGAAGAATCGCGGCACCGAGCCCCGATATGCGCAGAAGCAATTCGACTGGGAGTCGCGCACGAATCGACTCGCGCCCATCGTTACGCCAGATGGTGCCGACGGCTCGCTGCAGATCGACCAAGACGCCTACCTCTACAGCGCTCGGCTCGACGACGGAGTTTCGGTCAGTCGCGAGTTGGAAGAAGGACGAGGCGCCTGGGTCCACGTCGTTCGCGGCGAAGCGCTCGTGAACGGTGAACGCCTTTCGGCAGGAGACGCAGCAGCGTTCGGCGAGCCTGGCCAGATTACGATCGAAGGTGTGGACGGCCTCGAATTGCTCTACTTCGACGTGTCGTTGAACTGACGAAGCGCCTCGGCTCGGTCGATGGCCTCGAGGAGTTCTGACTGGCTGAAC
>CAYLMO010000176.1:2923-5118 GCA_964384605.1 uncultured Bradymonadales bacterium | reverse complement strand
GGGGGTCGACATGTAGACCGGGGTCTATCGTCTCGTTTGGGCCGTTGGCCCGCACGAGACTGGCCTCCCGGGCACGAAAACTGCTCTACATTCGTCGCGAGAGCGCGAGCGACTGCGCCATGATGGTCATCTGCGGATTCACTCCCAGCGCGCTCGGCATTAGCGATGCGTCGATGACGTACAACCCTTCGTGGTCGTGCGTGCGACCGTCTTCGGGCCGCACCACACCAAGGCTCGGATCGGCCGACACGCGGCACGTCCCCATGGGGTGGCTCGCGTACAGCATGAACTCCGCCGGGTCGGTCACGCTCAAGATGAACTGCCGCGCCTCGTTGAAGCTCGTGAACCACTTCGAGCCATTCACGGCGGGCCGCACGCGGCGCGACCCCGACGCGAAAAACATCTCAGTCACGAACTCGAAGCCCGTTGTGAACTTGCGGCGATCGGCGTCGTTCACGTTGTAGACGATGTCGGGAGGCCCGCCGGTGTAGTTGATCTGACCGCTCGAGCTGTCCTTCACCAGAAAGCCCGCCAGCGCGAACTTCTTCAACCGTCGCAAGAACTCATGTGACCGCTCCCCAATCTCGCCGAACTGGGTCTGGAAGACCTCCGGCGGTGCCGAGAAGGTTTCGGCGAGGATGTCGCGTTCGGTGGGGTGGTAGGCGTAGTAGCCCTGGGTGGCGCCAAACCAGACCCGCACGTCGTCATCCATCTCGGCGGCGACTCCTCCGCCCGGGTGGCAGTGGAGGTTCCGCCCGACCTGACCAGACGAGTTTGCCAGCCCTTGCGCGAGCAACAGGAGCGGCGTTGAAACAGCGCCAGCGCCAAGGATGACGCGGTCTGCGCGCACGTCGAGTTCGGCGACGGCCTTGCCTTCTTCGTCGCGCATGACGCCTCGGACGCCGACCGCTCGGTTGCCCTCCATCACGATCTCGTCGACGCGAGATTGGGTGTAGAGTTCGGCGCCGTGCCGGAGCGCTCGCGGCAGCCAATTGAGGTCCGACGAGGCCTTTCCGCCGCTCGGGCAGCCGGTCTGACAGGTCCCGCACGCCACACAGCCAGGCGTGTTGCGCGGCATGAACGCATGCTTGACGCCCATCGCTTCGAATCCGCGCTTCGCGACGAAGGTGTTCTGCCCGGCGATTTGCGGCTTCGTCGGCGCTACTCCGATCGTCTGTTCGACCTCGGAGTAGAGCGACTCCCGGTCGGCCCAGTAGTCCAGACCGTGTTCGGCAACCCACCCATCGAGAATACGGTCGGGCGTGCGGAACGAAATCCCGGAGTTCACCAGCGTTCCCCCGCCGACCCCCTTCCCACTCGCCAGCGGAATGAAGGTGTTGCCGCGCATCACGCGGGCACCCGAGTCTTGGTAGAGGTTTTCCAGCGCCCACGATTGCTGACGTTTGAACGAGCCGCGGGGCCAGAAATTGCCCGCTTCGATCATCACGACGCGCATGCCCTTGGCGGCAAGAATGCTCGCACACACGAGCCCTCCGGGACCGGTTCCGACGATGACCGCATCCACGTTTTTCGGGGCGATGCGGCCACCGCGACCGTGTTTGCGCTCATAGGTTTCGGCCGTGTGAATCTGCCGGCCAACGTAGGTCTCTGCGGAGTAGTCCAACGGATTCACGCGACACCTCCACATTGAAATTCGATGCCGGCGGCGCGCAGCACATCCGGGTGTTCGCAGTACGCAGTCGACACCACGAGCTTCACGCCGCGGAAGGCGCTGCGACGACCGAAGAACGCGCTTTCGTCCCACGCCTGCAAGATCGCGATCCGTTCGTCGCGCGGCCGTAATCGAAAGCGAGTCATGCCGAAATCAGCGACTGCGCCCATGTCGTCGATCGCGTGCAGGAGCACGCGCAGCAACTTCGAAGTTCGAGGGTCGATCGAAGCCAGATATCGATCGAAGAAGTCGATCGCTCCGACCTCAGTACCGTTCGGAAACTCGCCATCGCCAGGGAACATCGCGTCGGCGATCGCATTCACGATCTCGGCTTCGGTGGTGCTCATGACCTTCAGCCGCGGAGACTTTGCCTGATCCCACCATACGCCCCCGACACGCCATGCGAGACCGCTTGCCGCGAGGGCGAGGGTGCTGGCGGTGCTGAGTTTGATGAAGGTGCGGCGGTTCATGCTCTGTGCGCTCTGGTTGCTGGTTGCTGGTTGCTGGTTGCTGGTTGCTGGTT
>CAYLMO010000176.1:1448-2823 GCA_964384605.1 uncultured Bradymonadales bacterium | reverse complement strand
CGGGAACCTAGCGGTATAGGCGGAAACTGCAGACGGAGAAGACGATGCCGCTCGAGTACATGCCAGGATTCGGAAACGACTTTGAGACCGAGGCCCTCCCGGGAGCCCTGCCGCAAGGTCAGAATTCGCCGCAGCGCGCGCCCTACGGGCTCTACGCCGAGCAGCTGTCAGGCTCGCCGTTCACCGCGCCGCGCGGGATGAACGAGCGGTCCTGGCTCTACCGCATTCGGCCGTCGGTGCGGCACATGGGTGACTACGAACCGATCAACAATCGGTTTTGGCTGAGCGCGCCGACGACCGATGAGAGCGTTCTCCCGCTCGGTCAGCGGCGCTGGGACCCGGTCCCGATTCCGTCGGAGCCGACCAACTTCGTCGATGGCGTGCGCACCATCACGACCGCCGGTGATGTGGTCGGGCAGTCAGGCATGGCGACGCACGTCTACGTCGCAAACGAATCGATGGTCGACGACTACATGATGAATGCGGACGGCGAGCTGTTGTTCGTCGCGCAGGAGGGGACGATCGAGCTGTTTACGGAGCTCGGGAAGATGGAGGTCGCACCCGGCGACATTGCCGTCGTGCCGCGCGGGATGGTGTTCAAAGTGGGTGTCGACGGCCCCGTGCGCGGCTACATCTGCGAGAACTACGGCGCGAAGTTCACCCTGCCCGATCGCGGACCGATTGGCGCGAACTGCCTGGCGAACCCGCGCGACTTCAAGACGCCCGTCGCGGCCTACGAAGACAAAGAGACCGATTGTCGCATCGTGGTGAAGTGGTGCGGCAAGTTCTACGAAACGACCATCGGGCAATCGCCGCTCGACGTGGTCGCATGGCACGGCAACTACGCCCCGTACAAATACGACCTCCGCACCTTCTCGCCCGTCGGCGCGATTTTGTTCGATCACCCGGACCCATCGATCTTCACGGTGCTCACCGCGCCGACCGAAGAGGCGGGCACGGCGAACGTCGACTTCGTGATCTTCCCGGAGCGCTGGATGGTCGCGGAGCACTCGTTCCGCCCGCCCTGGTACCACCGCAACATCATGTCGGAGTTCATGGGCCTGATTTACGGGCAGTACGACGCGAAGGAAGAAGGCTTCGTGCCGGGCGGAATGTCGCTGCACAACATGATGCTGCCGCATGGGCCCGACACCGACGCGTTCGAAAAGGCGTCGAAGGCCGACCTAGGGCCGCAGAAGCTGTCGGGCACGATGGCGTTCATGTTCGAGACGCGGTTCCCCCAGCATCTGTCGCGTTTCAGCTCGGAGCTGGAGACGCTGCAAGAGAACTACACGGACTGTTGGGCGGGGCTGAAGAAGCGGTTTGACGGCACGATTGAAGGCGATTGGGATTGACCGCTTGCCGCTTGCCGCTT
>CAYLMO010000176.1:0-1348 GCA_964384605.1 uncultured Bradymonadales bacterium | reverse complement strand
CCGCTTGCCGCTTGCCGCTTACCGCATTCCCGAAGCCCTAAGCCTCAAGCCCTGCCCTAAGCCTCAAGCCCTAGGCCCTAGGCCTCCTCGTCCCACGTCTCGAGCGTTTCCTCGCACCAGTGCCGCACATCCTCGTCGTCGTCTTGAAGTCCCCGCTGAAGGGCTTGCTTCACGACCGACTGGAGCTCGTCCGGCAGATTGTAATTCCGTAGGCGATAGGCAGCTCCGGAGCGCGTGGTTGCTGCCTCATCGGACATTGCGTTCACCAGCGCGCGGACGGCGCGTTCGTCCGGCCACCACTCGTCGGCGACGCGGCCGAGCATGCGGCGCGTTTCGGGGTCCGGATGCGACTTCATCACTTCGTAGACGCGGTCGCGCGCGCCGATGTCGCGAATTGCTGCGACGATCCACCACTCGACGAAACCGTTCACTCCCGCTGCAAATCGATCGACGAGCGGGTCGAACCCAGCCTCATGTCCGACCTCCCCGATCGCCTGCACCGCCTCGCCGACGTGCTCCGAGTTGAGCAGGCCGATGAGGAGGTCAAGGGCGACCTCGTCGCCGATGGCGCCAAGTGCCCGGATAATCTCGGCCTGGAGCACGGCGTCGTCGGTCTCGTCGTAGGCCGCCACGATGCGAAGGACCGCGTCTTGGACCTGGAGCGCACCGCAGGCCTGAACCGCGAGTCGCGCGACGAGCGGGTCGTCGTCGAGGGCGGTGACGAGGGCTTCGGCTACCGCACTATTACTGGCTCCGAGGCGGCCCAACGCCCCTGCAGCGGTCGCCCGAACGACCATGTTTTGGTCGCCCAGCAGCGCGGCGAGCTGGTCGGCCGCGTTCTCGATCTGCAGGGAGGCAACTCCGTTGGCGGCGAACGCCCTAGCCCCCGCTTCTCCGCTCGTGAGGCCGGCAAGCACGACGCCGGAGTTGGAGTCTTCGATGGCTTTCAACACTTCGACTGCGGTGGTCATGATTCCTCCGTGCGAAGGCTCGGCGGCCCGTGTTCGTTGAAGAAGTTCTGGATGATCGACTCCATGTTTCGGACCGGACTGTCCGGCCCGACCGGGTCGAGTTCATGGTCCCAGATGAGGTCGAGGGCGACGATACCTTCGTGTGCAGCCTCGTCGTCGCCGCCGTACCACCAGGCGACTTCGACCGTGCGGCCTGGGTAGGGGAGCTCGATCTTGATGACGTTCGCGCCCGTCTCGTCGACTTCGAGCGACGTGCCCTCAATCTCGCCCGCACCCATCGATGGGCCCCAGATTTCGCGGGCTGCAGCGCCGGCGACGACGAGCTCGTTCGACTCGATCCAGATGTCGTAGAGCGGCTCGAAGAGCTCCTCGCGGAA
>CAYLMO010000175.1:0-5282 GCA_964384605.1 uncultured Bradymonadales bacterium | reverse complement strand
ACAAAAAAGGCGGGCGACAATTGTCGCTCGCCTCTTTTGCCAGACTACCGTCAGCCACACGGTACTCGAAAGCGCTTAGACCATCCGTGGAAACAACGCTCGTGCCGTGCAAAAGCCGACTTGAGCTTTCCGATTTAGAAGACACTTCATTGGTCTCGGCTCCGAAAGTACAACCGAGTGAGCACTCGCTCAATTCCTTGGCCGATCTTTGTCGAAAACCGCCTCGATCAGGATCCTCGCGGTCAAGTGTAGATTCGCTGATTGCGCCAGTTCACGCCAAGGTCGCCACGCTCCACCCACCTCTGACGCAGCGAACAAGAACCCACCAAGCCACTGACAAACAACAGAAAAACGACCACCCGTCCACCGAATCCATTTATCGGGATTCGAAGACTCGAGCGGCCGCGGCTCGTTCGACCGCCGGCGCGATTCCATTCACCGAATCGCGATCTCTGCGATCGGATCCGCCGATCTGGGGCGATCGGATCGGCAGGTCAGCGGCCAAATTCAACGTGATAGTGGTCGTCGTGCCGCACCCATACCGGCTTGCGATTGAACTTCAGATGCTTGATCGACTTGCCGGCCGTCGTCTCGAGAACTTCGGATTGATAGTCCGGCGACAAGATGACCTTTCTGATGCGTAGGCCACGGTCTCGTGCGGCTCGATCCAGCGCCTCGAGATGAACGGCGATACCTTCGAAATCGATCTGCCGCGGCATTCCCCACGAGGTCGAGTATCCGGTCTCGTCGAACTCGTGCAGGTAGCCAAACCCACGCCACGGCATCGTCGACAGCGTGGTCGGTTCTCCCGCCGAGAGCACGGGCGTCATGAAATCTACGACCATTCCGTTCTGATGCGTTCGGTGAGGCCAAAACTCGCCGCCCGACGGCCAACCCGACTCGCCGTAGACCCACGTTCGATAAGGGTGTTCGGTATGCAAATCCGCGTAGGCAGCCAACGTGGCATCGACGACGTCCGAATGTGCCGCCGTCCGCCCGATGAGCGACCCGAGCCGCGAGTACGACTTGAAGTTCGGGCCCGAAGTCGGAAATCGAACTCCACCCTCGAGTGACCCGTTCGACGCCGTTCCGTGCGACCGAGACTCCCGCTCCCCCTGAATCGAACGAATCAGATCGTTCCCAAATAGAATGGCGCAGCACACCGTCACGAAGACGGCGGCTGCGCCACGCCACACTCGATTTCTCTTCTGCTCAGACATCAGGCGTTCAACCGCCCGACTGCTTCGATCTCTTCCCTTCAGACCTCACAGACATCCGACCGGATGATGAAGCGCTTCCCTTCAGGGATTTCGAGCGAGAAGCTAGCGCCCCGCCCTTCGACCACGTCGAGAGTCAGGCTCGTGTGCTTCCATCGCTCGTACTGCGCGCCACCAATGTAGAAGTCGCAGCCGGCAATCTCGCCCAACTTCACGTCGCGCGCTCCCAGTCGGAACTCGCCCACCGCGAAGCACATGGGAGCGCTTCCGTCGCAGCAACCGCCCGACTGGTGAAACATCAGCTCGCCATGCTTCGAGCGAAGTAGCTCGATGAGCTCAACGGCCGCCGGAGTCGCGTCGATTTTGGATTCTTCTGCCATGCTTGCCTCGTCCGTTTGATGAAACAAGCGAGCCGCGACGATACGCCGCGGCTCGCTACTTCGTTGGCCTGGCGGCCTAGAAGAAGCCCATCGGGTTCTCGTCGTAGCTCACCAGCAGGTTCTTCGTCTGCTGGTAGTGGTCGAGCATCATGTGGTGATTCTCGCGACCGATACCCGACTGCTTGTATCCACCGAACGCGGCGTGTGCCGGATAGAGGTGGTAGCAGTTGGTCCAGACTCGCCCTGCCTGAATGGCGCGACCAGCCCGGTAGGCGGTGTTCGAGTCGCGCGTCCAGACGCCAGCGCCAAGCCCGTAGAGGGTGTCATTGGCGATTTCGATGGCGTCGTCGTAGCCGTCGAACGACGTCACCGAGACGACCGGACCGAAGATCTCCTCCTGGAAGACTCGCATCGAGTTGTCGCCTTCGAAGATGGTCGGCTGAACGTAGTAGCCACCTGCGAGGTCTCCCGACATCTCGGCGCGAGCGCCGCCGGTGAGTACCTTCGCGCCCTCCTTCTTGCCGATGTCGATGTAGCTCAGAATCTTCTCGAGCTGGTCCATCGACGCCTGCGCACCAATCTTGGTGTCGGTGTTCAGCGGGTTGCCCGGCTTCGCAAGCTCGGTCCGAGCCACGGCCTTCTCGATGAACTCACCGTAGATCTTCTTGTCGATGAGTGCGCGCGACGGGCAAGTGCAAACCTCGCCCTGGTTCAACGAGAACATCGTGAACCCTTCGAGACACTTCTGAAGGAACGCATCGTCGCGGTCCATCACGTCTGCGAAGAAGACGTTCGGCGACTTTCCGCCGAGCTCGAGGGTGACGGGAATGATGTTCTCACTCGCGTACTGCATGATGAGACGGCCAGTGGTCGTCTCACCGGTGAACGCGACCTTCGCCACGCGGTCGCTCTGGGCGAGCGGCTTGCCCGCCTCGATGCCGAAGCCGTTGACGACGTTCACGACGCCCGGAGGCAGCAGGTCGCCGATGAGCTCCATGAACTTCATGATCGTGACCGGAGTCTGCTCGGCCGGCTTGAGCACGACGCAGCAACCTGCTGCGAGCGCTGGCGCAAGCTTCCAGGTCGCCATGAGGAGCGGGAAGTTCCACGGAATGATTTGACCCACGACGCCGAGCGGCTCGTGGAAGTGGTACGCCACCGTGTTGTCGTCGAGCTGGGAAATGCCGCCCTCTTGCGCCCGAATTGCGCCCGCAAAGTAGCGGAAGTGGTCGACCGCCAGCGGCATGTCCGCGGCGAGCGTCTCGCGCACGGCCTTACCGTTGTCCCACGTCTCGGCGACCGCGAACTCTTCGAGGTTGGCTTCGAGGCGGTCAGCAATCGCGTTCAGGATGCCGGCGCGCTCGGTCGGCGACGTCTTGCTCCACGTCTTGAACGCACGGTGTGCAGCGTCGAGCGCATGGTCGATGTCGTGGTGCGTGGAACGCGCCACTTCGGTGAACGGCTTGCCGTCGACCGGCGAGATCGCCTCGAAGTAGTTGCCTTCCTTCGGTGGGGTCCATTCGCCACCGATGTAGTTCTCATATCGCGACTTGAATTCTGGCTTGTCGTAGATCATCCGATCACCCTCCTATGGGCATGTTTGGGGCCTGTTGCCCGGTTTGGTACTGCGTTGTTTGTCTGCCCATAGAAGCTTCACGCTCCGTGCCAACGTCTGTGACGCGGTGCGTAAACCCCGCTTGACGGCGCTATTGCACGGAACGCTCGGTTTTCGCGCAAATCGATGTGTTGCGCCGACGCAACACCTGTTGCGCAACACGTGTCGCAGATCGTTGAAATATCGAAGGTTTCGGTTTGCCGGCGGTCCGCTCGGTGTCTAGTCTTGAGGCATGCTGAAGCAATCACGCGCCGCCGCCATCAACCTCGAGTCACCCTCTCATGAGCTGTGGCGAGCGTTTGTCGAGGGCAACCAAGATGTGTCGCCGGCGCCGGAGCTTCGGCGCACGTGGGAACGCTCCATGCGAGCCGGTGTGCCCTCGCGCGGCGAAGCGGTCTCGTTCGTCGGCCGTCACGACCTTGCCGATAGGCGCGCCGCGCAGGACGAACTCCGACACCACTCCCTCGAGGTGCTCGACGAGCTCTCCGAGACGCTCTCTCGCTCCGGATACGTCGCCGTTCTCGCCGACGAACAGGGCGTGATTTTGGACCGCCGCGGTGGCGGACAGTTCCTCAGCGCGGCGCAGCGCACTCAGCTCATCGAAGGGGCCAGCTGGGCCGAAGACGCGCGCGGCACCAACGCGATCGGCACCGCACTCGCCGAGCGCACCGAGGTGACGGTGCACGGCCGCGCACACCTGCACGAGGCCAACCACGGCCTCGTCTGCTACTCGTTGCCCATCTTCGATCCGCGCGGGTCTCTGCGCGGCGTGCTCGACCTGACCAGCCACGCCGACGCCGCAGCACCACTCGCGCTCGCCGCACTGCGCGCCGCCGCGCGACGAATCCAAGAACGGTGGCACCTCGACCTCGGCAAGCACCTCAAGCCGTTCGAATCGATCGTGCGAAAGTGCGCCGAGCCGGTCGCCCTGGTCGACCTCACCGGCCGCATTCGACTGATGAACGACTCCATGCGCCGACTGGCAGGGGCCGACGTCGACAACGTTCACGCGCTCACCGGTATGACCCTAAACGTGCTCTCTGCGCGAATCCGGCGCGGCGACGCCCGGTCGAGCGGCGAGGGACTCATCGACATGGGCGAACCACTCGCCATCGATTGGATCGAGGGCGACGACGGACAGCGCTCAGCCGCGCTCGTCACGGTGCCCCGCCGAAGCCTGCTCAATCAGTTCGGCGAACCGGTCGCAAACCCGGCGCCTGCGCCGCCAAAAGCGAACGATGCGTTCGCCGCGCTCGTGGGCAACGATCCGACCCTTCGCGACACCATCGACCGCGCCGAACAACTCGCCACTACCGACCTGGCGATCGTGTTGTTGGCCGACACCGGAACTGGAAAGGAGCTCCTCGCCCGAGCAATTCACGACGCGAGCGACCGACGCAAGAAGCCGTTCGTGGCCGTAAACTGCGCCGGCTTCACCGACTCGCTGCTGCAGAGCGAGCTGTTTGGGTACGGCGACGGTGCCTTCACAGGAGCCAAGAACGGCGGAAACACCGGCCTCATCGAGGCTGCAGACGGCGGCACGCTGTTCCTCGACGAGATCGCCGACCTACCGCCTCGCGCACAGGCTTCGCTGCTTCGATTCCTCGAGAGCGGCACGTTCAATCGAGTGGGCGAGACCGAGACGCGGCGCGCCGATGTGCGCCTGGTTTCGGCGACCTGTCGCGACCTCCGCGCGGCGGTCGAAGCGGGCGAGTTCCGCAAGGACCTCTTCTACCGAATCAAGGGCGTCGCCTTGACGCTCCCCAAGCTCGCCGAACGCGACGACATCGAGTTCCTGGCCGAGCGATTACTCGAGCAGCTGTGCAGCGAGCGCGGACTGGTTGCGCCGCACCTCGATTCTTCGGTTCGTGCGGCGCTCCTGCGCCACGATTGGCCCGGCAACGTTCGCGAGCTCAAACAAGCACTGCAGGTCGCCCTGGCCATGCGCGGAAAATCGATGCGCATCTGCGCAGAACACCTGCCTCCCGACGTTCTTCGCAGTCGCGAGCGGACCGAAACGGCATCGTCCGACTCGTCCGTCGACCGCGAAACGCTCGCCGCACTCGAACA
>CAYLMO010000174.1:0-5526 GCA_964384605.1 uncultured Bradymonadales bacterium | reverse complement strand
TGCCCGGGAGGCAAGTCCCGTCTGGCCCGCAGGGCCGGACGGGACGATAGACCCCGGCCCACGAATTCAGTACAAATGATCGGCCCCAGCAATCCACACGCCGACGTCCAATTGAGCAACCCGGACAAGAAAACCCGCTCCAAGTGGAACCCCATCAACGTGATTCGTTTCTTCACGTTCGCATGGCGCGTGGTCCGCAACTTCCTCGACAACAAGGGTCTCCTGCTCGCCGGCGCGGTCGGATACAACGCGCTTCTCAGCGTCATCCCGCTCTTCGCGGTGATCGTGGTCATCCTGAGCGGCATCCTCGACGAAGGGTTGTTGCTCGACATCGTGACAACGGAGCTCGAGGTCGTGTTCCCTGGCCAGGCGCTAACGATGCGGGCCACACTGGTCTCGTTCCTCGATTCGGCGACGCTCGTCGGGTGGGTCGGCTTCGGCGTGCTGCTCTTCTTCGCGAGCATCGCGTTTCGCATGCTCGAAGATGCGATGTCGGTCATCTTCCGCCACCACCGTTGGGAGCAGTCGCGACACCCCATCATCTCGGCGCTCATCCCGTTCGCGTACATCACGGTGATTGGCGTCGTGATCTTCTTCATCACCATCGCGACGGCGATCTTCGACAGCCTGGCGGGTGATTCGATCAAGATCTTGGGGATGGCCTTCTCGATCGAGACCACGACCTCGTGGCTCCTGCGGGGCGCGGCCCTGCTCGGCACGATTGGCCTGCTCGCGAGCTTCTACCGCTTTATGCCGGTGGCCAAAGTTCGCTGGAAGCTTGCGGTGGTTGGCGCGACCGTCGCCGCGGTCCTTTGGGAGGGTGTTCGAACCTTCCTCGTCTGGTACTTCGCCAACATCTCGCTCGTGAACGTCGTCTACGGCTCGCTCGCCACCGTCATCGTGGTGCTCCTGTCAATGGAGGTTGCCGCGGTCATCGTGTTGCTCGGCGCGCAAGTCATCGCCGAGATCGAGAAGTCGGCCGAGGCCGACGTGCCCTGGTACGAAGAGCCTCCGGGGCCTGAACCGGTGACCGGACGGCTGACGCGGCGCGAGAAAGACAAGGACAAAGCGGCATGACTGAGCTCGAGTACGTGGGCCACGCGACGTTCGCGTTGCGGCACGCAGACGCGAGTCTGGTCATCGACCCCTGCCCGCCGGGGGCATTCTCCGAAGCGCTCCAGCTGCGCCCGATCGACGACGTCTTCGACTACTGGGTCGGCTCACATGAACATGTCGACCACAACGGCGGCGACGCCCTCCTCGGCCCACCGAAGCGAGTGCCGGACGGTGCCGGCCCATTCTCGATTCGCCGCGTGACGAGTGACCACGACGAGTATGGCGGCCGTCGACGCGGCGGCCAGGTCGACCTGCTCGTCATCGAAGTCGACGACCGACGAATCGTGCACGCCTCCGACATCGGTCGGTCGCCCCACCCTTCCACGATCGACGCCATTCGCGGCGCCGACGTACTGCTCGTCCCAATCGGCGGTTTCTACACGGTGGGCGCCGCGCAGGCTTGGGAGTGGTGTTTGCGCTGTAGTCCCAAAGCGATCGTGCCGATGCACTACAAGTGCGGAGGAGGCACGCTGCCGCTGCGGGGCATCGACCCATTTTTGGCGGTAGCGACGTGGCCGACCGAACACCGAGAGACGCTGAATCTGCGCGATCTTCCGGTGCGATCGTCCATCATTCAGATGGAACCCACTCACCTCGTCTCGCATCAAAAGAAGTGAGCGGTCGCTAGATCGTCGCAGCAGCTTGAAGAGAACCGGAGAGATCGCGACAATGATCTTCAAGGAACAAATCTACAGCGCTGCGGTGTTCTTCTTCTAAGCCCCCCGAGGCACCACGCCCCGAGGGCATTCGGCACGCCGGCGCGAGGACGGTCATGAATATCCGAGAGTTCGAACAAGCAGTCTTGAAATTGGCATTCGAAACCGATGCCCGCATCACCACTGCGTCGGTAGCCTATTACCTCGGAATCCCAAGCCGCGAAGCCAATGACCAGCTAAATATCTTGCTCGAGGAAGGAGTCCTCGAGCTCGACTCCGACGACACGGGCAACCTGTTTTACCGCGTGCCGCAAGATGCGGGCGGACAGAATGCTGGTGTCGCCGACCTGAAGCGTAAGATTGACGATGCTGCTCGAGTCGCACCGCAGCCGACGCCAGCGCCCCAGGCGCCGCGCGCCGACGATTCGGGGCGCCCGTCGATCGACCAATTCCTGACTCGCCCCGACCAGTCGAATGAGGCGCCTGCCTTTTCGCCGCGCGCCAACCGTCCGACCGCCGAGAAAGCACCGGAACAGCCGGGCTCCAGCTCGTTCGTGGCAGGATGGACCGAGCCCGAAGGCGGCCAGACGGCCCCGCTGAAGTCGCGCAGTGTTCGACGCCGATCCGAAGACAACTGGGGCGGGTTTGACGACTACTACGGCAAACCGACGGGCCAAGATGGTTCCAACGGCGGCATGCGTGACGCCTCGCCCCAGGCCGTTTGGGCGAACGTTGCGACCCGCGTGGCATCGCCGGACGCCAGCCTCGACAACTGCGGCGGCAGTATGATGGTCGTCGCGACCGAGGCACGCTGCGAGCCGCGTCCACTGCCGTCTTCACGCCCGGTCATCATCTCGTGCAACGAGGAAGAACCAGCCGCCGCGCCCGCATCCAACGTGCGCACTGCGAGCGACATGGGTTGGTTCAATCAGCGCAACAGCGACACGGGAGCACTCGTACCAGCCGGCGAAGGCGCCCTCTCGCGCGACTACGTCATCGACCAGCCCGAGCATCAGCCGGGCATGGCACTCCTCCTGTCGCTGATCCTCCCCGGAACCGGGCAGATCTATAACGGCGAGATGAGTAAGGGCATCATGATGATGGTGATGAGCTTCCTGCTCTGGATCGTGCTGCTCGGCTGGGTGGTGCACATCTGGTCGATCGTCGACGCGGTCGTCGTCGCCGAGCGGATGAGCCGCAAACAAGGCTAAACCCTTTGCACAACGAAGCATTCGAGCGCGTCGGGTTCCCCCGGCGCGCTTGACATTTCGGGCCCATTTTTGTTGGATTCGCCCGGATACACCAATGGAGATGATGATGGCGACCGTTACAATTCCTTCCGAAGACCGCACCCTCACCGACGAATCCGAAATCTCGGAGTTCCTGAGCCAGTTTGGCATTTGGTACCGACGATTCGAGGGCGACGACGACCTGTCGGCCGACGCGACCGAAGAGGAGATCCTCGAAGCTTATGCCGAGCCGATCGCAAAGCTGAAGGAAGAAGGCGGGTACGTGACCGCCGACGTCATCAACGTCACCCCGGACATCCCGAACCTCGACGCCATGCTCGCCAAGTTTCAGGCGGAGCATACGCACAGCGAGAACGAAGTGCGTTTCATCGTCAAAGGGAGCGGGCTGTTCCACATCAACCCACCCGACTCGCCCACGTTCCGCATCGAAGTCGTCAAGGGCGACATGATCAACGTGCCGCACGGGACCAAGCACTGGTTCCACCTCTGCGACGAACGCACGATTCGCGCGATTCGCCTGTTCGAGGACATGTCGGGATGGACGCCGCACTACACCGAATCTGGTGCGGAGCAGGAGTATCAGCCGCTTTGCTTTGGGCCAGCGTATCTGGATTCCGACGCAAAGATGGGCGAGAGCCTGCTCAACAGCTGATCAACGATCGTAAGAAACCCGCGCAGAATCTTGATTTCCGCGCATTCTCGAAGTCGTGCGAACGCCGCCTTGCGACGTGCAGGGAGGCGTGCTAGATAGCGCGACCAAATTTCGCACGCGCCTGGACTGCATCCCCGCGTGCCGAGAGCGAACCGCGTGAGGCGGGCCGTAAACTCGGTGGGGTAGGCAGGATGAAGGGCGCGGACGTCCTAACAAAACAAACTCACAGGAGTTGAAAATGCCACAGGTCACTATGCGCGACCTTCTGGAAGCCGGAGTTCACTTCGGTCACCAGGCCAATCGCTGGAATCCCAAAATGGCGCCGTACATTTACGGCGAACGCAACGGCGTCCACATCGTGGACCTCAGTCAGTCGGTGCGCATGCTCGCACGCGCTGTCGATTTCATTCGCTCGGTTTCGGCCCGCGGAGAGCAGGTGCTCTTCGTCGGCACGAAGCGTCAGGCACAAGAGACGGTGCGTGAGCAAGCTGAGCGCTCGGAGCAGTACTACGTCGTCAACCGTTGGCTCGGCGGCACGCTGACCAACTTCCAGACGATCCGTAAGTCGATCGACAAGCTCAAAGAGCTCGAGAAGATGTCGCGCGACGGCTCGTACGCCAAGTACACCAAGAAAGAGGTGCTCGGCTTCGAACGTGACCGTGAGCGTCTCGAGAACAACGTCGGTGGTATCAAGCACATGACCGGCGTTCCGGGAGCACTCTTCATCCTCGACCCGAAGAAAGAAGAGATTGCGGTCAAGGAAGCCAACAAGCTTGGCATCCCCGTCGTGGCGATCTGCGACACGAACTGCGACCCCGACAACATCGACTACGTCGTTCCGGGCAACGATGACGCCATCCGCGCCATCCGAGTCTTCACGTCGGCAATCGCAGAAGCTTGCCTCGAAGGCGGACGCCTCGCGAGCAGCCGTCGCGAAGACAGCGCTCGTGAAGCCGCTCGCTCGGCTGCCGACTACAACGCGGCAACCAACGCTGGACCCGGACCCGAAGTCCAGAAGGTCAAGCGCGCCGAGAAGGCCGAAGAAGCTGCTACCGAATAAGCTGTTCACATTACGTGTCGCCTGATGGCGGCACCACATTGGAAGGAGTCCACCATGGCCATCAGCGCCAAGTTGGTAAAAGAGCTCCGCGACATGACCGGCGCGGGGATGATGGATTGCAAGAAGGCCCTCGTCGAGACCGACGGTGACCTCGAAGCTGCCGTCGAGTACCTGCAGGTCAAAGGTATCGCGAAGGCAGGCAAGAAGGCTGGCCGTGTTGCTGCGGAAGGCCTCGTCGATTTCTGGCTCGCAGAAGACCAGAAGTCGGGTGTCCTCGTGGAAGTGAACTGCGAGACCGACTTCGTGTCGCGCAACGAGCAGTTCCAAGCGTTCGTGGGCAAGATCACCAACGCGATCGGTGCTTCGGACGTCTCCGACGTCGACGCCGCTCTCGAGCTCGAAGTCGACGGCCACTCGCTCGCCGACCTCATCAAAGAGAACATCGCGACCATCGGTGAGAACATGAACCTTCGTCGTTTCGAGCGCATCTCGGTCGACAACGGTTTCGTGGCTCCCTACATCCACGCTGGCGCCCAGATCGGTGTGCTCGTGGCTGTCGAAGGTGACGCAACCGACGCAGCGACCGAGTTCGGTCGTGACGTCGCCATGCACGTCGCCGCGATGAAGCCTGGCTACCTCTCGCCTTCCGACGTTTCGGACGAAGACGCAGACAAGCAGGCCGAAATCTTCGCAGCTCAGATGAAGGAAGAAGGCAAACCTGAGAACATCATCGAGCGCATCGTCACCGGCAAGATGTCGAAGTGGCGTAACGAGCAAGCACTGCTCATGCAG
>CAYLMO010000173.1:0-5538 GCA_964384605.1 uncultured Bradymonadales bacterium | reverse complement strand
GCGGCCCGCAGGGCCAGAAGAGCGGCTGCCCGGTATTCTGGCCAGCGCACGCTTCCGAAAAATATGCGTGCGATCGCACGCATATTGCGCTATACTCACTCCATGAACGAACGAGACCTTCGAGACGCACTGCGCGCGCTGATCGTCGCCCATGGCTCCTTCGACGAAGCCCGAAGGCCCTGTGGAACGCCGCTGCCCATGCCGTACGCGCATGCGCTCCTCGCGCTGCGCCAGAGCGATGGCCGCACGGCTACCGAGCTAGCCGAGCTCATCGGCCTCGATCGATCGAACGTATCTCGACTGGCCACCCGGATGGTCGACGACGGAGTTTTGGAACGACGTCCACACGGAAAGGACGGCCGCGCCACCGCGCTCTTTCTGACCGACGAAGGTCGCGAACGCGCGCAGGCTGTGGACGAAACGAGTGCGGAACACTTCGCAAAACTTCAAGCGGAACTTGGCGACGAAGTCGCCGCCGTCGTCAAATCTCTGGAGCGCCTTCGAACGGCCATGGAGGCTCTGTGAATCGAATCGTAATCATCGCGTTCTTGGCGATCCTCTCGGCCTGTGATCGAGCGACTCCGGAGGCGCCTCGAGCCGATTCACACAACATTGCATCCAGCCAGGTCGAGCCGAACGCCGAACCCGAGTCGTCGCCAGAGACCGCCAACCAAGACCCGATGGAAGCCCTCGCCGCGATGGACCCTCGAACGCCTGTCCCTCTGCAGCCCATGATGGCCTGGCATCAGAAGCAGAACATGATGGACCACCTCGTCGCGATCCAGGAGATCAACTCGGGCGTGGCTGACGAAGATTGGCCGAAGGTCGAGGCAGCCGCCGCGCGAATCGGTTCGTCGCCGCAGATGCGGACCATGTGCGAGCACATGGGGAAGGGCGCGGATGGATTCACCGAACTCGCCCTCGAGTTCCACTCACGAGCCGATGCGATTGGCGAGGCTGCGAAGCGCAAGGATTCGACGTCGGTGATACGGGAGACCGGGCGAACGCTGGAGGCGTGCACGAGCTGCCACGCTGCTTACCGGCAGCAGGTCGTATCACCATCGGAATGGACTCGGCTCACGTCGGCGAAGTAGGCCATGCGACCCTCGGAGGCGCGCATAGCGTGCCGATCAGCTGTCCGGGCAAACGGATTCGATGCCTTCGGTCACGATGTCGACTCCGATCGCATTCGCGTGGCACTCCGTCGCGTGCCGCTTCCCATCTCGGCCACACGCCATCGGGTCCATCGCGATGTCCGGGCACGCTTCCGGCCGCGCCTTGCACGTGCCAGACAAGTCATCGCCCGGCCCCGGGCTCTCGATGTCGCAGAACGCATCTTCACCACACGTGATCCCCGCGATGGTCCCACAACGCTCGCCAATCGCGGCCGTTCCGTCGGCGGGCTGAGCTGCGGTGGTATCGCCATCGGATCGGTCTTGTTCCGCTTTCTGCGTCGAACACGCGGCGAGGGTGAGTGAGAGGGTGAGCAACAAGGTGGTCAGGGCTTTCATGGATCTCTCCGGCAGAAGTCGTCGTTGACCGTACAAACGCACGCTACCGCAAATAGATCTCAGAAGCGTCACAAACACGACGCCTCGTCGGCCACACACAGTTGCTGCTCGCAGCGCAGATTCTCCGCTGGCGCCGAATCCGCGACTTTCGGCAGCATTTCGATGAAATCTGCACACTCTTCAACCCGAGCCTCCCAGTTTGCGGGATACTCAAAATCGGTGTTCACCGCATCTCCACTCGAAGCGCCGAAGGCCGGACTCGCATCGCACGACTCCGTCCCTTCGATGACCTGGCAGTCTCCAACGTCGCCGCAAGACCGGAATTGCTCGACCTGAGCCTGATAGTCCGAAACGAGCTCGTCACATCGAGGATCGAACGACATATCCGTGGTGCCCGAATCCGACCCGGAATCCGACTCGGCATCGGTGTGAACCATCCCGACATCGGACCCACCGGCATCCGCTTCGTCCGCGGGCTTCCCTTCCGAATCCGACGATCCGCTGCAACCGAACGCTAACACGAGCGCGACGATCGCAGGCCATGTGAGCACGCGAGCAATTCGTGGATTTCCCATCCCAATCTCCAAGTGGTGCGGCAAGACTCATTCTTCAGTGACTGCCAGAACACGCAGAACACCGCTTCCTCAAGCGTATCAGGGCCTTCGTAGCGGATGAAACCCGCCGCCGCCGACATCTGAAAACTCCTGACAAATCGCGCGAAACCGTCGCGTGGCGAAGCCGGAGTGCCTATTGTTCCACTAACTGGCAACTTGGAGTCTCGATGAACCGCTGGATCGCACTCGCGCTCGTCCTCTCTCTCGTCGCATGCGGCGACGACAACACGAAAGACACGCCGATCGACATCAACGCTGTCGACGTCGACGCTGGCAACAACTCCAACGCCGATGGTGGAAACAGCGCAAACGTAGACGCGGGCAACGTCACAACCGGTCCGGTCTGCGGCAATGCCGTTCTCGAGGAAGGTGAAGCTTGCGACGGCAACCGGCTAGACGGCGCAACGTGCGAGACCTTCGGCTTCGCCGGCGGCACCCTCGCCTGCGCCGGGAACTGCCAGGCGGTCGACACGACCGGCTGCGAAGCCGCGGAAACGTGCGGCAACGGAGTGCTCGACGCCAACGAAACGTGCGATGGCGACCTCCTGAACAACGCCACGTGCGAGGCACTTGGCCGAGGGCCAGGAACCGTTCGGTGTGCCGCAAACTGCGGCAGTTTCGACCTCAGTTCATGCGGTCCGGCCCCAACTTGTGGCAACGGCGCGATCGACCCGACCGAGGTCTGCGACGACGCGCTCCTCGGCAACGCCACCTGTGAATCGTTGGGGTTTGGCCCCGGAACGCTCGCCTGCGGCGGCAATTGCGAGGCTTACGATACGAGCGCGTGCGGGGCTGCCCCCATCTGCGGCGATGACATCATCAATGGACTCGAAGAGTGCGACGGTGCCGCGCTCGCCGGCCAAACATGCGTATCTCGCGGCTTCGGCGCAGGAACGCTCGCATGTGCCGGCGACTGCACATTCGACACGTCTGCCTGTCCACCGCCCCCGACCTGCGGTGACGGAACCATCAACGGTACCGAAACTTGCGACGGAGCCGCACTTGGCGGCCAAACCTGCGAATCTCGAGGCTTCGGACCCGGGACGCTCGCTTGTTCCGCCGACTGCATGGGTTTCGACGCCTCGGCCTGCTCCGCGCCCCCTCGTTGTGGCGACGGTGCCATCAACGGCATGGAGGTGTGCGACGGCGCGCTCCTCGCCGGCCAGACCTGCGGTTCGCAGGGGGCCGGGATTGGTTCGCTCGGGTGCGCCGCCGACTGTCTCAGCTTCGATACTACGCAGTGTTGTCAGCCGGATTGCTCCTCGACCTCGTGCGGTCCCGATCCCGTTTGCGGAACCTCCTGCGGCACCTGCCAGCAGGGCGAGAATTGCGACATGGGGCAGTGTGTTTGCGTCCCGGAGACCTGTGCGACTCTCGGAGTGGAGTGCGGAACGATCGCCGACGGATGTGGCGGAACGCTCGACTGCGGTGGCTGCACCGGGGGCTTGTCGTGCAATCAGAACTCGTGCAGCTGTCCCGTGGTTACGTCGATGTCCACGTACACGATCGACGTGCCGACCGTGGACATCACGTTCCAGGTCACCTTGAACGGGCAGCCAGTGACGAACGCGAACACGAACGATAGCGACGAAGGGATCTTCTACCTCGTACACGCCGCGACCGGTGAGCGGATGAGCCTTCCCGAAACGGCCGCTGGGACCACTGCAAACTACCCTGTAACAAGACGCGTCATTCCGGGATTTTACGACATCTACTACGGCAACGGCGGCACCCAGACGAACTGGCCGGTGAACACGAACAATCTGCTCATCGCCAATGCGGACCTGACGTCTTCCCAAACGCTCAACATCGACGTCCCCACAGTCGATATCACGTTCGAAGTGACCCTGGGTGGTCAGCCGGTTACTAGCGCCAACACCAACGACAGCGACGAGGGTGTCTTCCAACTGGTCGACTCCAGAACCGGTGAACGAATGAACCTTCCTGAAACGGCGGCGGGGACCACGCCGAACTACCCGACGACGCGCCGCGTGATTCCAGGAAACTACGACATCTACTACGCGAATGGTGGGACCCAGACGAACTGGCCGGTGAACACGAATCGGCGTCTCTATGCCGACGTCAATCTCAACACGTCACAGACCTTCACGATCGATGTGCCGGTGGTCGACATCCTCTTCGACGTCACACTGAATGGCATGGCCGTTACTTCGGCAAACACGAACGATAGCGATGAGGGGATGTTCCAACTCGTCGATCCGGTCACCTCCGAGCGTATGAGCCTGCCAGAGACCGCGGCCGGTACGACCGTGAATTATCCCACGACACGCCGAGTCATTCCGGGGTTCTACGACATTTACTACGCGAACGGCGGGACCCAGACGAACTGGCCGGTAAACACGAACTTCAAGCTCGAGACCGGGGCGGACTTCACGAGCTCTGGTAGCTACACGATCAATGTGCCGACGGTAGATATCACCTGGGCCGTCACGCTGAATGGCCAGGCCGTGACGTCGGCGAACACGAACGACAGCGACGAGGGTGTCTTCCAGCTAATCAACGTCGCGACCGGTGAGCGCTCGAGCCTGCCTGAAACGGCCGCCGGGACGACGCCGAACTATCCGGTCACTCGTCGAATCATCCCCGGAAACTACCACATTCACTACGCGAACGGCGGCACCCAGACGAACTGGCCAGTCAACACCGACCACCGAATCGTGACGAACGAGGCGTTCACGCAGTCCCAGAACTTCACGATCAACGTACCGACCGTCGACATTGTCTGGGACGTGACGTTGAACGGAGTGCCGGTGACCGCTGCGAACACGAATGACAGCGATGAGGGCGTGTTCTACCTCGAGCAGCCCGTTACCGGAGAGCGGATGAATCTGCCCGAAACCGCGGCGGGGACGACGCCGAACTATCCGGTCACCCGGCGCGTCATTCCGTCGAACTACGACATCTACTATGGACACGCCGGCTATCAGCAGTTCTGGCCGGCGAATACGCGGAATCTCCTCTACGCCAACGTCGGGCTGACGACGTCGCAGACCTTCACCATCAACGTGCCCTACGTGGAGTTCTTGCTCGACGTGACGCTCAACGGGCTGGCGGTGACTTCGGCGAACACGAACGATAGCGACGAGGGAGTCTTCTATCTCGAAACGGTCGGTGGCGAGCGACTGTCGCTCCCCGAGACGGCGGCGGGAACGACGCCGAATTACCCTGTCTCGCTGCGGCTGATCCCGGACACCTACAGCTACTTTTACGGCAACGGTGGCACGCAGACGAACTGGCCGGTGAACACGAATCACCTGCTGGGATGTTTCGAGGTGCAGTAGGCCTCGGCGCGGGCGAAGTGCACAAACCTGTTTGTGCGTGGCAATCCTGCTAGAATGCCACGCGCCCACCACGGGGGACCCATGCTTCGCCTAGTCGCAATAACACTCGCG
>CAYLMO010000172.1:0-5629 GCA_964384605.1 uncultured Bradymonadales bacterium | reverse complement strand
CTCCAGAATGTAGGTCCCTCCCCAGGTGAACAGGCCGACCGGCCCACCCTGCGATAGCTCCACAAAGCTTGCCCACGCCCGAGAAATTGGCCCGAAAAACGACCGACGCAGATGCGGTCATGCGGTCCGTCAGGCGAAGATACGGTCGATTCTCGGAGGTTTCATGACGACATAAAATGACGTAATGCCCCCGTATGACTGGGGTCTGGGGCAGGAGGGAGTGGGGGAGGGGGATTGGAGAGTTTGACCCGTGGTCGCGGCCCTCGTACAGTTTTGGAGGACCTTTCTTCAGTGACCGTGTGAGTGCGTATGGCGTCGCAACTTCGCCTGATAACGATCGTCGTTGTGGCGTTCCTGTTTGCTGTAGCTTGCGGCGACGATCAGGAGCCGGCGCTCCTGAATTCGAGCACGAACAATGCGACGGATCTGGACGCTGGGGGCGATGGCGGGGGCGGCGAGACTGACGCCACGAACAATGTCGTCTTTCCGCCCGACGATTCGGGGATGCCGGACATGGCGGCGTGCGACCCGAACGCGGCCGATCCACCAGACTCGAACTTTTTCGACGCCGATTGTGACGGCATTGACGGCACCGAGACCGAGTCCGTGTTCGTCTCGAGCTTCGGTGACGATGCGAACCCGGGGTCGAAAGCGCTCCCGAAGCGTACCATCCAAGCGGCGATCGACACGGCGGCTGGCGAAGGGAAGTCGTGGGTGCTGATTGGCGACGGCGTTTACGACGGCGGCTTCGAGCTGGCCGATGGTGTCGGAATCGCTGGCGGCTACGGCTTCGGCTGGGAGCGCCGAAATGGTGCGCCCACCAACATTCGCGGCGGTAACCCGGCGATTTCAGGCACGGACATCACGTCGGACACACTCCTCATCGGATTCAGCGTGGAGCCGACGCGGGAGCCCGCGGCCGGTGAGACGGTTGTCACCATCTTCTTGGAGAACAGCGCAGGAGTCCGACTCGTCGACCTCACCGTAAACGGTGGCGGCGGCGGCGACGGAGCGGACGGTACCGCCGGCACGGCCGGCACTGCGGGCGTCAATGGAGCTCGCGGCGCCAACGCGCCGAAGGACAGCGGGTGCGGTTTGCTCAGCTGCTGCTGCTGCGACGGTTCGCGCCCGCCAGGTGGGGGAGGCGGCGTATCTGACTGCGGCGCGGGGAATGGCGCCGCAGGTGGCGGCGGAGGCTTCGACGACAACAGCGGACAAGCTGGTCGCTCGGAAGGTGCGCTCGGAGGCTCGCCAGGCGCAGCCGGAGTGTCGGGAGGCCCCGGCGGAACCGGTGGGACCGGCGAGCGAGGTGAGTCAGGTGCGGCCGGCGTGGGCGGCGGCAACACTGGAGTATTCGAAGGAATGAACTGGGTCGGCGAATCCGGCACCGAAGGCGTCGTGGGTGAAAACGGCGGCGGCGGAGGCGGCGGAGGCGGCGGGGGTGGCGGCGACAACGGCGGCGTGTTCGACCTCAACGGCTGCGCCAGCTGGGGTGGCGCCGGCGGCGGCGGAGGCTCCGGTGGTTGCGGCGGCACGGGCGGCGGCGGAGGTCAGCCTGGTGGCGCTTCCGTTGCTCTACTTCTCATCGGTTCCGACATCTCCATCAAGAACTCGGAGATCTTCGGTGGACTCGGCGGCGCCGGCGGACGCGGCGGGCTGGGTGGAGAAGGTGGCGCAGGTGGCGCAGGTGGCGCCGGCGGCGCGAAAGAAGACAACGCGGGCGACGGTGGCGTGGGCGGAATCGGTGGCCGAGGCGGCCAAGGCGGGCAGGGCGGCGCGGGTGCCGGAGGCCCGGCGTTCGGTATCTGGTCCGACTCCCAACTCTCCACCGCTCCAACCGGGACCACCGTGATGGCCGGAACGCCCGGACCGGGCGGAAACGGCCCTACGATGGAATCTCGCGGTGCGACTGGAGTAGCCGTCGCGGTTCAGATTGGACCGGTGCAGTAGGCTTACTCGAACTTCTTCTTCAGGTCCGAAAGGTCGTCGTCGGTCTTTTTCTTCTTCTCCATCTTGCTGAAGATGTCCTCCAGCTCGCGACGCCGCGGGTCGATCCAATCGTCACCCGAGAGCTCGCGCATCGCGTCGATGTCGGCTTCCATCGCGTTGATCTTCGAAGACATCCGATCGAACTCTTGGAACGGGCGAGTCGTTTCGAAGACCTCAGGGTCAGCGGAGAAATCGGAGTCCGACGAACTCGGGCGCGGACTGCTCGGCGCGGAGCCATCGCGTCCCTTCAGGCGTCGCTCCATCTCGGCGTCCCAGCTACTCGCCTCGCGCAGGTTGCCCATCGACCGCTGTTCGCGTTCTGACTCGATGCGCGACTTCGTGCCCTGCAGCTTCATCTCGAGCGCCTCCAACGCGCTGCTGATGTCCTTCAAGTAGGCGCGCTGTTCCTCCAGCTCGTCTCTGAGCTTTTCCGATTCGTCGAGCGCGCGGTTCTTCACGATCAACGCCTCGCGCGCCAGGTCTTCATCGCCGTTCTTCAGGGCGAGGACGGCGCGGTCTTCCCACTGGTCAGCTTTGTCGCGGGCGAGCCGAATCTGTTCGATGAGCTTCTTCTCGGAACGTCGAAGCTCGGCTTGCTGGCGTTTGGCGTCGCGAATCGACGACTGCATGTCCGAAAAACCGCGGGACGTGTCTCGGCGCCGCAGGTCGGAGAGTTCGGAACGAACGAGCAGATTCAATCGGTCGAGCAGGCTCATATCTAGCCCTCAAAGAGGTCGAGGTTCTCGTGATCAGCATTTTCGTCGCGGCCCGGAGCGGGCAGGCCAGGGCCGTCGGCGTCGGGACCATCGGTGCGAAGCTTGGAGCTGCCAACGAACAGGCGACCACCCAGTGCACGACTGTACCCGCTCCAACGCTCCCCGTTGCCGAATGCTTCCTTCGCCTCATTCCAGCACATGTTCATTCGACTGTCGATCATGTCGATCTGGTGCAGCAAGTGCGCTTCTGGCGTTTGGGGGACGACAGGCGACCCGTACTCGAGCTCCCCATGATGACTGGCCACGAGGTGCTCCAGCCGGAACACCGTCTCTTCGGGCAGTGGCGGCTGCAACGAATCCGCGACGCGTCGGACAAACTGAATGCCCATCGGAATGTGACCGACCAAGCGCCCCTGGTCGCTGTAGTCCGTCGCGCGTCGCCAATCGAGTTCCCAAACTTTGGCGAGGTCGTGCAATACGCAGCCGGCGATCACGAGGTCTCGGTCGACGAGGCCAGGATAGTAGCTCGCGTAGTGGTCGCAGATTCGCACGGCCAGGCGTGCCATCGAGAGCACGTGTTCGGCCAACCCACCAAGATACGCGTGGTGATTCCGCATCGCGGCCGGAGCCTCGGCGAAACGCGCCGCGACGATCTCGTCGATCAATGCCGCGTGTAGGAACCGTCGCACGCCGACGGACTCGATCGACGCATCAATCAGTTCGCCGATCTGCTCCATGAGCAGGTCCCCGGACCACCGCGACACCGCGAAAAAGTCCGCGCGCTCCACGTCTGAATCCGGGACGCGGTCGAGGTCGGCAATCTCGATGTAGAGCTCCTTCCCAAACGTCTTGGTTTCGCCCCGCAGCGCAATGAAATCGTCCGCAGCGATTCGAGAAGCCAGCATTTCGGTGTCGTTCCATGCTCGGCCGACCACCTCACCCGTGCGGTCGACGAGCACCAGATGAAGGAACGGCTCGCCATCGCGGGACATCTTCTTTTCGACGGTCCGAGCGAGGAACACGGTCTGCACCGGTTCCCCGGCTCGCAGTTCTTCGACGAAGGTAGATTTCGGCATGACGTTCCTCGCGGGAATGGAACCTTCCGGAGAGAATATTGAATTCAGTGTTGTGCGTGGCACAATGGGGCCGCATTTTGAAGCCAAATCGGTTCGACGCTGAACCAGTTTCCTCCAAGGACAGGGCAACTTTGGCCGAAGACCACGATTCGGTTGGACACCACACTCCAACCGTTCGGGCACGTGAGACTCCCAGGGAAGGTGAGGACGACGGTCCGAAGGGACAGAAGATCTGCAAGGCGTGTCTGACGACGCAGCCTGCCGGGGAGTTCTGTGTACGTTGTGGTGGCGAGTTGATGGAGATTCGCGCTGCGGAGGACCTCTACATCGACCAAGTCGTGGGCGGAAAGTACACGCTCGTCGAGAAGATCGGTCAGGGTGGAATGGGGGTCGTCTACAAGGGGATCAACGAGAAGCTTGGCCAGCGAGTCGCGGTGAAGTTTCTGAGCCGCAAGCTCGCAGACGACGAGTCGATCGTGATGCGGTTCCTCAACGAGGCACGCTCGTACTGCCGCGTCGTGCACCCCAATGCGGTCACGCTGCTCGACTACGGGCAACACGAAGACGGTACCCTCTACATCATCACGGAGTTCATCGAAGGGAAGTCGCTGACGGACACCCTCAAGGCCGTCGGTCCCCTCGCGCCCGACGAATCGATGAGCGTTGCGCTCCAGGTTTGCGAAGTCCTCTCGGCCGCGCACAAAGAGGGCGTGATTCACCGCGATTTGAAGCCCGACAACCTGATGCTGATTCCGTCCACGCGCGGCCGCTACGCCGTGAAGGTGCTCGACTTCGGCATCGCCAAAATCGTCGACGAAGAGAACGGTCCGACGACCGAGACCGGATCCGTGTTCGGTACGCCCGAGTTCATGTCGCCGGAGCAGGCGAGAGGCGACGCGGCAGACCCCAGGTCGGATCTGTACGCGCTCGGCATCATTCTGTTCTACACGCTCACCGGGAAGCTTCCGTTCCGCGGAAAGAACAAGCTGGTCGTGCTCAACAAGCAGCTCAACGCGGATCCACCGCGACCTAGTGAGGTACGCGAGGGCATCGAAGTGCCGCCTCGGCTCGAGGCAGTGATCCTCAAGTTGCTGAACAAGGACCCAGCCGCCCGATACGAGTCAGCCGACGACCTTGCCGAGGCGTTGGAGGAGCTGCACGTGCCTGGCGGGTCGAGCACCGCGAAAGTGGGTATCAAGGTCACATCCAGCGACTCCAGCCCCGAGATTCGACTTCACACGCTGCGATTCGGCGACCTCGCCGAGTCGACCGATGCTGAGGAAGAAGAATCCGCCGATCCGTTGGGCGACACGATCGCTCAGTTCGGCCACCGAGAGTTTGACGAGACGGTCGCGCCCGCCGACCTGGAGTCGATCGAGATGTGGCGTGAGCACCCGACCTCCGAGACGACGGGGCGGGATGCGGAGGGGCAGCGTTTCAAGATCATCGCCGGCATCGCCGTCGCCGCGGTCGTCGTGCTCACCGCGGCCGTGATTTCGCTCAGTGGCGAATCGGAAACGCCGACCAACGGCGGTGTCGAGTCCGTGCTCGCGACCGGTCAGGTGCTGGGTATGCTCGCCGCGGCCGAAGAGATGGTCGAAGACGGCGACATCGAGGAAGCCAGGCGCAGCCTCGACGCCACCGAGCTGTGGCTGGCCGACGAAGACTTGCCCGACAAGGGGATGGAGCGTCGTCGAGAACTCCGCCGCCGGGTCGAAAAGCTCGGCACGTGGCAGGTTCAGATCGAGGACGCGCTCGATAAACGAGCCTGCGGAGATGCTGCCAAGACCTTGAAGTCGATTCGGGACGAGTCGCCCGGTTTGGCCGACCGGCTCAAGGACCGGGTTG
>CAYLMO010000171.1:0-5697 GCA_964384605.1 uncultured Bradymonadales bacterium | reverse complement strand
GGAAGTTTATCAAGCGTTCGGCGTCTGCAAACCGACGTGCGAGTTCAATCACGACGACCGGCTGAACCCGACGGTCGCATGTCCCGGACCGGACGAGTCCTGTGTTCCCGGCGAGATTTTCGGGTTCGACTTCGACGCCTGCCGCGAGACCCCAATGACGCTCGACGAGGGTGCTTACTGCGAGGACGCAGGACTCCAACAGGGCGAGTTGTGCGGGGTGAACTCCCTCTGCGTCATCTACATGGGCAGCCGAGTCAGATGTCGCGATCTATGCTTCGTCACCGAAGCCCCGTTCGGCTCTTCGAACCATCCCGATTGCCGCAATCCCGGGGACGTCTGCGTGCAGGCAATGAACAACGACCAAACGGGAATCTGCGAGACGCTACCTAGCGGCTGAGGATGCGCATCTCATCTCGAGGTGTTGAACGATAAGAACCTGCGATTCCGCACCAAGCTTGCGGTCGACCGATTTGCAAGTTCGTGCAATTCTTCGCGCAACAACCAACCCTCAGGAGATCGACGTGCGGATTTACTTGGAAACGCTCGACGAACCGACCCAGTTTTGGGACGGCGTCGTAGAAGGCGTGAAGGCAACGTTCACCACCGGAACGGTCGATGGAGAATCGACCACCGATGTTTCCACCTACGATGACGAGGGGGCCGCAAAACAGGCGGCAACCGAACGCGCCCTGCAGCTGCTCGACGAAGGTTGGGTGCAGCGCGCGTTCCCCGAGCATCGCTTCGAACCCGATCCCCAGATCGCCGACTACTTTCGAGAAGAACTGCTCGACGAGTGGAAGGCGATGGGCGTCCAGGAAGCCGAGTCCAGCGACTATCGAGACCGCTGCACCGAGTACTTCGCCTGCGACTTCCCCGAAGAGCTCGACCAGTTCCTGAAGTGGCGTTCCTCGCACCAGTTCGGCTTCTGCAACTTCGGCGAATGGCGAATCTGGGACCAGGACCTGTGGCTGCCGAACCCCGACGACGGAAACCTGTTCGAGCAGTTGGTCCTCCTCGACCAGCAGAACGTCCTCGGAACGGCGATGATGCAGTACTTCGCCGGCTGGGTGTATCTGGGCTCCACCGGAAATGGCGACTCCTACTTCGCGCATCCCGACCGACAGGATCCGGGCCGCGCCGAGGTCATCTTCTTCGACCACGAAGAGATGATGCCGACCCACGCGTTCGCCGATTCTCTCGGCACGCTCGCGTGGGCGAACAAGTGCTACGTCGACCTCGGCGAAGAGGATGTCGACGAGGACGAGTGGACGGAGCGGGTCCAGCTTTTGGACGGCCGAGCGAGCCTCACCTGGCACTACCAGGAAATGTGCGACGAGGCGGACCTCGAACCCGAATACGAAGGCGTGTCCGACGGCCGCTACAACTGCTACGCGATGGTGTGGGCGGACTGCCTGCTGCGTCAGAACGGCATCGGCGAGTTCGAGGAGATGAGGGACGTCTTCTACGAAAACCTCCACTCGGGTCGTTCCTACGAGCGCGTTCGCACGCGACCGTCGATGAAGACCGACGTGCCGGCCGCGCTCTACTACCTGTGGCGACTCTTCTTCTTCGACAAGCCCGAGCTCGACGAACTGCTGACCACGATGGAAGACCACGCTTCGCCGATTGTCCGCGACTGCGTGAAGCTGATCCGAGAGTTCCAGAACGGCCGCAAGGAACTCGGGGTCATCTCCGACATCTTCGAGCTGCGCGACCGATTCATGGCGCTCGACCTCGACCCCGACCGCGCGGCGGAACGCGCCGCGGAACAGGAGGCAGCCGAGGCGGCGGCCAATGTCGCCCGTGATACCGAGATTGCGCGCGCCAGCGCGCTGGTCGAAGACGCGTCGCTCGACGATGTCCGCGCCGCGCTCTGGGAGTTCGAGCACCCCGAAGCACGCGAAATCCTCATCGACCACCTGTCCGAGCGCTCCGACGAGGACGCGCTCTGGCTACGCCGATGGGACTTTATCGAGAACCGCGGCAGCAGCCGCGATGGCAAAGGTTTCGACTTCGAGGACGAGGAGCTGTGGGAGATTATCCGACGCGGCCACGGCGCGGTCATCGCGCCGCTGCTGGGTGACCCGAGTGGATGGACCGGACACGAGTGGCGCCGGCTTGGGCTCGCCGCTGCCGTGGCTCCCGAACGGATGGTGCCGCATCTGCTCGAAGGGCTCGAACACGAAGACGAGTTCCGGCGTGCTCCGGCGGCGGCTGCGAAAGGGCTCGAAGCGGTCGGTGACCCGGCGCATGTGCCGTCGTTGGTCGCAGCGGCAAAGCGCCTCGACTGGGGCGACCAGGGGCCGATTGCGGCAATCGGCCGAAGCAAGGCGCTACTCGCTGTCGTAGAAGCCCTCGGGACGCTCGGCGGTACCGAGGCGCGGGACGGCTTGTTGTATTTGTTGGAGCACGGTCCCGACAAGGTGAGGCCGCGGGTTCTAGTTTCGCTTGGCCGGATCGGTGACCCGACGACCGTCGATGCGGTCGCGAAACACCTCGACTCCGCGGTCGCGCGGCCGACGATGTTTGCGCTCGCCCACATCGGCTCCGAGGCGGCTCGAGAGCTCATCGATGCTCACCTCTCCAAAATGGCGGGCAAGCTCGTGAGCTTCGCCTACGAACGGGCGATGCAGCAGATGGCCTACCTGCGCTCGGGCGCGGAGGTCGACTGGGATCTGGTCGAGCAACTGGGCGGCATCGTCGAGAAGCAAAAGTACGACGACGCCGAGCTGCACGAGACGCTCGCCGCGATGTTCGCCTCACACCCGGACAAACAGCTCGCCGAAGACCGCTTGAGGGCGTACTTGCATCACGAGTACCCACGCGTCCGCACGCAGGCGATCGAAGGCCTGAAGACGCTCGGAATCGAATTGGAGCTGCGGTGGTTCGACCGCCCGGCCGCCGACGCGGCGTGGGAGAAAGAGGGCGTCGAAGGGCTGCGCGCCGCAATGCAGGACCCGAACACGATCTTCCGGCACAACGCGCTCCGAAAAGCTGTCGACGAAGGCGTGGCGGACCAATTGTCGGACGAAGCGGTTGCGCTCTCGGAGCTCTATTGCCGGTTCCCGGAGTACACCGAGAAGTTCCCGAGCGACTCGCACACGCGGACCGTCTACCTCATCCGATCCCTCGCTCAGGTGAAGACCGAGGCCGCAGACCGGCGGTTGTGCGAGCTGTGGAAGGGCTCCAACCCGATGTACGCCCGCTGCGACACGTTCCGGTACGACCACGATGGCTTGATTCCGCGACTCGAGCCGTACGTGGAAGAGGTCGAAGCCGAGCTGGCTGCCGAGAAGGAGGCTGAGGCTGCGGCGGCGAGCAAGCTGGAGGTCGTTCGGTTCATCGAAAACCCATGGACCTTCGTCGGACCCATCAACGGCATGGACTGGTCGTCCACCGGCGAGTCACTGGTTGTCGCGGGGCAGGGCGGAGTCGCGCTCTACGACGCGACGGGCAATTGCCAGCTGGTGTTTGCGGCGACGCGTGGCGGATGGATCTACGACGCAGTTTTCAGTCCAGACGACGCGTACGTCGCCGCCGGAGCGCACGGAGGACACCTCTTCCTCATCGATGCGTCGACCGGAGAGCTCATCCGCAAGTTCGAGGGACACTCCGGCGTGCCGAACGGCGTGCGCAAGGTCAAGTTCTCCCCCGACGGCACACGCCTCGCCAGCGTCTCCGACGACCAGACCTTGAGGTTGTGGAACGTCGAAACCGGTAAATGCACTGCCAAGTGGAGCGACCCGCACGACGTGAACACCGTCGACTGGGTCGACGACGACACCGTCGTCATCGGCACCGACAAGGCGGTTCGCCTCATCGATGCAAAGGCGAACGAACTGACCGAAAAGAAGGTCAGCAAGGTCGCCGAGGTACGCGTCGACCGAGAACGCGACCGGATCTACGTCGGAACCGCCGGCTCGAAGATCCACGTCTTCACGACCAAGCTGGTCGGCAAAGCGAAGGAAGCGATCAAGTGCGCCGCCGTCGCCCGCATTCGTCGTGCCGGTGACGGTCTCGTCGCTGCGTCGTGGGAAGGGGACGAACCCGGTCTTCACTTCATCGACTTCGACGGCGAGGTCCGTTGGCTCGACGGCCACCACGAATCCACGTTCGCGTTGGACGTTCACCCCGCGAGCGGGGAGTTCGCCGCCGGCGGAAAGGCCAAGATCATCGCTCGCTGGCACCCCGATGGACGCCCGGTCGAGGCCGAGAACATCGAGCACAGCGACGAGATTCGCTCCGTACGCGAGTGCGGCGACGAGATCGTGACCGCGAGCAACGACAAGTCCGCAATTCGCTGGGACCGCCAGGGCCAACCGATCGCCCGATATATGGCACCCGGCCGGTTGTTCGACGCTGTCATCGAAGGCGACCACATCTTCATGATCGGCGACGAGTACGTCGCCTGCCGCACCCTCGACGACGAGGTCGTCTGGGAGGCCAAACACCCGGTGAGCTATCAGCTTCACCTCACGAAAGATGCCCTCATCAGTGTTGCGTACAATCAACTGTTGTGGCTCGACAGGACGACCGGCGAACTGCTCGGAGAATCCGGCCCCATCGAGCACGCAAGGTTGCACTGCGACATCCTCGACGGCGACCGAATCGCGGTCGTCGGGTGGGATGAAGAGCGCGTCTCGGTATGGGACCCAGACACGCGCAAGGCGCTGATGGTGTGCCAACTTCCCGAGGTGAGCGGCTTCGGCAGCGTGTGGGAAATCGCGGCACTTGGCGACCGCATCTTCGTCGGGCGACGCAACGATTCACTCGTCGCCGTCGACGCGACGAGTGGCGAGGTGTTGACCGTCGCCAAGGTCGACGGGTGGCCAAAGCTGCTCGCCGCAAGCAGAACTCGGTTGTTCAACGCCGATGGCCGCAAGGTCGAGGTGTACGACGTCGAGACCTTGGAGCTTCTCGAGACCCTCGACATTGGAGGAGTCGCGAAGGCGGTCCGGGCCACACGTGATGGCGGGCTTCTGATCGGGCAGGGGTCAGGCGATGTCGTGTGGCTGAAGCCGATCAGCGATTGACGCCAGAAGCTCGGGCCGGTTCCACCACCATCGTTGCAATCACCAGATTCGTGGCGACTCTCCGGTCACACCGAATCTAAGGCGGGAGCAGCTTCAATGAGTGAATGGATCGTGACATCGTGGGCAAACATTGGCTACGTCGCCGCAACGAGCGCCGCAATGTACGTAGGGCTCATCGTCCTGACTCGCCTCGGCGGGCTTCGCAGCTTCTCCAAGATGTCGAGCTTCGACTTCGCCGTAACAGTCGCCATCGGCTCGGTCTTGGCCAGCTCCGTGGTCACCAAGGAACCAGCGCTGTTGCAGGCGCTCGCGGCCCTCACGACCCTCTACATCCTCCAGATCGGACTCGCCGCCGCCCGCGAACGCTGGGGCCCGGTCGCGACCGCCGTCGACAACCAGCCGCTGCTGTTGATGGCCGGCCCCACGATTCTGCAGGACAACTTGCGGCTGGCGAAGGTCACGCAGGCCGACCTGCGGGCGAAGCTTCGTGAGGCGAATGTGATGTCGTACGAGCAGGTTCACGCGGTCGTGTTCGAGGCGACGGGTGATATCTCGGTGCTGCATGCTGAACCGGGCGCGGAGTTGGATCCGAGTCTGCTCGAGGGGGTTCAGGGCGTCGAGCGGCTCAGCTGAGAGTCGGTCCCCGGATGAGGGTTCGCGCCGA
>CAYLMO010000170.1:0-5858 GCA_964384605.1 uncultured Bradymonadales bacterium | reverse complement strand
TTCGTGACCAAGCGCGGCGCATGCGAAGGCCGCAACTCGAAGATTTCGTGGACCCAGGTCGAGACCGGGTCGGCGATCACGTGGAAGTACCCGAGCTGCCTGCTCAAAGGCGACAACTCGATCGGCGAGTTCTACTCGGTGGCGCTGACGAACAATCATCAGCAGGCCGATACGGGCACCAAGATGATCCACATCGGCAAGAACACTCGGTCGACGATCATCTCGAAGGGCATCAGCGCAGGCCAGTCGCAGAATAGCTACCGCGGCCTCGTGAAGATGACCAAGAACGCCGACGGCGCCCGAAACTACTCGGAGTGCGACTCGATGCTCATCGGTGACAAGTGCGGCGCGCACACGTTCCCGTACATCGACGTGCAGAATCCGACCGCGCAGGTCGAGCACGAGGCGACCACCTCGCGCATTGGCGAAGACCAGCTCTTCTACTTCCTGCAGCGCGGGATCGATGAAGAGGACGCCATCTCGATGATCATCAACGGCTTCTGCAAAGACGTCTTCCGCGAGCTCCCGATGGAGTTCGCCGTGGAGGCCCAGAAGCTTCTCGGAATCAAGCTCGAAGGCTCGGTCGGCTAAACCTCCGACCGTCGCTCACCACCATTTTTTGAACACAAGAGAATGACCATGTTGAAAGTTGAAGGATTGAAAGCGAGCGCTTCGGGCGCGCCGATTCTCAAAGGACTCGACTTCGAAGTGAACGCGGGTGAAATCCACGCGATCATGGGGCCGAACGGCTCGGGCAAGTCGACGTTTGCGAAAGTCATCGCCGGGCATCCGGCCTACGAAGTTTCGGCCGGAAGCATTGCGTTCGAGGGTGAAGACATCCTCGAGCTCGAGCCCGATGAGCGAGCACTTGCCGGCATCTTCCTGGCGTTCCAGTACCCGGTGGAGATTCCGGGCGTCTCGAACGCGTCGTTCCTGCGCACCGCCTACAACGCGAAGCGCAAGCACGACGGCCTGGACGAGCTCGACCCGCTCGAGTTCGACGACCTCATTCGCGAGAAGATCAAGATCGTCGACATGGCGACCAAGTATCTCGACCGCAACGTGAACGTCGGCTTCTCGGGCGGCGAAAAGAAGCGAAACGAGATTCTGCAGATGGCCGTTTTGGAGCCGAAGCTCGCGCTCCTCGACGAGACCGACTCGGGCCTCGACATCGACGCTCTTCGCACCGTCGCCGGCGGCATCAACACGCTCGCCGGCGAAGACAACGCGGTCGTCATGGTCACGCACTACCAGCGCCTGCTGAACTACGTGGAGCCAGATTTCGTCCACGTGATGTGGGACGGACGCATCGTGAAGTCGGGCGGAAAAGAGCTCGCGCTTCAGCTCGAGGACCAAGGCTACGACTGGATTATCGAAGAAGTCGAGGGGTCGGCAGCATGAGCATGACTACCACCGAAATTGACCCGTTTCTCGGGCACCTCATCAAGAGTGACCGGGCCGACGCGAAGGCCGAGTGGCTGGTGGAGCGGCGCGAGAGCGCGTTCGGCCGGCTCGGCGAGATCGCTGTTCCCGGGCGCAAAGACGAAGAGTGGCGCTTCATGCGGCTCAAGCCGCTGACGCAGCGCCGTCTCTCTCACGCTTCGCTCGTGGCGGATGCCGGCGCAGACCTGGTCGCAGACGCTTCGTTCGAAGAGTCGAATGGCGCGCGGTTAGTCGTGACGAATGGATTCGTCGACGCCGCCCGTTCCGACGTCTCGGCGCTTGCAAAAGGCGCCTATGTGGGCGGACTCGACGACCTTCCAGCCGAGATGCTCGGTGCCGTCCAGGACAACCTCGGACGCGCGACCGACTACTACGGCGACGACCTTTTCCGCACGCTGAACACGGCCTCGATGGCCGACGTCGTGTGCGTGGTCGTCCCGCCAGATACGCTCGTCGAACAACCCATTCACCTGCTGCACGTGGTCGACGGCGAGACCGAAGTTGCCGCACATCCGCGCGTTCTGGTGATCGCGGGCCGAGGCTCCAAGTTCTCGTTCGTCGAAGAATGGCGCGGCGATGCGGATGGCGCCTACTTCACCAACGCGGTGACCGAAGTCTACGTGGCGCAAGACGCCAACGTGTCGCACCTGCGGGTGCAACTCGAGCACGAAGGCGCGAGCCACATCTCGCGCCTCGGCGTCGCGATTGCCCAGAACGGGCACTACGACTCGCGTTCGTTCACGTTCGGTGCCCGACTCTCGCGCAACGACCTCTACATCCGAGCCGAAGGCGAGGGTGCATGGGCGCGAATCGACGGGCTCGCGGTGCTTCAGAACGACCAGGAGTCCGACACCCACTCGGTGATGGACAACGGCAAGCCGCACTGCAACTCGCACCAGCTCCACAAGGTCGTCGCCGACGGCAAGAGCCACGGCGTGTTCAACGGCAAAATCTTCGTGCGTGAAGACGCCCAGAAGATCAGCGCCTACCAGCTCAACCGCAACTTGCTGCTGAGCAACAGCGCCCGTGTCGACACGAAGCCACAGCTCGAGATTTTCGCCGACGATGTGGAGTGCTCGCACGGCGCCACGATCGGCCAGCTCGACGACGAGCAGCAGTTCTACCTGCAGTCGCGCGGCGTCCCCGCCGACGAGGCTCGCGCGATTCTGACCTACGCATTCGCCGCGGAAGTGGTGGAGGGCGTGACGGTCGGCTCGGTGCGAGACGCGCTCATCGAAGAGACCTTCAACCGTACGCAGGGGCGATGATGTCTGCTGCCGAAGAACGCTCACACGACGTCGACTGGGCTGCGGTTCGCGCCGACTTCCCGGTCCTCGACCAATCGGTCGGCGGCAAGAAGCTCGCCTACCTCGACTCGGCTGCGTCGACGCAGCTGCCCAAGTCGGTGGTGGCGCGCATGGTCGCCCACCAAGAGCACGACCACGCGAACATTCATCGCGGGGTGCATGCGCTCAGCCAACGGTCGACCGACGCCTTCGAAGAGGTCCGGCGCAAAGTTCAGGCGTTTCTGAACGCACCGGATGAGCGCGAGTGCATCTTTGTGCGCGGCGCGACCGAAGGCATCAATCTCGTGATGAACGGCCTCGGCCGGAAGTTCTTCGAAGCCGGCGACAACGTGGTCGTCACGGCCATGGAGCACCACGCGAATATCGTCCCGTGGCAGATGCTGCGGGCAGAGAAGGGTGTGGAACTTCGAGTGATTCCGATGCTCGACGACGGGACGCTTGACTACGACGCCATCGCCGGGCTCATTGACGAGAACACCAGGCTCGTGGGGTGCATCCACGTGTCCAACGCGCTCGGCACGATCAACGACGTGAAGCGCGTCGCGAGCATCGTGAAAGGCGTTCGTGACGACATCCCCGTGCTCGTCGACGGCTGCCAGGCCGTGCTTCACATGGACATCGACGTGCAGGACCTTGGCGTCGATTTCTACGCGTTCTCGGCCCACAAGATGTGCGGGCCGACCGGTATCGGCGTGCTGTGGGGCAGGGCGGAACTGCTCGAGAAGATGAACCCGTTCATGGGCGGCGGCGACATGATTCTGTCCGTCACCTGGGAGAAGACCGACTTCAATACCATCCCCCACAAGTTCGAAGCGGGAACGCCGGCAATCTTGGCGGTGATGGGGTTTGGCGCGGCGATCGACTACCTCGACTCGATCGGCAAGGGCGCGATTGCCCAGCGCGAGCACGACCTGCTCGACTACGCGACCGAGAAGATTCGCGCGATCGACGGCGTGAAGATTCTCGGGCCCGAAGACACGTCGAAGAAGACGGGCGTGCTGTCGATGCATTTCGACTCGGCGCACCCGCACGACGTCGGGACCATCCTGGACAGCCACGGTGTGGCCATTCGAGCCGGTCACCACTGCACGCAACCGCTCATGAAGCGACTCGGCGTGCCGGCCACGGCTCGTGCATCCATCGCGTTCTACAACACTCGGGAAGAGGTCGACGCGCTCGTCGCGGCGATCTCCGAGGTGAAGGAGATCTTCGGATGAACGACATGCGCAACCTCTACCAAGAGGTGATCCTCGACCATAACAAGAACCCGCGAAACTTCGGGAAGATCGAGGACCACACCTGCGACGCACACGGAAACAACCCGTTGTGCGGCGACGACTACCATGTCTGGGCTCGCGTGGACGATTCGGGCGTCATCGAGGCGCTCTCGTTCGAGGGCTCCGGATGCGCCATTTCGAAGGCGGCGGCGTCGATGATGACGTCGCGCCTCAAGGGAAAGACCGTCGATGAGGCAAACCAGCTCGTCGAAGCTTTCCGACACCTGATGACCGACGCTCTCGAAGAGGGCGACCGGGAATTGCTCGGCCACCTCAAGGTTTTTGAGGGGGTCAACCAGCTGCCACAGCGCGTGAAGTGCGCCGTTCTTCCGTGGCACACGCTGCACGCCGCCCTCGAGGGCAGTGAGCAAGCCACCACTGAGGGAGAGCACGACGAATGGGCTGAGGAGGCACCATGAAGATTGCCGAAATCGAATACACGCCCAACCCCAATGCGGTGAAGTTCATCCTGAAGGAGTCCCTGACTCCAATGGGGACACACGGCGAGTTTCACACGGCCGAAGAGGCCGAGGATGTTCCGCTTGCGAAGGCTATCTTCGCGATTCCGAACATCATCTCGCTCTACTACACCGACAAGTGGCTCACGGTGACGCAGGATGGCGATGCCAACTGGCACGAGCTGATGCGCGAGATTGCAAAGCCCATCCGCGAGATGGAGCCCGACGACGCCTCGCTCGGCGAGGGGTTCATCTCGGCGGCGCAGAAGAACTCGGACGACGAGTTCGAAGGCGTGGGGCTCGACGACTTCCGCATCCCGATGATTCGGGACATCCTCGAAGACGAGGTGCTGCCGTTCCTGCAGGGCGACGGCGGTGGTCTGGAGATCAAGGGGCTGGTCGATAATCAGCTGCTGATCCGCTACCAGGGCGCCTGTGGCACATGCCCGGCGTCGACGACCGGTACTCTGCTGGCGATTGAGAACTTGGTGCAGATGGAAGTGGACCCGGAGATCGTGGTCGTTTCCATCTAGGTGTTTCTGGTTTCTGGTTTCTGGTTTCTGGGGGTTCGGGACCCGTGAGTGCGTTCGGGACGTGACCGCTGTATAATCGGCTCGAATTCTTACATATGGGGGAATCGATGCGAATCTTCACCGTACTTTGTCTCGCTCTAGCACTCGCGGCGTGCGCTTCGTCCGATTCGGCGGCCCAGAAGGCTGCGGTTGACGATGAGCATCCGTTCGTGGTGCCTGAAGAAGAGTCTGATTCGCAGAGCGGCTCAGAGGCGGGGGAGATCTTTTTGCAGGTCATCGAGGAGCCCATCGAAGACCCGCACCGACGTCACTACGCGTTCGCCCACCAGATCTTGCCGACCATCTTCTATGCGTCCAACATCCCGACTCTGGCGACGCAGCTCAAGTCTGGATTGACGCCGTGGCTGGTGGCTCAGTGGAAGGGGATTGGCGGCGGAGATGAATTGCCGTCGGCCACAGAGGTGCCGACGCCCATGAAGGGCCGCGCGTACCTCATCGACATGCCGCCGGTGGTCGAATCGCCGGGAGCATACTTTGCGCTCCTGGTCATCGATCTCAACGGCGTTCACTATTTCACCCTCGAAAAGTCGATCCTGAAGCCGACGGTGCTCGGCGGGTGGGGGCCGAAAGACGGTTCACTGACCCATTTCAACTACGGCGACGGAACTCCGGCCGACGACCCGCAGGCGTTCGTGGACGCGGCGTTCCAGGTTCTCCGGTCGCAGACGAAGTGACCTGTAGATCGTCGAACGACCAGGTGGTGCGAGCCGCAGACGGACACTGAATCAAGCTGAAGCGGCGGGTTGGGCGATCGGCACCAGCTTTTCGCGCAGATAGTCG
>CAYLMO010000169.1:3495-5873 GCA_964384605.1 uncultured Bradymonadales bacterium | reverse complement strand
TAGGTCTGCCTGATGAAAAACCTCGCCATCGCGCTACTCGTCTGTGCTTTCGCCATCGCCTGCGGCGACGAAGAAAAGCCCTCGCCTCCCGAATGCACCGGCGAAGAATGCATTGATGCAGGGGCCGACGCGGGCGGGCCGGTTTGCGGCGACGGCGTCACTGATCCGGGTGAGACGTGCGACGACGGCAACGACATCGACGACGATGCCTGCCGCAACGACTGCACCGAACCAGTGTGCGGCGACGGAATCGTCGACGCGTACCTCTTCGAGCCATGCGACGACGGCAACGACTCCAACGAAGACGACTGCCGCACCGACTGCTCGGTGCCCAAGTGCGGCGACGGCATCCTCGACGATTTCATTGGCGAGGAGTGCGACGACGGCGATGCGCTCTCGAACGACGGGTGTTCGTCGACGTGCACCGAAGAAGAACCGTTCATGCGGCAGCTGGAGTTCGTCTCGAGACCGCCCGAGTTAGGGACGATGGGCGTAGAAATCTGGGATGCCAATCGGGGCCAACTGCTTGTCTCGGTGGCCTCGGGGACGTGGATCTTGGACGCTCGTGGCTGGCGGTTGATGACGACGAGGCGCCCGGCCGACGGCTTTCAGGTCGCCCATTGCGCCAACCACGTCGCGAATGGAACCATCGTTTGCTACGCGTCTTCGCTTGTCGAAGATCGTTCCGCGACGGTGATTTGGGACGGTGGTCGCTGGATCACGGTCGAGCCCGAGACCATGCCACCCACCCGCGTTCCCATTCGGATCGTGTACAACCCGAAGCTCGGAAAGACCGTGATGTACGGTGGGTTCTTTGGCAACGCCACCCAAGGCATCGACGAGGTCTACTACGATGACGTCTGGGAATGGGACGGCGAAAACTGGACGGAAGTCGACACGACGAACACGCCTGACGGGACACAAGGCTTTCTCGCTTATCATCCGATCCGAGACGAGATGATCATGTCCGGGGTTCAGGCCTTCACGGGCGTCGTCAGGGAGACATGGGCGTTCGACGGAACGACATGGAGAAAGCTCGGGCCCCTTCCCGAAAATGGCAGCTTCTTGCGATGGGACCCGGAGACCAACCAGTTGTTGTTTTTGGGCGAAAACACCATCTGGGCGCTCGAGGGGGACGAATGGGTGGCCACCGAGCTGGAGTGGCCGTCGAATGACGTTCACTGGAATGGAACGGCCTTCACTTCCTCGATCGCCACGGTCGCCGAACCACCGCCGATGCCTGACTACCGGGGCGCGATCTACGATGCCCTGCGCGGGAACATCATCTTTGCCGGGGGCGGCGTTGGGAACGGCGGCGTCCTCCCACAAAACGAAGAGCCATTGGCCGTCGCGACGGGGTTGTACGGGATGGACGGGTGGGAAAGTGGGCCGCCTTCCCCCGAGGCGTTGACGCCGGCGCTGGCCTACGACGCGAACCGAAAGGAGGTGCTGTTCATCGCCGCCGACACCTATCGATGGGACGGTGAGAGCTGGACCCTCGCGGTGGAGGGCGGAGACGCACAGACGTTCCACGCCGCGGCGTGGAGTCCAGGTCTTCAGGCCGTCGTACGATTTGGAGGGAAAGACGGATTCTACTTCTACGGCGGCGGGCCTGGCGGGCCAGAGCCGCCGCCGTTTTTGAGCGAGACGCAGGCGTGGACAGGTACCGAGTGGGAGACCATTGACGTAACGGAACGACCGAGTGACCGCTGGTTGTCGAACGCGATCTGGGACATCGCGGGAGCGCGAATCGTGCTGGAGGGAGGGTACGGTAGGACGGACGTTACTTGCTGTACCTCGCTCGGGGACCTGTGGTCGTTCGACGGTGTGGATTGGACCGAGCTGCCGAGAAATGCCTCGATCGATCGCATCCTGAATGCGGTTACGTACGACCCGCAGCGCGGGACAATCTTCAGTTTCGGCGGACTAGAGGAAATATCGATAACCGACACGATCCATGAGCTTGTGGGCGACAACTGGACCCCTCTGGACCTCACCGGGCCGCTCGCGGCGACCCCGGTGTCGGAGTACCACGCGCTGCATCGCCGAACGCTCGTCTTTGATGGCACAGACGTCTGGGAGTTCGGCTTCGGGTCAATGCGCGAGGCGTGCTTCACCGCGCTCGACGGCGACAACGACGGTCTCGCCGGCTGCGATGACCCCGACTGCTGGGGCTTCTGCAATCCGGAGTGCCCGCCAGGGGCGCGGTGTGCAGCAGACGTCGAACGATGCGGCGACGGTCGGTGCAACGAGAACCTCGAGACTTCGCGGCTCTGTCCGCAAGACTGTGGCGAGGCGCCGGTATTCTGCGGTGATTATCACTGTGATGCGGGTGAGGCGGAGACGTGTCCGGGGGATTGCTAGCTCCCTGGTTTCTG
>CAYLMO010000169.1:0-3395 GCA_964384605.1 uncultured Bradymonadales bacterium | reverse complement strand
GCCATTGCACCCCCCAACCCCACGGGTTACAACCTCGCCCGGACTTTGACCCGACGAGAGAACCCGATGATTTCGAAGCACCTAGCCCTCCTGCTCGCTCTTGGTATCACCGCCTGCTCCGGCGCCGACAAACGCGGAGACGATCCGGCGCCACCGGTCGAGCACAAAACGTCCATCGACGACTCGGCCGCCTATCCTGAGCTGCCCGAAGTCGACGTCCCGTTCGAGACCTTCAAACTCGAAAACGGCCTTACGGTCGTGGTGCACGAAGACCGCAAGGTACCCGTCGTCGGCGTCCATATCTGGTACCACGTCGGCTCCAAGGACGAGCGCATCGGCAAGACCGGGTTCGCGCACCTGTTCGAACACCTCATGTTCCAGGGCTCCGAGAACTTCCAAGGGGAGTTTTTCGAGCCGCTCGAAGACGCGGGCGCGACCGACATGAACGGTACGACGAACCGCGACCGCACGAACTACTTCCAGACCGTGCCGACCAACGCGCTCGACGTGGCGCTGTGGATGGAATCGGACCGAATGGGGCACTTCCAGGGCGCCATTTCGCAAGAGCGTTTGGACGAGCAGCGCGGTGTGGTTCAGAACGAGAAGCGCCAGGGTCAAAACCGCCCGTACGGCAAGGCGTGGGAGGTCATTCCGCCCAACACGTTCCCCGACGGACACCCCTACAGCTGGTCGGTCATCGGCAGCATGGACGACCTCAACGCGGCGTCGCTCGACGACGTGAAAGAGTGGTTCAAGGAGTACTACGGCGCCGCCAACGCGGTCGTCGTGCTGGCCGGCGACATCGACGTCGCGACGGCGAAGAAGAAGATGAACGAGTACTTCGGACACATCCCGGCGGGTCCCGCCGTGCCGAAGCGCGGTGCGTGGATTTCGGAGCTCGACGATACGCGCGAGATGACGATGTACGATCGCGTGCCGCAAGAGCGCGCGTTCTACGTCTGGAACGTTCCGCCGTACGGCGAAGAAGTGACGGAGCATCTGCGGCTAGCCGCGGGGCTGTTGGGCACCGGCAAGAACTCCCGGCTCTACAAGCGTCTCGTGTACCAGGACGAGCTCGCGACCAACGTCTACGTGTGGTTCAGCGACGGTGAGATTGCGTCGCAGTTCTATGTGGTTGCAGACGCCCGACCCGGCGTTTCGTTGGAGAAGGTCGAGGCTGCGATCGCCGAGGAGATCGAGAAGTTCATCGCCGAGGGGCCGCGTCCGGAAGAGCTCGGGCGACTGAAGATGAACTACTTCAGCGACCTCGTGATGGGTCTCGAAAAGGTGGGCGGCTTCGGCGGCAAGGCCAGCCTGCTCGCCGAGAACCAGGTGTTCTTGGACGATGCGGGCGCGTACAAGCGCCTGCTGAAGGTCACGAAGGAAGCGTCGCCGGAGCAGGTTCGCGCGGCGACCGAGCGCTGGATTCACGACGGAAAGTTCGTGCTTCGAATCCTCCCAGACCCAGACTACAAGCCGGCGAACGCCGAGTCGCTCGCCGACCGTTCGGGGCTTCCGAAGATTGATGGAGCACCGAAGCTCGACCTCCCCGACCTGCAGCGCGACAAGCTCTCAAACGGAATCGAAGTGGTATTCGCCGAGCGTCACGACGTGCCGGTGGTTCGCTTCAGACTTGTCGCGAACGGCGGTCATTCGAGCGACACGGTCACGACGCTTGGCCGCGCGAAGCTCGCGATGGACGTGCTCGACGAAGGCACCGAGTCGATGAGTTCACTCGAGCTTGCTGCCGAGCTCGAGAAGCTCGGCGCATCGCTCAGCGCGTCGTCGAACCTCGACACGGTGTCGGTGTTCCTGACGACGCTGACGACCACGCTCGAGCCGTCGCTCGACCTGTGGGCGGAGGTCGTGAAGAGCCCGGCGTTTGCCGACGAGGAGCTCGAACGTCGTCGCAAGCAGTTGCTCGCCGGCATTGACCGCGAGAAGACGCAGCCGTTCGACACGGCGCTTCGTCTGCTTGGCCCGCTCCTGTTTGGCCAGCGGCACCCGTACGGAATTCCGCTCACGGGCTCGGGCACGTCGGAGACGGTTCAGTCGCTCACGCGAGACCAGTTGGTCGCGTTCCACAAGGAGCGCATGAACCCTGAGAACCTGCGTATCCTCATCGTGGGCGACACGAAGATGGAGACGATCAAACCGCTCCTCGAGGAACGTTTCGGCGGCCTGAAAGGTGAGGCTGCGGGCGAGCAGGCCGAAGGCTTCCCGGTGCCGAAGCGCGACAAAGTGCGCGTGTTCCTGGTCGACAAGCCGAACGCGGAGCAGTCGCTCATCGTGGCTGGCAACGTGTTCGATGAGCGCGAAAAGGTCGACGCCATCCAGGTCGATCTGATGAACACGATCATCGGCGGTTCGTTCACGTCGCGCATCAACATGAACCTGCGCGAAGACAAGCACTGGTCGTACGGTGCGCGTTCGTTCATCTACGAGACGCAGGGCAAGCAGGCGTTTGGAGCGTATGCGAACGTGCAGTCGGACAAGACGTCGGAGTCGATCGCCGAAATGAAGCGCGAGATCGAGGAGTACCTGACGACGCGTCCGCCGACGGCGGAGGAGCTGGGGCGCATTCAGCAGAACAAAGTGCGCAAGCTCCCGGGTGCGAACGAGACGACGGATCGCTTGCTCGGCAGCGTGGCTGAGATCGTGCTCTTCGGGCTGCCGGACGACTACTACGACACGTACTCCGAGAAGGTGATGGCGGCGACGCCGGAGACCGTCGCGGAGGCAGCGAAGGCGGCCATCAAGCCGGGGCAGATGACGTGGATCGTGGTGGGTGACCTGGCGAAGGTTCGCGCTGGGATCGAAGCGCTGCAGCTGGGCGAAGTGGTCGTGATTGACGCGGACGGTAAGCCGGTGAAGTAGTCCAAACCTCAACTCGCCCAAGCCAAATTCTTGTGGCATGCTAGGTACTTCGGTCACCAATCGAGGGATTTAGCATGTTGCGAAAGTTGGGGGTTCTGTTGTTTGCGGCGAGTGTTTTGGGGTGCTCGTCGGATAGCGGATCGGGGAACAGTGGGAACAACTCGAGCGACGACCCGATCGTCGGCTCGTATGTGGGGGTGGCTACCGGCGACGGCACCGTGAGCGCGCTCGAGATTGCGGTGAGCGTGGAGTCGGCATCGAACGTCGGGCTTCCATTCATCCGTTCGGCCTACGCCCAATCCGCGGCGTACACCGTGAGCGTATCGTACGAGTTCAACGGACAGCTCGTGACGGTCACGGGCGACCTGACCTCAGACCGTCTCACCTTCGAATATCGCGGTTCGAGCTGCGAGGTGGAGCTGACCGCGAACGGCACGCTCGACAGCGTGGGGCGCTGCTCCGGACAGGCTGGCTACGTTCTCCGCCTGCTCAAACGGTCAGGGACCGGCCAGTACGAG
>CAYLMO010000168.1:0-5890 GCA_964384605.1 uncultured Bradymonadales bacterium | reverse complement strand
CCGGATGGTGGGGGAGGGGGCGTTGAGGCGGGAGGATGAGAAGTTGAAGGTGGTGGGGAGGGAGTGATGTCATCCATCTCGTGGGTTGATTTCGACAGTCGACAAAACGACCGAATGAACCAGCTACTCAAGCTTTTCGAAGAAACCGGAACCCTGGACGAACTTGGTATCGGGAACGTTCGAGATTCTTTCGCGAATCTACTTTTCCCCGGCACGAGTACCATCCAAACACGCCTCCGCTACTTTCTCATCGCCGGCTGGATCTATCGCCGAATGGAGGCCACAAGGGTACCGGCGAAAGAGGTTGCGAAAAGGGTGGCGGAACTCGAACGTGATCTGATCGGGGTCATTCTCGACGGGGGCGAGAAGCGTGGTGTTTTCGGGCGTGTGTCCGGCCGAAGCCTGAAGGTGTTGCCAAGTGCAATCTATTGGTCCGGCCTTGTTTCGTGGGGGCTGGTCCGGTCTATGTCGAGAGCGGAGTACCACCGAAAGTTCGATCTGTTCTGGTGGGACGAATCAGATGCGAATTCCGCTTGGAGACACTTCCCGAAGGCCCCCGACGACTTTCCAGCACAGCTCGGTTTGGACCTCACTCGCGAAGAAGCAGACTTCGTGCGGAACCGAGTCGCGACCCATCAGAATGGCTCGCTCCTTCATCTCCTCATGATGCACGACGAACCTCCAGTCGACGTCTCTCGAATCTGGCAGCACCCCGACGCAAACGACTGGCCCGCAGACGTCCGGAGACTCGTGCATCACTCGCGCACGTTCGCCACATACAACGAAGGCGCCAACGCCCTGTACAATCTCATGCTCGCCGAAGAGCTCGAACACGCCGAATGGACAGACATCCAGCGCCAACATATACGCGAGTGGCGCGAACGATACGACGACCTGCCGCATCGGTGGGACCTGGGCGACATGTGGGATGCGCTCGCTCCCGCAGGCTTCAACCTGGACACGCTCACCCGTGGCTTCGTCACCGAATGGCACCTCGCCGTGAAGGCGTCGGGCGGTCGAATCCAAGACTCAGAGCCAGCCCGCCAGCTCATTCGAAACCGCGAGGTCCACAAAAAGGGCAACCGCTCGCGGTTCCGAAGTCGGTCCCGGCTTTCGCAGTGGAATGGTGACGTACAGCCAACACTGCTCGATTACCGCTGGCGTTCGACCGTAACTCAGATGCTCTCGGACTTGACCGGTGGCCTTACTGAAGGAGGCGACAGTGCTGTCTCCTGACGACCGTCAACTCCTCTCCAGCGCGCTCATCGCTCCCGATGGCTATGCGTTCGAACACGGTGTCGGAACCACCTACGGGCTGGATCTGACCATGTTGCTCCGCGTGCCTCTCTTCCTCGCGCTCGCCTCCGAAGGCGGCGAGGACGACGGCCTCGAGCTTTTGGAATCGATCGAGCGAATCGCATCGCGATTGGTGGTGTTTGCGCAGGCAGGTCACATCACGACTTCGGGGTCGCACTTCCGGCTCTACGGCCTGCTCGAGGACTGCGTAGTCGAAGCGGGAACCCCCGCCGGCTCCTTTCACCCCAAGGTCTGGGTGCTCCGATTTGCATCGCCCAAGGGACCGACCCGCCTGCGCCTACTCGTCATGAGCAAGAACCTGACCGCCGCTCGGACCTGGGACATCGCGGTGACGCTCGACGCCACCGTCGGCCAAGCGGACGACCCTATGAACGCCCCCTTGGCTGACTGGTTGGCAAAGCTCCCCGAGTTCTCCGTTCGCCCGTCCGACCGCGAGCGGGCCGCCCGCGTACTGGACCTGCTCGATGACGTCCGCAAAGCCCGGTGGGAGCTACCGGACGGCGCGACCTCGCTGCAGTTCCATCCCCTTGTGCCCGGAACGCACTGGCTACCCCCGACCTCGGACAAGCTCGCAATCATCTCCCCATTCGTTCGCGCAGAAGCACTCTTCAACGCGTCCAAACGCGCTGCCTCCGCTCCCGTATTGGTCACGCGCGAAGACGAACTCCCATACCTGAGGCGACGCGAACACGGATTCGATGTGGTGAAGGTTCTGCACGATGCGGCCGAGGACTCCGGCGAAGACGCGACTCCAGACGATGCGCGCGATGTCGCAGGCTACGGTCTACACGCCAAAGCCTACCTCTGGGAGAAGGGCGACCAGTTTCACATCGCGGCAGGTTCAGCCAACGCCACCAACGCGGCGCTCCTAAACGGCATCAATTGCGAGTTTTTGGTCGAGCTCAGCGGTCCCATTGGTTCATTCGGCTCAATCGATGCGACGCTCGGCCCCGATGCGCTCGGCTCCATGCTCATGGAGGTCGATCCGGAAGAAGCCCCGGAGTTGCCCGCCGAAAAGGACGAAGAACGATATCTGAATCGCGCACGGCTCGCGTTGACCAAGCTCCCACTTGAACTCGTCTGCAGTCCTGCGTCCGCTGCAGACGACCCCGGGCGGGACTGGCAAATGGAGATTGTGCCGTCCGGAAGCGTCGAACTGGAGAGCATCGACCACATCACAGCATGGCCCATCACGGCGAGCGAAACGGCGTATGCAGTGGATGCCTGCGAGCTGTGCGAAGGGTCGAGCGTCAGGCTCAAGCCGTTGCCGCTCGGTAGCGTTACGACGTTCATCGCCTTTCGCCTTACCAACGATTTTGGCTCGGTCCGCTGCGTGGTGAACCTGCCGTGCGAGCTCCCCGACTCACGCAACGCTGCCATCGTCACGTCGATCGTGAGCGACCGCGGGGCGTTCATGCGATACGTCCGCCTGCTGCTGCATGACCCCGATGACCCGGAGTCCTTCCTTGAGGAACTCGAGCAGCGCGAGGCGTCAGGAGCAGGTAACGGGGCCGCCGGGTCGGCGTTCGAAACCCCGATACTCGAAGAGCTCGTACGAGCCTACAGCCGCAATCCTGAGCGCCTCGAACTCATCGGGCGACGCATCGAGCGCATCCGAAAATCACCCGATGCGGACGACATCATCCCCCAGGAATTCAGCGACACGTGGGCTGTCTTCGAGAGCGCGCTGAAGGAGGACAGGCATGGATGATCTTGGATTCACGGCCGACGACGAACGCCTGGTGATGTCGCGGCTCAAGACGTTCCAGCGCGACACGGTCAACTTCGTGTTCTCTCGCATGTACGGTGAAAACGCGTCCCCGCGCTTTCTCGTGGCCGATGAGGTCGGCCTGGGCAAGACCATGATTGCGCGAGGTCTGATCGCGAAGACCATCATGGAACTCGACCGGCGAGGAATCGAGCGCATCGATGTCGTCTACATCTGCTCGAACATGGCCATTGCCCGGCAGAACATCAATCGGTTGAACGTGCTCGGCACCGACGAGGTTTCGCTCTCCAGCCGGCTCACGCTTCTTCCAAAAACCCTTAAGCGACTTACTCAAAATCGTGTCAACTTCGTCGCTCTGACTCCGGGAACGAGTTTCGACATGAAGTCGAATGAAGGTATGGCCCCTGAGCGAATCTTGATCGGCCAAATGCTCGAGCCGATGCTGCATGAGCTTGGCCTGACCAAAATCACGCTGATGAACCTGCTACAGGCGAGGGTGACAAGCAGGGATCGTTGGCGTCGCTGGTTTTCGCATCCGATGGAATACAACGAGAGTCTGGCGCGAAGATTCCGCAACGAAGTGGGCGAAGATCACGAACTCTTGGAGCAACTCTCGCAAATCGCTCATCACTACGCGTACGCCAAGGATCGTTACCCTGCAAACCGGCAGCGGTATCGAATTATCGGAAAGCTTCGACGCACTCTTGCTCGCGTTTCCGTTCGGGCGCTCGAACCCGACCTCATCATTCTCGACGAGTTTCAACGATTTCGTGAGTTGCTTCACGGAGACGACGATGTCGCCGAAATTGCACGGGACCTGATGACCTACGAAGGCGCGCGAACCCTGCTCTTGAGCGCGACGCCCTACAAAATGCTGACCTTGCGAGGTGACGACGAAGAAGAGGACCACCACGAAGATTTCATGAAGACGCTGGAATTCTTGTTCGGCGACGAGGCCGGGCAGGTCGAGCAAGTTCGCCTGAAGCTGGGCGAGCGAAAGCGAGCGATGCTTTCGGCCGATGGAGCAGGCGGCGCGACAAAGGCGCTCACCGACACGCTCCATAGGGTGATGGTGCGAACCGAGCGGGTCGATTTTACCCAGGAGCGCGACGCGATGATGGTCGATCGGGATACACCCGCCGAGCTTCAGCTCGACGACCTGACGCAGGCTCGCTTCATCGACCAGGTCGCTCAGGCTGTGGGCGCGCGCGATACAATCGAGTACTGGAAGTCGGCGCCGTACCTGCTCAATTTCATGAAGGGTTACAAGCTCAAGGAGAACGTCGAAAACGCGCTCGTAGCTGGAAATCCCGAGGTAGTACAAGCGCTCGAGGGCGCCGGCGCCGCGCTCCTGCCGGGCGACTTCATGGAGGATTGGAGGCCAGTCGAACCACGCAATGCTCGGCTGCGGAAGCTCCGCGATGACACGATCGGCAGGGGGCTATGGAAGCTTCTGTGGATGCCGCCGTCGTTGCCCTATGTGACACCGCGCGAGGAGTGGGCTGACCTGCAGGGTGCAACCAAGACGCTGGTGTTCTCGTCGTGGAACGTCGTGCCGGACGCGGTCTCGGCGCTGCTCTCGTACGACGCCGAGCGTCTCATGACCTGGGCCGAACACGACGTCGCCTACAGCAAAGCAACGACCGATCGCGGACAGCTCCTCAACTTTGCCGAGTCCGATGGCCGACTCACCGGCATGACCTCAATCGGCCTCATGTATCCGTCGCCGACGCTTGCGGCAGCAGTCGACCCGCTCGAGGTCGCTCGTGAAGTCGGCGGAACCGTCAGATTGGAAGACCTCGAACGAATTGCGAGTGACGAGTTGTCACGCAAACTGCCCGCGCGAGACGGATCTGGCCCCTCGGACGCCACGTGGTTTTGGGCTGGTATTGCGCACTTGGACGGCGAGGAGGGCTCCCAGCTCGACCGCTGGATCAGCCGCGACTGGCCGCAGCTGGTCGCCGAGGACACCGACACCGGATTCGGCAAACACTGCGAGATGTTTGCGGCCGCCTATCAGGGGCAAGTGCGTCTTCGCAGGCAGCCAGGCGGTGGCGAACTCGCTGGAACACTAGCGGCGTACGCAATCGGCTCACCTGCCGTCTGCGCCTCCCGCGCCCTCCGCCGTGTCGCTCCCGAACTCGCCTGGGATTCTCCGGCGCTCATGAACGCTGCGGCCGTCGTGGCCTGGTCTTTCCGTACCCTGTTCAATCTTCACGAAACCACCATGATGCTGCGCGGTGGTGACACCCGCCCCTACTGGCGAATCGTCCTCGACTACTCCGCCCGCGGCAATCTGCAGGCAGTGCTCGACGAGTACGTACACGTGCTGCAGGAGCAGCTCGGATTGCTCGATGTGTCGCCCGAGCGTCGCGTCGCCGAAATCGCCAGCGCCATCGCTGAAGCACTCTCGATTCGCACCGCACGCATCGGGTTCGATGTCTTCGAATTCGACGGCGACCGCGTCGAGACTCGCCGCTCTAGTCTGCGTACCCGCTTCGCGTTGCGCTACGGCGACATACGCGGTGACGACCAGACCCTGAGTCGAAGCACGACCGTTCGCGCCGCCTTCAATTCGCCGTTCCGCCCATTCGTGTTGGTGTCGACATCTGTCGGCCAAGAGGGTCTCGACTTTCACACGTACTGCCACCGAGTCTGGCACTGGAATCTTCCGCACAATCCTGTCGACCTCGAGCAGCGCGAGGGGCGAGTTCATCGCTACAAAGGGCACGCGATTCGTCGCGCTGTGGCCGGACGTTACGGTATGGGATCGCTCAAAGCCGACGACCCGTGGGCCGCCCTGTTTGCCACCGCCGAGTCGGCCGAAGATGGCCATGCGCTGCA
>CAYLMO010000167.1:0-5909 GCA_964384605.1 uncultured Bradymonadales bacterium | reverse complement strand
AGCGCAGCCTGCGCTTCAGCCCGCAACTCCTCGATCGTCAAACGTCCCACCATGTACGCCAAGGCCTGACCAGGCCACGCGATGTAACGATTCACTTCGTTCTCGAGCTCGTTCTTCGGCAATCCGACATTCTGCGCCATGAAGTCGATGGCCTGCTGCCTCGTCCAACCCATCGAGTGCAGGCCCGTGTCCACGACCAGTCGAACGGCGCGCCACGCCTGATAGTTGTGCATTCCAAAACGAGCCAACGGGCCGGAGTACAGTCCCATCTCGTCGGCCAACTTTTCGGCGTAGAGCGCCCATCCCTCGACAAATGCGGTTTGACCCTGCGAGCGGCGCCACACATGCACATCTGGAAGTTCGGCGGCGAGCGCAATCTGTAGGTGATGTCCAGGAATCGCCTCGTGAAACGCGAGCGCTTCCAGATTGAAGAGCGGTCGCGTCTCGGGCTTGTGGGTGTTGACGTAGTAGATGCCTGGTCGAGAGCCATCCTCGGGCGCCGAATAGTAGTACGCCGCCGGCGCATCTGGCGCCCGGTGAGGCTCGATGGGCCGCACCTCTACCGGCGTCTCGGGCAGCCGCCCGAATGCCGTGGGCATCCCTTTCTGAGCCCTCGCCATCACCTGTCGGTTCCGCTCGAGCAGGTCCTCCTCAGACGTTCCGTAGTTCGCCTTGTTGCCCGTGATTGCTTTCATCACTGCCGCGGCCGAACTGGCCTCGAGACCAAGGTCCTTACCAACCTGGACCATCCCCTCGTGAGCAATCCGCAGCTGCTCCAAGCCGGTCTGATGCAGCTCCTCTGGGTCGAACCCAGGCCCAATGTGCGACGTCATCCGAGCACGGTAACAAGCTGCACCATCTTTCAACGACACCACACCTGGAACCTCTCGCGCCGCCGGCAATACCGTCTCGACCAGAGTCTTCCGGTACTTCTCGAGCGCCGGTCGCACGGCCGACTCGACCGCTTTCCGAAGACCAGCGTGGTCCATCGGCTCGACTCCCTCGACATACTTCACGCGCAAAAGTGGCGACTCTTCCACTGGTTTGGCGAGCGCGGTGTCGAGCTGACGGAGCGCCGCCTCCACGTTGATCTTGGCGGGCGTGTGTCCGCTCGCGACGCCCGCTTCGAGGTTCGCGATGATCTGGTCGATTTGCGCCGGAATCGCCTCATAACGCTTCTGCAGATTGGCGAGGTCGCCCGGATTACGAATCGTGTGGAACACCGGAATCATGGCGTAGTCGACCTGAGGTCCGCCGAGTCCATTCACGTCCCAACGCTCCGACAGGCAAACCCGTTGCTGCCTCATCTGATCGACCTGTTGTAGCAACAGCCGCTTCGTGTCGCGCGACATCGGGCTGAGCTCATCGTCTGGTATCGTCTTCACCTTCGCGGCGATGGCCTCGACCGCCTCCAAGTGCGCTTCGAGCCCGTCGGCCGATTCGTCGCGAAGCCGGTCGTCGTACTCCCGAATACCTTCATAGGTCGCCCACGTCGGGTACGTTTGCATGTTGAGCTTCCACAGCTCATCGAGGTGGGCATCGAGCCGGGCGTCGGCGCTCTGTGCCGGTTTCTCGACGGCAACAGGCTCCGACGGCGAAGCTGGCTTCGACGCCGCACAACCAGCAATCAACAAGGAGACAGCGCAAAAAACGATCGTTCGCATACGCATTCTCGACACTTGGGGTCCTTGTGGATTGCCAGACACCGCCCACCTCGGTCAAGCGACGCCCCAGCTTGACCGACGATGGCGCAGTCCCTAGCACTAGTCGCGCGCCGGACGCTGTTAATTTTTGTATTGGAGCAAACCCATGTCCCGTCACTTTGCTGTTCTCCTGCTGAGCCTCCTCTTGGCCGCTTGTGGCTCCGACGTCGCGTCGTCGACCGACGGAGAGGTCGATGACGCCGGCGTAGACGGCGGTGCAATCGCCGACGCGGGGAACGAAGAGTCCGACACCGGTGCCGCAACACCCGACGCTAGCTCGATGGACTCCGGCGTCGAAGACCCGGGCGTCCCCGAGGTTCCATTCCAGACCGGCGCAACCGTCGAAACTGCCACCGGCACGGTCGAAGGCGAAGAGTCCGGCGACTTGCGCGTGTTCAAAGGCATCCCCTACGCCGAACCCCCGACGGGCGACCGGCGACTCGCTGCACCGGTACCAAAGCAGCCTTGGGACGGAACCTTCGAGGCCACCGATTGGGGCAACTCGTGCCCCCAGGCGGCGGTCACCTTTGGTGACCAGAGCGAAGACTGCCTCAACTTGAACGTCTGGGCGCACAACGACGACACCGAGCGCCCCGTGATGGTGTGGATCTACGGTGGCGGATTCATCGTCGGCGAGACCGCGATCGGCGCCTACGAAGGTAGCGACCTCGCCGTCGATGCCGACGTCGTGGTCATCACGATCAACTACCGTCTCGGCCCGCTCGCCAACCTCGCCATCCCGGAACTACAGGCCGAGGACCCCATCGGGGCCGCCGGAAACATGGGGCTACTCGACCAGGTCGAAGCCCTCCGATGGATCAAGACCAACGCGCCGGCATTCGGCGGCGACCCAGACAACATCACTGTCTTCGGAGAATCAGCCGGCGCGATCTCGACCTGTGCCCTCATGGGCACGCCACTCGCCGACGACCTGTTTCAAAAGGCGATCATGCAGAGTGGGAACTGCGCGCTCTTTACGCCGCTCGAGGCGGATACGCCGCTCGCACCGAGCGCTCGCACCTCGAGCGAAACCATCGTCGAAGAGCTCGGCTGCGCCGACGCCACCGATCGTCTCGCCTGCCTGCGCGCCCTCCCCTACGAAGACTTCGAAAATGCGACCGACTTAGGTGCTCTCGTGAACCTGCTCGGCTCCTCCACGTCGCTGGGGCCAACCATCGATGGAGTGGTTCTCGAGAAACAGCCATACGAGCGCATCGTCGCCGGTGAAGCGCCCGAACGCCCTGTTATCGCCGGTAGCAACGGGAACGAAGCGACCCTTTTCACCTCGACCGAGATCGTACTTTCGAGATTCGACTTCGAGAACAAAGTGGCGGAACTCACCGGCGATGAGACGGTCGCGGCTGAGGTCGTGAGTTTGTACTCCGCGTTCGACTACCCCATCGCGAAGGACGCGTTCAACGCGTTCATTGGCGAGATTCTCTTCAACTGCAACACCTACCACACCGTTCAGGCGCTCGATGGCGACGGCTACTACTACTCGCTGATGTTGGGGCCGACCGTACTGATGACACCCTACGGACCGATCCATGGGGCGGACATCTTTTACGTCTTTGGCAACTTCGTGAGTTCCGGAATTGTCCCGTCGTTCTGGGACCTCGACACATCGGCTACCGTACAGCAGGCCTGGGGCGAGTTCGCCCGAACAGGCGTTCCCACCTGGGATGGAGACGAGTGGCCAGCGGCACTGCCCGGCGAGACCTCGATCATGCAGATCGACCTCGCTCCAGGCGTCGAGACGGAGTTTCGCGATGGCAGATGCGACGAGCTTCAGCGGCTCGGGCTACTTCCCTGAGACTACGAACTTCGCCGGTTTCATCCATGACTCGGCGCCAGTCACGCGGAACACCTGTTCTCCGCGACCAGGCAGATCGAAGTAGACCATCTCGCCTTCGAGAGTCGCTTCGCTCGCCTTTGCGACGAGCGCCGACGTTCCGTTCGGCAGCTCGAACGTGGCCCCTTTGAGGTCGCGGGCCGTCATGTTCCGCACGCGAACCCATCCATCGGGGAGCAGTTCGACGTCGACCTGCTGCATCGCGGCGGCATGCCCGATGATGTCAGCCACTGGCGCGACGGCGAGCCGACGCTCGTTGCGGTACCGGGCGAGCAGGAGCAGCGCGCCCTTGCCTTCCTTCACGAATGCCCACCCCGCGTCGGCCTTCTGGGCGAACGCTCGGTTCGAGGTAGCCACGACTTCGATGCCGCGCCGCTCTTTGAGGGCATCCAACGCCTTTGGGGAGATGGCGGCAGCGAAATCTGTCGCGCTTGGAGCCGTGCGACTGTGAAACACGGTCGGCACAAATGAGCCGCGTGCGAGCTTGTGCGGATAAGCGTGAAAGACTCCGGCCCGCGGATTCTCGAAATCGACAGGTCCACCGTGGAAGAGTTGATACCCGGCATTCAGGCGTTCCTGAAGGTCGCCACCCGGTTTCCAGCCGTCATTTTCGAACGCCGAGCAATCGACACCGCCCCACCACGTGACCGATTGGAATCGGTCACGAAATGTCGTTTCAGCGTCTTTGCCGCCCATCGCGGCGTGCTCGATGCCGTACGACTTCGCGGTCTTGGGGTGCGCTCCAAGCGCTGTCAGGGCTTCTCCGCCAGGGATGGCGCGGGTGTAGAAAATTCCGAGCTCCAGCGCGCCGTCGGCATCGATCGTCGGCACCCCGATATCAACCCACCGCGAGCGCTCCAGATCAGGTTCTTCGTCGGCGATCACGACCGAGACCGCGCCGAGTGCTGCGCTCGGGTGAGGGCTTCGCAAAACGACCTGAGGCTGTCCGGCGATGAATTGCCACCGGGCCTCCACCTTTGTCTTCTTCGCCAGCACGGCCGGACTGCGGTCGGCGGGTTTCCCCTTGCCGCACACGTCGCGACCGACCATGGGATGGAGGTCCGAATTGTAGGTCTCGACCACCAGCTCCCAGCCGTCGGAGGCCTTCTCGATTCGATAGCCGTCGATACCCGGCCCGCCCCGAAACGTCAGGCCGACCCCAGCAAATCGAGCCCACAGCGGCGCGCCGCTTTGGCTCGCGAAGGTCGACTCGACCGGAACGAACGCATGCGCCGCCCCCATCGCTTCCGCGGACGACTCCCCCACGGCGAATCGCAGTTCCTGCCTGTGGACCACGACATCCCGCCCATACTTTCCACTTATCGCAAACTTCACACGTGGGTCGCCCGCCGCATTCTCGGCGCGCACGCGCCAGCTGCCGAGCTCATCGTTCGATTCGAGGTAGAGCGCGAACCCTCCATCCTCGTTCGGATTGAGCGACTTCACCTCCAGCTCGGTTTCGACCGTCTGCGTTGGTGCACCGTGCTCTTCGGCCCACTCGGTGACCAGCCTTGGCCGAAGCTGCAGCGCGCTTGCGCCTTCGCGCTCGAGCCGAACCCCCGATTCGTCGCGAACCACATCGAACGTCGTCTCTTCGGGCATCTCGACGCTCTTCCAATCAGGCACGTCAGGCTTTCCCGGGTCGACACTAGCGGAGTGCTCGACGTCATCTTTGGCGACCACACCGCTGTCAGCTTCGGCCGCATCCACCGGGGTCTTCGCGGACTGTTTGCACCCCACGACAAAGACTGCGGCGGTCATGAAAGCCAGGGTTTTCGCAACGTTCTGCATCGGTCCCTCATCTGGTAGCTGTGCCGAAACGATAACCCGCCCTACCCTGCACTCACAACGGAGGCCGCCATGGCCCGCGCAATCTGGAACGACACCGTCATCGCCGAGAGCGACGAGTTCGAAGTCGTCGAAGGAAACGTCTACTTCCCACCTTCGGCGATCGACGCCACCTACTTCGAGGCTTCGGATCACCACACAGTATGCGGGTGGAAGGGCACTGCGTCCTATTACCACGTCGTGGTCGCAGGGGCGCGAAACGAAAACGCAGCCTGGTTCTACCCCACCCCGAAAGACGCCGCGTCGAACATCAAAGACCACGTTGCGTTTTGGCGAGGAGTCACAGTCGAAAAGTAGCGCCACGAAAGGCCCAAACAGTCTTGACCACCGCCGTACCCTCTGGCATCTTCCGTGGTCCGTCGGGCACGAAAACCCGGCGTAGTCCGGCTTAGCTCAGTTGGTAGAGCAAGCGGCTGTTAACCGCTGGGTCGCTGGTTCGAGTCCAGCAGCCGGAGCTTCATTAGGCCCAGGCTAGTCAGCCTGGGCCTTTCTCTTAACAGGACCCT
>CAYLMO010000166.1:0-5952 GCA_964384605.1 uncultured Bradymonadales bacterium | reverse complement strand
CTGGGAGGTGTGGGTTTGCCAGAGTTCTCGGGTGACTTGGGTTTGGGCTTCGGGGGGAGGGGTGGGGAGGAGTCGGGAGATGGAGGGGAACTCGGAGTGGATGCCATCGACGAAGGCGAGGGTGTCGATGGATTGCGGCTCGTCGAGGTCTTCGCCGATGCCGGGGGAGATCTCGAGGGAGGCGGTGATGCCGAGGCGGGGGAACGGGCGGAGGAAGCCGTAATGTCGGTCGAGGCCGGGGGTCGAAGGAAACCAACCGTGGGAGAGCAGGCGTCGCAGGGATGCCCCAGTCAAAGCGAGACCTTTGAGGTCGATGGGCGCGGCGGACCGGTCGAGTTGAGCGAATGGCGCCACGACCTCGTAATCCGCGAGCGCAGCGCTCCAGCGTTCGCGTAGTTTCTGGTCGAATGCGGCGCCGACGGGCAGGCCAATCTCAGTGAACTCTCGAAGTTTTACGGGTTCGTCGTCGACGTCGACGGGGTCGCCGCCCTCGTCCATTCGGAAGGTTTCGCGAATCAGACCGTAGTCGTAGACGGCCCACACCAGGCGACCCACGAGGTTCTCGAAGAGCGGTGAATCGGCCCAGAGTGCCCGCCATTTCTCCATACGCCATCGATGGCCAGCCACCATCGCTTCGGCCAGCACGCGTTCGGCCTGGAGCTCGACGATTTCTGCCACGTCGGGGTCGATTGTTGCTTCGGGAGGAAGTTCCAAGACCGCGAGCTCGAAGACGTCGCTGACTTCGACGCCGCGGGCGCCAGCGGCCTGGTAGAGACGTCGGAAGGCGCGTTGTCGAAGTCCTGGATCTGGGTCGTCGTGCGCAATTCCATCGAGCCGGATGAGCGCAGCAGGGGTAGCCATGCGGGCGAGGGCCTCGATGCTCTCGGTCGTCGACGGGAACGACAAGGTCGCAGCCGGACCTGCGATCGCGATCGAGGCAAGCAGGTCGGCGTCCGATTCCAGAAGCTCCTTCGCCCACCGGTCACGGCATGCAAGCTCCAGATTGTTCGAGATGAGGGACATGAGTGGGAGGAGCCGCGCGTCGGTCCCGTCGAACGCTTCAACAACCGCGGCGAGTCCGCGGCTCGCTTCGTCGCCCACAGGGGTCCCGGTGCTCCAATTCATTCCGCTCACGGCCGGTCCGTGGTCGCGCCCGATCGTGGCGAGAGCATCGTCGAGCGCGAGCGTCATCGAAGCGACGTCGAGCGGTTCGACGTTCGTGGTGGCCGACCGAATCGCATGACGAATCTGAGCGCATTTCAATATTCGAGCGACGTCGTCGTTCGATTCATCCACCAGCGCCGACGCGACCACCGATGAAAGTGCGCGCGAAGGCTCCAACCGCCACGCGACTTCCGCGCCGTCCCTCCGGGTCGACTCACGTTGGTCCGCCAGGGCACGCTCGACCCCTGGAACCGCTGCCTGCCCGTAGTTCGAGAGGGCGGTGACGATCGCCTCTCGCATCGCGTCGCTCCCGTCACCCAGCTTGCGACCGAGCGAGTCCAGAACCCCGTCGCCCCGCGCATGCCCGATCGCGAACACCAGTACTTCCTCGGCTCCTCGCCCTTCGTCGAGCGCCTCCAAAAACAGGGCCTGATGTCTGGCCGCAAGTTTGGACAGCACCTCTTGAGCGGCGGGCGGCGCGGCCGCCAGCGCGTTCGTACCCGGCGGTGGCTCAAACCGGGTCGTCGCATCAATGGCCGCGCGAACAATTGCCGGAGTCGGGGCGAACTCCAGCACCGCCCACCGTTCGATCGAATCATCCGCCCCGAAGATCTGAAGCACCCTTTCGTCACGTACGTCTGGCGGGAGTTCGCTCAGATTGATCTCGATGACGGTCCGCAGCCGAGAGGGTCGCCCGAGCTCCGGAAACTCGTCGATCAGTCCGAAGCAGAACTCTTCGATGAATTTGGGGTCGTACTTCTTACCGGCGAGGCTGCGACGGTAGACGATCCAGCCTGCGAGTAATCCCAAAGACAACTTGCTCGAGGCGAGCGGCCGACAGGCATCAAACGGCAGCGCCGGTCGTACAGACAGCGCCAAGACCACTCTCCACACCGCAAAGGTCAAGATGATGGTGAGCACAAAAACGGCAAACCGAATCTCGAACAACCGATAGAGGCCGAGGCCAATGAGAAGCCCCAAAATCCCTGGTCCGCCGATGACTCCGTGCGCGCCAAACAGGGCGCTCCCGAAGTCGTCAAAGACTCTCTCGAACCACTTGTTCTCGCTGCCGTAGAGGACCGCCATATTGGCGCGGTGGTTCTCTTCGAGCACGGCCAAGGCTCGCTCCATCGCGTGGGGTGACGCGACGTTCAAGACGATTCGGATGCGCTCTTCGGGATGGGTGTAGGGGGCCAGAACGTGAAGAAAGTCGGTCGTCTGGAGGGCCGCATCTCGTCGCGCCGCGACATTGACCGCGAGGCTGCCGTGTTTCTCGAGCTTCCAAAATCTCGTGAACTCGTCGGCGTAACCGGGGAAGCGGTCCCAGACGGGCAACAGAATTTCGAGCCATTCTCGAGGGGCGACCTCGCCCCAGGTGTGTGGCTCCGCGATTCCGTGGCGGACCATCGCAACTCGCAGTCCGGTAACGAGCGGTTTCTCGACGCCGTCATCGAGGGCGTACGCCTCGGGGTCGTCGGCCACTTTGGCGACCATGGCGTCGAAGGTCGCATCCCATGGCAGGCGTCCGTTTCGGGCCGACAGCCGGTCGATGTCTAGTTTGGAGGCCGCGCGAAAGAATCCACGAAGTTCCACGGCCGAGAACGACCCGGGAGGTGCTTGAGCGAGGTAGCGCCACGACGCCGGCTCGCCGGCTACGGCTTTCGAGTTCGACTCGACCGTCTTCCAGAGTCGCTCCCCTACCCTCGTGTCATCCGGATCGATCGCCCGCAGCGCGCCCTCGACCGAACGGTTCGAATCGGCGGATTGAAGCGCATCGAGGATCGGGTCGTGGCTCAAGAATCTGCTTTGGAGATCTTCTGGATCCGCACGTGCACAGACTGTCCGGTGCGGACGAGGCCTTCGTATTTTTGCGGGATCTGCAGGCGTCCACTGGAGTCGATCGTGGCGACGAACTCGATGGCGGGCATCATCTCTTCGGTGCGCGACGCCTCGATCAGCTCGATTGGCGAAGTTCGCTCGACGGTATCGCCGCCCAGTTCCGAACGCATGGCGACGAGCAGTTCATCTGGCACCTTCGTCGCGGCGGTTTTCGAAGCCGAAACGGCAGGGAGCGGCATCGTCGAGTTGCGGCCGGGGACCGATGCCGGTTCCTCCGCCGCGATCGTGGGGAGCTGGGCCGAGTCGAGCCGCCGAGTCGCTTCGTGTTCATCCACGTCGAGGTCGATCTGGAACTCGTCGGTCAGCGTATCGTCGACCGGCTCGAGCGCATTCACCTTGATGGAGGGAAGCTGTACGGTCTGTTTCTCATCGCTCATCTTACAGCTCAGCAATGCCTTGCGCGTCGCCAACCCATCGTCGAGAGTCAGCGAACGCAACTTTAGGTGGAAGTCCTTAGTTTCAGTGTATCAGTGCCTAGTATTGTGACAAGGCGAGCGAATTCGAACAGCCGGGAACTGCTTGTTTCGTAATAGTATAGATAGCGTGACGACGAACGTGCTTGGCATTTCGATCGTCTTGGACCGCCTCAAGCCAGACAGCGAGGTTGGGTGGAATCGTCCTGTGCGTGGTTTCAATCGTTCGGAGCAAGGGGAGTGGGCGCGCGAGATTGATCGATTGCGCGAAGCCGAGGCCTGGGCTGATGCAGACTTGGAGCGCACGAGCGAGGTTCGAAACGCGTTTTCGGAGCTGCCGTTGCTCGACCGCGTTGTGACGATGCTGGCCGCATCCTCGGACCTCGACGACGCCGCGTTGTTCGCGACCAAGCGCTTCGCCTACTGGGCGCTCCGGATTGTCGATCGCACCGAGGACCTTCTCCCAGCCAGCAGCTCGCCCCGTGGCCGTGGCGAGGACCTGCGATCACTCCTCGCCGCAATCCATCCGGAGCGCGACCCGAGCCCACGGTTCCGACTGTCGAGCGACCTTTTGCCCGACCTAGGGACCGCCCGAAAGACCCACAAGAAGGCGCGCACGGCCCACAAGACGGCCCGCAAAGCGCTCGAGGATGAGATCGTCGAAGCGTTGGGCGGTCGGTTTGACCTGCGCGGGTTTTATGAGCCGGTCCCGAGCCGACGGGCCACGGAACTCGAAGAAGCCGGCCTGCAGCTCATCGACGGACGTTGGCGACCAGCCTCGCGCGACCTAGACGCCGCGATCGAAGCTCTCGATGTCGCAGAAGTCGAGGTTTGGCGACTCGAAGACGAGCTTCGAACGACGCTCACGGAAGTGGTTTCGCGCCACATCGACCAACTCGTAGAGCTCGAGGCCGACCTCGCCGAGCTCGACAACCGACTGGCTAGTGTGCGGTTGAAAGACGCGATACGCGGGTGTTGGCCAGAACAAGCGGAGACGTTCGAGCTGGAGGCGGGCCGCGACCCACGACTCGAGGTTCGACTGGGCGAGGATATCCAGCCGATCGACGTCCGGATCGAATCGGGGGCGACCATCGTCACAGGACCGAACATGGGCGGAAAATCGGCCCTTCTTCGCCTGGTCGGTCTGGTCCAGTGGCTCGCGCAACACACCCTTCCCATTCCCGCGGCGCGTGCCGCTGTTCCGATGTACGATGGTCTGGTCTACATCGGGAGCGAGGCCGACGACGTCGTGTCGCTCGACGGGCTCTCGTCATTTGGCCGCGAGGTTCGGCGGCTCGTAGAGAACCGAGACGGCGCCGACGCACCCACACTCTGGTTGCTCGACGAGTTCGGTCGCGGAACGCATCCACAAGACGGCGCTTCACTCGCGATTGATGTGGTGAACGACCTCGTGATTCAGGGCCACACCGTGGTCGCCGCGACGCACTTTCCCGAGCTGGCTCAGACACCGGGAGCATCGCATCTTCGCATACGCGGCCTGACCGATTCGAAGGCGCTCGAGGCCTCTATCCGTGCGGCCGAAGACGCCACCGAGCTTCGCGAAGCGCTTCAAAATGGGATGGACTACCGGCCAGACGTGGTTCATACCGATGACGTCCCGCGCGACGCTCGAATCGTAGCTCGCGCGCTAGGTCTGACCTTCAGCGAGACTGTCGATGGATGATCGCACCGCCCTGGCAGAACCGAACGTGAGCGCACTCGATCCGAACTTCCGGCACGAGCTTCTCGCCGATGTGATTGCGGCGCATGCCTCGAAATCGGGACTTACTCGATTTGGGACAGGGCTCAAACTCACGTTTCGTTCGGCGAAACTGCTGCTGAAGACCAAGGAATTGTGGGGGCTCGCAGTCGTTCCGGCCGCGATCAACATCTCGCTGTTCTTGTTCTTCGCCATCACGCTTCTGTGGAATCATGCCTGGTTCCTGCCGGGTGAGCCGACCGGCGAGGGTTTCGTGACGGCGCTGCTGTATGCAGGATGGTGGATTCTGCGCGTCATCCTGATACCGCTGCTCATCTTCCTCGCCTACTTCTTGGCGATGCTGCTCGCCCAGGTGATCGCAAGTCCGTTCAACGACGCGCTTAGCGAGAAGGTCGAGACGGTGCTCCACGGGCAGCCAATCGCGGGCCCCACCGGACTCGCCGACATGGTCAAAGGCGGCATCAAAGGCGGCTTTCAGGCACTCATTCTCGCGGTTGGCAAGCTCGTGATCGCGCTACCGCTGGGCTTCATCCCGGTCGTCGGACCGGTCTTCACCGCGACGATCGCCGCGTACTTCTTCGCGGTCGACAATACCGACTACGCGTTCGAGCGACGAAGATACGGCATACGTCAGAAGCTTCGGAAGCTGCTGGACGACAAGGCGCTCACGCTGGGCTTTGGCATGAGCGTGTGGGCGGTCTTCGCGATTCCACTGCTCAACTTCTTCTGCATGCCGCTCGCCGTCATCGGCGGGAC
>CAYLMO010000165.1:0-6360 GCA_964384605.1 uncultured Bradymonadales bacterium | reverse complement strand
CCGACGAAGAGTTGGAGTTAGGCGGCGACCTCGACCGTCTCCATTTCAGCGGCCATCTTTCGCATTTTTGCGATGGTGGCCGTCTTGATTTGCGAGACGCGTCCCTCGGTCACGCCGAGGATCTCGCCGATGTCTTTGAGGTTGAGCTCGCGGAAGAAGTAGAGGTCGAGGACCATTCGCTCGCGTTCCGAGAGACGCTCCATGAGGGTCGCGAAGATCTCGACTTCCTGACGGCGCACCATTTTCTGGAACGCGGATTCGCACTCGACGTGCAGGTCGAAGCAATCGTCCACGGGGACGAAGCGGTAGTTTTCCACCTCGCGACGAAGCTTCTCGAAGTCCTCGATCGAGATCTCGAGTGCTTGCGCGAGTTCCTCGGCGGTCGGCTTGCGACCGAGCTCCATGTGAAGTCGACGGGTCGCCTTCTCGAGACGGTTGGACTTCACGCGGAGTCGGCGCGGCATGAAGTCGCGGCGACGCAGCTCGTCGAGCATCTCGCCCTTGATGCGGAATTCCGCGAACGTCTCGAAGGTGTGTCCGGTGCTCGCATCGTAGCGGGCTTCGGCATCGAACAGCCCGACAATGCCGACCGCGTAGAGGTCTTCGACCTCGATGCAGTTTCCGGCGTGGGCGATTCGCTGGCCCATGCGTCGAGCCACCTTCTTCACCAGGTATCCGTACTCCTCCACCAGCTGTCGGCGACGCTCAGCGAGCGTGACGAGTCGGGTGGCGGTGTTCTGTTCTTCTCGATTGAATGCGTTCATGTTTGTGCCCTCGTGACGTTCCGTGCACCTCTCGTCTATTCAACGAGCGTGCCAAGAACCCAAAAAGACACCAAAACCGCTTAAACACTGGCCGATCGGGCATTCGACCTAGTTATCGACGTGGCGAATCGGATCGATTTGCCGGGTGAGAATTTTCCAACCCGGAAGGATTTGCCTACCTGGCCCGGAAAATCGTTCCGGTTGGTCAAAAAAGCTATAGCTCAGATCCGAGCGTGCCGAGGACAAACGCGTACTCGTACGCCGTCTCGCGGAGGTTGGCGTAGCGACCCGATGGGCCTCCGTGCCCTGCGCCCATCTGGGTCTTCAAGAGCACGAGGGATTCGCCAGTGTGGTGGTCACGAATGCGGGCCACCCACTTGGCGGGTTCCCAGAACCCGACGCGAGGGTCATTCAGCCCGGCGGTGGCCAAGATGTTCGGGTAGTCCGCGTCTTCCACGTTGTCGTAGGGCGAGTATCCCGCCATCACCTCGTAGAATTTGGAGTCGTTCGGGTCGCCCCACTCCTCGTATTCGATGACGGTGAGGGGGAGCGAACTGTCGAGCATGGTGTTGAGCATGTCGACAAACGGAACGCCCGCGACGACCGTCTCGAAGAGGTCGGGCCGCATGTTGATGACTGCCCCCATCAAGAGTCCGCCGGCACTCCGGCCCGACGCGGCGAGCTTGTCGGGCGAAGTCCAGCCTTCGTCGACGAGGTGCTGCGCACAGGCGATGAAGTCCTTGAACGTGTTCTCCTTCTTGTCGAGCTTGCCGTCTTCGTACCAATAGCGCCCGAGATCGCCGCCGCCCCGGACGTGCGCAATGCCAACAACCACGCCCTGATCTGCAAGTACGGTTCGCGAGGCTGAGAATCGCGGGTCGTACGACGCGCCGTATGCGCCATACCCGTAGAGCATCAGTCGCGCCGGGCCCTCGCCACGCGCTTCGCGATTCCAGAGCAGCGAGATTGGCACCTTCACGCCGTCGTGGGACGTCGCCCAGATTCGAGCGGTCTCATACTTCTCAGCGTCGTACCCAGGGACCTCGGTGGCCTTCACCACGACCGGCTCGCCCGACTCGAGCGGAACATCGTAGACGGTGTTTGGCCGCGTCATCGACGAATAGGTCACACGCACGAACTTCGATTCGTAGCGCGTGTTGACGTCGAATCGCACGGTGTACGGCGAGTCGACGAACTCGACCTCGCGTTCGGTGCCCTTCTCGAGGTCGTGAATCATCAAGCGATCGAGGCCGTCGCGTCGCTCGAGGCGAACGAGGTACCCGTCGAATACGCGAAAGTCCGACAGCGTCACTTCTTCTCGGCCGGCGAGCCACTCGTTCCATTGCTCGGCCGCGGTCTCGTCGATCGAGGTTGTCGAGAGCCGGAACGTGCGAGCGCCGGCGTCGTTCGACATCACGAAGAACCGGTCTTCGGCGTGCGCAACGACGTACTCCACTCCCTGGCGCCGGTTCGCGAAGACGCGCGGCGGAGTATCCGGCGACTCCGCGTCGATCAGCCGAACTTCCGAAGTGATGGTGCTGTCGGCCTCGACAAAGATCCACCGCTCCGAGAGCGACTTCGACAGGCTCAGGTAAAAGCGTTCGTCGTCTTCTCGGTAGACCAACGTATCGTTCGCTGGCGGGGTGCCGAGCACGTGCCGATAGACCTCGAAGGGCCGATTGAGTTCATCGACCCTGGTGTAGAAGAACGACTTGGAGTCGGCCGCCCACTCGAGGCTGTAGTAGGTGTTCTGCAGAACGTCAGTGGAGGTCTCGCTCGTCTCCAGATTGCGCACGATGAGCCGAAAACGCTCGTCTCCCTTGGTGTCGATCGAGTAGGCCAGCAGCTTGTGGTTCGGGCTGGGCTGGAGCACGCCGACGGCGAGGTAGTCTTGTTCCTCGGCCAGTAGATTGGGGTCGAGGAGGACCTCTTCGGCCGATTTGGGCTCGTCTTTTCGCCGGTACCAGACGGGGTAGTCGCGCCCCTCGAAGGTGCGAGAGTAGTAGAGGTACCCGCCGTCTTCGTAGGGCGCCGAAATGTCATCCTCTTTGATGCGGCCTAGCATCTCTTTGTAGAGGCGGTCCTGCAGGTCAGCCGTCGGTTTCATCGCGGCTTCGGCGAACTCGTTCTCGGCCTCGAGATAGGTGAGCACGCGAGGGTCTTCGCGGTCGCGAAGCCCGCCGTAGGGGTCGACCCGCTCCTGGCCGTTGACCACCGTGGTTCGAGGAAGCTGGGGCGCGTCGGGCGCGGTCATCTTCGTCTCTTCCGCAGGTTTTGGATCAGGCGTGGGAGTCGGAGTGGTGCACCCGACGATGAGGAGGGCGAGCACGAGAATTCGGGGCATTTCAGAATTCGCAGTAGTTGTTGTCGAGGCCGGTCAGGTCGATCGGACGTGTGCCGGGTGCTTCCCACGGCTCGCCGTCGCTGTCGGTGTCGCCGTCGACATCGATCAGGAGCGGGTTCGTGAACGCCATGACTGGGAAGCCGTAGCTGATGTCGCCGCTCGGGCGTGGTCCCCAAACGAAGAACGTGATCCAGGTGTCTTCGTCGAAGCTGAACGAAACGACGTCGTCGAAGTCGAGGATGTTGCTCGCAGGAGTGATTGTGCGGCGGTCGATGACCTCGCCATTGGCGATGGTGACGAGCACCGAAGCCGACGCGTAGGTAGGCGACTGAACGCGCAGGTGGAAGTCGACGTTTGCGCCCACCGACGACACCACGGTATCGCCGGGCAGCCGGCCATCGCCAAAGTCGATGAAGGCGTTTGCCCCAACGGTGGCGCGGTGTTCGAGCATTGCCGTTCGAATGTCGTCGGTCGTGACCTCGGAGACGGGCCCAGGAATGTGGAGCCACGTGCGCGGCTGGCCGACATCGCCCCAGAGGCCGTGAGAGTCGCTGTTTCCGATGCCCGCGGGCGTGTATCCGGCGTTCCAGAGGCCGGAGAAGTCTCGGAAGAGCTGGCAGACCTGGTTCTTCCGGTTGACCATCTCCATGACGTCGAAATCGAGCGAGAAAGCTGGTCCAACGAAGGATTCCGGGTCTTGCTCCGGGTCGAATCGTGCTGCCCGGAAGAAGCCTGAACCGTCGCGACCGTGATTGATCTGGATGATTGGATCGCTCGGCAAGCCGCGCGCAATCTCGATGATCTCGGGGATGGTGTTTCGAACCGGATCGCCATTCTCGTCCAAGACGGCGAGCGGGATCGAGCCTCGGCCGCGTTCATCGGCGTCGTATGGCAGCGGATAGATCCCCATGTGCGCGACCGTGGGCGAAATCTCGACGCCGGGGAACGTGCCTAGCTCATTCTCGAGCCCGAGCTCGGCGATGTAGGGGGCGAGGTCGGTCACGGCCTCGTGGTCGGTCGGTGCAGCGAAATCGAGCCCGTAGGCGGCGTTGTCGAGCACCCGGTCGGCGATGCGAACTTCGGAATCGATCGACGGTTCCATGTGCTGGTGAAAATCAGCGCTGATCCAGTTTTCGGTGTCGAGCTCAGGCGTCAGGACGACGTCGACTTCGACGGTTTCTCCAGCCGCTACGGTGACATCCTGCGCTTGGTGCGACCACTCTGGTCCGCGCTGGACGACCACTCGCCACGTGCCGGGCGCGACGTTCCAGGAACCCTCGCCGTGAAGGGTTGCTCCGTCGACTCGGCCTGGTCCGAAGAGCGTGACGCCGGCGGTGCCGGTGGAGCCACCTGCCGATGCGTCCACGTTGATTTTGATCGTTCCTGCCTGAGCCAGCTCGACCTCGGTCTCGCCGCCAAATGAGTGGAGTTCATCGTAGGGAGGTTCGCCGGGGAGGACTTGTGCGATCACCTGATAGTCGCCCGAGTCGGCCCGAAAGTCGGCGCGGCCGGTCTCGTCTGTGACGAGCGCCGTGAGCGGAATACCGGCCTGTCGAATCTCGACCATACGTCCGGCGAGCGGGTTGCCGGCGCTGTCGACGAGTCGGATGGTTTGGGTGGACTCGCTGAGCTCCTCGGAACCGAGCGCTTCAGCAGCCAGCCGAATCGATTCGGCGTCGCGGTCGCCGACCACGAACCAGCGGAAGTGACTACGCACCTCGCCGTCGACGGTGGTCTCGCGGCCGTTGGTGCTGACGACCCACGGGATGTCGATCACCGTGATCTGCTCGGCGAAAATCGGCTCTTCAGTGACAACGCCGTAGGCTCGATTCTCGGCAAAACCTGCGACCCACCTGAAGTCGCTCCCGCCTTCTTTGTCGAACCCGTCTGTCGGCCGAAACACGTTCACGCCATCGCCGAAAGAGGTCCAATCGCCGAGGGGATAGGTCCGGTTGCCGCCGCTGGCGTTGGTCGATTCCGTGTAGATTTCGACGACCGACGAGTCGGGGAAGAGCCGGTACTCGGTGACCATCGAGAGCTTTCGTGACCGGAACACAGCATCGCCAAGGGCGCCCACGATGTAGGCCACGGGGACGTCGAATCCGGTGACTCGAACAATTGCCGGACCGCCTTCGGTTCCATCACGAACGACTTCGACGGTCTCCGCGCGTTGCACGTTGAAGTCGGCGCGAGGTTTGTGGACGTCGAAGAGTTCGTCGCCTTCGTAACCAACGCGTCGGACATCGACGATCGCGCCGCCGGTGAACAGCTCGAAGCGATTTGATTTGGTGCCCGCAATGCAGACGTCGATCTGCGAGTTTACCAGGCGAACGTCGCCGTCTTTGCAGTGTGACCAGATGCCGGTGAAGCCGTGGTCGTCGCCTGTGACTGCAAATGCGCGAGCGGCACTCTCGGGGAGGTCTGCGGGGGGAAGGCCCTGGCGCGGTGCGGCCGGGTTCGGCGTGACGAGCGCTTTCGTACGCGGTTCGACCGGTTCGAGCACGACGGAAGCGTCGAGGTCGGTGTCGGCGGTCGAAGCGTCCGACGCGGTGCTGCCGGCGTCGGACGGCGTGGTGCCGTTGTTGGAAGAAGAGTCTTCGCCGCAAGCGGGCGAGAATGCGAGAGCGAGCACGAGGCCCGCCGTCCATCGGAGGTTCCATTGCATAGGCGAAGACTACTATCGAGTGGCCTCCGTCTCAAAGGCAGAGGATAGGTCGCTGAGATTATTGAAGGTGCGCCGGACGGTCGCGGCGGCTGGATCCGCCTAGGCGCCAGCGAGTTCGCGCTCCGACAGGTCGTCGAGCTTGGCCTTGGCGGCTGCGCGAATCGGATCGGGAGCATCGCCGTTTTCGGACAGCTCGCGCAGCCGGTTTGCGGCGACGTCGACGTCGCCGAGCTCGATTTCGCAGAGAGCGGCGTTGAAAGCGGCGGCGTGCATTGCGTCGGGGTCGTCGAACGCTTGCTTGAACTCGTCGAGGGCTTCGGCCCAGAGGCCCATCTCGCGATAGGTGGAGCCGAGCTCGAGGTTGGAGTTCATGACGCTCGGGTCGGTGAACTCGGACATCTCGGAGAGTTCTGCGTCGAACCGCTCCGAGAGGGAGCGAGCGCCAAATGGGTTTACGCCTTCGGCGATCTCATCGGCGGTCGAGTCGAAGTCGGAGCTGTCGTCGAGGGAGGAGCCGCCGAAGAGTTCGTCAAACATCTCGTCGGCTTCGCCTTCGGTGAAGGAGAATTCGAAGTCGGCGTCGTCGA
>CAYLMO010000164.1:0-6530 GCA_964384605.1 uncultured Bradymonadales bacterium | reverse complement strand
CATCCTCGCGAAGTCGCAAATGTAGCGCTCCTTGTCGGCTTCCGGACCAATGATTCCGTCCGTCGTCAGCGTCCGATTCGGCAGGCCGAATTCCGAGTAGAGCGGCTGCGTCGTGAAGATTTCGTCGTTCAATTCATCTGGGAAGTAGATCTGCGAGATGGCCTCGGCAGGTGCGTCGTCCGCCGGCTCGTATCCGCCGGTCTGCACACGGAAGTGGATGTGCACCGCGCGCCCCGGATACCACCCTGGGTAGCACGTCTCGAACCGCACGACGCCGTCGGCATCGGAACGCTGGTAGCCACGAAAATAGCCGCGCCGCGCGTCTTCTGCTGTCTCGTTGCATAGCGCGACAATGTCGCCGGAGTAGCTCCCACGAAAGTTCGTGTGCCAGATCTCGACGACCACATCTTCGACCGGCTCACACGCCTCGTTCACGACCCTGAGCACGAGCTGTACGGGGAGGCCGTCGACCCCGTCACTCACGTCGACGCGTTCCGGCGAGGTGGTGTGGCACGGACCGATCGTGGTCGCGCAGGTCACCGCGCACTCGGCCCCGATTCCGCCGGCAAATGGGTCGGGATACCCGGCCTTGGCGACCATCGCCGCGGTCCCACCCGTGGCCCAGCCGAGCGCCTCACCCGCATCTTCGGGCTCGGTCGCCATGTCCTCGTCCGAACCGGCGTCGGGCTCCGCGGCCGCATCGATCTCTCCGCCCATATCGTCGGCCTCGATCGGCTTGCCTTCGACGGCGCCGCCGCAGCCAAATGCGCACACGACCGGGGCAGCCGCAAGCGCTTTGACCACTTCGCGACGGGTCACCAGATTGGTCTCTCGTTCGGCCATCTTCTTCCTCAACGAAGCATCTCGAAGTCACCGCAATCACGACATCCGGTTCCGCCCCAGTACCAACGTTGACCGACGGGCACCTTCAAAAAGAAGACGCCCAAAACGACCACCACGAACGGTCCAACGACGACCATCCAGTTCGCCCAACCGGCCAAGAACGAGACCAGCGCGACAGCCGCAATCACCAGAAACACCAGCGCCAGGGCGGTCACCGGCAGATACGTCGCGAGCCGAGGGCGCTCGAACAATCGCGCGCTCCCGCATGAACGACATCCATTGCTCTGCAATTGGTTTCGATCCGACACGAGAGCTCCAAACGCGGGACCCATCGATAGATCCTTTTTGTTCAAGCGTCATTTGATAGGTCTAATGAAACACGAAATGACGATTCGATGCGAGTACGCAGACTGATGGCGAGCGCTTACGGGTCGAGTTGGTCTGACGTCATCAGTGTCGCAACGTTGGGGTCTGCCTGACCAATATCGAAGCCAAGCTCCGTCGCGCGGTAGATGTGTTGCCGTGCCTCATCGACAGCACCCTGATGCAGCGCGAGTACCGCTCGATGATAGTGGGTCCACTGGAACGCCGGCTCGAATGCGTCGACCGCGTCGAGGACCGCCTCCGCCTCCTCAAATCGACCGAGTCGAATGAGCGGATACGCGCGATTTTCGAACGGAACGATCCAGTTGCGGTATCCAAGACTCTCTTCGAACGCGGCGAGCCCTTCGTCGAATCGTTCGAGCCCGTCGAAACAGCAGCCGCGCAGATTCGCGCACCAGCCCGGCCGACCATCTACGTTGTCCAGGAACCGTAGGCCCAACTCGAACGCCCCCGATTCGCAGGCCTCGAGCGCGAGCTGGTCCCACCGAACGTGCGCTCCCCGGCTCACCGCCGCGTCTAACTCATCATCGACGTCACGCTGGCCGAGCCGCATACGCGCTCGAATTCGCGCTACCTCAAGGTTGGCGCGAGTACGTTCGTGCTCCTCGAGATCGTCCTCGTCTAGCTCGTCGCGCGCCACCCCATCGAGTCGCTCCAATACCGCTTCGCACCAGTTCACGGCCCGTTCGTGCAAGCCAGCCTGCATCGCGTGGTCTGCGTAGTCCGCTGGCTCTCCCCAAACCCAGTCATCGGCGTCGACATAGACGCCGACCGCGGCATCGGTGTCGCCGGATTCGAGAAGCGCTGTCGCAAACATCCGCATCGACCAAGCGGTTGGCTCGAACGCACCGTCTTCTTGGAGTTCCGACCACTCCGCGACGGCGGTGGTGAGTTCCCCAGATTGACTGCGAAGGAGCGCGCGAATCATGCGAAGAGCTGGGACTTCGGAGTCGGAGAGCCGTTGCTCGACGAGGTCCGACATGAGGTCCGTTGCGTCGAGGGCGACGGCGTATTCGAAGTAGGTCGGCGCCGCATGAACACTCAGCCAATCGAGGGTAATCGCGCGCTCGACCAGCTGGCGAAATCGCGGGTCGCCCGCGTGACCAAGCTGGTGCATCGCGCGCATGAGTGGGTCGGTCGAATCCGACGACATCGCCTCGGAAAACGCGCCGTCGAGCTCGTTCGCAGTTCCCGCGGAGGGTGCGCGATGGAGCTCTGCGTCGAGCCAATCCGAGTACCACGTGATGAAGTCTGTGGCGGCGCGTTCGAACCCCTCCGATCCGGCCGTAAAGTCGTTCCACACTTCGCCGGCGTGCGGTCCGTTCAAGACGAGCACAGCAAGACTACCGCAACCGAGGTCGGCGACCGGGAGAACGCCGTCGTAGAGACCGCCGTCACCACTTTCGTTCGCGTTCCATGCGACCGGATCGATCCACGGTTCGGCGAATCGGCCGTCCACCGCGCTGTGACGAAACGGGAGCAGACCGTTCGCGGGTCCAGGCCCTCCGCTGACGACGTGGGTCACGAACCACCGGTAGGCCTCGGGCAACTCGACCCGATTGTTGCGTTCAAACGCCTCGACGGCCGAGACCGACACCGGCAAGTCAAACGCCGCCATTCGGCCCGGTCGCGATTCGGCGAAGAGGCGCAGGTGCTGGAGTATGTCAGCTCGGCTCAGTGTCATCGTGGGATCGGGCGCGTAGGAACCGTCACTGGGGCGGCCACACCGTTCCAGTCCACCTTCACCTCGGGATTCGACCGCGAAAAACTCAGCGGCCCAGGATCGGCCGGCCTGAGGATGGGCGACATCGCCTACAACGCGGCCGGGCACGGAATCGCCACCTGGCTCGTGGACACCGGGGCGACCTGCGAGTTCCGATATGCCGAGTACGAACCCGTCGCGGGAACGTGGACGGAAGGGGAACTCTATTCGGCCACGACGACCAACTGCCCCAACACGATGACGTCGGTGGTCGAATCGAATGGATCGACGTTCGTCCTGGCCTACCGGACGGAATCGGGCGACGTGGTCGGACACCGATACGCAAACGGAGTGCTCGAAGCCCCAACGACGATCGCCACGTCGATGACGGTACTGACGGGCACGAAACCTCTGGAAATCGCAACGGACGGAACTGACTACGCGGTCGCGTTTCTCGGCAACGTTTCGAACGTCGCCCGAGTCCACACTGCCGTCTTCGACTCGGTCGCGACGACGTGGTCCGCCACGACGACCCTCAATGCCGGTGCCGCTCAAGGCGCGTCGGGCTTCGACATTGCCGGAAACGCGCTTGGGTTCCTCACGATTTGGCTCGAGACCGATTTCGACCTCCAGTCATCTTTCCGCCCGGCCGGCGGAGCGTGGTCGGCGGCCGAATTCCGGGCCGATGCACGGCCCGGCTCCCTCGCCATGGTCTCGGCGAGTGATACCGATTTCATGATCGCGTTCCAGGGGCTCAACGTCCTCGTCGGAACGATTCTTTTCGACGGGACGACGTTTGGCGCGGTGACCGTACCCAACGCCGCGGGCGCGTTGCGCGACATCGTTTCGAACGGCACCGGCTACGCGATTGCGTTCGGGTTCGGTGAGGTTCTGCAGTTCGACGGCACGAACTGGGAGGCCTTCCCGAAACAGTTCTCGAGTCCGGGCGTGGAGTCTGAGTTCCTCGTGAGCGACGGCGGTGGATACGCCTTCGTCGGGCAAGGCTTCGGAGGCATCTTGGTTGCGTACTCGTCTGGTTTCGAAAGCCCTTGGTCGATTCAGACAGCCGTGGTCACCCATGCAGTGGCCGACGCGGTCGCAACCTTTGACGGCACCAACATCCAGATCGCCTACTCCGCGCCCGACACAACCTCCGAGCGCATCAGAGCCAATAGTTACGATGGGTCGACAATCGGCGCCCCGGTGGATATCGACCAGACTCTGCAGCCCGGAAGTGCCGGCCGCCCGTCCATCGCGACCAACTCCACCGGACAAATGCTCGCGGTTTGGGAACAGCAGTTCCGCGGCTCGCCGTCCGTATTGGCCGCGTACTTCGACGGAACTTCGTGGGGTGACGCGTTCCCGATCGCGGGTTCGGCGAGGATCCCGGTGGTCGCCTCCAACGGGACGAACTTCTGCATCACCTATCTCGGCGGAACATTCACAAATCAGGTACGTGCGCAGTTCTTCGACGGCACGACGCTGAGCGGCGCGGCCGGTCTTGCCAGCAACGTCTCGAGCAACTTTGCCAACCTCAACGTGACCTCCGACGGCTCGGGGTACGCCATCGCGTGGCGCCGGTCGAGCACGGCCATCGAGGCGAGGATCTATGATGGAACGTGGCGTCCGGTCGTCGACGTGGATGGCGGAATGACCGGCGTGAACCTCAACTACGTTCGTCTGGCGAGCAATGGTTCGTCCTACGTCGTCGCGTTTGCGGTCGATGCCGGGTCGTTCCAGCTCGCCGACTTCTTCTCGTCGCAAGCGACTTACGATTCGGTCGGCGATACGTGGACGTGGAGCGCTCCGCTCGACGTCCAAAATGTGGCCACAACGGCCTACGCCTTCGACCTCACTTCGAACGGCTCCGACTACCTGTTCGCATTCTCTTCCCTCGCCGAAATCTGGACCTCGACGGGAACAGGCGCGTCCTGGTCGTCGCCAGTCGCGGTCGATCAGCTCCCCGCGGGCACCTCGTGCTATGCGCTCGAAGCTGCCTCGAACGGCACGAACTGGGCCGTCGCGTACGGCTGCGGGTTCCTGCCGGTTCGCGCGTCCGTATTCGACGGCACAGCATGGTCGGAGTCCATCTTCGACCTGCGCGGCGACTATCTCTACCTGGGCTCAGACGGCGCGGGGTACCTCCTCGAGTACGACCGCTCGGAACCTCGAGTCACCGAATTCGATGGCACGAGCTGGTCCGCGGAACGCACCCTCTGGTCGCCCTACGCGACGATTGGTGAGTTCAGCGCAGTCCACAACGGGACTGACTGGTTCGGAGTGTGGAGCCAGCAGGACGCTGTGGAGCCGCTGTATGGCATCTACGGCCTGCGCGATTTCTAACCCGCTCGACGACCGGAGTCCTCGCCGGACGAGGAGCTCGAGTTCGGGTTGAGTCGATGGGGCAACCGGCGAATCAGGGGACCGTCACCGAAACCGGGGCATTCGACGGTCCGACGATGTCGAACGTCGCGGCGGAGGCCTCGATATCGTAGACCTCCAGAACGTTCAGATCGTCGAGCAGAGTCGTGGTGTTTTGCCAGGTACCGGCGACCGACAACTCCGTCTGCTGGATGTTCGCACCAACCGCATCAGGAGCGTAGGCACGCAGTTCTAGGTCGGCGGGTGAGGCGGTCCAGACGAGCTCCGCCAACTGCGGGCTACCCACGTCGGGGTACTTGTACATCCGGGCGTAGGCGTTGGTGATCGGGCCGGAACCGTCGACGTTTCGATGAAAACCGATGCACAGATTCGAGATTTCGGTCGCATTCACCTCACCAGCCGACCGAGCGTCGCCAGGAATCGCGGTCTGACCGACGAGAATGGTGCCGAAGAGCGAACTGTTCCCGGGCCCACACGGAAGCGGGCGGAAGTCGGAGCCTGTCACGTTCGCGGTGCTGGACGTGGAGGTCGATGACTGCTCGTCGATCACCGTGACTTGCGTATATCGGAACCCGACGCGGAGCAGGCCCAGACCGGTTGGTCCGTCGCCGGTGGCGGACCACTCCACGGAGATGACCTGCGCGCCGGCGAACTGATACGTGCGGCCCGGCATTGGCACTCCCGTGTTGGAGTCAGGCACGTACTGCGCGATCTGCGCGACGCCCGTGGTGCCGGACTTGAAGTCGTCCACCAGCCCGAGCGCGTCGATCCCGTAGTCGGTCTGCACGCCCTCGAACAGCATTGGCTGCTGCTCTAACTCGAAGGTCACGAAGAGCGGCGTGAAGCTGACTCCGGACTCGTTCTCGACGCGAAAACAGCCGCTCTCCAACGTGCCGGTGAATCCGTCGAACGTGAAGATCTGCTCGCGCGTTCTCGGCGCGGTTCCTTCAGACTCGAAGGGGCACAATTCGGAGTCGAAGCGGGACGTGGGCAACGCGCCGATGACTCCGTTCGTCGGCGGAACGAACGCTTCACCGGGCTCGCCCTGAACGCCTTGCTCGCCCATCGGGCCCGGCTCGCCCGGCTCGCCGGGCTCTCCTGGCTGACCCGGTTCGCCGGGCTGCCCCATTTCGCCGTCGACTCCCGGTTCACCGTCCGCACCGTTGCAGACCACCTCGGAAGTTTCACCGGACGTCACACGAACCCCACCATTCGGGCA
>CAYLMO010000163.1:0-6548 GCA_964384605.1 uncultured Bradymonadales bacterium | reverse complement strand
CCGAGCAGATCGCGCACCGTGTTGTTGTACTCGGTGCGATTCAATCGCCGGAGGGTGACCCGCGCCGGGTCGATCTGACCGGCGCTCGTTCCAACCTTCTCGAATTCCTCGCCGTGCTCGCTGAAGTCGGGGTTTTCGTCCCCGGAGTTCACATCGAGCGTGCCCTCCTGACAGCCGATCAGTCCGATGGCTGCGAGGGTGAGCGGGAAGAGTTTCCACATCTGCATGGCAAAGTCCTTTGTCTGCTTCGCGTGCGCGCGGTCAGAGCAGCACAAGGTTCGTGCCAGCCGAGGATGTCGATCGAGAGGTTCTCAGAAGGGGGAGGGGCGTGGGGAGCACGTCACAGATCGTGGCGCGTTCCCCACATCATGCGGCGTTGTTGCTTCGCTTTTGAAGTCAGGCTGGAGCTTCTTCCGACACGCCCACGATACGTCCGGCGTTGACGAAGACAGCCTCATGCTCCTCTTCGACGAAGAAATCGCCCGTGATGTCGCCGAGCTTGAGCTTGCAGTTCTGGAGCAGCACGAACCCATCGTGCTTCGGCAGGTAGTCGCTCACTCGGACGCCCTTTCGCAGGCGGAGCCGGCCTTCGACAAATCCCCCGTCGAACAGGCAATAGACACGGATGGGGCGCGTCTCCTCTTGCTTCAAGTACAGGCCGCTCTCGCCTTCGGGCGGCACGACGAGCACGGTCGAACGGCGTTGAAGCGCAAAGAACTCGAGCAACAGATCCTTCTTCGCCAAGAAACGCACGTCGGTCAGGCGATAGAACTCGGGCTCCTTGTTGAGCGCCTCGAGCAGCTTGCTCATCTTCGGGAAGTGAAACGTTCCCGAGAGCCATCCGGCGGTGGTGTAGATTTGGGCTTCGAGCTGGCGCTGATGCGGTTGGTACATGGTGCCTCTTTTGAGCTCAGTTCGCCTTGAGCAACGTGGTCGTCACGGCAATCGCCGTGAGGGAGAGGAAGTGGCCGAAGCCGAACGTGAGCATGGCGTACTCGGGTACGACCGCGGCCAGTCCGGCACAGGCAAGATAGAGCGGAACGGCGACGATGACACGTCGATCGATGAAGAGCGCTCCATATCCGCACGTCAGCGCGACCAAGCCGAGGTCGAGGCTGACGAGCGTGCCGAAGTCGATACGACCGACAAAAGCGGTCAGCCGGAGGGCGAGGCCAAACCCGCTCAAAACCCAGACGAGTCCGATGATGGAGCGGTTGTTGCGCGTGTCGAGGCGACTTCGCAGGGCGAACGAGACCACGCCCAAGAGCACCAAGAATGCCATGTGGCCGCCCCAGACGCGACCTGCGTCAGACGGTATGCCGAGCGCAAACGGTACCGCTTCGGTCGCGAGGATGATGGTTCCGACCGCCATCCAGAAAATGAACCGGGCGGTGCGCCCCTGGTTCGGATCGACTTCGCGGCGGAGGTGCTCGAGTTCTTGAAGGTCGCGCTCCATGCGCGCTTTCATGGCGACAACGCGGTCGCGCAGCTCGGTGGCTTCGCCGGGGAGTTCTTCGAGCAGGACTTCCGCTCCGCCAGGGTTTTCGCGGCTGAGTTCCCACTCGATCATGGTGCGCATGATGCCGGCGCGCATCGCGGTCGACTCTTTGGCTTCGTCGAGTCGTTCGTACTCGACGAGGGCGAGCCGGCTCGCGCCGTAGGCTCGGTAGACCTCGGAAGTCGGTGCGTCGTCGGCGGTGAGATTGCGCAGCTCGTCGATGCACTGCTGCACGCGTTCGAATGCCTCGAACTCACGCACGTTTCGGCGTTAGTTCGCGAGCGCTTTGCGTAGTTCGTTGGCGTCGGCGTAGCGGTCTGCGGGGTTGAGCGAGAGGGCTTTCGTGCAGATCGCGGCGAGGCCGGCGGTGACCCACGGACCGAAGTCTCGCGGCTGACCGCGGAACGCGTTTTCGAGCACAACGTACACGGTCTCACCCGTGTTCGGCGGCTCGCCGGTGAGGATACGGTGGAGCAGGCCACCGAGCTGATAGACATCGGTCGCGGGCGTCGGGTGCTCGCACTTCACCTGTTCGGGGGCGACGTACGACGGGGTGCCTCGGAGGCGCCCGTCGAGGATGGGTCGCGGGATGGTGTCGGTCACGTCGTCGCGGTAGGCCACGGCGAGGCCCCAGTCGAGCACGTAGACCTCACCGTACTTGCCGATCATGACGTTGGCCGGCTTGAGGTCGAGGTGGACGACGCCCTGATCATGGGCAAATCCGACCGCGTCGCAGACCTTGATGAGCACGTCCAGATCGTCTTCCAGACGAATCGAGCGCTGACCACGCGGAACGTCGCTCAAAAACTCCCGGCCTTCGATGCGCTTGAGCCCGACGATGAGGTCTTCGGGGCCGGAGCCCTCGCCAACGAAGTGGACGGGCGGGATGTTCTGGTGCTCTAGAAACCCGATCACACGGGCTTCGCGAATGAGCTGTTCGAGCTTGGTTGGGGACTGAGATTCGGGGTTGGGCCGTTTGACCGCGATGGTGCGGTCGAGCGACATCTGCCTGGCCGAGAAGACCTCGCCGTTGCCGCCTTTGCCGATGGTTTCGCCCGCGACGAAGAGATGCTGGACCTGCGGGAGTCCGGCGGTCTTCGGCAGGCGAAACTGGTGGGTGGGATCTTCTTCGTACTGCGAAAAAGTCTCGGAAGCTCTGTGCTTCTCGAGCGCCTCGCGATCGACGAGTTCGTTCCAAACATCTTGGAACGCGAGTTGATGCGTTTCTTGGTCTTCGCTCACGCGCTGAGCGTATTCGATTTTGTACTTGGTCAGTAGGAAGAATCGTCGCGCACGAGCACAAACCAAGCGTTCATCGGCTTTTTCTTGTAGGCGCGGCCGATGGTGACGTGGTCGGAGACGCGACGGAGGCGATCGACCATGTTGGCGTAGACGAAGATGCCAATTTTCGCGCTGTTCTTCTCGATCGGAGGCCAGCCTGGAGCTTTGTGCTTCGGCATCTGGTGGTAGTCGACCACGAACTCGGGCGCGTCTGGGTCTTTGTACGCAACGTAGTAGCCCGGGGTCGTGGCCCACATTTGCAGGCCGCCGAGACCGGGGGTGTTGTTGTAGCCCGAGATGTAGCGACCATCGTCGCCCTCGACCCAGCAGAACACCTTCTGAAATGCGCGGAAGGCGGGGAGCGAATTGAAGCCGTCGTGAACGACCTCCTGCTCGAGCTGGTCGGTTGGGAGGACCTGTCCCGTGCTCACGACGCGGCCTTCTGCCTGGTCGAAGAGCTTGCGCTGGAGCTTGGCGCCCCAGCGACGGACGGCTTGCATCCGAACGTCGTGGTCAACTGCGTCGAAAGCGGCTTCGAGCGCGTCGAAGTCGATAGTGTCAGCGGTGACGAGCGCGTGGATTTCGTCGACGGACGACATGTGCACACCGTGGGCGTGGGTACAGAGAACAGCCGGGGACAAGGTGCACCAAGCACGGCTTAGATTCAATGCGGGTTGCAGGCATTCCGGCCTTCGGCGTCGGGACGACCGTGGGAGGCATTTGCGATTTGGAGTTGGAAGGCGGAAAATCGGGTTATGAAGACATTCATTACATTTGGCCTGCTCCTGGTTCTCACGAGCGGATGCTCGCTTTTCGGCGAGGCGGAAAACGACGTCGTCGAAGACGCTGGAGGTTCACTCGACGTTGGAGTTGCCGACGCGGGCGAAACTTCGGATGCGACCTCCCCGATGATGGACGCGGCTTTGAGCGACGTCGGAACCGACTCTGGCGACGCCGACCGCGACGCCGAAGTAGAGCGGCTGCCGTGGCAGTGCCCCGCAACGCCGATCGCGTCGGGCGGCGATTCTCGTGGCCGCCTTGTGGCTGGCGCACTCGACGCGGGACGATTCGCGCTCTCGTGGGGAACCTCGTTCAACGCCGCTCGGCTCGTCGCGTACCGCTGGGGCGAGACGGAGTTCGAGCTCGACAGACCATTGACCGGGCTGATTGAAAGCCATCAAAGCGTCGACATCCTAACCGACGAGACGTCCACGTTTTACACGATCGCATCGACCGCGACGGGGGTCTCGATCATGCGTTGCCTCGAAACTGGCTGCGAAGGGCCCGAGACGGTGGCGCCTGTCCAGTCGATCGCCGACGGCTTCTGGATCGGTGGCGAATATCCTCCCCACGTCGCCTACTACGACAACGGAGTGGTCAAAGTCGTCGCACGCGTCGCGAACTGGCCTACGACGATGTCCTCACAGATGCCTGAGCCCGAGCGGATTCAACTCGGCTATCTGAATGTTCCTCCGGAGCCGAATCTGACGGTCGGGACACAACTCGTCACGACGGCACCGGATGGCGTGATTTCAGTCGCTGAGCGTTCCGCCAGCTCTCAGTCGTTCTCGCAGACGTCCACCAAGTGCACCAACGAGTTCCTTGGAACGGTCGGGAAGGTCGACATCGACCCCTCGCGCCCGTCGACCATCTTCGCCGATCTGCTGTTCGACGCGGATGCACGCATCGTGGAGCTCACGTGTGACCAAGACCCCCGAGATCTGACGGGACAGGTCGCCGGGCTGTTGGACTGGGCGGTGGCGCCTGACTCGCGTCGCGTCTTCTACGTCAACGAGCGCGGCATCCAGACTTCTGCCGAACCCGGTGACACGACCTTGGTCGCGGAGGGCTTCTTCGAGCAGATTGCCGTGGTCGAGTTCTCCAACGGTCGGATCGGCTTGTTCACGCTGGATGGCGACGGCGAGATCGAAGGTCGGTTCTACAGCTCGACGGGAACGTGTTTGTAGGCTTCGCGGTTGTCTAACTTGACCGCGACGCCAAGACCCGCGTAGCCAGTAGCCTTGAAACTGGAACCCGCGCAGCCATTCCCCGCGAAGCCAATGAGTTTACAATGAGTGCACTGCCCGAAGCTCGAATTCACCACATTACGCCCGACGCTCCCGCCAGCGATTGGAACGTCATCGCACCCGTGCTCGAAGCCCTCGCCGGCCGCGACGTGTCGAATCGTGGCGCGCTCGAGGCGTTCCTCGGCGACTGGGACGAAGTCAAAGCGTGGACCGGCGAGGCTGTCGCGGATTCGCAGGTCGCCGCCGCTCGATTCACCGAGGACGAAGACGCTCAGGCGCACTACATGAAGATGGTGCGCGAGGTGATCCCGAGGCTGACGCAGTGGGAAGAACGAATCGGCCGCAAGATCGTCGAATCGCCGGCGGTCGAAGAGCTGGAGTCGAGCGACTTCGCGCCCTACCTGCGCCAGGTACGTCGCGAACTCGCCATCTTCCGCGAGGAGAACATCCCGCTCGAGCAGAAGCTGAACGAGCTCATCAACGACTACAACAAGATTTCGGGAGCATGGTCGATCGAGTTTGATGGCGAGCAGCGGACAATGTCGGGGATGGCTCGGTACCTGGCCGACGCCGACCGCAAAGTGCGCGAGGCCGCGTGGTTCGCGGTCGCTGACTGCCGACGCAAAGATGCGGACAAGCTCGAAGACCTCTTCGACGAGATGTTTGCGATCCGCCAGGAGATCGCGGCCAACGCCGGCTTCGACGACTTTCGCGACTACATCTTCGCCCAGAAACAGCGCGATTACGCACCCTCCGACTGCCTCGCCTACCACGAGGTGGTCGAGGCCGAGGTGGTGCCGCTGTACAAAGAGATCAACGCCTGGGTCGCATCGAAACTGGGCAACGACGACTACCGCCCGTGGGACGCTTCCGCCGCTCCCGACGGCGGTTCTGCACTCGAGCCGTTCGAGGCGGTCGAAGATCTGAAGGGCGGCGTCGAGCGGATGATGCGTCGGGTCGACCCCGAGCTTGGGGAACAGTTCGCTCAGATGCGCGAGTGGATGGACCTGGAGAGCCGACCCGGCAAGTCACAGGGCGGCTTCATGATGACCCTGCCGTGGTCGCAACGACCGTTCATCTTCAGCAACGCGAGCGGCTCGCAGCGCGACGTCATCACGCTGCTGCACGAGGCAGGACACGCGTTCCACTTCGTCGCCGCGCAGCCCCGAAATCCGGTGACCGGAACCAATGTACCGATGGAGTTCAACGAGGTCGCGTCGATGGCGATGGAGCTCCTCCATTACGACACGCTCGACGAGTTCTACGACGAGACCGACCGACGGCGCGCAATCGTCGAGCACCTGCGGCGCTTGCCGAGCGTGCTGACGTCGGTGGCTCGGGGCGATGCGTTCCAGCACTGGATGTACACCAACCCCGACCACACTCGTGAGGAGCGACGCGCCAAGTGGGCCGAGCTCGGCGAGCGATTCGACGATGGTGCAAACCGCGACGGCATCGAGAACGACTATCTGGAGCTGTCATGGCACGGGATTCTGCACTTCTTCGTCGTGCCGTTTTACTTCATTGAATACGGGTTCGCGCAGCTTGGCGCCTTGCAGGTGGCGCTGAACGCCGAAGACGACTGGGACGGCGCCCTCGACCGCTACAAATCGGCGCTCGCGCTCGGACCGCAGCGCGATGTGTTCGGGTTGTACGAGGCGGCTGGCGCGTCATTCGTGCCGACGAGTGAGCGCGTGCGGGAGCTGATGGATTGGGTGCGGGCGAAGTTGTTCGTTTAGGGA
>CAYLMO010000162.1:0-6613 GCA_964384605.1 uncultured Bradymonadales bacterium | reverse complement strand
ATCATCGGACCATCGGATTACCGAGCGCGATATCCATCAAAGATCGGAGATATCAATCGGAACGCTCCGCGGGACTTCGAGGTCTCCCAGAGGTCTCCCGGACGTGTTCGGCTCCGCTGTCCCTCTACAATTGAGCGCACCTTCGATTTCTGGGATGTTGCTGGCCTACTAAAAGCACGGGGATAAATGATGACGCAGCAAGAGTTTCAACAACTTGTCGAGCGGGCCGTGAAAGCAGCGCTGGCGGCCAGCACGGTGACATTGGTTGGGTGCGGAGGCATCGATCTCGACGGCTTCAACGAGGCCCCGTGCGGCGAAGAGCGGGTGGGCGGCCTGACCACTACTGTCGAAGTGGACTACGTGAACCTCGTCTCGAACGTCTACTTCCAGGAGTTCGAAAAGAGCGGCGAAGCCTGTGCTACCGCGACCGACCGGCAGTCGTGTCTCGAAGCACTCGAGATGGTCGAACAGAGCGCCTACACCCAGATGATCATCACGACGGCGAGCGACACGATCGAGACCTATGAAACGCGCGAAGAAGTCCTGGCGTTTCTCGGAGAAATCGACTCGGAAGCCGACGCGGTCACGCTCGTCTGGTGGGAAGGTTTCGACGTTGGTTGTGGAGACCTCGAACGCGGGGCGGTGAAGAAGGTTTCCGGCGGTTATGAGGTCATCGCGACGCGGATGGTGAAGGACTGCGACCCTATCGAAGTGAGGCAGTATCTGCTTCGGGTGACCACCGGCGGCACCGTGACCATTCTCGAAGACCAGCAATACTCGTACGAGCGAAACACGTGTGTGGGTCGACGGCCCGATGGATTCGAATCGTCGGGCCAGTGTCTCGACACTCCGGCCGCCGAATACTGGTCGACGACGGCGCACCTCGAAGCCGCTGCAGTCGAAGCGTTTGAGATTCTGGCGTGGGAGCTGGAGCGGTTCGGAGCGCCGAAACACCTGATCGAGCGAGCGTTGAAAGCTGCCGACGAAGAGCGTGAGCACACCGTTTCGACTCGGGCAATTGCGGAGTCGGTCGGCGGCGAGTTCGTTGCGCCCGAAGCGGCTCCCCGGCGCGATCGAACGCTGCTCGAGTTCGCGCTGGAGAACGCCACTGAGGGCTGCGTGCGCGAGACCTTTGGGGCCGCGGTTGGGGCGTTCCAGGCTGCGGCTGCGCGCGACGCGAACGTCGCCCAGGCCATGGAGGTCATCAGTCGCGAAGAGACCGGGCACGCGCACTTGAGCTGGGAGATCGCGGCGTGGGCCGAGACGCAGCTCACGGCCGACGAAGTGAAGATGGTGCGGCAAGCGCAGCGACGGGCCGTGCTGGCGCTCACGACAGCATCTCGTGTGCCCATTCCGCTCTCACTCGTTGTCGACGTCGCGCTCCCTACGCCCGATCAAGCCCTGCGGATGATCGATGTGTTCCGCGCTGAGATCTGGGGCGCCGCCGCCTGATCCAGCTCGTCCGTTTCAGAACCGGGAGACCTCGAACGCCCAGAAACACTGGGGTTCGAGGTCTCCCGGACGTCGCGCTACCTACATGCGGATGATCGATGTGTTCCGCGCTGAGGTCGGGGGCGCCGCCGCTTCGCCCAGGTCTTCTCGCCCGCACACCCAACCGACAATTGAATACACCCCACGCCTCAACCGTCTGTCGCGCAAACTGATTGGATGAACGAAATGAACGCCAGACACCTCACCTGCGCGGCCCTGGTGGCCGCATCGCTCTTCGCTGCGTGCGCCACACCCAACCCGGCGCCTCAAACGGTCGAACCGGAAACGACCGAAGACGAACGGGTCGTCACGCCGCCCAAAACCGAACCGCCAGAACGCGTGGAAACACTGCTCGACCCGGCCGCCGCGATCGATACGGCGCAGTCCGCTGTCGTCGAAGCCGAAGACGACGCTTACTGGGAGGCAACACCCGACGCATCACTCGAGGACCTGACGATCGCGTTCACCCCGGCCGACTTCGAGCTCGTCAAAGAGCCTCGGCCCAAGGTCGACTCGAAGGGCTGCGCATCTGGCTTCGACGCCTACTTCGCGGCCTTCGAGGTCAACAACAAAGCCTACGAGTACCGCGCGGCAGACAAGAATGGTTGGCGACGACTCGCAAACGTGCGCACCAACGAAATGGGACCGAGGTCGAGCGAGCCTGCACAACTTCCGAAAGGCACGGAATGGAAAGTGGTCGGAGTCACCGGCTGCGGGCCCACGCCCGAGTTCTACATCGACGAAGACCACAATGTATTTCAGGTCTACCCCGAAAATGGTGGCTGCTCGCGCACGACGGAGCTGAAGCTCTGTGGCGTATGGGGAATTCGAGGTTGCGGACGACAGCCGCCAGAGTACTCCATCGAAGCTCTCGTCCCGGCGGACGCCGAAGTGCTGCAGCATCCGCGTTCGGTGAAGCTGCCGAATCGCCGCTGCTACCGCCCCAACCCTACCGGCGGAATCTCGCGCCCCGGCTAGGCACGTCCTTAACGCTCAGTCAGGTCCGCTCGACGATCGTCCAGAAGTGGAGGAACTCACTCCACTGCATCACGCTGTCGCCGTTGCGGTCGACGCTCTGGATCGCCGCGTAGATGCTCTCGTTCGTGAAGCCCAGGTCGACCGCGGCCAGCATCCGCTTGAGTTCGCCGACGTCGATGGTTCCCGAGCCGTCCGCATCGAACTTGTCGAAAATGTCGCGTAGCTTCGCCGCCATCTCGGGATCCGGCCCCGCCTCTCCCATCGAAATCGCGCTCGCCGGGCCGGCCCACCATGCCTGCAGCTCGCGCAGACTCACTCGACTGGGATCAGCGGTCTCGAGCTTGGAAAGCGCGTACAGGGCGTGATCACTGTGCGAATCGAGACCCATCGCCGCGAGCAAATCGTCGAGTTCGGAGAGCTCGACGAACCCGCTGTCATTCCGATCGAATCGCTCGAAAATCTCTTCAAGATCGTCCACTTGGTCCTCGCTGGTGGTGGGGGCCCAAGTATTGTCCAACGTGCGAGGGTCGACAACCTGCATGCGACCTACGCATCCAGATGTTGTCAGTTTGAACGAACGCCTAGTCGCGGCTAAATTCACGCGATGGACCAGCCTTTCCTCCCCGCGATGCAGGCCATTTACGGCGGCGACCTCGACGAGCTCCGACGCTTGCTCGATGCCGAGCCCGACCTCGCCACCCGCCGATCGTCATGTAGTCATCCGACCCTGCTCCACATGGTGGCGGTCGATTCCGGGCTTGGCCACGTGCCCGAACCGCAGCGTGCGACGAGGGTTCTCCTCGAGTTCGGAGCGAACCCACAGGACGCTGTCTTGTCGGCCGCGAGCACCGCGGCGCTGGACGTACTCGATGTGCTCCTCGAACACGGTGCGTCGCTCAACGCGGGTGAATGGAGGGCCGTCGACGAGTGCCTCTATTGGGGAAACACAGACGCCGCCCAGGGCATCATTTCGCGTGGCGCCGAGGCACATCGACTCCGATCTGCCGCGGGCCTCGGCGACATCCGAGCCATGTCCGAAATGTTCGACGGAAACCTCCCCACGCCCGCTGCCGGTCCCATCGCCAGCCCATTCGATCGGCATGTCGATCCTGATCAGTCGCGCGACCCTCAGCATCTGATCGATCATGCGCTGGTGTTTGCTGTCCTAAATGGCCAGCGCGACGCCGCCCAATGGCTCCTCGACCGCGGTGCGGACCCGAACCGTCACCCGACCGGCTTCCACTGGGGCGGAACGGCTCTCCACGCCGCAGTCTGGCAGGGCCACGTCGGGCTCGTTCACTGGCTCGTCGAGCACGGCGCCGACCCATTGGTCAAAGACCTCGAATACGGAGCCGACGCGCTCGGCTGGGCGAATCACCACGGCAAAGACGAGATCGCGGCGCTTCTGATGGACCATCAACCGCAGAGCCAATAGCCGCAAACCCCACCACCGCAAAGCCCACCACCGCGCAGCCCTTTACTTGTCACCCTGATTCAAATTCGCTAGACCGATCGCGCACACGCGGATTGGCCCCAACACGTCGAAGGATCGGATCATGCGCACTGATGTCGTCATGCCCCAAATGGGCGAGAGCGTTACCGAAGGAACGGTGACTCAATGGCTCAAAACGATCGGCGACAAAGTCGATCGAGACGAGCCCATCCTCGAGATCACGACCGACAAGGTCGACGCCGAGGTTCCGAGCCCCGTCGAAGGTGTCCTCGTCGAGGTCTTCGTAGAACCCGGTCAGACCGTCGAGATCAACACGATCATCGCGGTCATCGACACCGAAGCGACCGAGGGCGAAGTGCCCGCCAAGAGCGCGGCTCCCGCCGAAGCTCCGGCCGCTGCGCCCACTCCGGTGGCCACCGAACCCGCTCCCAACGGAACCAACGGCGCTGCGCGGCCTGCTGCAGATGCAAACGCAATGGCCGCAGCAGGCGCCGACGACACCGTCGGCGACCTTCGTCGCACCCGTTCCACCCCGCTCGTGCGCAAGATTGCTGCCGAACACGGCATTCAGGACCTGTCGAGCATCGACGGCTCCGGCCTGTCCGGCCGCGTCACCAAAGACGACATCCTCGCGTACATCTCCAAGGGCGGTGCAGACACGCCGAGTGGCCCCAAGACCGCCGTCGGCACCCGTGCTCGCAGCCCGCAGCGCGACATCCACCTGCCCGACATCGAGATCTACGAGCGCGACCGCGTCGAGCTGCTCTCGCCGCAGCGCCAGATGATCGCGCAGCACATGGTCGCAAGCCGCGCCACGAGCCCGCACGCACAGACGATCCACGAGGTCGACTTCACCAACGTCGTCGCGGCCCGCAAGCGCATGAAGGCCGAGTTCGCCGAGCGCGGCGTGAAGCTCACCTTCACCGCATTCCTGCTCAAAGCGGCCGCCGAAGCGATCACCGAGTTCCCGGCGATCAACAGCTCGCTCGACGGCGACCACATCATCTACCGCGGCGACATCAACGTCGGCATGGCGGTCGACGTCGGCTCCAGCCTGCTGGTGCCGGTCGTGCGCAATGTCGACGAGCTCAGCCTCCTCGGCGTCGCCCGCGCCGTGAACGACCTCGCCGACCGCGCCCGCACCAAGAAGCTCAAGCCGGCCGAAGTCAAAGGCGGTACGTTCACCATCTCGAACCACGGCGTCTACGGCCCCGAGTTCGGCGTGCCGATCATCAACCAGCCGCAGACGGCCATCATGTCGACCGGCGCCATCAAGAAGCGCGTGGTCGTCGACCAGAAGACCGACGCTATCATGGTCCGTCCGACCTCGATCTGGTGTTTGTCGTTCGACCACCGCGCCATCGACGGCGCGACGGCCGACAAGTTCATGGCGCGCATGCGTCAGATCATCGAGACCTGGGAATGAAGCGCACCGCCGCAATCACGCTTGCGATGCTGGTGTTCAGCCTCGCGCAGCCAGCGCTCGCCCAAGACGAACATCTGCTCCCCGGCACCGACCGCGGCTCCGTCGCCGGCGCGGGGATGACCGGCAATCAAGAGGCACGCCTCGCCGACGCCATCCGCGACGTGCACGACGACTATCGCTCCAACCGCATCTCGAACGGCATCTGGGGCCTCATCGGCGGCCTCGTCGTGGCCGGACTCGGCGGCTACATCGCCTACACCGCATTCGACGAGGAGCCGACCGACTTCGGTCTGGGCCTCTTCGGCTTCGGCATCGCAGGCTACGGCCTCAACGACATGGTCGGCGGTATCTGGAACCTCGGATACCCCACGCCACAAGAGGAGATTTCGCAGAAGCTCCTCGATAACCCCGCCCAGCTGCGGGCGAGCGGGATGCTCTTCCTCGAGCAGGAAGCGTATCGCGCAAAGCGTGAGCGCCTCGTCGGCGGCACGCTCTCGATCCTGACCGGCGCGTCCGCCGGCATCCTGATCATCCCGCTGCTCCAGCAAACAAGCGACCAAGACACGATTCTGCTCGCGCTGCTCGGCCTGTCTTCAGGCCTGCAGATCCTCGACGGAATCGTCACGCTCTTCAGCTCGTCTGCGGCAGAGCGCCGCTACGAAGAGCTGGAGAACACGATGGATTCGACCGCGTCGTTCCAGCTGAATTGGGCGCCGACCGTGATGCCGAGCAGCGACTCGGAGACCACCACGATCGGCCCTGGTGTCGTCCTCGGCGGTCGTTTCTAGCTCACCTGCGACACCCTCGCGTGGTGCGCCAGGCACACATCCTGAAACAACTTGAGCTCCCGCTCGTCGGTCGCGAAGTCCCGCAACGCCACGCGTGACACCGGCGTGCCGAGGTCGGCGAGGGCGGCCATCGCGAACTCCACCTGCCCCGGCCGCCTCGGCTTGCCCCACAGCTCCCCGTACCAATGCGGGAGGTCGTCGCGGTTCGGCGAGGCGGCGAGTCGCTCCAGGAACCACGCGAGCCGCGACTCCGCGCGCTCCCAGCGGGCGAGCGCCGATCGCCTGTAGAGTTCGTGGTTCTTGCCCTCGACCGGATACCCCATCCCCGGCAGCGTCTTCGCAATCGTGTTTCGATCTCGAGGCTTCATCTCATCATTCCTTCCCATGGTGGTTGGTTGCGCGGATTGAACGCACCTTGGTTTTCGGCCACTCGCCGAAATCGTTGCGAAAAAAGCTGTAAGCGGTTGGTTGTATTGG
>CAYLMO010000161.1:0-6673 GCA_964384605.1 uncultured Bradymonadales bacterium | reverse complement strand
AAGACCGGCCTCGTGAACATGCGGGCGCGTTGGTACTCGCCGAAGCTGGGGCAGTTCACGTCGCATGACCCGTTTGGGTACGTTGATACCCAGAATCTGTACGCGTTTGCGGCGTTTGACCCTATCAACGCGTGGGACCCGTATGGGCGGGAGCAATGGACCTACCACGTCAATCCAGGCGATGGCTCTCCTTCGCCATTTGCCGGCGGAGTCAAACGGCCGGAGGCTGGAAACGTAAAGATACTGGTGACCTCTCGTCGGCTAAATGCTTGGTATCACGTGTTTGGATATAGACATACGCATGTGACGTTCATCTTCCACAACTGGCAGGATCCCACCTTGACGTTCGAAGTGCAGAACTCAGCAGGCAAGGAGGCAGAAGTCCGGAACCGGATGTCCATACCGGACATTCCGGGGGAATCTCAGTTCGAAGCGAAGTGGCAACAGAAGACCAAACAAAAGGAACCCGGAAAGTACATGAATCGCGAAGTTGATAAGTCGCCGCCGCCTCAGGGTTTGATAGAATGGGTCGCCGAAACAGAGGTCGATCGGGATGACGCCGAGAGAGTCATTCAGCGGGTGGAGACCGAGCGAACGCGGCAACTCGAACTTACTCGCAAGAAGGGAAGAGCTTCCGACGAGTTCTCGGACCCTGAGAATCTCAATCCAGATTACACGGGCTTTGGCACTAGCGATGGTTCGTTCGAGGCGAACTGCAACAACTTCACATCCAGCGTGTGCGCAGATTTGGGAGTTTCGGCGCCGATGCGGGACGCTGACAAGCATCCTGGTATCGAAACGCCATTTGGCCCGAAAGAGTGGGAACAAGAAAGGAAGTCACGGGGGGCGGAGAGCCCCAAGACTTCGCGAACCGAAAAAGGGCAGGCAGACTGAAATGAAAGTCTACGGGAAAATCGTCCTGCTGCTCATCTGCATTAATGTGGTGCCGCTATCTGGTGCGGTAACCACCTACTGGCCCCCCTTGAGCTCGGAGTTAAACCCGGTAACTGAGCGAACCGTGGTTACCGTGCGGCTTCCGATGGGAAAGTCACTCGATGAATTCGCGAAGGTACTGATCCTCACGAACAAACCCGTCCAGTCGGTGAATATGGAAAACAGAGAATGGACGGTCGCTCGGGGCCCGGGGCGTTCAACCAACACCTGCTACGAGGACGAAGTTCGGGCGCGTGATCGGAAATACTTCGCAGTGTGCATGATTAGGAACCCTCACGTCGAGGAACTGGGGGTATGGAATGCGATTTCTGTCGAGCTCGAAACGCAGGGGGAGGTGGAGTCTGTGAGAATCATCAATGCGGAGTCTGACAGGCTATTGAACTATGGTGATCCTCTGTTCTGGCTGAAATGGAACGCTCTGTTCATTTTTCTGTGCGGTCTTTTTGTACTTGGCTGGTGGACTCAGCGAGCTCGGTGAACCTGCCCCGCTTTCTTGGACAAAGTGACCGGGAAGCGCGGTCGCCAGGAGGCGTGCGCACCTCCTTGATGTCGGCTAGTGCAAGGCTCGACCACCCCGGGTGTGTGCACCTCCTCCGAACGGTCGCCAAGAGATCTGCGAACCACTTTCCCGTTCGGCGCCGAACGGGAAAGTGGCTACGCCGGTCTGTGCCGGCTTGCGCCGCGGAATGTGCTGGCTGACGCCACGGGAGACCCACCGTTCATTCGTACATGGCTCCGAGCTGGTCGCGCAGAGACGTTGCTCGCCTTACCGCGCCCTCGATATGCCCCGCGCCCACACTCGCGGTCTCTGTCGACCCCAAGAACACGCGTCCACCGAGCAACGGCTGCCTCAGAAATGGATGCCCCATGAGCTGCTGTGAACCCTCGTGGCCGGCCGGCGTCGTTTCGCGCTCATCCCACCAGGCCCTGATCGCGAGTTTCGCCGGTTGCGCCGCTCGAGGACCGAACAGCCGCTCGAGCTGTTCGACGACCGCCGCCCTCCATTCACCGATGGCTCGCGACCTCGGGACGAACCCAAAGAGTGCTGGCGACTCCTTTCGATCGGGCCCCGAAATGTCATGGATCTCCACCATCGGCCCGGCATGTGAAAACACCCGGCCGCTGAGTCCGTCGGCCAGCCAGAACGGTTCGTCGTAGATGGCAACGACCTTGGCGATATTGCCCATCCAGACGGGTGTTCGTGCGATCGCGCGGAGCTGATCATCGCTGGCGCCTTCGAACTCGATCGCCGAACCAAGCAACGGTGGCGGCGCCGCGAACACAGCCGCTCGCCCGCGAATCGTCTCGTGGTCGAGTACGATGGCCACCCCGTCGTCTGTGGGTTCGATTCCACGCACCGCGCGACTTGTCTCGACGGGGAGTGTCGACGCCATCGAACGCGCAATCGCTGCCGTGCCACCGTCGACACGAAACTCTGCGACTGGCGAGCCGGGTAGGCGCACGCGCTCCAATCTGTCTGACGTTTCAACGAGGTCGATGCCGCCGCGATGACTCTCGTACGTCTGTAGGTCCAGCTCACGGAGCAGACCGCGCACCGCAGTCTCGCTCTCCCAAACCCAGGTCGCCCCGAGGTCGAATGGAACGCCGCCATGTTCGACGGTATCGAGCCTTCCACCCACGCGATCGCGGGCTTCGAGCAGTCGGAAGGGTACTCCGATGGAGCGCAGGCATCGGGCTAGCGTGAGACCGGCTACGCCAGCGCCAATGATGATGATTTGGTCGTTTTTCACAGAGGTGGGATGAGGCCGCGTCTCGATTTGATTCACGCGGGTTGGTGAAGCAAAAGCGAGCCGTTGGCCGCCGCAGGCCTACAACCCACCCAAAAATCCCAACAACGCCGCCCGCTCGTCGGCCGACATCACCACAAACCGCTCCCGCGCACCCTCCGCCTCGCCCCCATGCCACAGAATCGCCTCTGCGAGCGTCCGTGCGCGACCGTCGTGCAAGTAGGTCGAGTAGGGCAGCACTGTCTGGGTAAGCCCAATGCCCCAGAGCGGCGCCGTTCGCCACTCGCGGCCGTTCGCCTGATGATCCGGCCGGTGATCCGCAAGCCCTTCGCCCATATCGTGCAGCAACAGGTCGGAGTATGGCGCGAACGTTTGTTTCCGCAGCGCAGCGATCGGATGGTCGTTCCCCGTCGTCAGCTGCGACACGTGGCAGGTCTCGCAACCAGCTTCGAAGAAAAGCTCGCGACCGCGCTCGTTCTGCCTCGTCGAAGGGGCAGGCACCGCCAGCGTCTGCGTGTAGAACGCGGTCGTTTCGAGCGTCTTCTGGTCGATCTCTTCTTCCAGACCGATGAGCGGCGACTCGATCCCCATGTCGTTGAAGTACGCTTCTGCCGCCTGCTGCACGAGCGTCGGGGAATTCGCCTTCCACCCGAATCGCCCGAGCGACGTGTCGCCCTTCGCAATCTCGAACACCTCGTTCGGACGCCCCGAAGTGCCGTCGCCGTCGGCGTCCTCCGGGTCGGCGAGCGCGCGGATTGTCGCTTCGTCGACCGCTTCGAGCAGGCCCAGCCCGAACACGGGAGGCGGCAATCGAAGCGAAATCTGAGCATCCTCCGGCAGCTCGCGACCTCCCAGCGGATCGATGTCCACCACTGGCTCGCGCAGCTCGTACGCCGTACCGTCGGCGTACTCACCTTCGATCGTGCGCCACGCCAACGTGACGCGCGCCTCGGGCTCGGCGCCCGCGACGGCGTGGTCCTGAATCTGCCCACCAAATCCTTCGAGCTCGTCGCCGTTGGCGTCGGAAACCCGCACCAACAGCTGCGTTCCGAGCGGACCATTCCCCATCGCAGGCATCCCTCGCCCGTTCCGAATATGGCAGCCGTTGCACGACGAGCTGTTGAACGTCGGCCCGAGCCCCGGGTTCACAACCGCCGGAGCAGTCACGAACTTCGCCTCGAAGCCAAGGTCGCCGGCGAGGTGCTGTTCGAGCTCCTCGCCGGTGAGGTTCGGCGCGGGATTCATGAAGGCCTGCGAAGTACGATTGACCAGCGTGGTGTCGCCGCCCGCCCGAACCTCGGGCGCGGTCGGCTCATCGCCACCGCAGGCGCTCAGCGCCAGAAGGGTTAGAAGTGCGACGGTTCGCATGGTGCCTCTTACGACTGCACGAGTGGGAGGAGTTGCGACTCGAGCGTCGACTGCAGCGCACGAATTGCACTTTGCGCAGCCTCGATCTCATCGGCCGCCTCCGGGTCGGTGATCGAATCGCGGAATGGCTCCGGAATCGCCTCGAGCGCGGCACCCGCAGCTTCCATCTCGGCCAGGATTCGCTCGTCTAGCTCGGGATTCTGCGACGCGACCCAGTCCGACATCGACGTCGCACTCGAACCGCCAAAAGCCGCGCCGGCGTATGCGTTCTCCACGCTGCGCAGGTTGTTCCGGAAGTCCGTCAGCGAGTTGTAGCTGAACTGACTCTCGACGAGGGTAGGGTCCTGCGCGTCGTACGGATCGGCGATCTTACCGTTCGCGACTTCGTCGAGGATGCCCACCATGCCGCCCACGACCTCTTGCCCTGCAGCCGACAACGACGGATACGCGCCGTTGCCCGGCTCGCCAGCGCTCGAGAATACGTCGGCATACGGCTGCTGAGATTGCACGCCATCGGTCCAGCTGGTCGCCAGCGCATTCGCGACTTCGGCAAGCTCGGCGGTGGTCGCTGCCAGGTAGCTGAGCTCGCGCTCACTCAGGTCGGCTGCGGTCTTGCTGCCCCCCATCCCAAACAGCAGGTACTCGATCGTGTGGAAGCCCTTTTGCTCGTTGGGCAGGTTCGCGACGTATTCGGTGGTGAGCTCGTCGTCGCTGGCAAGCACGGCGTCGAGGTCGGTTCGGTTCACCGGCCAGCTGTCCAGCGCCGGGTCGTAGCCAAGTGAGTCGACGGGCCCAAACAAGAAGCCCTCGCTCGTCTCCCATGGCACACGTGTGGCACGCCAGGCTTCGCGAGCAGATTCGAGGTTCGCATCCGTCGGGTCCGCGGCGAGCGCATCGACCGCGGTCTTGAGCGCGGCCGCTCGGACGTCGAGCTCGCCGTACGTCGGCAGAATCACGCTGGTCGTGAACGACTTCACCACGACCGGGTCGTCGAACTGGCCGCCCGTTGCGGCAGGTTCTTCATCACCTCCACAGGCGGTCAACAGCGAGGCGGCGAGTGCGAGCATGAGTAGGTTCTTCATCGTATCTCCGTTCGTGGATGGGCTAGAAGCTGAAGCCAGCCTGCAGCCGCACCATGTTCTCGTGATTGAGGGTGTCATCGCCCATGCGACGATGGTTGAAATCGAGCTTCAGCACCCACGACTCGGAGTGGTCGAAAGCCACTCCGGCCGCATAGTTCTGTCGCTCGAATCTGGGGTTGTCGAAGAGTGCTTCGCGCGGCTGAAACTGCGTATCGACGTAGTCGAAACGCACGAATGGAGTCAGGCTCATGTCGGCGATCGAGGTCCAGTAGAACGTGTCCACGCCGACCTCGGCCCACGCCGCGAATGCGTTGTCCGACACCGGGCTGCGCAGCACTTCGAGGTTGTTCGAAAGTCGACCGTTCCTGTCGCTGACGGCGGCCGCGTTCTTCAGGTGGCCATAGATCACCGAGGTGAGCACGGTAACGGGGCCGACCTCGGCCGCCGCGTGTGCGTCGACGATGTAGACTGGGGCGCTCACGTAGCCACACCCCGAAACGCGCTCCGGCGCGTTGTCGCACTCGACCACGAGGTCTGCCTTGGGTCGGTTTGCCGACGTCTGGCCGGCATATCCCGACACGCCGAAGGTCACGTCGTCGACGGCTGTAACGTCGACGCGCAAGACGCCGGCGAGCCCGGTCGCTCGCACGAGTTCGAACCTCGTCTGGTGGCCCGATGAGACCCAGAACTGCGAGCTGAACCCGGTCGAGTCGAGGCCGTTCACAAGCTGCGCGGTAACTCTTGTGTACGGCAGGTAGAACTGCGCTTGCAGGCCCATTTCGTTCCACACGCCGGGGAGCACGGTGGTCTCGGCTTCCGGACGCCCCGTGGCCAGATAGTCCGTCGGTTTGTGGCGGTCCGGGAGGAGTCCCACCGCCACGTAGAATCGACCGAGCGCGAGCGAAAAGAAGTCGCCGAAGCTCTTCTTCAGATACAGCTCTTCGACCACCACCTCGCCGCCTGCCTCGACCTCTTGCTCGTATTCGCCGAACTCCTCGTACTCGAGCTCGAGTGCGGCGCCGGTGCCGCCGTGTTCGAACTCGATCTCGGCCTCGGCCTCGACGTCCCAAGGCAGTTCGGCCTCTAGCTTCAGCGCGAGTCGTGTCGTGTCGAACACCAGCCGGTTGTCGGGCAGCGCGCCTCCCTCCCGATTCTGGTTTTCACCGAAGTCCAGATACGAGAACGCCATCTCGCCGTATCCACCGAACTCGATGTCGACGTCGGACTCCGCGGTGTCACTCTGGTGAGCTTCGGCAACCTGCGATGCTCCCTCGGCCGCAGCCAAACTGGGGGCCAGGAACATTAGGGCGAGCGTGATGGGGAGCGTGCGGATCATCTGTCTGGCCGTGGAGAGTAGTTCTCGGCGTCACGGCGCAATTAATATTGAAAATCATTTTCAATTTCAATTGGGAATTTGTTGGAGAGAGTCTATCGGCTGCGCACGAGTTCGATTCAACGAGCATCAAGCCGAGGCCACGTCTATCGGGAGGCTCCTTCGGTCCCGAACGCGCAATTGGTCGA
>CAYLMO010000160.1:0-6949 GCA_964384605.1 uncultured Bradymonadales bacterium | reverse complement strand
GAGCTTTTCGGCGAGCAACCCTAGCTTCGCGGAACACCAACACGAATGGGGGAAACCATGTCGATGAACGCTCTCGTGGTCCACTTGGGCTGGACCACCAAACATCGAAAACCTGTGCTCGACGAAGCGTTCGACCTTTCGCTCGAAGCGGCATTCGACAAGTGCCTGTCGAACAAGAACGCAAAGCTCCTCGCGTTCGGGGCGAGCATCGACCATGTCCACCTCGCTGTCTCGTTCCTCCCTACGCACGCCATCTCAGATCTGGTTCGCGATCTGAAGCGAGCGGGAGCGCGGACCCTCAAGCGAGAGCACGAGGTCATGGAGCTCACGTGGCAATCGAGCTATTGGGCGCTGACCGCGAGGCCGGGGCACTGCGCCGACTTGTTTCGGTACATTCGGAACCAGCGAGCGCACCACCAAGACCCGCAAGCCTTTGAAATCGAGCAGGATCACATCCGGGAGCGCGTCGCTTGGATTGCGGTCACTGATTCATCGAGCGCGTAGCCGGCGATGCGACGCCTCGAGGTCTAGGATCGGGTGGGGATAGTCGTCGCCCAGCTCTAGGCCGTACCGGTCGAGGTCGTCTTCCCATGGCGTTTGGAGCGTAGCGTCGGGCAGCGAGCGAATCTCGGGGCACCAGGTGCGGGTGTAGCGGCCCTTCTGGTCGTATCGCTCGGCCTGGCTCAAGACGTTGAACCAGCGGTCGCGCGGGTCGTGGCCAACGCCCGAGACGTACTGCCAGTTGCCGTAGTTCGAAGATGGGTCGTGGTCGAGCAGGCAGTGCTCGAACCATGCTGCGCCCCAGCGCCAGTCGACCTCGAGGTTTTGGGCGAGGAACGACGCGACGTTCTGGCGGCCGCGGTTGCTCATGAAGCCGGTCTTGGCCATCTCGCGCATATTCGCATCAACAAACGGCACCCCCGTCTCGCCCTTCATCCATGCGGTGAAGGCGCCGTGGTCGTGCTTCCATGGTTTGTCGGCGTCGCGGAAACCCGAGACGTAGAACAAGCGGTTGCCCTCGGCGAGGGCGTGGAAGCGAAAGAAGTCGCGCCAGATGAGTTCGAAGATCATCCAGTACGTCGACTTGTTGCTCGTGCGTTCGGTTTCGTAGCGACGAACTTCGGCGTGGATTCGACGCGGCGAGAGGCTACCGAGCGCGAGCCATGGGGAGAATTTGGAGGAGTAGTCTGCGCCGAGGAGTCCGTTTCGAGTGTCTTTGTAGCGGCGCAGGCTGTCGGAGTGCCAGAAGTAGTGCTGAAGCCGCTCGTGGGCCGCCGACTCGCCCCCCTCGAAGCGCAAGACGGCTCGTCCGTCGTCGAGGATGGGGTCGAAGCCGAGGTCGTCGAGCGTCGGGATTTCGCCCGGCTCGAGGTCGTCCGGCAGCGCCGGGACGGCACTCGGGGCATCGAGCGGGTCGCGCACGAGCGCCTGCTTCTCCAGGCCCTTCCGCAGGTTGGTGAACACCTCCGGAAGGTCGTCGATTCGGTACGGCAGGTCGTCGCGATGATACAGCGTCGCGCCCCAAATCGGGTGGAACTCGGCGTTCATCCGTTCGCGCAGGGCGCGCTCGACCGCGAGTTCTTCGCTCGTGGCCTCTTCGTGGAAGTAGACGTCGGTCGCCGAAAGCTCGGCGGCCAGGGCGGGCAAGACGTCCTCGGGCTTGCCGCGGCGCACGATGAGGTCGGCGCCGACCGCTCGATAACGAGCACGCAGGTCGGCGAGCGACTCGAGGAGGAATCGGGCACGGAACGCGCCGGTCTTGCGAAATCCGAACTCGGTTTCGGCGAAGTGGCGCGGGTCGATGCAGTAGATGGGGACGACGCGATCGTGATGCTCGAGCGCTTCGGAGAGCGCTTCGTTGTCGTCGAGCCGGAGGTCGTTTTGATGCCAGAGGATTGCGGTCATGATGCAGCTTCGTGCGAGAGGCTGCGATGAGATGCATGAACGCGGGCGCGAAGTTCGCTAGCCCTTCTTCTTGGCCCAATCTTCGATGTTTCGCTGCCGACCGCGGGCCACGCCGAGCGCGTCGTCGGGCACGTCCTGCGTGAGGGTCGAGCCGGCGCCGACGTAGGCGTTCTTGCCGAGCTTGATCGGGGCGACGAGCGCAGTATTGCTGCCGATGAACGCACCTTCGCCGATCTCGGTCTTGTGCTTGTTCACGCCGTCGTAATTGCAGGTGATGGTGCCTGCCCCGATGTTTGCGTTGGCGCCAACATGGGCGTCGCCGAGATAGGTCAAGTGTGACGCCTTCGAGCCAGGCTCCATGCGGGTCTTCTTGGTCTCGACGAAGTTGCCAATCTTGCAGCCGTCGCCGATGTCGGAGCCGGGCCGCAGGTGCGCGAACGGGCCAATGGCGGCTTCGGCGCCGACGATGGAGTCTTCGAGGTGGCAGTAGGGCTTGATGGTCGCGCCCTGCCCTACCGTCGAGTTTTCGAGGACGCATCCTGCCTGAATGGTCGCGCCAGCGGCGACGCGTGTTTCACCGCGCAGCTCCACGCCCGAGTGCAGCACGACGTCGGGCTCGAGCTCGACGTCGACCTCGATCCACGTCGATGCGGGGTCGAGCATCGTCACTCCCTCGCGCATCCAGTGCTCGTTGGTGGCGCGGCGCATGAACTCGGTCGCTCGGGCAAGGTCGAGGCGGTTGTTCACGCCCTGCATGCGTTCGACGTCGGGTAGTGCCCAGCCGAAGACACCCCATTCGGCGTCGGCCGCAGCGATGTCGACGACGATCGGCAGATACCACTCGTTCTGCGCGTTGTTCGGCGGCTTCGAGCAATACTCACCCAGGTGCTCGAAGTAGAATGCGGTGGGCGCGATGTAGGTGCCGACGTTGATCTCGTTGACGGCGCGCTCGGCCTCGTCGGCGTCTTTGAACTCGACGATGCGGTCGACGGAGCCGTCGTCGCGGCGGATCACACGGCCGTAGGCGGCGGCGTCGTCCACTACCGCGGTCATCATGCCGACCTTGCGGCCCGATTCAGCGAAGTCTTCGACGAATCCGCGGACCGTGGCGGCGTCCATGTTGGGCACATCGCCCGAGAGCACCACGGTGTGCTCGGGCGCGTCGGCGCCAAGGAACTCGCGGGCGCACCAAACGGCGTGCCCGGTGCCTTTTTGGTCGGCCTGAACTGCGAATCCGACGCGGTCGCCAAAGACCGATGTGAGGTGTGCTTCGACGGCCTCGCGCTGGTGTCCGACGATGGCGATGACGCGCTCGGCACCGGCGTTGAGGGCCGCGCGAGTGACGTGTTCGATCATCGGTCGGCCGAGCACGTCGTGCAGCACCTTGACGGTGTCGGACTTCATGCGCGTGCCTTTGCCGGCGGCGAGGATGATGGCCTGGAAGCTCATGGCGGGTCCTTTATCCTACGATTTCTTCGATAGTCAGTGAGCATCCGCGAAGTTCGGCGTCGGATGCGCGGCCGAGCAGACGGAATCGCCCGTCGGGCTGGCGCACGCCGATGTCTGACGTTTGAACGGCGAGCACCGAGTCGACGTTCGCGAGGTCATACCAGCGGATGAGGCCCTTCTGTTCCTTCGACGAGTCGAGTGGCTCGAGCGACACGGGGTCGACGACCTCGATGCGTACCCACGGCGGGGTATCGAACCATCCGTCTTCCCAGCTCACGCGATTGGCGAGGTTGTCGGTGTAGGCCTGCGAGCTGAGCTCGGTCATGGAGTACTCGGAGATGCAGTGCGTCGGTGGAACGCCCAGTCGGTCGGTGAACATCGCGTAGAGTTCGTCGCGAGCGACCTCGCGGGTGCGGCCTTTGAGCCCGCCCGTTTCGAGCACGCGCGAGCCCTTCGGCAGGGTCCACGACTGGTCCACGGCGTCGAAGAACTCGACGAAGGCGAACGCCGTTCCGAGCAGGAAAATCGGGGCCTTGATGAGGTCGAGCGACTTCACGAGTTCGTCGAACGCGAAGTCCAGCTCGCCGTCGTCGGCGCGGTGGACGTAGAACCCGGAGAACGCCGGATGCCCAAACTCGGGCAGTAACTCACCGAACATGTACGAGAGCGAGGAGTCTGGAAGGTCGCTCGGACCAGGGGCGAGCACGAGCATCGGAATGCGCTTGAATCCCGGCATCGCGAACTGGCGGAAAGGCCCAGAAATCGCGGCTCGATAGACTTCGAGCGTATCGAAGTGATGCTCGCCGCGCTTGTCGACGGTGGTTCCGGAAGTTTTGAACGTGCGGACCGGGTCGTTGGCCGCGGTGAGGCGGACATGTTTGAAGACGTCGGTAGGTACGGCCGGCACGTCGAGGTACGACGTGACGGAGTCGGGCGAAACGCCTCGGCCCTCGCAGAAGCCGCGGTACGGGGCGTTGTGCTCGAACTGGTGCCGGAAGATGCGTCGAGCAACGTCATTGAACGAGGCGTCCCAGTCGGTGGCTGGGTCGCGGATGAGCGCTGCGATTTCGGTGTGGATGCTCATGGTGGGCGGTTTATCACGCCGGTAGGAGGTCGACCAGACCGTGCGGCCTAGAACCGGCCTCCGAAGCCGAGCACGACCCCGCGGCCGTCGGACGACGGAGCGAGGGTTGGCGCGACGCTGATGCCTTGCTTGGCGGCGCGGCGGCTCGGGTTCGAGGTCAATTCGAACGCCAGGGCGCCTCCGCCCCCGGCCATGGCGCACATGAGCGCGAACCCGACGAAGCTGAGGTCTTCTCCCGAGTTCGTCCTGGTGTTTGCGAGCGCTGCGAACGCGAGCAACCCGAGCGCGCTGCCCGCCCACGAGCCGAGGATGGTCAGGAGCAGGTTTCCGTCGCCGTCGAGCAGGTAGCCGGTCAGGTAGACTCCGGCGGGAACGCCGATTGCGAAGCCGGCGAGGCCGCCAATGACAATGTAGCCGACCTCGTCGAAGTCGCCGTTGTCGTTAGCGAACACGATCGCGAGTGCTCCGCCGGCAAATAGTCCCATGACGCCACCGACGGGACCGCCGATGGCTCCCACGAGGCCCTCGAGCACGCCGCGCGCAGCTTGGCTCATGGGCGGTTTGGGGACGGTCGGTTCGATCTCGGGAGCGGGCTCTGGCCTGTCTTGAACGAGCGGCTCGGGTTCGGCGACGGCAGGGGGTTCCGAGGGCTTATCGGCAGGCGCAGCGATGACGGCGGAGGGGTCGCCCGTTCGTGCGACGACGCTGACCATGTTGGTTTCTTCGCCGGAATCGTCGAACTCCAGCGCGGCGATCTTGATACGTGCGTTTGGTTCGAGACCAGACAGGGCGACTTTGAACTTGCCTGTCTGGTCGACGCGGAGTCGCTTCTCAATCTCGCCGTTCACCTGCACTTCGACTTGCGTGCCGGGGGCGGCTTCGCCTTCGACCACGGTGGAAGTGCCGATGGTCGCGCCCGGCAGCGGGGCCGTGATGGCGAGCGAAGATGGCGTGGGGTCTTGGACCGCGTCGTCGGACGGGTCTTCGGCGGCTGCGTCGTCGCCGTCGGGCTCGGCCGTGTCTTCGGATGTGGTGCCGTCGTCTTCGACGGAGTCTTCTTCCAGATCGGGCGGCGGAGGCGGTGGCGGAAGTTCCTGTGCCCCCAGCGTTTGAGTCGAGAAGAAGACGGCGACGGCGATGAGCCAGTTCCATCGATTCATGACATGCTCTTGATCAGGTTCGCGCGAGGATAACACTGGGCGCGACGTTGCGCACATGGCACGGAAAGTGGGCAAGCGTAGTGATCGATGCAAAGATGGAGGCAGCGAGGAGACGATGGCAGAGCGACGATTCACAGTTTGGGGAGCAGGCGGACACGGTCGGGTCGTGGCCGAGTTGCTGCGCGCCGAGTTCGGCGAGGTGGCGCTGCGCTACGTAGATCGCGACTCGAGTCGAATTGGCGAGGTTTGCGAGCCGGGTGGCGGTCGCGTGGAGCTCTCGGAGGAGGAGTTCTTCGAAGAGGTAGCTCGGGGTGCGAGCGACCCGGTGGTTCTGGCGGTCGGGAACAATGGGGCGCGCCTTGCGATGGCTCAGCGACTGGCCGATGCGGGCGTCGAGCTGCCGACGCTCGTGCACCCATCGGCGGTTGTGAGTGACTACGCCATCGTCGGTGTGGGCACGCATATCGTGACTGGAGCGATCGTTCATCCGGGGTGCAAAATTGGAGCTGCCGTGATCGTGAACACCCGCGCTTCGATCGACCACGACTGCGTGCTCGGCGATGGCGTTCACATCTCGCCCGGAGCGACGTTGGCGGGCACGGTCACGGTAGGAGACCGTTCATGGGTCGGCACGGGCGCGTCGGTGATCCCCGGCGTGACGATCGGCAGTGACGCAATCGTCGGTGCTGGTGCGGTGGTGATTCGCGACGTGCCTGATGGCGCGACCGTGGTTGGGTGCCCGGCCCGGCCAATCGAAAGATCGTAGAGGAGGCGGCCCAAATGCGGATTCGACTTGTTCGAGGCATGGCGCTGTGCGTGGCGCTGATGCTGACTGGCTGCGCCCAGGGCTACGTTTTTACCGCGGGGCTTGGGCCGCAGTTCGACCAGAATGGAGCGGCGGGGGCCAACATCTTCGTCGAGGGAGCGTATGTTGCACACGAGCGACCGTCGGCGCCTCCGTCCGATCCGACGGAGTTGGAGGAGCGCGATCGTGGGCCAGAGAACCTGCTCGGGATTGCGCTGGGCGGCGGTGTGACGGCTGGTTGGTTCGACTCAGGGAACAGCGCGGCCTACGTGACGTTGGACTACCTGCCGTTCCTGTACGAGGGCGTGCACGTGAACTTCGGCGGGGGCGCCGGGATCGAGTGGTTCGAAGGTGCGCCGCGCGCGGTGGGGGTTGCGCCGCGGCTTGGGTTTGCGGTGACTCCGTGGGGCGACGACGGCGGCCGGTGGGGGATTGGTGGCCGGCTGAATATGTTGTTCACGGGGGACGGCGTGCGGGCGGGGCCCGCTGTGACTGTGGCGAAGGTTCGGTTGGGTACAAACGCTCCGTGATTTCGATATCCGAATC
>CAYLMO010000159.1:0-6958 GCA_964384605.1 uncultured Bradymonadales bacterium | reverse complement strand
AGTTGAGTGTGCAGCTCGTGAACCGGTACCTCGAAGTGAAGCGCGCGGGCATGCTTTAGGGAATGACCGGCTCGTCCATCGCCTCACGAAGCTCACCCCGAACCCGGTAGAGCCTCGACTTCACCGCAGCAATACTGACGTCGAGCGCCGTCGCGATCTCGCGGATCGAGCGCTCCTCAGCCCGCATCTCCACCAGAATTTGCTTCTCTCCGTCGAGGTCCGGGATCAGCTCCCGCAACCGCTCGACCGAGCGCCGAGCATCCAGCTCCTCTTCCCGTTCCGGGGTGGGTGAATCGCGGTCGACCACCGCGCGAATGACCTCACTTCCGGTCACTCGCTCGTGCCGAACACGAGACAGGCGCACGTGCATCAGCGCGGAGTTCCGCGCCACGCGCCCGACCCACCCACGAAGCGACGTTTCGCCCCGGAAGGTGTGGCGTTTCCGATAGAGCCTCAGAAACGTCTCCTGGACCACGTCTTCGACATCGGCGGCCGCGACGATGCCACGAACCTTGTGGAACACGACCTCGTAGTACGCCTCGTAGAAGCGCGCGAATTCGGTCGAGGTCCACCCGAATTCGAGCGGTTCGACCTCGTAGTTCGAAAGTGCAGCCATCGTCGCCTCCGCTACGCCAGAGAACCGTCTTCGGGAATGTCCTGCGGCTCGTCCGAACCCAGCCCGACGAGCTCCAACAGCTTCTCGAAGGTCTGATACGCGACCGGCACGACGACGAGCGTCAGGATGGTCGAAGTGATGAGACCGCCGATCACGGCAACCGCCATCGGAGCACGTCCTTCCCCGCCCACGCTGAGGGCGAGCGCGACGGGCAGCATCCCGAAGATCATCGCGGCGGTCGTCATCAAGATCGGGCGCAGTCGCACCGTCCCGGCCTCGACCAAGGCGTCGAATCGGTCGCGGCCTTCGCGCCGCAGGACGTTCGTGTAGTCGACCAACAGCACCGCGTTCTTGGTCACGAGACCCATGAGCATGATGAACCCGATCATCGTGAAGATGTTGAGCGTCATGCCCGTGAGGGCCAGCGCGCCCAACGCGCCGATGAGCGACAGCGGCAGCGAGAGCATGATCGTCAGCGGGTGCACGAAGCTCTCGAACTGCGCGGCGAGAATCAGATAGATGAGGACCACGGCGAGAATCATCGCCTCGACCATGTATCCCACCGTGTCGGCGAGCTGGTCAGCGCGCCCGGCCGCCCGAACTTCGACGGTCGGCGAGCGAAGGTCTTTCGCGATCTGCTCGACGTGTTCCGAAGCGGTTCCGAGGGCGATATCCTCGAGGTTTGCGATGACCGTGACCTGACGCTGGCGATCGTATCGCTCGATGGTCGACGGCCCGGAGCTGCGCTCGATTCGAATGACGTTGGAGAGCGGAATCAGCTGCCCACTCTGGCTGCGAACCTTGAGCTGGAGCATCCGGTTGGCATCCGTTCGAAACGCCTCGTCCATCCGCAAGAGTGTGTTGAATCGCTCGCCGTCAGTCGCGAGCTCGGTGACGTCTTGTCCGGCGTACATCGTACGAATCGCCATCGCGATCGAAGCGACTGGAACTCCGAGGTCGGCCGCCCTCGCGCGATCGATCTCCACGCGAATTTCGGGCTTTCCGCCCCGCGCCGTCACGTCGACGTCGACGAACCCAGGCAGTTCGGCCATGCGGTCTCGAAGGGTGCCAGCCACCTCGTTGATCTCGTCGTAGTCCGCGCCCATGACGAGGTATTGCACGTCGCCTTGTCGGCCGCCCCCGCCGCCGATGTTGGCGATCGGTTCGACCGCGAATTTCGCGCCCGTACGGTCGGCGAGCATCTCTCGGACGTACTGCATCGCTTCGTCCTGCGTGAACGCCCGCGCCTTGTGTTCCGTGAGCTCGACGTGGACTTCGGCCTTGTTCACCTCGCCCTGCAGTCCGCCGCCGATCGAGGTGAAGGTGAGCTCCACGCCCGAGACCGCCGCGATATCGTTGGTCAACGCATCGGTGTACGCGATCGTGCGGTCGAGGTCGGTTCCTGTCGGCATCTCCACGTAGATTCGGAATTCACCGCGGTCTTCCGTCGGCGTGAATTCGAAGGGAATCACGGTGAGGAGGGACAGCGAGCCAACGAACGTCACGACCGCAACGAGCGCCGTGACGATTGGGTGCGCGAGCGCACCCCGAATGACCTTCTCGTAGACTGCGTCGAGCGCGCCGAACCCTTTGTCGAGCCAGCGGCCGATCGCCGTCGGCTCCGAGTGGGACTCCTTGAGCATCCGCGCAGACAACATCGGGGTCAGCGTGAACGCCACGAAGAGCGAGACCGACACCGCGAACGCGACCGTCATTCCGAACTGGAAGAAGAACCGGCCGACGATGCCATCCATCAGCGCCACCGGCACGAAGACTGCGACGATCGACGCGGTGATCGCGAGGACTGCCAGCCCGATCTCAGACGTCCCGTCGAGCGCGGCTTGCCGCGGCGATTTCCCCATCTCGAGGTGTCTGTGGATGTTCTCGATCACGACGATCGCATCGTCGATCAGGATGCCGATCGAGAGGGTCAGCGCGAGCATCGTCATGAGGTTGAACGTGAAGCCCATCACGTTGATGAACGCGACCGTCGCGATCACCGACGTCGGCAGCGCGAGCGCCGAAATGAAGGTCGCGCGCCAGTCCCGAAGGAAGAGCAAGATGATGAGAATCGCGAGGATCGCGCCGAACACGAGGTCGAACTGAACGTCGTTGATCGAGTGCTCGATGAACGTCGAGTTGTCGACCGGAATCGCGATCGAAACGCCTGCTCCGAGTTCCTCTCGAAGCTTCTCGACCTCTTCGGTCACGGCCTTGGCGACCGCGACCGTGTTCGCGCCCGACTGTTTTTGAATCGTCAGCGAAACGGCGCTCTTTCCGTCGAGCGCCGAGTGCGTGCGCTTCTCTTCGGTCGAGTCACTCACGCTCGCCACGTCGCCGAGTCGAACTGCGCGGCCGCCGTTGCTCGTCAGGATGATCTCCTGCAGCCCGTCCACGTCGTGCACCTGGCCTTCGGTCTTGATGGTGAACTCGGTGTTCCCTTCGGTCAGGCGTCCGCCCGGTATCTCCACATTTTGTGCGCCAATCGCGCGCCCCACGTCTTCGACGGCGAGGCCGAATGCGTCGAGCGCGTAGGGGTCGACTTCGACCTGGAACTCGCGCTCTTGGCCGCCGACGACCGTGATACTTCCGACACCCTCGAGGGTCTGAAGTCGTTGTTTGACGACGTCATCGGCGAGCCTCGTGAGCTCTCGGGGTTCGCGGTCGGCCGAAACGACGAGGCTCATGATGGGAGCCGCGCCAATGTCGAACTTCTGCACGACGGGCGCTTCCACGTCGTCGGGCAGCTCGCCCACGATCGCGGAGACCTTGTCGCGCACATCCTGCACGGCGAGGTTGGCGTCGCGGTCGAGGTTGAACTGGATGGTGACGATGCCGACCGATTCCGCGCTCGTCGAACGCAGCTCTTCGATCCCGTTGATCGAGTTCACCGCCTCTTCGATGGGGTCGACGACCTTCGATTCGATCGTCTCCGGGTCGGCGCCGGGATAAACGGCGGAGATGGTGGCGACCGGGAACTCGACCTCGGGGTAGAGGTCCACGCCCACTTTCGGGTAGGCGACGATCCCAAACACCAAGAGCGCGAGCATCATCATGGTCGTGAAGACCGGTCGACGAACGCTGACTTCTGCGAGTTTCATTGGGCGTCTCCAAGTTCCAGTGCGACTTCAGCGAACATGCCCGGTAGGACCTTGTCCGACGGGTTTTCGAGGGTCGCGATCACGTCGAACGACCGCGTGGAGCGGTTGACCACGGGGTTGATCCGCGTGACCGAGATCTGCTCTTCGTGGCCGGTGGCTGGCACCTTCATGCGCAGCGAGGTTCCGGCCGCGATTCGACCGGCGTAGGTCTCCGGGACGGCGATTCGGAGCTCGAGGGTGGAAGTTCCATCCAGCTCCATCAGGGGTGATGGACCGGCGGCCGCGAACGACCCAGGGGTGGCGTTGAGCTTGGTGACGACGCCGTCAAACGGGGCGCGCACGAGCGAGTCGCGCTGTGCTTTTTGCGCCATGTCGAGCGCAACCTCGGCCTGCTTCACTCCCGCGTTCGCCGCGGAGAGCTGGCCCGAGAGTTGGTCGAACGCCGACTGCGCGACAGCCTTGCGCGAGAGCAGCTGCCGGGTGCGGTCGTACTCGACCTTGAGCGTGTCGCGCTGCGCCTTCGCGCTTTCGAGCGCCGCCTTTGCCTGGCGGACGCGCAGCCGATAGTCGGCCGAGTCGATGTTCACGAGCTTGTCGCCCTTCTCGACCTGGTCGCCTTCTTCGACATAGACCTCGCGGATGAGGCCGTTGACGTTGGCCGCGACGACGCCCGACTCCGCGGGCTCGAGGGTTCCCGAAAGACGCGCGACCTGTCGGGCCGACTTCGCCGACGGGTTGGCTTCGTTCTTCGTCGGTTTGACTTCGGTCGATGGTGCGACATCCTTCGGCAGTTCGACGAGCTTCTCATCCTCGGAGCCGCATGCCGAAAGGGCGGAGAGAGCGACGATGAGTGCGATGGTTGCGGAGTATTTCACTGTGCACCTCCTGCGAGGATGGTGGTGTCGTTGATCGGTTTGCCGGCGGCGTGCATCAGCTCAGCTCGCCGGATGAGCGCCTGGTAGAGCGCCGCAGTTTCGTTGTTTCGTGCCTGGGTAAGCGCGGACTGCGCGTCCAAGAGCTCGGTCGCCGTCGACGAACCGGCCTCGTATCGAGCGGTCTCGACGCGGTAGGCCTCCGTCGCCTGTTCGGTCGCGGCGGTCGCAACCTCGAGCGCGTTTCGTGACGCGCGAGCGTTGAGCCACGCGGACTTCACCTGGAGCGCGATCTGTCGATCGGCCTGAATCTGTGAGGCCGTCAGCTTGACCTGTTGAGCCTCGGCCTTGTCGACTTCGTACGCTTTTCGACCCCACTCCCAGATCGTCCATTCGAGCGCGGCCCCGACGAAGAACGTGTCGGAGCCGGACAACCCCTGGCCTTCGGTGTGGTTGTAGCGGGCGAGCGCGACCAACTGGGGGATGTGTGCGGCCGTGGCGATGTCGACGTTGAGGTCGACCTGCTGCCGCTGAAGCTCGATCTGAGCGAGCTCGGGACGACCGCCTCGAGCCGCTTCGATCCATGTCTGGACGTCGCCGGAGAGGACCGGAATCTCGTCCGCCTTCAACCCGTCGAGCCCTTTCGCTTCGACACTTTTGGAGGGGTCGCGCCCCATGGCCACGGCGAGCGCGGATTGGGCGAGCTCGAGGTCGGCTTCGGCCTGGAAGACGTCCTGTTTTGCGGCCGCGACAGCAACGTCGATTCGCAGCTTCTGCGATGGTTCGACGCTGCCGAGTTCGACGAGGTCCGCGAGTCGTTGTTGTTGAGATTCGAGCTGTTCGACCGACTGTCGTGCAGTGTCGAGCTGAGCAGTTGCCTGGAGGGTTCGGAAGTAGGCGACCGCGGCGTCTTTGGCCGTGTCGCGGTCTACTTGTTGAACGCTGGTTTGCGCGACCTCTTCGCCGATCGTTGCGGCACGGTGCCCAAGATAGACGGTCCAGAGCGGCGTGATCGGTTGGGTGACCGTGACCGACGCATCCCAGGTCACCTGTTCACGGATGACGACGTCGGCCGACGAATTGCTGACGAGCCCTGCGACGACCTCTTCGTACGGAGTCGTCGGCGCGGGAAGCTGGGGCGCTGGCCCACCCGAACCGAAGCTCGCTTTGATCTCGTCGTTCCAGACCTGGAGGCCCGCCGAGGTCGACAGGCTCGGACCAAAACTGCTGCGCACCGATTTCCGGGACGCTTCGGCCGCGGTGACGTCGGCTTTCGCTGCTTCGATGTTGGGGTGAGATTGCGCGGCTTCGACAGCTTCGGACAGCGTGACCGGCTGCGCGCTCACGCTCGTCGCGAAGGTCGCGACGACGGCGAACGCCAGGACTGCCGCTAGTTTCGAGGAGCCGCGCCCTGCAGGAAGAACTCGAACACCAGGTCGAAGGATTCGCGCGTCGGTTTGAGCTCCGCGAAGACCGTCGATTCGGCCATCCCTTTCAGAAGCCCATCGAGCATTCGATGGCAGAAGACCGGGTCGAGGTCGCTTCGAATCGCTCCCTCGTCGATCCCGCGCTGCATCAGGCCGACCATGATCTGTTCGATCCGTTGAGCGTTGGCTACGATCTCGGAGTCCGCAAACCGCATCATCTCCGCATACGACGGCCGGTTGGCGATCGCCGCGACGAAGAAGTCCCAGTCCGCAAACGCTACGTCCACGATCTGGTAATAGAACCACTTCACGGTCGCCTCGAACGGCAACTCGATCGGCGGATCGTTCTCGAAGATCCCGACGAGCTCGTCGAACAGTGTTCTCCACAGTTCGTCGAAGATCGCGTCGCGTCCCTTGAAGTGCTTGTACAGCGCAGAATTCGAGTACCCGGCTTCGTCCGCGATCGCTTCGATCGTCGCCGCGGTTCCTTGCCGATTGAACACTCGCGCCGCCGCTCGAAGGATCTTCGCCTTCGCATCGCCGCTCGTTCGACGCACTCGTTCTTCGCTCATCGTTTGCTGCCTCATGATCGCCTCGGGGCGTGGACCACTCTAGGCCATTTCGCTTCCGCTTCCTATCGTCCTGCACCGGTCTTCCTCCGCGAGAAAGATAAAAACATCGCCACTGGTGAAAAGATTTTCACCTCGGTTGCAGGAACTAGATGCCACGAGTCGGAGATCGGTTCCACAGAAATTTCGCATTAGGCAAAATTTATTTCACCACAACCCGCCGAAGTCCGTCGAAAGCAAGCGGTTCGCCGTTCGCGGAATTTGCCATCGCGACCACCGTTCCCTATGGTGCGCGCCGCTTGTGGATACGGAATGAATGCAATGGCTGAACGACAGAAAGTACACATGGTCTCGCTGGGCTGCCCGAAGAACC
>CAYLMO010000158.1:5240-7016 GCA_964384605.1 uncultured Bradymonadales bacterium | reverse complement strand
TTTCCGCTTTCCGCCTTTGGGAGCGGAGAGCGGAAAGCGGAGAGCTAATACGTTCGGATTGCGTCGATCACGACATCCTTGTCGCGTGCCGCCACGGTTTTCCGTGACGCTCGCCGCTCCCGCCAATCGGCGACGTGGCGGAACGAGTGCGCGTCGAATCCCGAGAGGAACAAAACGCCCGGAAGGTCAGGCCGCACGGGCGTTTGCGGGTGTGCGGCGAGGTTCCAGAGGACGCAGTCGACGGGTCCGATGGCGCGTCGGTAGAGGTTGATCGCAACCTCGAGTGGCGGCGCGCCCTTCTCGATTCCGAACTCGAGCGCCATGCGCTGGAGGTCCTTCGGGATCGCCTTGCGGGCGGGGGCGTCGTCCTTGGCGCCGGCCGGATGGAACTGCATGTCCGAGAAGAACCACAGGCAGTCGGGCGGACGGACGTCGCGGTTGACGCGCAGCCACGAGATGAGCTCCATCATCGCGCCGAAGATCTGCGTTCCGCCCATGCCGAGGCGCAGTGCGGGTTCGGCCGCGAACTCGAGGGGCGATCGGGCGCCGCGCCGAGCCATGTGGAGGTAGCCATTCTTGGGACCCCACTGCATCGCGTCGTCGGCGAACGATGCGCCAAGGCCCGAGGTTTCGGACATGAGCGCCGTGAACGTGACGGCGATATCGACCGCGCGGGTCGACGAGAACGAGCCGCCGACGGGCACCGACATCGAGCCGGAGGCGTCGGCGATGCCGAGGTGTCGTCCGGGCGGAAGCTTGGCGGCCGAGCGCGCGAATGCGACGTCGAAGACCGGTCGAAGTTCAGGCACGGCGCGGTATCCCGCGAAGACCTGGTGCGGCCACAACTCTTCGAACTTGCGGGCTTTTGCCTGCTCGACGAGCGCACCTTTGCTGAGCCCGTCGCGATGGAGGTTCCGCGCATTGCGCAGAAACGCCATGTCGCCGAGCAAGCCGGGGACCGAGAGGAGCGCGCGCCAGATTCGGCCGTTTCGACGGGCGATCTTGGCGTCGTTTTCGGCGGCTGCGTCGCCGAACTTCGAGAAGACCTGTTCCCAGGTTACGCGGGCTTGAGCGACGTGGTCGGCAAACGCCGCCGTCTCCACGTAATCCACATCCCGCTTGAACAACGCTCGCCGGCTCGCCGTGAGGGGGAGTCGGTGGAGGTGGTCGTCGCGGTCACGGGTGGGCGCGTGGAGGTACAGGCCGACGTCGAGCGCGAGACGCGACTCGGGCAGAAGTTCTTCGAGCTCAGAACGAAGCAATGCGAGCACGTCGGCAAGCCGGACGTTCGCGCGCTGCCGTGCGTACTTCATGAGCTGATACTCATCGAAATGCAGGAGCGCTCGGGCCATTCCACGTCGCGCGCCAGCGGACGGACGGCCAAGGCTCAAGTTTCGATAAGCGGCGAAGAAGGTGATGACGTCGTCGGGCCGGAACTTCAGGCACTTTTCGACGTATTCTTCGGTCCACGGCTGCTCGCCGGCGAGTCCATCGAGGATGGCCGGGACGATCGCGCCTTGGATTCGGTTGCCCTTTCCGTTCTTGGGGTCACGCATCCACGCGGCGTACTGCCACGGGAAGCGGGCTTCGGCGTGGTAGGCGTCGACGATTGCGTCGGTGAGGGCGTCGATCTGTTGCTTCTCGGTCTCGTAGTACGAGTCGGTGAGGAGCGACGAAGCGTGGTTGAAGACGAGATGGAGGAGTGGCTCAACACCGCGCAAATCGTAGGCGTTGGCTCCTTCGTACGTCTGGATTGCGTGCTTGGTGAGGTTCATT
>CAYLMO010000158.1:0-5140 GCA_964384605.1 uncultured Bradymonadales bacterium | reverse complement strand
ATCGTAGGCGTTGGCTCCTTCGTACGTCTGGATTGCGTGCTTGGTGAGGTTCATTCTCGTTTCTCGTTTCTCGTTTCTCGTTTCTCGTTCGGTCGGTCGAAGCGGTAGCGACTTCTTGTTCAGTGACAGCGGCAGGACTCGAACCTGCGACCCCCGGCGTACGAGGCGAAGTAAGGCGTTCTGGCGTGTCGAACCCCTATTACGGTGCTCTACCTACTGAGCTACGCTGCCATGCTTCTGTGAATTGCGAGCGGCGTGCCAAGATTGGCCGAGGGTCGTAAGTGGTTGATTTGTAAGGTTTTAGGGATTTCAGGTTTCGGCACGCGGCGAGCCTTGGGGATAATTATTATCTCCAAGGATATCTAAATGAACTCCACCCCGGGGGCAGAGCCCGGGGCTAGCCCATCTTGGGCACCGAGATGTGTGGAGAACTCGAAGGGGTGTCAGGCGAGTCGCCGAACTCGCACGCCGGTTGGCGGCGCCAACGTGATGCCTTTGCGCACGGGCAGGAGGTCGGAGTCGAGCAGCTCGAGCTCGGTCTCCTGCACGATCGTCGCGGTGACGAGCGCAAGCTCGAAGTTCGCCAGCGCCGCCCCTACGCAGCGGCGATGACCGCCGCCGAATGGGAAGTACGCCCACTTGTCGGGGTTCGAGTCGACGAAGCGCTCGGGCCGGAACTCCATCGGCTCCGGATACCATTCCGGGTTGTGGTGCATCAGCATCGTCGCGACGCCCACGCATGAACCGGCCGGGATGGTGTGGCCGAGGAGCTCGAACGGCTCGCGCAGCTGCCGCACGAAGTCGGGGATGACCGGAAAGATGCGCAGCGTCTCGGTGCCGACCGCTTTGAGGTAGGGCTCGCGGGCGAGCTTGTCGCCTTCGAGGTCGGTTTCGGCGAGGTGTTTGCGGAGCGTCGCGAGGGTCTCGGGGTTGTTGTGAAGGTGGTAGATCGACCAGGCGATCGCGGTCGTCGTGGTCTCGTGCCCGGCGACGAGGAGCGTGAGCAGCTGGTCGCGCAGCTCCTTGTCGGAGAGCGTTCCGCCGTCTTCGTCTTCGGCGGCGATGAGCATGGCGAGGATCGAGTCGCCGCCCTCCCCTTCGGCGTGTTTGGCGCGCCCTTCCCGGATGAGCTCATAGAGCATCTCGTCGACTTCGCCGAGCAGCCGCTGGGCCTTTGCCCATGGGCCGAGGCCGAAGGGGGCCTTCTGGAACTGGGCGGAGAAGAAGAAGATCGGAAGGAACGATTCGATGGCGTTCGTGATGAGTTCGGCGACGTCGTCGAGCTGTTCGGCGGCGTCGACGCCGAAGACCGCGCGCAGGATGACCTCGAGCGCGACCGCCCGGGCCAGTTCGATGACCACGAACTCCTCGCCCGGTGCGACTTCATCGAGCTGGCGGCGAGTTGCTTCGACGATGATGTCGGCGTAGGCGCGCATGCGTTCGCCGTGGAAGGCGGGCATGACGAGTCGGCGCTGCCGCATGTGTTCGGCCCCCGTCAGCGTGAGGAGCGAGCTGTCGCCGGTGAGGCTGTCGAGCGCGGCCGTGGCGAACGGGTCGTAGATTTCGGGGCGCGCGGTGAGGATCTGCTTGGCGCCTTCGCGCGAGCAGGTGACCGCGACGTCGCCGTTGAGCGCGTGGACGAGGTAGGGGTCGCCGTACTTCGCGAAGCCGTCGCGATAGAAGTTGAGCGGGTCCTTGATGAGTCGTAGCGTGGGGAGGATCGAACCGCGAGGGCCATCGAGGGGTTGTGCGGACATTCTAATCTCTGTCGTGGGCTTACCGCTGACCGCTTTCCGCTTTGGACGGTGCGCACTCTCAATGATGGTCGCGAGCGATGTGGTGCGTAGTGTGAAGGTACGCCAATCGGTATGGGAAATTACGCCAAACACGATGAACCGCTGATTTTCTCGGCGCTTCTGCAGGTCTTGAGCATGTTCGCGGCGACGCGGGATGTGGACTTGTTGGCGTTGGTGCAGCCGCTGGGCGTGACGGTCGAGGACATCATGGACCGTGACGCGCGGGTGCCCTACGAGTGCCTGGTTGTGGTGTGGGAGGAGCTGATGCGGCGCTTCCCGGACGAACCGCTCGGGCTGGAGTACGCCAAGATGATCGACCTCGAGAACCTCGGGCTCATCGGCCTGATCGTGATGCATTCGCCGACGCTCGGGGTCGCGCTGGAGCGGTCGACGAAGATGCAGGCGCTGCTCGATCCGATGATGGTCTACGAGCACGTGTCGCTAGGCGACGAGGTGGAGGTGCGGGTGGATCACGAGCCTCGTGTCGTCGCGATGCGCGAGCCGCTCGAGATGATGCTCAGCATGATGCACTCGACGATGAAGGCGAGTGTCGGCGGGGAAGCGGCGCTGTCACACGTGACTTTCGCGCACGAGCGGCGGCATCCGATGGAGCTCTACGTCGATGCGTTCGGGCTCGAGCCGGAGTTTGGCGCGGAGCACTTCGCGCTTCGGTTTCCGGCATATGCGCTGGAGTTTCCGCTGAAGTATGCGACGCCCGCGGTGGCAGACTATTTGGAGAAGCAGCTGCACGAGTTTTTGCCGCCGTCGGAGGCCGTCGGGTTTGTCGGGCAGGTGGAGCGGGTGCTCGACGAGCAGCTTTCGGACGGCATCGATCAGGCGGGCGTGGCGCGGGAACTGGCGGTGAGCGTGCGGACGCTGCAGCGGCGGCTGCGCGAGGAGGACGCGACGTTTTCAGCGGTCTTGGATCGGGTGCGGCGGGAGCGGGCGCAGGAGCTGCTCGAGACGGGGTGCGCGGTCTACGAGGTGGCGTACGCGCTGGGCTACTCGGAGCCGTCGACGTTCTTTCGTTGGTTCAAGCGGGAGTATGGGGTGACGCCGAGCGAGTGGCGGGAGTAGTTGTCGGATCGGAGTCGAAATGTGGACCGGTGCCTAACGTCGAATCCGGCCCGTTGGGCCGGAAATCGACTTGCCCACCGGGTACTCGCCTATCGCAGTCAGAAGCTTATGCCGAGGGAGAGTTCGGGGGTGACGTAGGCGCAGGTTGCGTCGTCGCAGAAGAGGAAGCGTTCGTAGACGACGCCGGCGGATACGTAGAACGGGTCTTGGGACGTGATGATGCCGACGCGGCCGCCGACGGAGTCTTTGTCTTCGATGTCGGCGATGAACCAGTGGCGGTAGAACGTGCCGACGTACGGGTGGATCGTGGGGACCTGCCAGACGATGTAGCGGGCGGCGGGTCCCAAGATTCCGATGGTGGTTTCGCCCTGGACGAGGACCGCACCTTCGGCGGCGAGCTCTAAGCCCTTGATGACGAAGTAGCCGACGGAGCCGCCGATGGATCCTTGCGTGCCGTTGAAACCGCCGGCGAGTCCGATGGAGACTTTGCCCTGGTCGTACGGGGTGGGTTGGACGCGTTTTGCGCGGCGTTGGGCGTCGGCCGAGTCGGCGGTGAGGCCGATTGTGGCGAAGGCGAACAGGGCGACCAACCAGCGAGTCATGGCGAATCTCGGGCGAGGGGTTGCGGCATAGTCTAAAGTGTAGACGTGTTGGAGCGCCAACGATTCACGTGTCGGGGCCAGGAAAACCCTCGCCTGCCCGTTCACTTCGTGGAAGGCGTTTTGGCCCGGTATCGAAGCCGAACATTCTCGAGGACTTGATTTGGCGTGACCACGAACTTCGCCGAGTCTTCCTTCCAGGGTCCGACGCCGAGTTCAAAGATCTGTTCTAACGTCAGCTCGATCGGCTCTCCGTTCAGGGACGAAGATGGAACGGACTTGGACAATCTCAAACAACCGAGACCGTGCGGGCAAGATTTTGCGTTGACTCGATGAATCGGATGTTCGCTTGTGCCGCGAGAATGAACGACAAAGAGCTCCCCGTTTTCGGACCATAACCGCTGATAGCTAGTTGAGTCGGGATCGAGCATTTCTCCCAAACGCCGCGAAATCTTGACGGGTGGATACTCCGCATCGGGTAGAACCGCGTGGGTACGCTCCTCAAGCTCGGACAATGAAGTGTTGTGCGCCCACTCAGCAACCTTCGACACGCCGTCGTACTCGAGAGAATACTCATACTCGTTCAGAATCTCGTCCCGAAGCTGGTTGAGCAAGACTTGAACTGGCTTGGTTGACTCCGCATATGGAGCAAACGTCTGATAATGAGTGCAGTTGAGCGCTAACGTGTCGTCCACGGTTCTTGGCGCGTCAACGCCTCGAAACGCCCTCAGTATGGACCGAATCTGCTCCTCCGAGAGTTGCTTCGTTGCATCACCGAATTGAACGAGACCATTCTCATCGATGTGTAAAGGCCGGCCTCTAAATCGGTCGGGCCGAAAGACAACTAAGGTGCGAGGAAACGTGTCCGAAAACACGTGAGGACGGTGATTGTTGTTTGGATGCGGCTCCATGTACCCCACCTGCTCCAATTTGTTGTCTCTAGGCGTTGGGTCCAAAGATGGTTTCATGCCTTGCTCGGCCAGAGAACAGGCCGGGTGTGTCAATGGTTGAGGCTCGGGGTCAGAGTGGTTGGGTGCCAGAGAGGTCATGGACTTCGATACCGGCACGGCGCGGGCTGAAGCCGTGTGAGCCACCGCCGTTTCTGAACGCGTGTCGTCGGTGTCGCACCCCATCACAAACAGCAGAAATAGGAACCAAACCGCATTGTGTCGCATGCTCGTCAATCGTTTGTCCCCCGGCAATGAGTCGTGAACGGATGAGGACTCAGATTACTTTTTATGCCGCGAATCAACAAACGACGGCCTGCAGCCGACCTACGTTAGTCCCGTAGATTCCGCTCACGCGCAGCTTCGTAGCAGTGCGTGCACAAGAGCTTGATCGATGCGAGCTCCGCCGCTGAATCGGTCCATTCGCCACGTGCCGCCCAAACCTCCTCACACGCCTCACACCACGCATCCGGCCACGGGTCATCTTCGTCCGGCTCATAGGCGGTCACGAATCCGTTCCCACTTCCCTTCGCTACGTGCTGACACACATAGGTCGAACGTGTCGAACCATGTTCACCACACACAACGCGCTCGTCAGGATCGCTCATCTCGCCTCGGACCTAGCATGATTCATGGCTTCAACAAGTAGTCGGCCGCAACTCTAGACGAGTCATGGCGATTCTCGGGCGAGGGTTTGGGGCACAGTCTAAGGTGTAGACGT
>CAYLMO010000157.1:0-7431 GCA_964384605.1 uncultured Bradymonadales bacterium | reverse complement strand
GCAATGGCTGAACGACAGAAAGTACACATGGTCTCGCTGGGCTGCCCGAAGAACCGGGTCGACAGCGAAGTGATGGTTGGGCTCATCCAGGGCGACGGCGAGTTCGACATGATCGGCGAGGCCGATGATGCCGATATCGTCGTGGTGAACACGTGCGGGTTCATCGACTCGGCGAAAGAGGAGTCGATCAACACCATCCTCGAGATGGTCGAACGCAAGAATCGCGGCGAACTTTCGAAGGTCGTGGTTACGGGCTGCCTGGCACAGCGCTACTCCGAAGACCTGCTCAAAGAGATTCCGGAGGTAGACACGTTCCTCGGAACGAAGACCTTCACGGCCATCAACGACGCGCTCAAAGGAAAGCTCGAAGACCGCGCGTACATCCAGCCTGGCTCGTTCATCATGGACAGCGAGGTCGCCCGTACGAACACGATTCGCGGCGGCACGGCCTACCTGAAGATCGCCGAGGGCTGCAGCCGCTCGTGCTCGTTCTGCATCATCCCCAAGATTCGCGGAACCCAGCGCAGCCGGCCGATCGACGACGTCATCATGGAGGCGAAGAACCTCGGTGCCGTCGGCGTGAAGGAGCTCGTGCTCGTGGCTCAGGACATGACGAGCTACGGCATCGACCTGAACCCGAAAGAGAACCGCGACTACCTCATTCGCCTGCTCCGCGCGCTCGACGAAGAAGCGCACGACATCGAGTGGGTCCGACTGCTCTACATGTACCCGTGGAACTTCACCGACGAGCTGCTCGAGTGTTTCGAGTCGCTCGACAAGCTGGTGCCGTACGTCGACATGCCGCTCCAGCACATCTCGGCCGATCTGCTGAAGTCGATGAAGCGCAACATCAAGCGCGACCGACAAGCCGAACTGATCGACCGAATTCGCGCCATCGACGACATGGTGCTGCGAACGACATTCATCGCGGGCTACCCGGGTGAAACCGACGAGCATTTCCAGGAGCTGTACGACTGGATCAAACACGTCGAATTCGACCGCGTCGGCATCTTCACCTACTCGCCCGAAGAGGGAACGGTGGCAGCGACGCTGCCCGACCAGGTCGAGGAACACGTGAAGGTCGAGCGCCGCGATGCGCTCATGGAGATGCAGCAGGAGATTTCGCTGCGCAAGAACAAGGCGTGGGTTGGCGATGTGACCGAGGTCATCGTCGACGGCATCTCCGAAGAGCACGAGCTGGTCTTCGAAGGCCGGCACTACGGCCAGGCGCCAGACATCGACGGGGTCGTCTACCTGTCGTTCGAACAGGGCGGCGACCTGCCGACCCCCGGCGATTTCGTGGAGGTCGAGATTACGGCCGCGACGGAGTACGACCTGATGGGGACGGTGCTCGCGAACTAGCCTTCGTCGCGTTCCTGAACGGCGGACTTGAATCCACCTCGCTCGGCCGCGTCTTTGAACGCGATGCCTTCGGGCGTATGGCGGGCGATGCCGTCGAAGAGCGTGGCCATGCGCTGCGTGGTCTGCAGACCCATCTGGTCGTAGGCCTGATTCACCAACATTTTGTGCATCATCAGCTGGTTCAGGGGGACCGAGGCCATGCGGTTGGCGAGCCGTTCGACGGCGTCGTCGAGCTGGTCGGCGGGAACGGCTTCGCTCACGAGACCCATCTCGACGGCTTGCGTCCCCGACACCGTGTCGCCGGTGAGGAGCATGCGTTTCGCGCGCTCGGCGCCCAGGCGGTAGACCCACATTGCGGTGGTCGGGCAGCCCCATACGCGGGCCGGCGGGTAGCCAATCTGGGCGTCTTCGGCCATCACGATGAGGTCGCAGCACAGGGCAATGTCGGAGCCACCGGCAACCGCGTACCCATGGACCTTGGCGATGGCGGGTTTGTGGCCGCGCCATAGCGACATGAAGCACTCGGTGTTGTGGGACATCAGCCGGTAGTCGAGCATCGGGTCCCAGGGCATCTCCTGGCTGCCGGGCACGGGGCGCGGGGCTTCGGCGAAGATCTCGAGATCGTAGCCGGCGCAAAACGCACGGCCGGAGCCGCTCAGCACGATCACCCGAACCTCATCGTCGCGATTCGCCTTTTCGACCGCGTTGCGGAGGTCGTCGGGAAGGTGCTCGTCGATCGCGTTGAGCTTGTCGGGCCGGTTGAGCGTGATGCGGGCGATACGGCCGTCTTTCTCGTACAGAACGGTCATCTCTTGGTTCCTCGTTGCTCGTTCTCGCCAGTCGACTACTTGGTTCCGTACATCCGGTCGCCGGCGTCGCCGAGCCCGGGGACGATGTAGCCGTGATCGTTCAGGTGGCTGTCGAGCGCGGCGGTGTAGATCGGCACGTCGGGGTGGTGCTTGTTCAGGTACTTCACGCCTTCGGGGGCGGCGAGGAGGCAGAGGAACTTGATGGAGCGCGGGTTGACCTGCTTGATGCGCTCGATTGCGGCGGAGGCGCTGTGGCCCGTCGCGAGCATGGGGTCGACCACGATGGCGTCGCGTTCGTCCATGTGTTCCGGCACTTTGAAGTAGTACTCGACAGCCTCGAGAGTTTCGGGGTCACGGTAGAGGCCGACGTGACCGACGCGGGCCGACGGAATCAGCTGTAGGATGCCGTCGAGGAGTCCGTTTCCAGCGCGAAGAATCGAGATGAGCGCGAGCTTTCGCCCCTCGATGAACGGGGCGTCCATCGCCTCGAGCGGAGTCTCGATCTGGCGTTCGGTGATCGGCAGATCGCGCGTCACTTCGTAGCCGAGAAGTAGCGCAATCTCAGACAGTAGCTTGCGGAACGACACGGTCGACGTGTCTTTCTGGCGCATGATCGACAGTTTGTGCTGGATGAGTGGGTGGTCGACAATATTGACGTCGAGGTCGCTCATATATCCTCCGGGTCGGTTCGAGTGCGCGGAGTATAGCGCGGTGGTTTCTGAGGCAAAGTGACCATTTGGCGTCGGACGAGACCTTCGACGCGATCCATGAACGCGCGCGACGAACAACCTTCTTGAATTGATCCGGTCCGAACGGGCATAACAATCGGTGCCCGCGACACGCCACATCCGCTCATGACGATGCCCAAGAAAGATCCCCGTGCGATCATCGAGCTCGACCCCTCGGTCGAGGCTCAAGCCGACGAACCGGTCGAGATTTCGCCCGAAAAGCGATACATCGCGGTCGCCGGCAACATTGGTGCGGGCAAGAGCTCGCTCGTCGACTTCCTCACCAGCAAGTACGACATCGAGCCGTTCTTCGAGCCCAACGAGGAGAATCCGTACCTCGAAGATTTCTACCGCGACATGAGCCGCTGGGCGTTTCAGTCGCAGGTCTACTTCTTGACCGCGAAGTTCCGTCTTCACCAGGAACTCGACCGGAATCCGCACAGCGTCGTGCAGGATCGTACCCTCTGGGAAGATGCTGAGATCTTTGCGGAAAACCTGTACCAGCAGGGGACGATGGACGAGCGGGACTACCGCACCTATCGCCACCTCTACGAGTCGATCCAACACCAGATTCGTCCGCCGGATCTGATGATCTACCTGCACTGCCCGGTCAGGGCGGTGCGTAAGAGGATCGCGAAACGCGGGCGCGAGATGGAGCAAGACATCCCGGTCGCGTATCTGAAGCGGCTGCACAAGCTCTACGAGAACTGGATCAAGAACTACACGTTGTCGCCACTGATCATCATTCCGAGCGCGCAGCTCGACTATCTGACCGACCTGGTCGACCAGCACGACATCCTGACCACGATCGAGAAGTATCTGTGAATCTGGGGGGAGCAAAGGTCGTGTGGGCCTCGGCGTTTCTGGCGCTGACGACGATCGGGTGTGCGAGTGGGCCCGAGGCTTCGGAAGAGACCGAAGCGATCGTCGAGGCATCGATTGAGCTGTCGGCGTCGCGAGAGGCTGGCGACGCTGCGGCAAACGACCGCGCTTCGTACGAAGTCCCGATTCGTCACAATCCATCGCGGTGTCCGTGCCCTCGGTTCGAGATCTGGGCGTACGGAACCTGGATGCGTGTTTGGATCGACGGCTCGCCGGCACAGCTCGAGAAGCTCGAGGCGTTCGCGCGCGGCGACGATGGTGATGAGTCGCAGGTGAGAGGCGTGCTGACCGACGTCCGGAGGCCGAGCGAACGCAAAGTCAGCTATCCGGTTTTCGAGCTGAAATAGTGCACATTCTGCTGCTCCACGAATACTTCCTAAGGCCCGGGCAGGGGGGCGGCGAACGATTCAACGTCATGGCGCGCGAGTGGGTGGAGGCTGGCGCGAGGGTCACCGTGATCGCGGGGCAGACGGACTACGTCACGGGCATGCGGCCGGCGGGAGTGGGGCTGCTTGAGGATGAAACGGTCGGAGAAGTTCGGGTGATTCGGCCATGGACCCCGGGGCATGGAAAGGCGAGTACGCCCGCTAGAATGTTGGGGATGGCGGCGTTCGGGGTGTCTGCGACGGCGGCATTGTCGCGGGTGTCCGGCTGGGACGTTTGTGTGGCGACGTCTCCGTCATTGGGGGCGTTTGCTGCGGGTTTGGCGGCGAGTCGGAAGGGGCCGGTGGTGGCGGAGGTTCGGGATCTGTGGCCCGAGTCGGCGGTGACGGTGGGCGTAGTGCCTGCTGGGCATCCGGCGGTGGCGGCGGCGTATAGCGTCGAAGAGACGATGTACGAGTCGGCGGCGCATGTTGTTGCGCTGACGCCCGGGATAGCGGCGAACATCCGAGACCGAGGTTTGGTGCGGTCGGGGGCGATCTCGGTGCTGCCGAATGGTTGGTTTCCGAGTGCGCCGACGTCGGAGTTTTTGCGCCGGTCGATTCGTCGTCAGCGGGGGTGGGACGATCGATTTGTGGTGATCTACACCGGGGCGCATGGGCGTGCGAATGACCTGGGGCAGCTTGTGACTGCTGCGGCGCAATGTCCGGATGACGTGTTGTTTGTGCTGGTTGGTGATGGGCCGACGAAACGTGAGCTGAGGCGGCGGGCGGGCACCAACGTGGAGTTTGTCGATTCGGTCGACCACGACGAGCTGCGCGGGTTGTTGGGGGCGGCCGACGCGGGGGCGGTTTGTCTGCAGCGGAATCCGACGTTCCGGACGGTGTATCCGAACAAGCTGTTCGACTATATGGGGGCGGGGTTGCCGGTCCTGTGTGGCGTCGAGGGGGATGCAGCGGAGTTGGTGGAGCGGGCGGAGTGTGGGTTGTTGGTCCGGCCGGGTGATGTGCAGCATTGGGTGGCGCAGCTGAGGGAGTTGCGGCGAAGCGACACGGCCTCGATGGGGCTGCGGGGTCGCGCATTTGTTTCGGAGCGGTTCGACCGGCGCGCAATTGCGGCGGAGTATCTGAAGCTGCTTCGGGGCCTGATTTAGGTGCCAGGCACCTTTGCAAGTGTTTGAAATAAAGGGTGATTGTTGTGTTGGTGCGTAGGGCTGACATCGAGGATGTTTCCGCAATGATCGGTGTGTTCTCGGTCGCGTGGGCAAGTGGGTTTAGAGGTTTGGTGCCTCGAGAGGCGCTCGAGGTGGACAAGCCAGCGCTCGTTGCGAAGTGGTCGAAGCAGGTAGCTGACGACACGGTGTTCGTCGCGGTCGACGACGGAGCATTGGTGGGATTCGCTTGGTTTCGGGAGCATCCGAAGGAAGTGGAGCTGCACATGCTCTACACCCTCCCGGAGCAATTCGCCGGAATGGTGCTGGTGAACGAGGCGGTCGAGTATTTCGAGTCCGAGTACGAGTCCATGTTCCTTTGGAGTTTGGACACCAACGAGCCTGCGAATTTCTTTTATGCAAACCGTGGTTTCGCGCCGGATGGCGGCCAAAAGGTGGTCGAATTGGCGGGGGCCGAGTTGCCGCACAGCCGATTGCGTCGGCCGCTGACGGCGATCGGTCCGGTTCGAAGGCGGCTAGCGGCGCGGGTTATTGCGCGTGACCCCAGTGGGGCGGTTCTCCTGATGGAGCATCGGAATCCGAAGCTCACTCACGACTCCATTTGGCTTCTGCCTGGAGGAATGCCGGAGGGCGACGAGTCGATGGAAGAGGCAGCGCGTCGGGAGTTCTTCGAGGAGACAGGGCGGGAACTGACCGAGCCGCTCGAGCGGGTTTGGAAACGGCGGCATGTGTGGATGGATGGGGACGAGCCGGTCGAAGCCGTCGAGGAGTTCTTTCGAGTCGACGTAGCGCGGTTCGAGCCGGACGATGCTGGGTTCACCGCCTTGGAGCGAGCCGTAGTGACTCAGTTCCGTTGGTTCTCTTCAACCGAGCTGCACGAGTCGCACGAACTGATCGTGCCGCGCGCCTTGAGGTACGAGTGGGAAGTCGACACCGACCACCTTGTCTGGGTGGGGAGATGAAGGGGGAGCCGGGCGATCCGGAAACAGTGTGTCCTAGAAACCTGCAGCGATTCGTCACGTCCAACGATGTAGAATGCGACGAGAGTCACCCGAGCACGCGATCCATCATGAACAAACTAACTCGCCGCGACGCTATCAAACTGTTTGGTGGCGCTGTCTCAACCGCGCTGCTCGCAAGCTGCGACGCCGTGTCCCCGCACTCGGTGCCAGGGAGCAAAAAAGCCATGACTACGAAAACCCCAAGTCGAATGCCCGCAGTATTTCTGCCGCACGGTGGGGGCCCGTGGCCGCTCATGAACACAGCGGCGTTCGGCGCAAAGAACGGGTACGACGGTCTGACGACGTATCTCGAGCAGCTCAAGATGGTGGCGCCGGCGAAGCCGAAGGCGATCTTGGTGATTTCGGCCCACTGGGAGGAGGCGGTTCCTACGGTGATGACATCGAACAAGCCGCCCATGTACTACGACTACTACGGCTTCCCACCTGAAACCTACGAGTTCCAGTGGCCTGCGCCCGGGGAGCCGGAAGTAGCGCAGCTGGTGCGTGACCATCTCGAAGCGGCGGGTTTTGCGACGTCAGCGAATGCGGAGCGAGGGTTTGACCACGGTACGTTTGTTCCGCTGATGGTCACGTATCCTGACGCCGAGATTCCTACATTCCAGCTTTCACTCAAGAAGGGGCTGGACCCGCTTGAGCATCTCAAGATGGGTCGTGCGCTCGAGCCGCTTCGGGACCAAGGTGTGTTCATCGTTGGTTCGGGGATGAGTTACCACAACCTCCGGATGCTGATTCGTGGGAATGATCCGCAGAGGATGGCCGACGACTCGAAGGCATTCGACGAGTGGCTTCATGCCTCGGTGGTAGCGGATGCATCGCGTATGGAGACTGCGCTAGTAGAGTGGGAACGTGCCCCAGCTGCTCGTGCTTCGCATCCTCGGGAAGAGCACCTTCTTCCTCTTATGGTAGTCGCGGGTGCGGCCGGCGACGACTCTGGGGCGACCCCCTACCGCGATATCGTCATGGGCGCCCACGTCTCCGCCGTGCAGTTCGGCTAATGCGCGCCTCCCGTGCAGTTCGGCTAATGCGCGCCTCCGAGGCGCGCATGATTTCCCGCTTTTCCCCGGCTATTTCCGCCT
>CAYLMO010000156.1:0-7462 GCA_964384605.1 uncultured Bradymonadales bacterium | reverse complement strand
CCGCGAAGCTATCCCGTACCGGTCGCTTCAGCGAGCCAGCGGTCCAGAATCTTGCTCAGCACACGCTCGACGCCCAAAAGATACCCAGACATCTGTTCCGACGTGAACCCGGCCGAATCAGGGTCCATAGCAATCGCCACTAACTTCTCGACCAGCGCATCGAACCTCTTCGCCAGCGCCCGTCCAGCCGTTGCGAACGCAAACCGTACGCCCTCGTCGCCCACCGCCGAATCGATCAAATCGTCGAGTGAATCGACACCAAACAAAACGTGGTCCACGCCCGGGAACGCCTCGCGAAGCGCATCGAGATCCCCACGTAACTCTTCGGCGAGCGCCGCCGGCATCAGCTCGACGTCGTCGTCCTGCGACACGGCGACGAGGTGATTGGCGACCTGGAACAAAGAGAACCCCAGCCGCTGCAACGCCCCCATGACTGGTGCCCAGGCGGCGATCACTTCGGCCGACGACGGCGCGCGTTCGGCGAACGACCTCACCGTCGCCAGCGCGTCGGTGATGCGTTCGACCAGGTTGATAGAGTCTTCGGCCATGCCACAAGAGTAGTTGGGAGCCACGCCCTTTGTGAAGCACTACCGCACCGGGGCAGCCAGCCCTGGGCCGGGCCAGCTCCTGCGAAGCTACGGCACGTAGATGTGGACCGCATCGACCGCGCCGAACGCCTGCGTCCGCGCGCCGCCAGGCACCAAGATGCCGCCCTCGAAGGATGCCGCGCCCATACCGTGTCGCGGGTCGTCCATGTCGGCGAGCTCGGCCCACGAATCGGCGACCGGGTCGTACGCCTCTACCTGAGGAAACACGCCGCTCGGATCGCCTCCATTCCCCTCGCCGCCAAACACGTAGAGCTCGCCCTCGAACACGGCGGCCGCGACACCGCCTCGCGAAGTAGGCATCGGAGCCCCACTGGTCCACGCGTCATCCGTCGGGTCGTATCGGTCGACGTCTGTCACGTGCGCACCGATCGACTGATTTCGGCCACCTGCGACGACCAGCTCCCCGTCGATCACGCCAAAACCAGCATGGTCGAAGTCTCGCGGTGCGTCGGCAACCGGCGTCCATGAATCGGCCACCGGGTCGTAGTAGCTCCCATCACGCACCGATCCCCCGCGCAGGCCGCCGAACAGATAGATCCGGTCGTTCAATACGCCGATGGCCGACGAACCTCGCTCGGTTCCGGTCGGCATGTCCGCCACCGGAGACCACGAATCGGCCGCCGGGTCCCAGACGAATCCGCGCCCGTCCGCAGCAAACCCTGCCCCGAGAAAGCCGAGCACCCAGATCCGGCCGTCGTACGCCACCGCATTGGCGTGGTGCATCGGCACAGGCAGGTCAGCCACGCGGTCCCACGAATCGGTCGCAGGATCCCAAACTTCTACTGTCGGCACGATTTGGATGCTGCCGTTGTACCCGCCGATCACGTAGATCTTTCCGTCGAGTTCAACGACCGCCGTCTCTTGGCGCGCGCCGACCGCCAGCGGAGCGGCAGCGTTCCAACCCGAGGCAAGGCCCGCGTCGGCTGTTTGGCCGGTGTCGGTCTCGATGGAAGCGTCGATGTCGGCGTCGGGTGTCGAAGACGCGTCGGCAATCACGCCAGCATCTTCGGTCGTCTGCGGGTTCTCCACGTCGTCCGAGCACCCCGCCAAAACAAGTGCGGCTACGATCAACCATCTCATCTCAACGACCTCCAAACTCCGTCCTCACCCATCAACATTCGCGTCACCGAATCGTCCACCGGCTCGCCGACCGCATATCGCTCGTCGTCGACCGGATACGCCGCATCGCCCGGTAAAATGAGCACCATGCCGTCGTCGCTCGGCTCGAAATGTGGCAGCAACGTCGGAGGGCGGCGACCGTCACAATACGCGAACAGCTCCTCCACCGAGCGAAACTCCGCGAGCTGCTCCAGGGTACGGAGCGTCGGTGGCGCCAGATAGAACTCGGTCGGATCGGCCGCGTTTCGATCGAGCGCGGCAGCCGGACTCATCCACTGTGCTTCAGTCGTTTCGACCGCGTCGTGACTTGCCCTCTGCGCCGCTGGCATCCGCGCCACGAAGAAGTGCGTATCGAATCGCTTCGACTCGAAAAATGGGGTGATCCAATGGGCGAAGTAGGCGAGTCGCTCCAGCGGAAACCGGAGGTTCTCCTGTTCGGCGAGTTCGCTCATCGCCAATTCGTGCTGATGCAACGCCTTCCGGTACGCCTCCCAACGAGCATCCTCGAGCGACACTAAGCCCGGTTCGCCCCCCTGATGCGCCAACAGAACCCCGGACTCCTCGAACGTCTCTCGTATCGCGGCGAGGTACAGGCCGATCGCGCGGTCTTCTGGTTCCCGCAGGATTCGCGCGACCTCGGCCGGACTCCGGCCCGTCACGTGCTCCCATACGTCCGGATCGAGATCAGCGTCATCGAGCGTGCCTCCCGGATAAACCCGAGCGTGCGCCATGAAGCTCGATTTGCCGCTCCGCTTCAGAAGGAACGTCTCGAACCCATCGGCGGCCTCGCGAACGAGCACCACCGTCGCGGCATCGCGCAGTTCACCCATCAACCAGTTCCTCGTCCTCGGACTGCTCGTGATCGTCCGATTCCGCACTCTCCGGCACTGGGAGCTTCTTCCGCTCCGGATCAGCCGCAATCTGCGGCGCGGGCGGCGTCAGCTTCTTGCTCATTTTGCTCAGCCCGATCGCAATGCCGATCATGATCGCGACCGAGACGGCGGTTCCAATGATGGCGACTGTCGTCACGATTCTCCTTAAAAACTCGTCTGGGGACCCGCACCATACGACAATTCCTTGCCTTCGTCCCCTTCTCGAAAAAAAATCTACCCACTCCGACCCCGCCTACGTACATCCCCCTGACGGTCTCGAGGAAGCAACTTGGAGCTCCAAGGCCAACCAGCGCGAGTTGAAGCATTTCGACGCGGCGACCGCGCGACGCTGGCGAAGCTCTACGAAGCACACCTCGAGGCGGTCGAACGGTTCCTGCGCTCTGGATTCACGTTCACGAGCGCCGGAAAGACGATGCGGTTCCGTGGAGTTTACGAACCGTTTCGTCTGCAAGAGTCCGTGCAGGCGGCCTTCATTCACGCGTTCCGCAAGTCCGCGCGAGAGGCCTACGACGGCTCACGACCGTATCGACCGTTCCTCCTTGGAATCGTCCGGAACTTCATCATCGATGAGTTCCGAAAGGAGCAGACGCTCGCGAAGTACGTTGTCCTGGTGGACGACTTCGCCACTGAAGGCGAGTCGACCGAAGAAGTGATGAACCGGGTCAGCGAAGCGACCGCCGCTCCATCGCCCGAGCTCGAGGCCATGCGCTCTCAGCTCTCGGCGTCGCTTCAGACGTTCGTGGACGGTCTCGACGAGATCGAACGCGTCCTGCTCGAGCGACACCTCATGGGCGAGCTGAGCCAGCGAGCGATCGCCGACGAACTCGGCATCGACCGCAACGAGATCCGCAAACACGTTCGCACGATGCGTGAGCGGCTTCTCAAACACCTCAAGTCGCAGGGTTTCATCTCGACCCTCGACCCCAGCGAGGTGCTGAATTTGACGCTGCTCGTGCTTTTGAAGGTTTGACGTTGAGCAAGAACTCGCAAAACCCGAACGCGCTGCTCGAGGCATGGTTCCTCGGCGAGCGCGATGTTGCGCCCGCAGATGTGGCGGCCGCCGGCGATGCGATTTCTCGAGACGCCCAGCTCGCCGAGCGATTCGATTCGCTCGCGCTCGCCGACCGCGCTCTCCAAGACTCCGACGAGCCGACCGACTTCGAACGCGACTTCGGCCGCGCATGGTTCGACGCATCGCTCGACGCGATGCTCGCCGAAGAACGAGAAGAACAAGACGATTCCCACGGGGGGAAAACCGACAACGTCGTCCAGCTTCGGCCGCGAAAGCAGCCGATTGCAGCATGGGCCTCGGCCGCTGCCGTGTTACTCATGGGCGCATTCACACTCACGCAGGCGCCGACGGTCGCACCGCCTGCATTCCAGGCCCGAACCGCCGCCGTGGCTGGCTGGCAACCTCGCCCGGACGCTCCAAAGTTGATGGCTTTCTGTGTGGAACGTCAGGCAGGAGAGGTCGTCTTCAACGGCCCAGATGAAGCACCCTTCGGCGTCGTCGCATGCCCGAACGACGCCGAGCTCAAGCTGGCCGTCGAAAAACCAGGCGACACCTGGAAGTGGGCGGCCTTTTTCGGCGTTTACGAGGACGGTACAGTATTGTGGTACGGACCGACGCCCGTGGCTCCGAAGCCCGTCGCGCTCGATTCGACACAAGATTTGCAGCCGATCGGCGAGTCGATTCGCCTCGGCGTAAATCACAAACCCGGGCCCGTGCGAGTGCACGCGCTCTTTACGACGGAACCAGTGGACTTCGACCAGCTCGAGAAGTGGGTCGGAACGCATGCGCCGGAACTGTTTGATAACGCGATGATCGTCGAGCCTGCGGTCGGCACCACCGGCACGCAGCTCTTCGAGGTGAAGCCATGACGAACAACCGCCAAAATTGGGCGCTCGCGCTACTCGTGATGTTCGGCGTCGCTTCGGTCTCCGCGACCGCAGCCGCCGAGCCTCAGAAGCGCACCTACGCACTCGTCGTGGCAAACAACGGCTCGGTCGACGCAGGCGTCGAACCGCTCCAGTACGCCGACGACGACGGCGCGCGTTTCTACGAAATGTTCGACCAACTCGCCGACGACGCCTCGCTCCTGACGACGCTCGACGCCGACAGCCAGAAAGTCTTCACCGGGCTCGCGTCCAAGACCCGCGAGCCGTCGCGCGCCAATCTCCGTGCGTCGGTCGAAAGCCTGCGCGTCAAGCTCGAAGCCGACCGAAAGGCAGGCATTCAAACCGAGCTCTACCTTGTCTTCACCGGCCACGGAAACGTCGACGACACCGGCGAGGGATACCTCTCGCTCGCCGATGGAAAACTCACGCGCAGCGACCTCTACCGCGACGTCATTCGCCCGCTCGACGCCGACTACACACACCTGATCGTCGACGCTTGCCACGCCTACTTCATGGTGCGGGCGCGCGGCGGCAACAAATGGAAAGACGACCGCTCGGGCCAGAAGCTCGACGACGAACTCAAGGCTTTCGTGGCGAAAGGCGAGCGCAGTGCGCCGCTCAAGCGCGTAGGCGTGATTCTGTCGACGTCCGGCACCGCCGAAGTCCACGAATGGAGCCGCTACCGCGGAGGCGTCTTCAGCCACCAGCTGCGTTCCGGACTCCTCGGAGCGGCCGACGCCAACGACGACGGAGCCGTGAGCTACCGCGAGATCGAAGCCTATCTCGTCGCCGCAAACGCAGCCGTCGCCAACCCGAAAGCACGCATCCGAGTTTTCGCTGAACCGCCCGCCCAGGACCGCGCCAAGCCGGTCCTTTCGGTGAGCGACTACAACGCGCAATCGGTCCTCGAGATCCCGCAGGGGGTCGGTGGCCGATACCACGTCGAGGACGACCGCGGACTCCGATACGCCGACATGAACGTCGCCACCACCGGCGTCGCGAAGATTGCATTGCTCGGCGCCGACCGCCGCTACTTCCTGCGCACCGACGAAGCGCAGGCCGAGATTCCACGCGGCAATGCGGTCGTGAAGTCGCCGGCTCTCGCGTTCGCCAAGACCGAGCGCCAGTCGCGCGGCTCCGTCGAAGAAGCATTCCGCACTTCGCTCTTCGCAACGCCTTACGGACCCAGCTTCGTCGCCGGTTTCGCGGCCGGACGCGAGGCAAACGTTGTCGACGAAGTCGAAGCCCCTGAGTCGACCAAGCCCGCAAAGCCTTGGAGCCTTCAGGCCGAATTCGGCATCGGTGCTCCAATCGCGATCATCGAGGGCCACGGCGCACCTCAGCTACAGCTGAGCCTCTCCGGAGCGTGGGCTGGCCCCGCGGAAATTCAGATGGGTCTCTACGCCGGCTACGGCTTCTCGACCGACGACGTCGCCACCGTGCAACGCATCGGCGGCGGACTCGAGCTCTTCTGGCTCGGTTCCCTGGGACCGGTCGAGCTCGGACCACGCGTTCGCGTCGGCCCGCAGGCGGTCTTCGCCGAAGCCGACTTCGGACTCAGTGGCGAAGAGCTTCGCGCCGACCCTCTCGGACTTCGCACCGAGGGCGCGCTCCTCGCCGCCTACAGCGTCGGTCAGGTCGACGTCACCGCAGCAGCAGGGCTCGGCATCGACTTCGTGACCACCGCCCGCGCAGACGCGGCCAACGAAGAGTCGGCCTACCTCACGCCATTCATCGGCGTCGGCATCAAGTACTGAACCGTAGAAAATCTTGCTCCTCGCCCTCTCAGGGCTATCGTGGGCCACGCACCACGCTCAAGGAGGAGCCAATGCAAGACGTTCTCACCCTCGATCGACGCAGTCGTCGCACCGACGACGTCGAACTCGCCACCCAGTATCAACTCGACCAGATCGTCCATGACTTCGGCGTTCGCTCCATCGTGCTCATCGATGCGGCGGGCGAGGTCATCGCATTCTCGGGAGAAGCCGAGACGGCCGCGCGTCTCTCGGGCTGCGCGTTCGAACTGGCCACGATGGACCGCAAGATTCGCCGCACGCCCAAGCGTTCACGCGACTACGCGTGCTCCTTCCGCAAAGACGGCGACAGCTACATCGTAGCTGCCGCCGGATCGCAAAAAGAGCTGCGAGAGGTCGGAGTTTTCCGCGCGATCATGGGGCTCCGTCGAATCCTCGACTGACCCTATTCGCTACCAGTGCGCCTGCAGCAACTGGAAGTGCGCCTCGCGGTCGACCTCGCCTGAGAACGACTTGGCTGCTTCTCGCACGCACGTCCGCTGTTCTTCCGTCCCACCCCCGACGATGATCATCGACGGGCGCGTGCCTGATTCGATCACGTGGTGCGCTTCCGCGACGCGCAACACCAAATTGGTCGAGTCTTCGTTCGAACGACCGATGTTCACGTTCGCCAATCCCAGTTCCTTACACTCCAGAACGATGTTGCGGCCTCCGTCCTCGGTCTGTACGCCGATGAGTTTGACCTGGTCGACGCTCACCCGTGTGACCCCAGTGGCGTCGAACACCAACTCCTCGCCGGGCACGCACGCTATTGCAAGGAGGTCGCCTTCGCGGTTCTTCAGAACCCAGTCGAGCAGGCCGTTCCATTCGTCGGCAACGACCGGGGGTAGTGAAGCAGCGGGCAACGGCCGCGACCGCGCCGATGTAGCGCCGTCGGCCGGTGCGCGGCGGCGCGGACCGCTCCGAGCGCCGCAACCCCTCGCGAATGTGGCTCGCGGCGACTTCTTTTTTCTCACCGCTCGAATCGGTAGGTCGTGTTCCCGACCTTCACCACGACATTTCCGAGCGAAACGACCTTCTTCAGCTCTGGGTGTCGCTTGAGCAGCGCAAAGTAAGACTTCGAGAATGCTTTGATTTTCTTGGCGCTGCCGGCACTCGCTCCGTTCTGTACCCACGTTCCGTTCGAGAA
>CAYLMO010000155.1:0-7467 GCA_964384605.1 uncultured Bradymonadales bacterium | reverse complement strand
AACAACACCGCGACGAACAACACTCAGGCCAACAACACCTCGCTCCCCGACAAGTTCAACTTCACCTTCGAAAACGAGTCGGGCGACGAAATGCTCGCCGACTTCTCGGGCTCGATCCTCATCGCGGGGAATCCCGAGAACCTCAACTTCTCGATCTCGATGAGCAACACTGACGGCCAGATGATCTCGATTGGCATCGAGAAGGACCAAGGCCCGCTGGAGCTTGGAACGTATAGCCCCACGACGTTCAGCTACAGCTACCCGGAAGACGCGCGATGCTCCGCGCGAACCATGGACGGCGAAGAGGTCACCATCACCTTCACGAGCGCGGACCCACTCGCCGGCAGCATTCAGGGCGACATGACGTGCAAGCGCGATACTCCGGAGGAGTTCACCGTCGACATTAGCGGAACCTTCTCTCAGTAGGTTATGGTGGCCGTGCCCACCGGCCCCACATCGAAGTACGAGAGGAAAGATGCTCGACGACCATCTCGAGAGCGCATTTCGCAAGCTCAACCGCCGAGAGTTCACCGCTTCGGCAACCGCCCTCGCCCTGGGCATGTTCCTCGCACCCAACATGGCATTCGCCGACCGCAGCGTGGCGGGGAGCTTCCCCACCGCGCGCGGCGGCGACGTCACTCCCGACCTCTTCATCATGATCGAGGCCGACGAGACCGTGAAGCTCGTCTGCCACCGGTCCGAGATGGGTCAGCAGATCTGGACCTCACTCGCACAGATCCTCGTCGAGGAGCTCGACATCGAGTGGGATCGCGTGCAGATCGTCCAGGCCGAAGGCCACCCCAAGTACGGCAACCAGAACACCGACGGGTCGCGCTCGATTCGCAACCACTTCGAGCGTTTTCGCCTGATGGGGGCCGCGATGCGGCTCATGCTCGTGGAGGCCGCTGCCGCCGAGTGGGGCGTCTCGACCAAGCAGTGCAAGACCAAGGGCGGCTTTGTCGTCCACACCTCCGGCAAAAAGGCGAGCTACGGATCGCTCGCCGCAGCTGCCGCGAAGCTCGACCTGCCGGGGCCCAAAGAGGTCAAACCCAAGCCCCGCAGCGAGTGGAAGACCATCGCCAAGCCGGTCAAATCGCTCACCACGCCCGACATCATCCGCGGGCGCGGCACCTACGGGCAGGACCTCACGGCCGAAGGCATGTTCGTCGCGGTCATCGCACATCCGCCCCAAATCTACGCCACCATCAAGTCGCTCGACGACTCCAAGACCCTCGCCATCGACGGCGTCGAACGCGTGGTCCGACTGCCGGAACCCAAGGCCCCACTTCGGTTTCAGCCGCTCGGCGGCGTCGCGGTGATCGCTCGCGATACGTGGTCGGCCATGCGGGGGCGCGATGCGCTCGAGATCGAGTGGAACCCCGGCCCACACGCCAGCTACGACTCGGAATCCTTCGCCGAATCCCTGCTTCAGACCGCCCGCGAAAAGGGCGCCGCCCGGCGCAATCGGGGCGACGTCTACAAAGCGCTCGAAGGCGCCGCCAAGCGCGTCGAGGCCGAATACTACATGCCGCACCTCGCCCACAGCTGCATGGAACCTCCGGCAGCCCTCGCCAGGTGGGAAGGCGACAAGGTCTGGTGCAAAGGCTGCACCCAGACTCCGCAGGCGTCCCGCCGAACGATCGCCGAGATCTGCGGCGTTCCCGAAGACGACGTCACCGTTGAAGTCAGCTGGCTCGGCGGCGGTTTTGGCCGCAAATCGAAGCCTGACTTCATGGCCGAAGCCGCGCTCCTCGCTCGCGAAATGAAGGCTCCGGTGAAGGTCGTCTGGACACGCGAAGACGACCTCCAGCACAGCTACTATCACACGGTCAGCGCGCAACGGCTCGAAGGCGGACTCGATGAGAAGGGCGCGTGCACTGCGTTCCTGCACCGCACCGTCTTCCCACCCATCACCTCGACCTTCGTCGACGGTGCGACCTCGCCCAGCGAAGGCGACATGCGCCAGGGCGCGAGCGACACGCCATTCGCGGTTCCGAACCTGCGGCTCGAAACAGGCGAAGCCTCCGCGCACCTTCGAATCGGCTGGCTCCGGTCGGTGGCGAACATTTATCACGCGTTCGCCGTGCAGAGCTTCGCCGCCGAGCTCGCCCATGCCGCCGGCCGCGACCAGAAAGACTACCTGCTCGAACTCATCGGTCCGGCCCGAAAGGTCGACCCCAACAAAGAGGGCGCCAAGTACGACAACTATGGCAGCCCGATGAGCGAGTATCCCATCGACACCGGCCGCATGTCGGCCATCGTCGAACGCGTCGCCAAGATGGCGGATTGGGGCCGCGAATTGCCCAAGGGCCACGGCCTCGGCATCGCCATGCACCGGTCATTCGCGAGCTACTGCGCCACCGTCATCGAGGTCGCCGTCGACGACGAAGGTCGCCTCGCCATCCCGGGCGTTTGGTCCGTCATCGACGCCGGTACGATCGTCAACCCGAACCACGTTCGGGCCCAGGTCGAAGGCGGCACGCTCTTCGGACTCTCGAACGCCCTCTACGGCGAAATCACCGCCAAGAATGGCGTCGTCGAGCAAGCCAACTTCCCCGACTGGCGCGTGATGCGCATGAACGAAGCACCCCGCGCAATGTCGGTCGAAATCGTCGAATCCGATGCGCCCCCTGGAGGCGTAGGCGAACCGCCAACACCGCCGGCTGCACCGGCGCTCACCAACGCAATCTTCGCCGCAACCGGCATCCGCATCCGCCGGCTCCCTATCTTTGACGGCTCACGCCGCGACCGACTCCCCGTGAACGGAGGTGAACAATGAAAAAGCTAACGCTCACGGTGAACGGAGAGAAACGCGAGGTCGAAGTGGCGGAGGGCATCCCACTGTTGTGGGTGCTGCGCGACCACCTCGGCCTCACCGGCACCAAGTTCGGCTGCGGAGTCGCACAGTGCGGCGCATGCACGGTGCATGTCGACGGCAAGCCGCGCCGCTCGTGCGTGACCGCCGCCGAGTCGGTCGAAGGCAAGACCGTCACGACCATCGAGGCCGTCGAGGGTCCGGTCGCCGACGCCATCCGCGAAGCGTGGACCGAAGTCGACGTTCCGCAGTGCGGCTACTGCCAGGCCGGCCAGATCATGACCGCGGTGAAGCTCCTCGAGAAGGTGCCCAACCCCACCGACGACGATATCGACAAGGCGATGGCCGGCAACATCTGCCGCTGCGCCACCTACATCCGTATTCGAAGCGCGATCAAAGCAGCCGCAAAGGAGCTCGCATGAAGTATCTACTCCTGATTGCGCTCCTTTCGCTCACCGCCTGTTCGGCCAAGCAAGACCGCGCCGCCACCGCCCCGCTCGAATCCGCGAACGGCCTCAAATCGGCCTCCGAATTCGAGTCGATCGAAGGCGACGAAGCCCGCGCCAAGGCGTTGTTCGGCGAGATGGCCAAGGTGATCGAGCATCCTCGGTGCATGAACTGTCACCCCGCCGGCGACACACCACTGCAAACCGACGAGATGATCCCGCACCAACCACTCGTCGTGCGCGGCGAAGATGGTTTCGGAGCCCCTGGAATGCGGTGCGGAACGTGCCACGGTGAAGAGAACTTCCGGAACATGCCCGGCAACCCTCACTGGCACCTCGCACCCGCATCGATGGCCTGGGAGGGCAGATCGACCGGCGAAATCTGCGCCCAGCTCAAAGACAAAGAGCGCAACGGCGGCAAGACGCTCGACGAAATCGCCACCCACATGGCCGAAGACTCTCTCGTCGGCTACGGCTGGAACCCGCCCGAACACCTCGAGCCAGCACCCGGCAACCAGGCGCTACTCGGCGAGCTGACGCGAGCCTGGGTCGCCGCCGGGGCGCACTGCCCTTAGCGCCCTCCGAGGAGCTGCTCGATCCGCTCCACCAGTTCGTTGGGCTTGAATGGCTTCGGTATGAACCGCTCCAGCGGCACGCCCTCGTTCGCCAGCGCAGTCTCGGTGTAGCCCGACATGTACAAAAACGGCAGATCGTCACGGTCCTTCTTGAGCTCGTTGATGAGCTCCGGCCCGGTCATCTTCGGCATGACCACATCGGTCACGATGAGGTCGATGTCGTCGAGCTGTTGAATCGCTAGCTTCAACGCCTCCGCGCCATCACTCGCGACCAGCAGGTCGAAGCCGTGCCACTCGAGGTAGCGTGCCAGCTGCTCCCGAACGATGGCCGTATCCTCGACCAGCAGAATCAGCCGCGGTTCAACCTGCGTCTTGCGAAGCGGCGCGACGTGGTCATCGGCGCTGCTCGACTGCCGAACTGACGGCAACCGCACCACAAACGCAGACCCGTCGCCAACCACCGACTCGACGTCGATCGAACCACCGAGGGTGTCCACAATCTCTTTGACGTTCGCGAGCCCGAGCCCGACCCCGTGCTTCGGGTCCGTCGTGAAGAACGGCTCGAAGATCCGCGCGACGGTCGACTCGGTCATCCCGCCACCGTCGTCACGCACCTCCAAGACCACGTCGTCGCCTTCGACCCAGGTCTTGATCGTCAATCGACCGACACCCCGCATCGCCTCATTCGCGTTCACCGCGAGATTGATAACGAGCCGCTCGAGCTGCCCCGGTTGGGTGAAGATGACGCGGTCGAACGCCTCGCGCTCGACCTCGAGCGCGACGGTCTTGGGAATCAAGCGCTCGAGGAGCGCCGCCGCGTTGCCCACGGCGTTGTCGAACTGCAGCGGCTGAGGTTCCTCCACGTCGCGTCGGCTGAAGGCGAGCAGCTGTCGCGACAGCGCCGATGCTTGGGTGGCGGCCACCTCGATCGGGTCGAGCTCCTCGACCGGAACTTTTCCGTCGCTCGCCTCGAGCCGCGCCATCTGCGCGCTTCCGATGATGGCCGTCAGCATGTTGTTGAAGTCGTGCGCGACGCCACCTGCGAGCCGACCGAGCGCTTCCATCTGGCGGGCCGCATTCAACTGCCCCTGCAGCTCCTGCTCGGTCGTCACGTCATACACGCTCGCCTCGAAGGTCACCTCACCGTCGATTCGGAACTGACGTGCTACCAGCTGGACCGTTCGCACCGATCCGTCGCGACGCCGCCAGTTGAGCCGAATACCTTCCAGCACTTCATCTTGCAGGTGCGCGTCCATCAGTCGCTGACGATCTTCCGGCGTCGCGTACACGTCCTCGGCCATCGAGAGCTTCAGCACCTCTTCGCGCGAGTCGTAACCCAGCAGCTCCACGAGCGCTGGGTTCGCGTCGAGAATTCGGCCCTTGAGGTCGGTTCGAATCAGCCCGAACGCCGCGTTCTCGAACAGCCCTCGATACTCCTCTTCCCGCCGAGCCAGGTCGGCTCTCGTCCGCTCGTAGTGCACGGCGAGCATGCCCATCGCGACGCTGATACCAAGCACGGATGAGAGCTCGAAACCCCATGGAGCGAACCAATCGACGTACCTCAAGAACGGGTAGTTGAATCGGTGGAGGCCCCAGATGATGAAGGTCGCGCCCGTAAAGACGCTCCCCACGCTTCGCCCGAGGTACCGCAACACCACGATCCCCGCGACGATGTCGCAGATACCGCGCAGCAAAAACGCCGGCAGCGAGAACAGATAGAAGGATTCGGTGACGAATGGCGCCGCCAGCGTCCATGCGGCCGTGATCCCCGCCACCCAGTACAGCGCTGGCGAAAACCGGCGGTCGATCAGCGCGAAGGTCCCGCGAAGCAGGAACACGCCACTGATGATCACCGCAATGTAGATCGCCGCGGCGTAATACGGCCGCGGATCCAACACCTGAACCCCCAGCGCGAAAATCTGCCGAATCGCCGACACGCCGAACGCCGCGGCCCACCACGCCATGTGCGGAGAACGCTCTTCCCGATACAGGAAGACCATCATCAACGCGGCGAACAGGTACGCGACTCCTGAGCCAGCTATCAGCGGAGCGAGATCCAAAAAATCCTCATATCTTGTCGGTATCGGGGCGAAATTACACGACTTGCGGCCACTCGGCTACCGGTTGAATTGCCAACGTCGGTCGAATGCGTCGACATGCTGGCCGCCTTACCGTACAACTCGCCCTACCACCCGCTGAGGAGCGCCGATATGAACGAATCTGACCGCATCGTCCTCGACCACGTTTTCCGCTCCATCCCCACCGATACGAAGGCGATCGACTTCAAGTCGTTGTCGCTTCTGGGCCGCGCTGCCCTGGCGATGGGCGCTCCGGCGGGCACGCTCGTCGATTGGTACAAAGCGTGCCGCGGCGACGTTCAAGACCGAGTCGACAATCTGCTGTTCCTTTTGGTGGACGAGCCCGAGGTCGGCGACCTCGTCGACCAGAAGATCGAGTCTGGCGACGGAGCTGGCGTGCTCGAAGACCTCGTGCGCGCTGGTGTACCGTGGTCGCACCCCAAACTGGCGGACTATCTGCACGGCGACGCAAGGGTCGCGGCAGCATGGTTGCTAGCCGAAACGGTCGACGAGGGCCTGTGGGACGCGCTCGATTCGGACGAACTGGACATCGACTTTGCGCTCGACCTACTCCGGCCCGGCGCACTCCTCGGCATCGCCGACCTGTGGGACGTCGCCGCCAACCTGCGCGACGACCTCGAGCCCGGCGACCATGCCGCGCGCCTCGACGCCTTCCTCTGCTGCTTCGATCCCGACGCCTACATGCGACGAGTCGTGCAGGGCCGCTCGACCATCGCATGGCTCGGCCATGCCGTCTCGGTCGCCGATGCCATGCACACGTTCGGGCCCACATCGTGGCTCGACACCCTCGCGATCCTCGAAGGCACCAAAGCGTGGGACGCCTTCGAATTCGCCGCTTCGCTCGCCATCGCCGGGGTCGGCACGAGCGTCGACCCGGTCGACGAAGCCGCCGCCGAAGAGCTGGCAATGAAGCTCTTGGACCAGGAAGCCGCCGAGGCCGCGACCTCCGAGGCTGCCTTCGGATTCGCCACCTGCTTCGCCGATGATGTCGACCTTCAGTCGCTCTACGTCGAGGCCGCCGCGCACGAAGAGCTGCTCCGGGCCGGCTTTGGTAGTCCGGGCCTTGCGGGGCTACCGCTCTCGGGTGGGGCCCTCGATGCCGAGGCGGTGGAGGCCGCGCGCGAGTTCCTCGAGCAGATCGCCGAGCTCGATTCCGTCGACGACGACTATGCCGTCGGGTCGGTTCGAACCCTGTGCGACCTCGCCTATTGGGCGTTGGAGAGCCCCGACGAGATTGCGCCGCTCGCGCCGGTCGTCGAACAGCTGCGCGAGCATGGGCATGTCGCGGTGAAAGTCGCGGCGGAACAGGCCCACACCGCCATTACAGGCGAACAGCCTGACGCTCACGGCGAAGTCGCTGCCTTCATCGGACTACTCGCCCACGGCAAGCGCCCCGATGTGTCGGCAATCCTCGCACAAGATGGTTGCCTCGCCTTCGCGACCGCGGAACGACTCGCCGCGATCGGTGAGGAATGGTGCGCCAAAGCACTGGTGCATGCCTGGCAGTCAGGTGCTTTTGTCAGGGCAGACGC
>CAYLMO010000154.1:0-7497 GCA_964384605.1 uncultured Bradymonadales bacterium | reverse complement strand
ATCAATCCGATCGCACCGCCCACCCTAAGCCTTGCGCCATAAGCCCTACGTCCGGTCCGAACATCCACCCACTAGCGCAAACCTCCCCTCGATACTCGCCCCTCGCGACTCGCGCTACACCGCAGCCATCGCCCGCACGAACTCCTGCGGCAGCCCGGCCCGAAGCCGCGCATCCGCTTGAAACTCCGGGCCCTTCGCCCGCTTCGGCTCGTTGTAGAACGTCAGGTTCTCCCGATAGACCTCGAACGGGTCACGGCCGCCTGCCTCCTGCACGAGGAGCGCCGCGCCAAACGCGACGTGCTCCTCCTCATCCTTCGCGATCTGGCGCAGCACCGCTGCCGTCGCCGCATCGTCGAACTGTTCGAACGACGCCGCCCAGAATGGCGCGTGGTCCAGATTCGCCTGCTCGAACGTCAGGTTCATCGCGCACGCCCATTTGAGCGGTGTCGTCAGACTTGGGGCACATCGCCAGAAGTGGTCATTCACCGGCAAGTCCCCAAACTGCGCGCCCATCGCCTCGATCCGCGACATGTACATACGCAGGTGGCGCTGCTCGTCGAACAACACGGCGACCAGGCCGCGCCGGAATGCGGCCGGAGCATCCGGATAGGCCAGTAGCGCCCACGCCATCAGCTCGAGCGCCATCAGCTCGTGATTTGCAAATGCGTGCAGCGCCCGAACTCGGTGCTCGACCGACGCCAGCGCAGTGGGCGACGGAAACGACACTCGCTCACGCCGCCCGGCGATCTGCAGCTCCGCCGGCCGACTCGGCTCACTCCACGCCTGCGCCTCACCCGGCATGGCATCTGTGAACGCAGCAAGGCCCCCATCGGGCCGCCAGAGCTTGCCCTCGAGGGTGTCGGCATGCAGCACCGCAATCGCAAATTCGCGCAACTCCATCAGGTCACTCGCGCCACGATGAGAATCTGGCCGGTCGTATTGTGCCGCACGAACATCAGGAACGGGCGCGTCGCCTCGAATTGCTTCGCGCTCCCCCCGCGTGCGCGCTGCACCGTGCGGGCCTGGGCCCGAGTCCCGTCTTCGTCGATCGAGAACAGCGTCTCGTGCACGAACAGGTCGACCGCGGTCGAATCGGGCCCCATGGCCACGCCGAACTCCGCCTGGTCGCTGAACGCCGCTTCGACGCCCATCGACTTCAGCATCGGAATCACGTCGAGCGACGTGCGGACCTCGAACTTCGGCAGCGTCACCGCGACCTCGTTCTGCCGCAGGTTCGAGAAGATGAACTGCAGCTTGTGGTGCGAAAGCGCGGTCTCAACCTCGCTGAAGGTACCGTCGCGCGGCAGCACGATCACGGCCGTGGCGTTGCCGGCGTACGGGAGTCCCACGACCTGCATCGTGCCGTCTTCCCAGTATCCGAACCGTCCGTTGCCCCGCATGACTGCTCGTCGACCCTTACTTCCGTCGCGGTTCGTGAAGATCGCCTCAGCCGTACGAGCACGCTCGAACGGCACCGCCCAGGCGCCCGATGGAGCCGTCGCCAACGTCAGCGCCACCTTGCCGTCGCCGAGGTCGTACCCGCGCGTGACGTTCGGAATCGCGTTTACCGACGCCGCCGAAACGGTCTCATCGATGCGCTTTCGCGACGCATCGTCATTCGCCATCGGCCCAGCTTCGAGGTTCATCCCGAAGGTGTTGGCGACACGCTGCGCCCACTCCCCACGCACGGCGATGTTCGACGACATCCAGAGCTGCGCGTCCAGCCCGACCTTGAAACCACGGGCCTCCGACGGCTCCAGATTCTGCCGCAACGTCTGCACCTTCGTGTCGATCACGTCCTCGCTCATCTGCAGACGCAGGGCATCCCGCAGCTGTTGTTGCGTCGCTCCGCTCGCCCCCGACTGCAGCATCTGCCCCGCCATGCTGATGGCGTACGGCGAGTAGGCGATGTCGCCGCCCTCGACGTGTTTGAGCACGTCGAGCGCGAACTGGTTGTTCGAATCGACCAGCACCGAAACCGGCACGGCCTTCGCCTCAGATTGGTCGAGGTCATCGTCGAGGCCTGCCGCTTCGCCGGACTCCTCGGTGGCGATCCGTTCCTCGCGCTCGTAGGGCGCCGACGCAGGCGCGTCTTCACCCTGCTTGCTCGCACACGAGGCGAGGAACGCAGCGAACACGGCGAGTAAGAGCGTTTTCTTCGTCATGGGGTCTCCAGCGTTTGCATGGACCTTACAACGAACGAAGACCGATTTGGATCTTCGTTCGCTCCGCGTCGAGGAATGCGACCGCGCCGGATCGCCGTTTGTCTATCCCCGACCAAGGAGCCACGTGACCCGATTCAGCCCCGTCGTTCTCATCGCTCTCGCCGCCTTCTCCGCCTGCGAACCGGACCCTCGCGAGGATGTCCGGGAGACCTCCGAACCCGCACCAGCGGCGGTCCGGCCGGCATTCGACGATCCGTCCGAGTCTGAGCAAACGCCCGAAGTAGAGGGCCCCGATCAGGCGAAACCGGTCGCGTTCAAAGGTGCTGCGAATCTGCCTCCAGGACACCCGTGTCACGACGACGCACCGGTCCTGTCGATCGAATTCCAGCCCCGGGATGGCGAGAAGATCGTGTACGTGCCGCAAAAGTTGAGCGACTGGGATGCCGACCCTGACGCCGAGTGGACGGCGCGTGGGCCGCGTACGGTCCGAGGCTATGAGTGGAAGGTCGACGGAGTCGAATACAACGTGGCGACATGCGAAATGAGCGGCAACGGCATTGGCGCTTGGGACCCTGGCCCGGAGCTCGCGGCCGAAGTGGGGTTTGGCCCAGACGACGCCCAATTCGAGTTCAATCGAGTTGGCGAGATCAACTCCGTCCAGTTCTCGACCGTAGTAGGGATGGTGCGTGACAAGGGCGAGGAGTGGAATATCGCCTACCGGTTCGACCGATGGACCAACAACGACGAAGGCAATAATCCGCGCTTCTTCAGCCGCACTCGTTTGCTCGAAGCTGTAGATTCCAATCGGGACGGCGACGTGGAGCTCGCCGGATTCTCGCTCGTCGATTGCAGGCGCGCCGTCGGATTCTGCCGTCAGGCCAATCCGGGCGAAACTCCTCGTTTCCACCTACAGGTGTTCGCGAACATCGATTCGTCGCGCCTGGCGCAAGACTTCGAGATGGCCGGTACCAAGGTCGTGCGCGCCTCCGAGACGTACCACGACGGCATCGACGCCGAGCGTCTGAGCCTGCTCGAGCCCCGCCTCGAAGCCCACAAAGAAGCCGCGCTCGAGCAGGCCCGGGCGCTCCTTCGAGAGCACAAGAAGCTCGACTGAATTACTCGGAACCTTCTGCCGCAACTTGGGGCGGGCTTGTAAGCGCCAACCAGGGCAGGAGCTGTTCGGTCAGCTCCTCGACGCGCTCCCACAGCCAGTAGCCGAACGGCTGAATCTCGTCGCTCTCGCTTCCGTCGAGGGCCGGACCGTCGTGCCCTTCGAACCAGACGATCAGGAACTCTCCATTCGATTCGAATCGCGTGTCGAATGCCCAACCGTTGCACTCTTCGTCGCTCATGAAGAGCTTCAACTTCAGGTAGTCCGGCTCGTTCTCGTAGTTGGCCAGATCCTCGAGCAATGGATACGTCTCCGCCGGGAGGATCTCGAGCGGTGTGGTAGGTCCGGAGTGCCCGTTACTACGATGCGTGGCCACTTCTCGCGGAAGTGCCCAATCCCCCGCGAGGAACCACGACAGGGTCCCGTATCGTTCGATCAGGTAGTCGAAAGAACTCGCCGGGTTTTCCTCAAGTTCGGCCGCATCCAGCCAACGTCCGAGCCGTTGCCACTGCCACGAATTTTCGTCGAGCTCGGGGAAGTGCTCCAGCCGAGCGTGGTCCTCAGCTGTCGTGAGCTCCATGACCATGTTGGTGGTCGGAAAGAGCCGATGTAGCTCCGTAAGCCGCTCCACCGCGCGATCAACGGCCTCGTGTGGCGTCGTCGGAGCGGCGATGGGCTTCAATTCTGGAATTGTTGGCGGTTCGACTCGTGGCGGATTGCCCGAACCACCGGACGTTCTCATGCGACGAAGGTAGTATCCCGCCTGGCGAAGTTCGCCGATCCACTTCTCAGCTGCGGCCTCAGCGTCTGCGCGCGCGTCGAATTCGGCCCGCTCGCTTTCGATATGGAGCGTCGTCCCGATGACTCGAAACTCGGCCCGCTCCGCCGTATTCACGTAGGTCCGGACGATGCCCGTCGTTTCGTCGTGGTGCCACGGACCGATCTGCAAGAACCCGAGGGCTTTGCATTGGTCACGCAGCGTGTCGAGCTCTCCGGTGTCGAACGTGGTCTGACCCACGCGCCCATTCTCTTCGGCGCACGTCAAAACCCCGACGTCGCCGGCCGTCATGAGCTCGACGTAGACCATGCGCGAGTAGTGGAAGAACACGTGTCGTTCCACGGGCGACTCGATGGGCTGGTCCACCGGACCCTGGCCGAACGTCTCCTCAATTGATGTCCAGTCTCGCAATCTCCGCCTCCTCGATGTCACTTTAACTTGTACGCGTTCGTCGAGCCGATCCTCGTGCTGACGAAGCCGCGGGGACCTAAATATCACGGTCGAGCGAACTGGGTCGATGGCCTGAAAGCATGAAACCAGCGGCCTGAGTGGCGCAACGGGGCGCGCCTCCGGGTCAGCTTTCGAGATAAGTCTTGAGTTGGTCTGAGTTTCTACCCAAGATTCGTTCTTGAATCTTCACATGTGAAACGCCCATGCCTACCGGTCGAAATCTCGCGCAAGCCTTGGCCTTGTCCGTACTTTTGGCGGCGTGTGGCGACGACGCGAGCAAGCCCTGGACGTTCGAAGACGACGTCGCCGAACAGGCGCCGTGCACGACCGACGCCGAATGCGGCGAAGGCTCGTACTGCCACGTTCCGTCCGACTGCGAGGCGCCGACCCACTGCGAAGAGGGGTTTCCGCCGTATTCCGCAGCCCCGCCCTATCTCGCCTGTAGCTGCGGCGGCACGATCACCTCGGTAAATGCCGGTTATCCGGGGCGCCACGCATGGTCCGCTTCTGGGGTCTACGATACGTCGAGCTTGTCGGGCGACTCCTGCGACGCCGACGCGGTCTTCCCGGTCGCTTACGCGCTCGACATCACGATCAATTCCGAAGTCCCCGAGGGCTTGCTCGGCCGGATCTCAGCGCAGGGCAACAATATCGAGCTGCTCATCCCCACGGACGGCGCATTGGCCGCAGAGATCGAGGCTGGACCCTGGCCCGACCTGAACTACATCTTCTTGAACGACCTCGATGGCGACGGCGCGTGCGGGCCAGACGACGAGGTGTTCCTCGGAATCGAGTCGTTTCGGGAGGTCGACCTTAGCGCATTCGAGCTTCGCGCCGAGGTCGTGCTTCAGCTGTTTGAGGATGGCTGCTCGCGCTGGTGAAGCGGGCAGCGTTCAGGCGAGCGCCGAGAGCAACGCCACAGCGTTCCGGCCCAGGTGCTCCGTGTAGTACCCACCCTCTTGGACGACCAAAGTCGGTAGATCAAGCTCGGCGATGCGTTCGCCAATGACCGCGAAATCCTCGGTCTCCAACAGCCAATCGCCGATCGGGTCGAGCTTGTAGCCGTCGAATCCAGCCGCCAACACCAGATACTGTGCGCCAAAGTTGGAGATGACCTCCAACGCCTCTTCGAGCGCGCCCAAATACTCGTCGATCGTGGTCTTCGCCGGCAGGCAGAAGTTCACGTTGTATCCTGCACCGTCGCCCTCGCCGGTCTCGTGCGAGAAGCCGCAGTAGAACGGGAAAAAGACGGCCGGGTCGCCGTGGATCGAGACGGTGAGCACCGACGGGTCGTCGTAGAAGAGCGACTGCGTGCCGTTGCCGTGGTGGAAGTCGATGTCGAGCACCGCCACGCGGCCGTGCTGCGAGAGCAATTTCGACGCGATGACGTTGTTGTTGAAGTACGAGTAACCGCCGAAATACTGCTCCGTGGCATGGTGGCCGGGAGGTCGCGAAAGCGCGTACACGAGGTCTTCCGGACCGTTCGCGAGACGCTTCGCTGCGTCGTGTGCGCAGGCGGCGCTCCATGCCGCAGCGTCAAACGTCATGCGGTTGAGCGGGGTGCCGGAGTCGAAGCAATAGCACCCCGCGTGACGAATGTTCGTCGGGTCGCCCATCTCGCGCAGTTCGCGCGGAAACACGCTCGGGTAGAAGTCTTCTTCGAGCTTGCGCGCCGTGTTGTAGAGGGTCATCAGCTCGTAGCTGTGGACCGCTCGAATCGCGTCGAGCGGCTGGGCTGACGGCTCGACGAGCTCGAACGAATCATCCGCCTGAAGCGCGGCGAGGATGTTCTCGGCGCGCGCGGTGGTCTCGGGGTGGTCGATGCGCTTGCCCATCGCCCATTCGTAGACCGGTTTGAATTCGAGCTGTTGCTTGTGGAAAAAGGCGGGGATGCGGTCCACTAGTAACTCCTTGTTAGAGCCAGCGGCTCCAGATGTTCATGTCTTCGAGGCCTTCGCCGATGCGGCACGACTGCGGCATTCGGCCGCGATACTCGAACCCCAGACGCTGGAACGCGATGTTGACGCCGGGGATGGCCGCGCGTGCCAGCGTGAACGCCGTTGGGTAATCGCGGTCGCGCAGGTCGGCCATCAGGTCGCGCAGGATCGACTGCATGTAGCCATTGCCGCGTGATTGAGCTCGCGTGGCGCAGTCGGTCAACTCGGCGGTCCGCGCCTCGGTCACCAGGTCGGCGCTCGCACACGCCGCAATCTCGCCGTGCTCCCGAATTACGCGGAAGGGCGTGCCGTTCTCGATCTCGTTCGCGACGTAGGCCGGGTCGCTGGACGGCGTCGGATATTCGGCGAACGTCTTGCCGAGCAGTTCTGCGAGTTCGTCGGCATCTTCGACCGTGGCGGTCTCGGTGGGTGTGGCGACGTGTAGCTTCGTCTCGAGCCGCTTTTGTTCGAGGATTTCGTCGGTCAGCGCAGCGCGGTTTGGCGCGGCGAGTTGCATGCGGCGGTCGTCGGCTGACCAGCCCATCACGGCGCAATCCGTCTCGCCCCGATAGAATCCGGGCATCTCACCTTCGTGTGCGAAACCTTGCTCTTGGAGCGCCCGGCCCGTCTTCGCGTCGACCAGTGTGACCACGCGATCGCGGCCGAGTGCGGCAGCTTTGTCTTTGAGGAACTGTCCGAACTTCTGCGGGTCGTGGACGTCGGGATGATCGCACCGAATCCGGTCCGAGTACTCGTCGTCAACGAGCTCTACGTTCCCCGCGACATGTTCGAACTCCAGCTTCCGAATCGCACCAGGATCGACATGGTTGGAAGGTGGAACTGACTCCGCTTCGCTGGCCATTGGTGTCCTCATCGCTAGGATTCATGCGCGTTCGATACGCCTGTGGGTACAGACGTGACGCCCACAAAGCAAGGGTCCTACCTGGTTGAGGAGGTCTTCCTCCCGCGCTGGAGGCCAGTTCTGTGGCGTCTCCAGCACGAGGCACGAACCGCATCGGATCGATATCTCAGATGCTATGATCTCCAGATTTCGCG
>CAYLMO010000153.1:0-7754 GCA_964384605.1 uncultured Bradymonadales bacterium | reverse complement strand
CGCAGCAGGGTGAGCCAGGTTGGGAGGACGGCGTCTACGGAGTAGTGAGCGACGGCTCGCTGACGACCGTTGGCGCCCATCTCGTCTCGCCGTTCCTCGTCGTCGATCAGCTCAGCTAACGCCGACTCCCAGTTCTCCCAATCGTCGAGAACAGCTCCTAGATCGGCGCCACGAGATACCTCCACGTTGGCCCCGACCGCCGACACCACGACGGGACGTCCGACCGCCATGTACTGAATCATCTTGAACGCACATTTGCCGCGGGTGACCAACGAATCCTCGAGCGGCATTAGTCCGATATCGAACGACTGCAGCAGCTCGATCTCACGCGTTGGAGTCCAACGTATCTGCTCGACTCGCGGGACACCTGCGAGCGGCCGAAAGTCAGCATTCGAAACGATTCGTATGCGGAGTTCGGGATATCGCCGCAACAAGCTCTGAAGCGACGGAACGACCTGTTCCAAAAACGGAAAGTTCCCTGAAGTCCCCATCCACCCAATGACCACGCCATCTTCAATCTTTTCGGCCGGAACGTACCGGTCGGTGTCGATCACGGTCGGAATGATCGTCGTCTTGTCTGGACGACCCGCAAACTCTGCGAGCCACTCGTTGCCGGCGACCAAGTGGTCGGCCGACTCGATGGCTTGCCTAAAAGCAGCCTCGCGGAGCGCACTCCGCTCGCCCGAAGCACCGATATGGAGGCTGTCGTCGAAATCGAAGATGGTCGGGACATGCCCGACGCTCGCAACAAAGCGCTCCGGCAGGGCCGTCTGCGGTATCGCCGTTCGCTGAAGCACCGCCACGTCGAAGTCACTGAACGGCAACAGCAGCTCTCGCGCCGCTCGCTTCAGCCGGCTCCCCAGTTTGTACGCTGGACCCAACTTCGTGTGGTGTACCTGATTGTAGCGCCGCCCGTACGCGTACGAGAGCGTCGGGTCGATGCCCGCCGCCGCGAAATACGGAAAGAACTGCTCGCATCGATACCGACTCGCCGGAACTTCGACGCCGTCCGTGAAGAAGATCGCGCGCACGCTCAGGTCGTCTCCTGCAGAATCTCGCAGAATCGGAAGACATCCTCGTGATTGTTGTACAGGGGGGCTGTCGCGATCCGAATCACATCGGGCTCACGGAAGTCACAGACAACTCCGCCAGCCTGAAGCGCGGTGAAGAGCTCGCGACCATCGCTCATGACCTGAATCGAGAGTTGTGCCCCACGATGCGCAGGGTCCCGCGGCGTGATGATTCGAAACCGCTCGGTCGGAATCGTCGCGATCAGGTCGAGCGCATACGACGTGAGCGCGACCGACTTTTCACGAAGGCGGTCCATCCCGGCCTCGGCGAAAATCTCCACGCTGGCCTTGTGCGGCGCCATCGAAAAGACAGGCGCATTGCTCAGCTGCCACCCGCCCGCGCCGCGCTGCGGGACGAACTCCGGCTCCATCTTGAATCGAGTCGCCGGATCATTGCCCCACCAACCAGCAAATCGCGGAAGGTCCGGATTCAGTTCATGCCGCTCGTGGACAAACGCACCAGCGACCGCGCCCGGCCCCGAGTTCATGTACTTGTAGGTGCACCAACAAGCGAAATCCGCCCCGCTGTCGTGTAGCTGCAAGCGGACGTTGCCCGCCGCATGCGCGCAGTCAAATCCGACAAGGGCCCCAGCCTTGTGGGCCGCTGCCGAGATCCGATCCAGCTCGAAGGCTTGCCCGGTGTAGTAGTTCACACCGCCAAACATCACGAGCGCCACATCCTGCCCGTTCTCCTCGAGCCACGCCTCAATATCTTCAGTTCGAAGCGTCTCCTCCCCCTCACGCGGGCCGAACTCGACGATCGCGTCTTTCGGGTCGTACCCATGGAACGCCGCCTGGCTCGCCACCGCGTACTGGTCGCTCGGAAACGCCGACTTCTCGATGAGGATTTTGTACCGTTCAGGAGTCGGTCGATAGAACGACACCATGAGCAAGTGCAGGTTGGTCGTGAGTGAGTTCATCACGACCACTTCATGCGGCTTTGCCCCGACGATTTCCGCCACCGGCTCGCTGAAGATCTCGTGGTAGCTATACCAAGGATTCCGCCCGTCGAAATGACCTTCGACGCCGAGTTTCGCCCAATCTTCGAGCTCGACCTCTAGGTGTTCGCGAACACTCTTGGGCTGCAACCCTAGCGAATTCCCGCACAGGTAGATGAGCTCGTTGCCGTCCTCATCGGTGGGGAAGTGGAAGCGCGAGCGGAAGCCTTTCAGTGGGTCAGCTTCGTCGCGTCGTCTTGCGTCTTGGATCGTCTCAGGCATGGAAGACTCGTTCGAAGGTCGCCGGCTGTTTATCACGACCGGCGACCTCGAACTACGTCAGAACGGCGAGCAAACGTCCACAAAGACGCCGGCGGCGTTTTGGTACTCGAGGCAGAGGTAGTCCGTGCGGCAATCCGCATTTGAGGTGCACGTAGTCGCGCAGAGCGGAAAGTCTCCCTGCCCCGTGTCGAACGGAATGCACTCGCTGTTGCCCGGGCAATCCGCCCCTACAGAACACAGGTACGCGCAGTACCCTCCCGGAACGTTGAATTCAGCTTCGGTCGCGCAAAGCGAGCCGTCGCAATCTGCTTCCGACGTACATGGGCCACCCACATCAGACTCCGGAAGCGCCTCGCAACCTTGGTTCCCGCACGTCTGGTCAGCGCGACAAGACACCCCACAACCACCACAATTTTCGTCGCTGAAGTAGTCCTCGAACGGGTCGAGACACGCACCGTTGCAGGTCTCGAAACCGCAGGTGCCCTCACACGCCGACAGCCCCTCGCAGTCCAACGTGATGCTGAGCGACCGGGTCGAGCGCTCATTCGCGTTGTCGATGAACTCCGCCGTCAGGCTGCGCTGCGTGCCATTAGGCCCAAACGAGATCGGACGGAACGAATCCAGCAGCGACCAACTAACGTCGATCTCGAACGACCCGCCACCAATGCTTCTGAAGTTGCCGATGAGGTCCGACGTCTGCCCGTCGAGCAGACGCCCAGCGACGATATCTTCGACCCCTTGAGGGTCCGTCACGATCGCACTCACTAGCGTCGACTGCCCTTCGGAAATTCGCGACGGCGACGCGCCGAGCTCGATAATCGTCGGCGCATCCTGCGAACTCATGGTCGCATCGGGCACCGTGTCCGGCCCCATATCGGGATTCGACACGTTATTCGGGTCAACGTTGTTCGTCCCGGCGTCACTCATCGAACTGTTGTTGATGTCGATGGCGCCCTTGCCTTTCGGCGTCGCGTCACTGCCGCACCCGGCGAGCAACGCGAGGGATGCCAGTGCGAAGAGGATTCGTCGTTTCATCGTACTCTCACTGTACCGGGAAGCACGCCATCGTGGCCGTTCCGTCGAGTTCTTGACACTCCCACCCTTCGCGGCAGTCGTCGGCGGTGGTGCAAGTCGGGAAGCAGACCGGGATTTGCTGGCCGTTTCCGTCGGTGATTCCAACGCATTCCGAATTCGGACCGCAGCCGTCCTGCGAGCAGATGATGAGGCAGAGGCCCCCGGGGATGCCCGTCGCCGCTTCGGTCTGGCATGACATCGCCTGGCCACCACACTGTGCATCAGACGTGCACGGGGCCGCGGCCACGTTCGGGTCGAGACACTCGTCGATCGAGCAAATGTCGCCGCCGCCGCATGAATTGCCGCAGCCACCACAGTTCTGATTGCTACCGAACAGGTCTTGTGCGCTCAAGCACTCACCACCACAGAACGTCTCGCCGCAGGTTCCGCCACAGGCCGAATCGGCTTCGGAGCATGCGAGCGCGAGCGAAATCGATCGCGTCGAACGCTCACCCGCGTTGTCGATCGCCTCTGCAGTCAGCACGACGCTGAACGAACCGTCGAACGTGATGTCCACAGCCGAACTGATGTCGTTCCACGACACCGACGTCGAGTAGGCGCCGCCGCCGTCTTGCGCAAAGTTACCGAGCGAAGTTCCGGAGGATTGCTCGATCAATCGTACGGCAGCGATATCGTCCGAACCCTGCGGGTCCGTCACGATGAGGCTCAGGCTCGACGAGCCGCTCTCGTTGAGCGTGGTCGGATTCGCCGTGAATTCGATGATCTGCGGTGCATCTTCGGAGCTCATCGTCGCGTCCGGAACACCGCCGCCGCCATCCGTCGAACTCCCACCGTCGCCGGTCGACACGTTCCCCGCGTCGGTCGAGACGTTGTTGCTCGAGTTGTTAATCGAAATGGGACCAGCCCCTTTCGACTTGACGTCATCTCCACAAGCCACGCCGAGCGCGGCAATCAACAGCAATCCAATCCATTTCATCGTTCGCTCCTTAATCGATTCGCGACGGGGTTAATCGGCTCGCCGCCATTTTGCAATGCTATCTGTCTCAGAATCACGAGCGCGAATCGACTGAAACAACCTCAAAGTCTTCGCGACCTGGCTCGAGAGACGCCGCCGCGGCGTGGACTAACACAGCGTTGTGTGTAGTTTACCCTTCGCCGACGTCGCTTTCACCCGGAGGTACGTGATGTTCGGAACGATGGGCACAAAATGGAAAATCATGACGTTTATGGGGCATCCCATCTTCGTCCAGCCGTTCTTTCTGCTCTTGCTGGCGTACATCGTGTTTCAGGGCGTTCGCTCGGTCGATGACCTGGTCGGGCAGCTCCTCATCGCACCCGCGCTGGTATTGAGCATCATCTGGCACGAGCTCGGACACGCGCTGACCACCGAGAAGCTCGGCTACGGAAAGTCCACGATCGTTTTGCACGGATTTGGTGGCGTTGCGATCAACGACAAAGGCTCACACACCGTACCGAAACGGGCACTCGCCATCAGCGCAGCCGGCCCGTTCGCGAGCCTGATCCTCGCGGTGGTATTTTCGATCCTCTACTTCGTCGTCCCCATTGAGGGGCCGATTCAGACGTTCATCGCGGCGATGGCGTTCATCAACGTCATCCTCACGGCGTTCAACATCCTGCCGATCAATCCGATGGACGGCGGCCACATGGTGCTCCATTCATTGCGATGGGCGTGGAACAACGAGCGGAAAGCGCTGCTGTGGTCAGCCTACACGTCACTCGTCACGCTCGCGCTCGTCGGCGCAGCGCTGGTGGCTTTGGGAGAGTTCGGGTTCTTCGTGGTGATTCTGCTGGCGCTGTTCGCCTATCAGAACATCCAGATCCTGCAGCAGCTCAAAGCTCGCCGAATCTAGCGCCTTACCAGCTCCAGCCCAGACCGGCGGTCGCGCCGCGGCCGTCGTTTGTGGGTCCGAAGCTCCATTTCACGCCGTCGTTTGCAGGCAACGACGCCGAACCAGACGTGCTCGAACTGTAGGCGAACAGGCTCAAAACCAGCAGCAAACCACCAAGGCTGGCCGTTCCAATGGTGATTCCGAGGTAAATGTTCTTCTTCCGCTCCTCGGAGCCGTAGACTTCTTCCCCAACAACCTGTTTGTTCGGCTCCCACGCCTCGAGATTGTCTGCAGCGGCGCGGTAGGGCTGATAGAACAGGGCTGCTGCCGTAAGCGAGGCGATTCCCACACTCATCAGGATCACCCACGTCGGGTCGAAGGAACTACCCGCTGAATCCTTCACTCCCCCATCGGTCCCCGGCCCCGAAACCTTGGAGCCTCCCACGACCGACTTCAGCTGATAGCGCAGCGCGACGGACTGTCCAGAGCCGACCTCAACGAGCTCTTCGACCGATTCGAAACCGTCCTTCTTGACGATCACGCGGTAGTTTCCGGGCTTCACCGGAAGCTCGGTGGGCGTGTAGCCCGCGGCACCGTTGGCTACGTCGTCGATGTAGACGACCGCGCCCTCGGGGTCCGTCACCACCCGGATCTCACTCTTCGAAATCCGCGATTCGATGAGCTCGATCGTCTTCTCGATTCGAGGCCGCTCAGGTGCGTCAGGTACAGCCGCCAGGAACTCTTTGTAATATCGAACCGCCTGCTGATCCTCACCCAAACGCTCGTGGCACAACGCCATTCGGTAGACGATGTCAGGGTGCGGGTACATCTCATGAGCCGAACGGAACGACTCGAGTGCGTCCGCAAAGCGGCCTTCGTTGTAGGCTGCTTTGCCGGTCGAGATGAGCTTCAACACCCGCTCTTGCTGTTGTTCGGTCAGCTCGACTTCGGTGTCTTGAGCCATCAAATGAGACGGCCCGAGCGCCATGAAGACGCACAAGATTGTCGCGAGAATGCGGCGCATGTGTATCTCCGGTCGCTCGGGCCGTTTCGGTGTTCGTCCGCCGTGAATCTTAGTAGCGGTAGTGTTCGGGCTTGTAGGGGCCTTCCGGCGAAACGCCGATGTAATCTGCCTGGTCGGGCGTGAGCTCGGTGAGCGTCGCGTCGAACTTGTGCAGGTGCAGACGAGCAACCATCTCGTCGAGGTCCTTCGGAAGCGTCGTCACGGTCGTGCCGTAGTCTTCGGCGTTCGCGTGAAGCTCCATCTGAGCGAGCACCTGGTTCGTGAACGATGCCGACATCACGAGCGAAGGGTGACCCGTAGCGCAGCCGAGGTTCACGAGGCGGCCTTCGGCGAGGATGATGATCGAGTGGCCGTCCTTGAACTTCCATTCGTGGACTTGCGGCTTGATCTGAATCTTCTCGACTTCGCCTTTGGCTGCCATCGCCTCGAGACCGGCCATGTCGATCTCGTTGTCGAAGTGACCGATGTTGCACACGATTGCGCCGTGCTTCATGCGCTTCATGTGGTCGGCGGTGATGATGTTGTAGTTACCGGTCGCGGTCACGTAGATGTCGAACTTGCGCTCGATCGCCTGTTCGACCGTGATCACGTCGATTCCCTGCATGCTCGCCTGAAGCGCGCAGATCGGGTCGACTTCCGAGATGGCGACTTTCGCCTTCTGGCCGCCGAGCGAATCGACCGAACCTTTGCCCACATCGCCGTAGCCGCAGACGAGCGCGCGCTTACCGCTGACGAGCGTGTCCGTCGCACGGAAGATTGCGTCGACCAGCGAGTGACGGCAGCCGTAGAGGTTGTCGAACTTCGACTTGGTGACCGAGTCGTTGACGTTGATGCCAGGGAAGAGGAGCGTGCCTTCTTCCGACATCTTCACAAGGCGGTGGACGCCGGTGGTCGTTTCTTCGGAGACGCCACGGATGTGCGGCGCGAGTTCCTTCCAGAAGGTCGGGTCTTCGTCTTGGATGTCAGCGAGGAGCTGAAGGATGACCTTGAGCTCGCCGTTGTCCGTCGTATCGACGCCGGGGACTTCGCCAGCGTTGTTGTACTCGAGTCCTTTGTGGACGAGGAGCGTAGCGTCGCCGCCGTCATCGAGGATGAGGTTTGCGCGCTGTCCGCCGGGCCAGTTGAGGGCCTGGAACGTGCACCACCAGTACTCTTCGAGGGTCTCGCCTTTCCATGCGAAGACCGGGACACCTTGCGGGTTGTCGAAGGTTCCGTTCGGGCCGACAGCGACAGCTGCAGCGGCGTGGTCCTGCGTCGAGAAGATGTTGCACGACACCCAGCGAACTTCGGCGCCGAGCTCGACGAGCGTCTCGATGAGGACGGCCGTCTGGATCGTCATGTGGAGCGAGCCCATGATGCGCGCGCCCTTGAGTGGCTGCTTCTCCGCGTACTTCTCGCGAAGCGCCATCAGACCGGGCATTTCGTGCTCGGCGAGTTCGATCTCTTTGCGGCCAAACGCCACGGTTTCGGGCGAGAGGTCAGCGACCTTGTAGGGGAGATTGGTGAAGAGGGGCAGACCCGTCTTCATGAAGGTTTCTGGGATATCGACGACCGA
>CAYLMO010000152.1:0-7788 GCA_964384605.1 uncultured Bradymonadales bacterium | reverse complement strand
CCCACCACCGCGACCGCCAACGGGATGTTCGCGCGAATGGAAACGGCCTACGACCGGTTCTTCGAGGGCGAAACCCCGTCGATCGTTCTCGCTCATTCTTCGCGACGACTCTCCGACCGGTTTCAGCGCGCCGTTTCGCTCGCGAGCGCCCGAGACACACCCTTCACATACGACGGCGAGGACGATGTCCAGGCGGAAGCGATCTGTTCGGCCTGGCTCGCCGATACGGCCAAGAAAGCCCTGCTCGCGCCATTCGGTGTGGGCACAATCGACCAAGCGCTCCTCAGCATTCTTCCGGCAAAGCACCAGTCTCTACGGATGGTCGGGCTCAGCGGGAAGGTCCTCGTCGTCGACGAGGCGCACGCCTACGACACCTATACGGGCGACCTCCTTCAAAGCCTGATCAGCTTCCATGCCGCGCGGGGCGGCACAACGATCGTCCTGTCTGCCACCCTCTCGCTCGACGGCCGGGACGGACTACTTCGTGCCTTCTCGAACGGTGCTGGAGCTCCACCCCAACGCGTCGCCCGAAGTGAGTTCCCGCTCGCAACATCCGCGAGCCTCGAAGCTACAACCGAGTACCCGATCACGCCGAGCTCGCAAACGACAGAGCCAACCGGCCACTCGGTCGCCGTCCGCCTGGTCCACAACCTTGAAGAGTGCAAACGGCACCTTCTCGAAACCGCGCGCCAGGGCCGCTGCGCGTGTTGGATTCGTAACACGGTCGGAGAGGCCGTGGCCGCATGGGAAGAACTGCGAGAGCGCGCCCCCGACCCCGAAAAAGTCCTGCTGTTTCACGCGCGATTCACGCTCGACGACCGCCAGCGAATCGAAGACCTCGTCCTCGACCGATTCGGAAAAGGGAGCACCGACGCCGATCGTGCCGGATACATCCTCGTCGCGACCCAGGTCGTCGAACAATCGCTCGACCTCGACTTCGACGCCATGGTCACCGACCTCGCACCGATCGACCTGGTCATTCAACGCGCCGGGCGACTTCAGCGCCACAAGCGCCAAACCTCACGGCCAGATCCGGTTCTCTACGTCGCCGGGCCCGACCCCGAGGTAGACGTAGACGAAGACTGGTACAGCGACTTTTTCGACGGCAGTCAGTGGGTCTACCGCAATCACGCAATCGTCTGGCTGAGCGCCGTTGCGCTTCAAAAACATGGCAAGATCGACATCCCAAAAGATGCGCGAGAACTCGTCGAGAGCGTCTACGGAGACCTGGCACCCGAACATCCTCCGGCCCTCCAATCCTCCGCGGACGAAGCCATCGGCAAGGAATTCGCTGACCAATCCGTCGCCCGCTTCAACTGTTTGAAGTTGGCGAGTGGCTACACGCGAAACTCTTCAAAGTTCTGGTACGACGACTCGCACACGCCCACACGCTTGGGCGATCCGACCATCCGACTCCGGCTCGCGATCGTCGAAGACGGCGAGCTGAGTCCACTCGCAGCAGAAGGTCGCCACCAATGGGCACGAAGCGATGTCTCCGTAGCCGCGCGAAAGTTCTCGGGACCCGTAGTTTCCGAAGCGACCAAGACCACAATCTCAAAGACTGCTGAACGGATGCCCGACAAAGGCAAATTCGTCGACATCGTTCCCCTGCTCCCCACCGAAGACGGCAGCTGGACCTGTGCGATCGAAGACGGGCGCGGACGCCTTCAGACCCTCCATTACTCCAACCTGCGTGGACTCGAAATCTCCAAGGAAGCCGAATGAGCATCAACCTCATCAAAGACGCATGGATCCCGGTTCGCCTCGCCGACGGCACGCCAAAAAACATCCGTCCGGCAGACCTCACGGCGAACCCCGAAAACCCGCCGGTCGAACTCGACGCCGCCCGACCGGACTACGACGGGGCGCTCATTCAGATCCTCATCGGCCTCTACCAGTGCTTCCTACCGCCAAAGGATGAGAACGCCTGGTGGGACTGGCTGACCTCCCCGCCGGCTCCTGAGACGCTTCACTCGGCGCTCTCGGAATGGGCCTTCGCGTTTGATCTACTCGGCGAGCACGCCTTTTTTCAGGACACCGAAGAACTGCCCGAAAAGTACCGCTCACAGATCGACTCGCTGCACTTGACGGCTCCGGGGGGCAACACCGTTACGCTCAACAAGGACATCTTCCTGAAGCGGCGTGACTCCTACGCCATGTGCCCCACATGTGCGGCGCTAGGCCTCGCGACTGCCCAGTTCAACGCAACCGCCGGCGGCCCCGGTTTTCGAACCTCCGTCCGTGGCGGAGGCCCCATCACCACCATCCTGCGTGGCGAAAATCTATTCCACGATGTGTGGCTCAACGTCGCCCCATCGGAGTCGGCCGGGGTCGGCTCGGTCTCGACGAACAAACTTGCCGAAACCCTCCCATGGATGGGTACGACCCGCGAGAGTTCCAAGGGTGGAGTGGAGACACCAACTGCGGCGGTGAACACCAACCAAGCCTACTGGAGCAGCTCCAAACGCCTTCAGCTCGAAGAACCGCGACGATTGGACACTCCCGAATACTGCGATGCATGCGGAAAACCCTCAACGGTACTCTTCGAGACGTACCGAGAGCTTCGCTACGGCACAAACTACACTGGCCCGTGGATTCATCCGCTGACTCCCTACACGTACAGCGAAAAACAGGGCGACGCACCGAATCCTCTGAAGGGTTCTCCTGACGGCTTCGCCTACAAACACTGGCGAGGGATCGTCGCCACCCACGAAGAGTCGAAGCAGAATCGTAGGCCCGCAACGATCGTTGAGCACTTCCGCAGCCTTCGTGAGCCCTACCTGAAGGACGATGCACCGGGCCTCAAAGTACGCGTCTGGGCGTTCGGCTTCGACGCCGACAACGCCAAGATCCGCTCCTGGCACGAAGGCACCTTCCCCATCATCGCGCTGCCTGACGAGGCCACACGCAAGCGATTCGACGACAACGCCAAACTCATGATCGAGGCCGCGGACAGCGCCGCAAACGAACTCAAACTCGCGCTCAAACGCGCGCTCTACGGCCGCGTCGAGATCACGAGTACGGGCAAGCGCAACTGGAACTACGACAAATCGGCCTCCACCGATGCGTCGCTCTTCACCCAAGCCGCGACCAGTTTCTGGCGCGCGACCGAGCTCGAGTTCTACCGCGCCCTCGACGAGATGGCTTCAACCCTCGAGTCCGCCTCCCCGCTCGACCAGCTCAAGGTCAACTGGCTACGCGCCATCAAAGCCACATCGTTGGAACTCTTCAACGAGACAGCTGCGTACGGGAACTTCCGAAACGCCGACCCCAAGACCTCGTCCATGGCGCTGTCTGCACTCCGTTGGGCATTCCATCTCAGCGAGACACCTGGCGCAAAATCCGGACACATCGCGAAGGCACTCAACATCGCTATCCCCACTCAGAAACAGGAGAAAGCCCATGCCTGACACACCCAACGACCGCTGGAAGTACTTGATCATGTGGCGCAAGGCGCTCGACACCACCGGCGCCGACCGCGAGGGCGGACTCAACATCGCCAATCGCGGCGACCGCGCCGCCCTGCGACGATGTCGTACCATCGACGATGTCCTTCTCCAGCCCGCGTTCTACCAGATCCGCGAGGGCCTCCGGAAAGACGGGTTCGAGTTCAGATTCACGGACGCCGACGAGCGCCTCGCAGCCGTCGTCGGACTCGTCGCGTGGATCGATACCGACGACCGCTCGAAACCGTTCCGGCAGCAGCTTGGTCGACGACGGCCAGACTCCGACGCCGCGCTCCTCAGCGGACTCCGTTTCCGGCGCATGCTCGAGGCCCGAAATCGCGACGAATTGTTCGAGCTGCTTCGTCACACGATCGACCTCCTGGGCCGTTCCGTCCACGTCCCCGACCTCGCCAACGACGTCTACTACTGGGCACCCGACTCGAAAAACTCCACCCGACGCAACTGGGCCGAGGGCTATTACACCGCCGCACCGCAAGAACTCTAAACACCACGCATTTACGAAAGGAAAAGACCATGCCTCGATTTACTCAACTTCACCTGCTCACCTCGTACCCGCCCGCCAACCTCAACCGCGATGACCTTGGCCGGCCTAAAACCGCCACGATGGGCGGCTACCAGCGCCTTCGCGTCTCATCCCAGTGCCTCAAGCGAAACTGGCGAACCTCGGACATCTTCGAAGCAGGCGTCTCGGGCCAAACGGGAACGCGCACCAAGCTCCAAGGCCCCAAGATCGTAGAAAAACTCACTGCCGGCGGATTCGAACGCGACGCAGCGCTGAAGATCGCCAAAGCGATCGTCGACCCGTTCGGCGACATCGAAAACGACAAGAAAGACCACAAGCACAAGCAAGTCGTTCACTACAGCCCGTCCGAACAGGCGGCCATCGACTCCCTCGTCGACACCCTCATCGCCGACTCCCGCGAACCGACCGACGAGGAACTCCAGCTCCTCCAAGAGAGTCACAAAGCCGTCGACATCGCCATGTTCGGCCGCATGCTGGCTGCCTCTCCGATGTACAACATGGAAGCCGCCGTCCAAGTCGCGCACGCCCTGACGGTGCACGAGGCGCAGGTAGAAGACGACTTCTTCACCGCGGTCGACGATCTCAACGACAACCGCGAAGACGCTGGCTCAGCACACATGGGCAACACTGGCTTCGGAGCTGGCCTCTTCTACACCTACATCTGCATCGACCGCGCCCAGCTCGCCGAGAACCTCCAAGACGACGCCGAGCTCGCGAGTCGGGCGATCGCCGCGCTCACCGAGGCCGCCGCCAAGGTCGCTCCGTCCGGCAAGCAGAACAGCTTCGCGTCTCGTGCCTACGCGAGCTACGTGCTCGCCGAAAACGGCGACGAGCAGCCCCGATCGCTCGCCGCGGCATTCCTTCGACCGGTCGCGACAAGCTCCACCGAGCCCCAGGACATCCTCGCCAAGGCCGTCCGTGAGCTCCGAACCACCCGCGACGACATGGACCAGGCCTATGGGCCATGCGCAGAGGCCAGCTACGAGCTGAATGTCGCAGCCCGCGAAGGTTCGTTCGACCAACTCCTCGAATTCGTGCGCGGGTGACCCATGCCAAGCTTTCTGACATTCCAACTCTACGGCCCGTTGGCCTCGTGGGGCGAAGTCGCCGTGGGCGAGGAGCGTGACTCGGATTCGATCCCGACTCGAACCGCGGTCCTCGGCATGTGCGCTGCCGCCCTCGGGATCCCGCGCGGGCAAAACGACGAGATTTCGAGCCTCAACGCTGGCCTCGGATTCGCCGTGGCGGTCCTGAGCGAGGGCAGTCTCCTCCGCGACTACCACACCATCGAGTCACCTTCCGGCAAGCGCGCACGAGACCTCGGCTCGCGGCGCAAGGAGCTCGAGTACGACAACACCGGCACGACACTCTCGAAGCGCCACTATCGCAGCGACGCGCTCTACCTCGTATCGCTCTGGGAACGCCCGGGGGCTGCGGGGCTACTCGAACAGCTAGACGAGGCACTGAAGAAGCCCGGATTCCCGCTCTTCCTCGGCCGAAAGTCGTGCCCTCTCGCACTGCCGCTCGCCCCGCGGCTGAGCGATTCGCATTCGCTGGTGGAGGCCCTTCGAACATACCCGGTCTCGTCGCTCGTCGACTCGCTCATGCCGAAGAAGGAGAAGGAGAAGAAGAAGGCGCGGCTGGCGTGGGACAACGACGCGTCCGTCGCTATCGGGCTGGACGCGCAGCAGGTTTCGGCCCGCTGGGACCGACTCATCAGTCGCGAACGCTGGCAATTCGGACGACGCGATCAAGCGCTCGCCGTGATCGACCTGACGGAGGTTTCGCCATGATCTTCTCGAAAGCAAAACTCTCCCGTTCTGCCTTTGGTCGCGACCACAACTGGGAGCTGGGGTCCAACGGCTATCGGGCCCACGAACTGGTCTGGAGCCTCTTCTCCGACCACGAAGACCGCACCCGAGACTTCCTGTTCCACTGGGAGATGGACGACGACTTGCCCGTCCTCTACACGGTCTCCCAACGGCCGCCCAAAGACAAAAACGGCTACTTCGCAAGGATTCAGTCCCGCGATTACGACCCCAGCCTCGAGGCGGGAGACCATCTCTCTTTCTTGCTTCGCGCCAATCCGGTCGTGAAGCGTCGCAACGAAGAAGGCCGCCAGGTCGTTCACGACGTCGTGATGGACGCCAAGTCCCGCCAGGCGGAGTCAAACGCTCGATCACAGGCACAGCTCGTCCAGGAAGAATGCGCCCGTTGGCTCGTCGGCAACGAGGACTTCTCCCGTGCTCGACGCGCCGGATTCCGCACCGACCCGGCGTCGCTATCCGTCGAACGCTACGAACGGCACCAGTTCAAAAAGCCAAGCACAGGACGGTCGATCGTGATCGTCACGGCCGACCTCCGGGGAGTTCTCGAGGTCACGGACCCAGACGCGTTTCGTCGCGCGCTGTTCAATGGTCTCGGCCCATCCAAAGCTTTCGGATGCGGCCTGATGCTCGTTCGCCGGCTGTAGTTCGGCCGGTCTTTGACAACTGAATAGGACTTTTACCCGTGGGGGCGACTTGTGGAAGACAGACCAAAACCAACGCCAATCAAGGACCGCGTCTCGTACGTTTTCGTCGAGAAGGGTCACCTCGACGTCTTGGACAGCGCGTTCGTGCTAGTCGACAAGACCGGTGTTCGTACGCAGATCCCGATCGGCAGTATCTCGTGCGTCATGCTGGAACCCGGCACCCGCGTATCTCATGCCGCCGCGACCCTAGCCGCGCGTACCGGAACCCTTTTGCTGTGGGTCGGGGAGGGCGGGGTCCGGTTGTACGCGGCAGGCCAACCTGGCGGAGCGCGTTCGGACAGGCTGCTCTGGCAGGCGGCGAACGCCCTCGACGATACGGCGAGGCTGAAAGTCGTCCGCAAGATGTACGAGATGCGGTTTGGCCAGCCAGCACCGTCGCGGCGAAGCGTACTACAGCTGCGCGGCATCGAAGGCGCTCGTGTTCGCCAGCAGTACAAGAACTTCGCGCAGCGCTACGGCGTAAAGTGGACTGGTCGCCGCTACGACCCCAAGGACTGGGAGCAATCCGACGTCGTCAACAGGTGCCTGAGCACGGCGACGTCCTGCCTCTACGGGATCACCGAGACGGCCATCCTGGCCGCTGGCTATGCGCCTGCGATCGGTTTCATCCACACCGGAAAGCCTCGCTCGTTCGTCTACGACATTGCTGACATCTTCAAGTTCCAGACGGTCGTGCCGATCGCGTTTCAGATCGCCAAAAAGCGACCATCAAACCCCTCTTCCGCCGTTCGCCACGAGTGCCGCGACGTGTTTCGCCGCGAGAAGACTCTGCGCAAGCTCATCCCGACGATCGAAGAAGTCTTGCTCGCCGGCGAGCTACCCGTTCCGAAACCGGGCGCCGAACAAGTCGGCCCCGCAATCCCCAACGAGGAGCAAACCGGAGATGATGGTCATCGTTCTTGAAAACGCGCCGGCTCGTCTTCGCGGCGTTCTGAGCCTCTGGCTGCTGGAAATCCGGGCAGGCGTCTACGTCGGACGAGCCACCAAACGCTTACGCGAGCGAATCTGGGCTCGCGTCCAACGAACCATCGATGCCGACCAGCAGGGCAACGCTGTCCTCGCCTGGAGCGCTCCAGTCGAGTCGGGCTTCCGCTTCGACACGCACGGCAAGAATCGGCGTCTTCCAGTCGACTTCGACGGACTACAGCTGGTCTCGTTCTTCCCCGTCCAAGACCCACTCGCTGTCGAGGAAGATGAAATGGCAGATTGGCTTGCGGAGATGTATCTTGAGGACGTCGGAGATTCACTCTATTTCGACCGGTCGG
>CAYLMO010000151.1:2381-7828 GCA_964384605.1 uncultured Bradymonadales bacterium | reverse complement strand
CGAGACTCGCGCCTCGAGACTCGCGCTCGAGACTCCAACGCGACATTGATCACCGCCGCTCCTCCTGCCAACATACCGATACACCGCACTGCGCCTTAGGCGCCGACAACCGCCAAAGGCGCACCATGAAGTATCTCGCGATCTCGATCCTGGCCGTCACAATCCTGGGCACGTCCTGCTCTGGAGACTCCGGTGACTGTGGCGACGGAGTCGTCGGTTCCGAGTCGCACTGGGCGAACTGCGGCAATACGAACGTCGCCACGAACAACGCCACCTCGAACAATGGCAGCGACCTGGACGCGGGCGTCAGCAACAACAACACGAACAACCAGACGACGGGCAACAACTCTACGACCGGAAACAACGTCGTGGTCGACGCGGGCATGGACGCGGGCAGCGACATGGGACCAACCGATCCAGAGCGTTGCTTCGCCTTCCGATGGGACGACACCACCCGAACGTTCGAAGAAGCACGTTGCACGGCCCAGGACGATGGCACCTTCCTTTGCTCCTGCTTCGACGCGGGCGACACCCCGTCCATCGCCGTCACCTGCCCAGAAGCGCTCGCCGAATGTGGTGCCCAGGTCGCCGAAATCGAAGGCTGCGCGATGACTCAAGAGGCCGGGTGCACCGCGACTGCCACCGGATGGGAGTGCACATGTCAGGGCATCGACGGAGTCTTCACGTCCGACGCCGAGCGCTGCGACTCTGCGTACTACAGCTCATGCTACGCCGATGAGTACTGCGTCGCCGAGATTGGTCCTGGCCTCGAAGGCCGGTGCACGCCGACCCTCGACGAGACGTACGCCGCCACAGGCTTCGTGTGTGGTTGCTACAATGATGGTGTGGAGACGATTGAGCCGTTCATGATCAATCGAGAGACGTGTGCGGAAGCCGCGCCGCTGGCCTGCGGCGAGTAGCATCACCGCCGCACGCAACCCTCCGTCGTCGAGCGGAAGCCCGGCCCGCAGTCTGCCTTTGCTCCACCGTCAGCGCAGTACTGCTCGCCTGAGTTCGAAAACGCGCAGTGGGAATCATCCGAGCAGTTCAACGTGCATCGAAGCTCGACTGGCGTCTGCTTCTCCTTCACGCACTCCCTCCCCGACGATCGGTACCCATCCGCGCACTCGCCGCAGAACTCGCCGGCATGCTCAGGCCCGCAGGTGCATTCGAATCCGTCCTCGCCTTCGGAGCACACGCCGTTCCCACTGCAGAACGCGTCGTTGCACTGATCCGGAGACGCGCAAGATTCACCGCGTCGTTCGGTGCCCGTCGGGCATCCACACTCGACGCCGTACACCGTACCGGGGGCGTCGATGCACACGAATGGCGCCTCACAGGTGATGCGGTCGCAGCCATCTGTCGACGAGGTGTCAGGCGTTGTTTCCGCCGGCGTCGTATCCGTCGGCGAGTCTTGGGCGACGTCACCGCACGCGGCGAGCGCGACGAAGGTGAGCGCGGCGAAGAATCTGGCGATAATGGTCATGTGTGGCCCCCAGGAGTTTCTTTGTGACTATGGTGGCAGCCGAGGGGCCTTTGATCAACCGAGGCTCGCACTCGGGCGCGGCCTAAACCCCAAGGAACCCCCGAATCTCGTCCGCAATCTCCACCGGCGCGTCCTCCTGAATGTAGTGACCTGCATTCGGCAGCATCACCTTCCGGTAGTTCGGGAACGCCAGCGTGAACCGCCGCAACTCCTTGGGCCGAAACGCCAAATCCTGCTCGCCCCACACGAACAGCGTGGGCGTCTTCGACATCTTCGGAAGCTCGCGTTCGAGGTCGTAGAGCAGGTCGCGCGACTCTAGCAGCTCCCGCGGCAAGACCTCAGTAGGCTTGCGCGACTCGCGGCTCGGAAACGGCCCCCGATACGCCTTCATCTCGGCCCGCGAGAGCTTGCGCACGGTGCCCGCCGGCATCGCGACGTTCACGAAAGCATTCGCGTTTCGAATCGCAAAACGCCCGAACAGCCCCGACGTACGCTTCGAGAACTTCTCGAAGTGCGAGTCACCATTCAGAGGCCAGGCCCAGGTGTTCCCAAGCACGAACGCCCGAATCCGGTCTTTGTTGCGCGCAGCGACCCACAAACCGATCGGCCCACCCCAGTCCTGCAGCACGAACGTGATGTCCCGCAGGTCGAGCCGCTCGACGAACTGGTGCACGACCTCGGCGTGCGACGCCGGGCGGTAGTCGTAGCCAGACTTGTGCGCCTTCGACAGACCAAACCCCGGGTAGTCGAGCGCGATACACCGAAACTCGTCGCGCAGCTCGGCGATGATCTTTCGGTAGAGGAACGACCAGGTCGGATTCCCGTGCAGCATCAACAACACCGGGCCCTTGCCCTCGTCGATGTAGTGCACGCGGGCCGCCTCCACGTCGAGGAAGTGGCTTTCGTACGGAAACAGGTCTTCGGGATACCAGTCGGGACGCATGCGGATGGCCTTTCTTGGTGAGGTCCTAGAGGTGTAGCATGCGCCCGAATTCGTCGCGAGGCGGCACGGAGGAACCATGGCACTTCATGAAATCACCCAGGGCGTTTGGGCCGCCGAGACGGTCCTGAAGATCTCGCCCGGCTTTCGACTGCCCGCGCGCATGACCGTCGTCGAAGCCGCGCCCGGCGAGCTGCTCTTGTACTCGCCGATCAAGATGGACGAGGCGCTCGCCTCCGAAGTCGAAGGGCTCGGCGATGTCCGATGGATTGTGGCGCCGAACGACTTTCACCATATGTTCGTCGGCCCGGCGCTGGAGCGTTTTCCGCAGGCCCGAGCATACGGCGCTCCCCGAGCCCTCAAGCAGCAGTCGCATGTCGACTGGGCCGGCGCGCTCGACGAGCGAATCGACGACCTCCCCGAGTCGGCCGTACCGTTCTTCATCGACGGCATGACCCGCGTGAACGAGACGGTCTTCTGGCTCCCCGACGCCAAGACGCTCGTCTGCTCTGACCTCGTCTTGAACGTACGAAACCCCGAGCCGTGGCCGGCCAGAATGGTGCTCAACTTCTTGCTCGACCATCGCGACCGGCCGTCGCAAGGAAAGGAGTACCGGTGGCTCTTCGTGCCCGACAAACGGGCGTTCCGCGAGACCATGGTCGACCTGCTCGAACGCCCATTCGACACGCTCGTCATGGCGCACGGAGAGGTGTCGCACGACGGCAATTCCGCGCTTCGAACCGCCGTACAGTGGGCGCTCCCCGAATGATGGCGACTAGATGTCGTCGACGCTCTTGAGCAGCTCCGGCACGAAGTCGCTTCGCACCTTCACGATGCTGCTCGTCTTGCCGTGAACCTCTCCCTTCACGCCGTCTCCGAGCGGGCGAATCACGCCGCCTTCGACCGTCTCTCCTTCATCGAAGATCATCTCGCGCACTTTCGCCGCGGACGTGTCTGAGTTGGCTTCGCCGGTCGCTTCACCGGCGGTGGGGAGGGAATTCTGAGCCGCTGCGGTCGCAGGGACGAGGGCGATGAGGATGGCGATGATCAATCGCATGAGCGCTCCGTTGGTTGTGGTTGCCCAACTACCAACGAAGCGCGCGCCCAAAAGGATCTAAAGTTAGCCCGCGCAGGTCGCGGCGAGCACGTTCTCGCAGCTGTCGCCGAAGGGGACTTCGGTGGTGGAGCCGCCGTTGCAGGTGCATTCGAACCAGCGGTTCTCTTCGTCGCGATTGCAGTAGCCGGTCGCGCCGGTGCAACCGTCGATGGCGACATCGGCGGTGCATCCTTCGAGCGCGTCTTCGCAGAACGGTGCCTCGATCGTGCGTGCTCCGTAATTCTCGCACGAGCAGTCGTAGCTGTATGGGCCGCTGTTGCTGCAGGTGTCGGCGTCGGTGCCGCACTCGGCAGGAGTCTGGGCGTAGCAAGCGGTCCACGCGGCTTCGAAGCAGTCCGGGTCGTCGACGAACACGGCGTTCGTTTCGAGGTCGCACGCGCAGTTCCAACCGCCGTCGGTCTCGACACACGCAGCCGTGAACGAGCCGGCGTTTCGGTTGGCAACGGTGCACGAGCCGATCTCGTCGACCAGCAGCGATTGTTCGGCGCCGCAATCGTTGATGAGGGCTGCCTCGCAGGTAGCTGCCGTACTCGGCGTGCTCTGGGTGGCGTCGAAACAGGTGCACTCAAAGCCAGCTGGGTCAGCCTGGTAGCAACGGGCGCGGCTCAGCGAGAGGTCGTCGCGTTGGCGATAGGCGACGCACTCGGTCGGCATGCCGCCGTCGTTGTTTTGTCCCGCGTCGGTCGAATTGTTGCCCGACGTGTTGTTCGTGGCGGTGTTGTTGCCGGTTGTCGCGTTGTTGCTCGTCGAACCGTTGTTCGTGGAACCGTTGTTCGTCGAACCGTTCTTGCTGGAATCGTCGCCCCAGTGCGACTCGGAACCGAGGCAACCCGTAGCCGTAGCCATGCAGACGAGCGACAGAATCATCCACCGATACAACATCATTCCTCTCCCGGGATTACCGATTGGCCGAGGTAGAAGATCACCCGATCTGGATGTTCCTCCTCGCCGCCAGCTTGCAGCGCGCGCTCTCGAAGCTCCGAAAGCTCGGTGCGATAACGCGACAGAAGCCCCAGTATTTCATCACGCATCGGGTGGTCGGGTCCAATGTCGAATGTATAGGTCGACCCGCCGTTCACGTCGGTCGATTCCGCGCCGATCGAAAGCTCCATGAGCTTGCGCGACAGCGCGGTTGTGAACGCCGAATAGTGGTCGAACACCGCGGCCTCCCAGCCGGCGGCCTCTTCCATCGGGATGTGGCAGTCCGACGAATCCCAGCCGGCATCCGTGTGTTCGATGTGCCCGTCACCCTCGAGCGCCTTCAAGACCGTCCGCAACCGCGCCTGCGACAGGCCTAGCCTGGTCCCGAGCTCGGCAGTTTCGAACGGCCCGTCGCGATAGATGACCATCCACACCGCCCAATACGCCCGCGATTCCGCGTCGCGTCCATGCACCAGCTCGAATTCTTCGTCGGTGGTCAGGCGATAGACTCGGCCGTCGCCGCGACCCGTCTGCACGATCAGGCCGGTCTCGACCAGGTCGTGCAAAATCCCGCGCACGCTCTTGTCATCGTCGTAACGAAAGCGCGTCATTACGCCGCCGTGGGTCACGCGCTCTTCCTCGGCCACGTAGTTGTAGACTGCCTCCCACAGCGTGAGTTGGTCGTCGGTCTCGGACTCCGTCAGGCGTCGCACCTTCGCGTGGTAGCTGCGCAGCGCCATCCCGAACATGTCGGCCGCGACCTTTCGCGAAACGCCCTGCTTGTCGAGCTCGCGCGCGATGTCCAAGAAGACCTGATTCGAAATGTGCGCGAGAGGCGCGCGCAGGCCTGCGGCGGTCGCGAGCTGCGCAATGAGCAGCGTCGTCTGCCTGGTGATCGAGTCGATGAGGAATCGTACGTCCATGTTCGAGAGAGTGCCGGTTGGCGAGCAACGCTACAAGTGCACAAAAGTGCACACCCCAGG
>CAYLMO010000151.1:0-2281 GCA_964384605.1 uncultured Bradymonadales bacterium | reverse complement strand
AGGATGGGGCCAAGACGGACGAAGAGTTCGAGTTCGCAGTCGGAGTGTCGACCCGCGACTCCAAGCCAAATCCTTCGTCTTGGACTCAAAACTCGCGACTGCCGCTGGTCACTCGTCTACCCGCCACTCTGCGCGTTGCTTTTTGACACCCGGCGCTCCAACTCGCCCGACAACCCCACCAACGCCCGAGCGCCAACGTCCTCGATGACCACGGACGCCGCCGCCGCCGCTCGTCGACCTGCCTCGAGCACGTGCCGACCGTCGGCGAGGGCCGCGCAGAACGTGGCGGCGAAGGTGTCGCCGGCTCCTGTCGCGTCGACGACCTTCACTTTGATTGACTCCACCTGCCACTCCTCGTCGCCATCCCAAACCATCGCACCGCGTTCGCCGAACGTGAGGCAACCGCGGCCCACGTTGGCGCGGATTCGCTCGTAGAGGTCCCCCTGATCGATGAGGTCTTCTTCGCTCATGCAGGCGATGTCGACGGCGTCGAGCTCTTCGCCTGGCTCCCACTTCACCTGCCGCACGACGCGCGATTCGGCGTCCAGCCCTGGGGGCCACGACTCGTCCACGTACCCGATTGGTTCGGCGGCCCCCTTGATCCAGCCCTGTACATTGATCGCGATAGTCGCATGCGAGTTCGCTTCGACCCACGCCGCGAGGTCGATTTCGCGCAAGACCGGAGCGAGGTGAATGAACGGGTGCGGCAGGTTCTGCGAGGGGATCGGCGACCCAAGCCCAGCGACGAGCTGCAGGCGCGGAAGGTCGTCCCGCTCCAAATTGAAGAACGTCGTCGTTTCGCCCCGACGGGACACCCGGTGCGGCAACCCGTCGAGCGCACTTTGGAGCTCGAAGTCCTCCCCAACCTCGGTGATGAGTTCGAAGTCGGCCCGCAGCCCGGCATACACCTTCGCCGCATAGTAGGCGCATCCGCCCGGCTCCAGACCGCTGTGATAGAGGTCGTGTGTAGTGTGCCCAACCGCCGCAATCTTGCTGCTCATTCGCTCTCCACCATCAGCGGGACCGGATTCCCGCTCGGGGCGGGCTCGTCGGTGCCAATCCAGATCGGTACACGATCGACGTATCGATTCATGCCCTGCTTCGCCACGAGTTCGCAAAACACCGCGACCTGCAGCTCCCCATTGCGAAACGTGGGTTGCGCATGTTCGGGGACCATCAGTTTCACCTCGGTGTCGATCGGCTGGCCCGCGAAGGTCGCCACATCGACTCGGGTCCATTCGAGCTCGTGCTGTTGGTCGTGTCGCGCCTGCGCACCGACCTGCTCGTGACGGTACAGCCGTACGCAGACCTTCCCGAGATCCGCGGGCACCGGCTTCTCGGACCGAATGTAGGCCGTGATGACCTCGCCGGGATTCAGATTGGGGTCGCGAACGCCGAACTCGACTTCGCCGAGCGATTTCAGCTCCTCGTCCTCGTTCTCGACGAACAAGATGAAGAGGAGCGCCATCACCGGGATCGAAAATGCGCCGACCGCGAGGGCGGTCTCAATGGCGACGCCGGCCATCGTCAGCAGGATCAGGACGGCGATCCCCAGCACACCCGCCATGGTGAACGCGAACACGACCTGCTCGCCCATGCCGAGCGCCGTCTCCGCGAGCTCTCGGCGCTCGACCGGCACGAGTGAGTCCGCCGGTTTCACGACGATGTCGAACGATTTCCGCTCGAACACGCCGCCCTCGCGGCGAAGCTCGAACTCCACCTGCCATTCGACCGAGAACTTCGAGCCCGTGTAGCTCGGCGGGCCTTCCGGCATGTTTACCAGCAGCGGCACTTCGCTCGTGCCGGCCGCAAGCTCGCCATCAAACAGTTCCGCACGTGCTTCGAAGCTCTTCTGCTTGGTCACATGACGACGCACGCGGACCGAGATTTCACAGCGTTGAGGCTGAGGCAATTCGACCGAGACGGTCGCCGACAGCGGTGCTCCCGCGCGGACTTCTGACTCTTGGAATGTGACTTCCATTTGGAGCGTGGTCGGTTGAGGTTTGCCCTGACGCCCATTCTGACACGAAATGGACCGTTCGACTGCCGGAAGTTTGGTAGGCGCGAGTCTCGAGGGTGGGTGGTGCGAGCTGCAGCGCTTGTTGGAGCGGGCGTAGGGCTTATGGCGCAGGGCTTAGGGTGGGGCCATTGCTCGAGTTCGCCCGAGTGCTCGAGAGGCGAGTAGCCGGGTGGCAAGCCGAGGTCGGGCCCACAGGGCCCGATGAGGCGTTAGACCCCGGAGTGCGAAGCCCCTCCGGGCGTGAGACCTTGTTGGAGTCAG
>CAYLMO010000150.1:0-7867 GCA_964384605.1 uncultured Bradymonadales bacterium | reverse complement strand
GACCTCCGGATTAGGAATCCGATGCTCTATCCAGCTGAGCTACGGGGCCTTGGGCGCTGGTCTAGCACGGGTGGCTCGCGATCTTCAACGATTTCGCGCGAGTTGAGACGAGCTGAGGCCGGAATCGGAAAGCGGACAGCGGACAGCGGAAAGCAGAAAGCCCTGTCCCCGATTGCCTGCTATGCTCGATTCTTCGTCATGACTGCAAAAGGACTCGAAGGTGACGGACGAATCGGGGATCGAGCGAATTCGGGAAGCTGGACGAGGCGGAATGGGCGAGGTCTTCGAGGCCTGGGATTCGACCATCTCGCGAAGACTCGCGCTGAAGAGCTTGCGACCCGACCGGCAGGAGTTCGAGGAGGCGTTCCTCGAGGAAGCACGAGTCGCGGGCAGGCTTGAACACCCCCACATCGTTCCGGTGCACGGACTGGGATATCTCGACGGTTCGCCGTACTTCACCATGACCTGGGTGGACGGCGAGACGCTCGAGGAGCGGCTACGCGGCAACTTCGGAACGCGCGACGCCCTTCGTGAGCATCTCGAGGTTCTCGCGAAGGTTGTCGACGCCGTCGGCTACGCGCATGAACGCGGCGTGATTCACCGCGATTTGAAGCCCGAGAACATCTTGATGGGCAAGTTTGGTCGGGTTTACGTGACCGACTGGGGCGTGGCGAGGGTGTGGGACCGCGAGCGGTTTCAGCATTCATCGCGCGACGAAGTGAGCGGCGTGGATGCGCCTGACGGCACGCGTATCGGAACCATCGAGTACATGGCGCCCGAACAGGTGCGCGGCGAGAACTCTTCGCTTGGTCCGGCCTGCGACATCTGGGCGCTCGGAGTCATGCTCTACCAGTGCCTGGCCGGTCGAACTCCGTTTCGTGGGGCGAACCTCGAAGAGACCGCGGCCAATGTGCTCGCCGGTGAGTTCGAGCCCGCGTCGGTGCGGGTCGGGAATTCGCACGCTCCGGCCGAGCTCGAGCGAATCATCGACCGGGCGCTGCAGTATCGTCCGGAAGACCGCTACGACGATCTCTCGAGCTTCGAGCGCGATCTTCGGGCGTTCTTGCGCGGTACGGCAGACCTACCGCAGCGCAAGTATTCACGCGGCGATGTCATTGTGCTGCAGGGCGACATTGGGCAAGAGGCGTACATCCTCGAGAAAGGCCGTTGCGACGTCTGGGTCGATACCGGAGGCGCCCAGCCGACGCGCGTTGGGTCGATCGAAGCTGGCGAGTTTTTCGGAGAGGCCGCGCTCGTGTCCGACACCGAGCGGTCGGCGAGCGTTGTGGCCACTAACGAGTGCGTGGTGAGCGTGGTCGGGCGCGAAACGGTCGACCAAGAGAAAGGGCGAATGCGACCGTGGCTCGCTTCGTTCGTGTCGACCCTCGTGGATCGATTCCGGACTGCGAACTCCGAGTTGAGCAAGCTGAAGGCGCGGAGCGACGAGGATGTGTTGCACCAGGCTTGCCTGTGGCTGCACGCGTTCGGAGAGGTCGATGGCGACGACCTGGTCGGGAGTTGGCGGCGGTGTTCCGATCATGTGATGCGCTGGACCGATTTGGGGCGAGGACCGCTGCGAGCGCTGCTCGAAGCTCAGCCGGGCGTTTCGGTCGACGGTCGCGCCGACCAGCTTCGAATCGAGGGCGGGCTGGAGCGATTGAGACGTGCCGAAGAGGCCAACGGCTGACGAACTGCCCTCAACATGCGACAATTTGTGGAATAGTAGGGGCGCTCATCGGTTGAAGGGCCCTGTCTGGACGTGTGGAATCATGGAACGAATTTATCTCGATTGGAACGCCACGGCGCCGCTGCTGCCGGAGGTGAAAGAAGCGATGGTCACTGCGCTGGGGAAGACCTACGCCAACGCATCGTCGATTCATCAGGACGGTCAGGCCGCTCGCTCGGTGGTGGAGCGCGCACGGCGCGCGGTTGCCAAGGCGGTGGGTGCGCCGCCGCAGGCCGTCATTCTGACCGGCGGTGCGACGGAATCGAACAACCAGGTCATTCGGGATCACGTCAAGATGACGGAGAATCCGTTCGTGGCATGCAGCGCGGTCGAGCACCCGTCGGTGCTCGAGGTCCTGGCAGACCTCGGCCGTGAAGGAGTGTCGACCGCAGTGTTGTCGGTCGACCGCGAAGGCCGACTCGACTTCGACGTGCTCGACGCCGCACTCGCCGACGGCGCGACGCTCGTGAGCGTGATGTGGGCCAACAACGAGATCGGGAACGTCTATCCGATCGAAGAGATCGCCGAACGTGTCCACGCCGCTGGAGCGCTCCTTCATGTGGATGGGACACAGGCGCTGGGGCGCATCCCGATCGATTTCGAAAGCTCGGGCGTCGACTACATGTCGTTGTCGTTCCACAAGATGGGCGGCCCGAAGGGTATTGGCGCAATCGTCGTGCGCGAGGGCCTGAAGGTCGGCGCACTACTCGCCGGTGGCCACCAGGAGCGTGGGCGCCGCCCGGGAACCGAGAACGTGCCGGCGGCGGCAGGGCTCGAGGCCGCAGCTCGCCTCGTCGCGCGCAATGCGGGCGACTGGAACGGAGTGCTCGAGGCGAAGCGCCAGAAGTTGGTCGAGGCGATTCGCAAAGCGGTGCCCGACGTAGAGTTTCGTGGCGACCAAGACTCGAGGCTGCCGAACACGCTGAACATCGCGTTTGCTGGCGTCGACGGCGAAGACGCGCTTTTGGCGTTCGACTTGGAGGGAATCTCCATGTCGAGCGGAAGTGCCTGCACCGCAGGATCGTTGGAACCTAGCCACGTGGTGCTCGCGATGGGGTTCGAAGAGACCGACGCGCGGCGCTCGGTGCGCTTGAGCTTTGGGCCGACGACTCCGGACGAGTCGTTGCTCGTGGCGGCCGCGAAAATGGGGCCGATCATTGACCGGCTCCGCAATCTATGATGAACACAGCCGCCGGCGCATGCTGCGCCGATCACGGCAGGAAGAGAACGATGACGACAGAACCTGTAGAAGCCTGCGCGGTCCCACCGCAACAACTCGAAGACGATGACGACATCAAAGGTGCCGTCGAGGGTCGGGTGGTGATCGCGATGAGTGGTGGCGTGGACTCGTCGGTTGCGGCCGCGATGCTGCACGACGATGGATACGACGCGGTTGGAATCTCGATGCGTCTCTACGCGACACCACAGGAGAACTACAGCAAGTCATGTTGCTCTCCGGACGACCTGTTCGACGCGCGGATGGTGGCCGATACACTCGGCATTCCGTTCTACGTGGCGAACTATCAGGATGCGTTCCGCGAGCGCGTGATCGACTACTTCGTCGAAGAGTACCGGCACGGCCGCACGCCCAATCCGTGCGTTGCGTGCAACAACCACCTGAAATTCGACATCCTCCTGAAGCGCTCCCTCGCGCTCGGTTCGAGCTACCTCGCCACGGGCCACTTCGCGCGAATCGACCGTTCAGGCGACGTGCCGAAGCTCTTGAAGGGCGCAGACCCGAACAAGGACCAGTCGTACTTCTTGTTCGGCCTGCCGCGCGAAGCGCTGGGCCGAATCATGTTCCCGCTCGGACACATGACGAAGGACGAGGTTCGGGAGCGTGCGCGCAAGATGGATCTCGAGACGGCGGAGAAGCCGGAGTCGCAAGAGATCTGCTTCGTCGCAGGCGGCGACTACAAAGACTTCGTGAAGAAGAAGCTCGACGAAGAGGGGACCACCCCGGGCGTCATCAAGCACGTCGACGGGACCGTTCTGGGCGAGCACGACGGGATCCACGGGTTCACCGTCGGGCAGCGAAAGGGGCTTGGGATTTCGCACCACGAGCCGCTCTATGTGCAGGCGATTCGGCCGGGCGACGGAACGGTCGTGGTTGGTCCGAAGTCGGGGCTTTTTGCTCGCGGCCTGGTTGCGGAGCGCTGCAATTGGCTGTCGTTCGAGCGCCCGAATGGTCCGCTTCAGTGCCAGGCGAAGATTCGCTATCGGTCTGAGCCGGTGCCGGCGCTCGTCACCGTAGGCGCAGATGCCGCGACGGCGTTCGTCGAGTTCGAAGAGCCGCAACGCGCGGTGACTCCGGGCCAGGCTGTTGTGTTCTACAATGGCGACGAAGTGCTCGGCGGCGGCTGGATCGAAGAGCCGAGGAGCTAGAGCCATGTCGGCGCAAGAATTGGATCCAGCAGCGCTCGAAGCGACGATTGGCTACCAGTTCGAGGACCGTTCATTGCTCGAGGCAGCGCTGTCGCATCGCTCTTACTGCAACGAAGTCGAGGGCGATGTTCCCGACAACCAGCGCTTGGAGTTCCTCGGCGACGCGGTGTTGGGTCTGGTAACGGCTCGGATCCTGTTCGAGACGTTTCCGGACGTGCAGGAAGGACCGCTTTCGGCCACGCAGTCGAGCCTCGTGAACGAAGACGCGCTCGCCGAAGTGGCCCGTGAGATCGACCTCGGCAGCTACGTCAGGCTTGGTCGAGGTGAAGAGATCTCGGGCGGACGAGAGAAGTCGTCGTTGCTCTCGGACGCCTACGAAGCCCTGCTCGCGGCCATCTACCTCGACGGTGGGTTGGGCGCGGTCGAGTCGGTGATCTCGAGGTTGCACGCCGAGGCGATATCGAACCGAAAACCTGCGCGAAGTGCTCCTGAAGATTACAAGAGTAAGTTGCAGAAGCTGGTGCAGCGTGAGAAGACGACGCGACCCGTGTACACTATCGTTGGCGAGAGTGGACCGGCGCATGAGAAGCGGTTTGAAGCCGAAGTCTCGGTGGAAAGCGAAGCGCTCGCTCGTGGGATCGGACGTTCGAAGAAGGAAGCAGAGCAGCGGGCAGCTGAGCTCGCACTCGAAATCCTCGAACGTTCGAGCGACTGAACGGAGCCCGATGTGGCTCCACGGAGGATACGGTGTTTGGACTCGGAACCTGGGAACTACTCATCATCTTGCTCATCGTTGTGATGGTGTTTGGTGTTGGGAAGCTCCCAAAGGTCGCAAAAGAGCTCGGGTCTGGCGTTCGCGGCTTCAAGAAGGCGCTGAACGAGGACCCGGAAGATGACCAAAAACAGCTCGATGCCGAAGAAACGGCCGGGCAGTCCGAAAAGCCCTCGAAGGCTTCGAAGGCCGAAGCTGAGTGGTAATCAAGGAATCCAATGTCGATTCGAAGCATGACTGGCTTCGGTTCGGCCGAGGTGCGCCATAACGGCTGGCATCTTCGTGTCGAGTGCCGCAGCGTGAACCATCGCGGGCTCGACACCCGTGTTCACTTTCCACGTGATTGGGCGTGGATTGAGCCGGCCGCGCTCGCGGCCGTGAAAGATCGAATTCAGAGAGGCAGAGTCGAAGTTCGGATCGAAGCCGAGCCCGACGCTGGAGTATCGAAGCAATCGGTGATCGACCGCGACCGCTTCAAAGCCGTCGCGGACGAGCTCAAGTCGATTGCCTTCGCCTCGGACCTCGCACCGCCGACGGTCGGCGACGTGCTGACGTTTCGAGAGGTCATCTCGCGCAACGATTCGGTCGAGATCTCCGAAGACAGCGCGTTCGTGGACGGAGTCGCCGCTGCTCTCGACGAACTCGTCGCGAATCGGGTCGAGGAGGGTGAGAAGCTGCACAGGGCGTTTCACGACCTCGTCGATACGGTGGAGCAGGGCGTCGAACGCGTGAAGGAGATTCTGCCGTCAGTCGCCGCGGACTATCGCGCAGGGCTGGAGTCGCGCGTGAAGGAAGCGCTCGAGAAGTTCGGCATCAACGAGATGTCCGAAGAGCGGCTGATGCAAGAGGTTGTCTACTTCGCAGACAAGGTGGAGATCGCCGAAGAGATTCAGCGGGCGACTTCACATGTGAGCAAGATGCGAGATCTGCTCGACATGCCCGACGGCTCGGCGCAGGGCAAACAGATCGACTTCTATCTTCAGGAGCTCGTTCGCGAGGCCAACACCATGGGCTCGAAGAGCGGCTCACCGGCATTGACCGACGCGGTTGTCGGCATCAAGTCAGCGATTGAGAAGATGCGAGAACAAGCGGCGAACGTCGAATGAATGAAGACTTCGAAGACGACGGACTTCTGCTGATTCTGTGCGGTCCTTCCGGGGTGGGGAAGACAACGATCGCGCGACGACTCCTGGCCGAACGGCCAAAGACGACATTCAGCGTGAGCTATACGACGCGGAACCCTCGTTCGGGGGAAGAAGACGGTCACGCCTACCATTTCGTCGATATCCCGGAGTTCGAGTCGATGCGAGAGGCCGGCAGGTTTGCCGAGTCGGCCAAAGTGCACGGCAACTACTATGGCACGTCGATCGCGGCGATCCGCGACGCCTGGGGCCGCGACCAGGACCCGATCTTCGACATCGATTATCAGGGGGCGGAACAGCTCAAGGAGACCTTTCCGCACGCGGTCGCGGTGCTTATTGTTCCTCCAGACATGGTGGAGCTCGAGCGGAGGCTTCGTGCACGCGCGACCGATTCCGACGCGGTGATTGCGCGCCGGCTCGACGCAGCCCGACTCGAGATGAGCCACTGGCGCTCGTTCGACTATGTCGTCGAGAACGACGACCTCGACGATACGTTCGAGGCGGTTTGCACCATCTATGATGCGGCACGCCACCAGACGCACCTTCGCGCGGCACAAATGCGCGAAATGGTCGGCGAATAGCCGCGAGAAGTTTGCCCCAACCGCCCGGCTTGAGTACTCTCATACGAGCCGACACGCGCCAAAATTTGTAGAGCGCAGTCTGACGGAACCCAACCGCGAGACGTATGGAATCCGCTGCACGCACGAAGTTGACTCGCCGGCTCGACGGAATCGCCGACCGAATTCGGGGGTATCACCCCAATCCTGACATCGGCATGATTCAGCAGGCCTTCGACTTTGGCCTGGCGATGCACGACGGGCAGATCCGCAAGTCGGGCGAGCCGTATATGTCGCACCCTCTCGAGGTGCTCGACATCATCGCCGAGCTCCGGCTCGATACCGCCAGTCTTGTCGCCGGCTTGCTCCACGACACGGTGGAAGACACCGACACGTCCGTAGAAGAACTGCGGGACTCGTTCGGTACCGACGTGGCGTTCTTGGTCGATGGCGTCACGAAGCTGTCGAAGCTCCAGTTCAATACGCGTGAAGAGGCTCAAGCCGAGAACTTCCGCAAGATGATCATCGCGATGTCGCGCGACTTGCGCGTGATCTTGGTGAAGCTGGCCGACCGACTTCACAACATGCGCACGCTCAAGCACATGCCGGAGCACAAGCGCGAACGGATCGCGCAAGAGACGATGGACATCTACGCGCCGATCGCCCACCGGCTCGGCATTTCGTGGGTCAAGACGGAGCTCGAGGACCTCTCGTTCCGCTACCTCTACCCCGACGCGTACTACGACATTTCGGAGCAGGTCTCGAAGAAGAAGCGCGAGCGCGAGAGCTTCATCCGGGAGGTCATCAAGATTCTCCAGGAGCTGCTGGGCGAGCACGGGATCGACGCGGATATCCAGGGGCGGCCAAAGAACTTCTGGTCCATCTTCCGCAAGATGCGGGCGCAGCAGATCGAGTTCGATCAGGTGTTCGACGTTCTGGCGTTCCGAATCATCGTCGACGAAAAGAGCCAGTGCTACGAGGCGCTCGGTCTCGTGCACAACCTCTGGAAGCCGATCCCGGGGCGCTTCAAGGACTACATCGCGATTCCGAAGCCGAACGGCTACCAGTCGCTCCACACGTCGGTCATCGGTCCGTATCAGGAGCGCATCGAGATTCAGATTCGCACCGACGAGATGCACAAGGTGGCCGAGGAGGGCATCGCTGCGCACTGGCTCTACAAAGAGGGCAAGGCGGTCCCCGACAAGGACGACCAGAAGTTCGCGTGGCTCCACCAGCTGATGGAGGAGCACCAGGACTCCGAGGACCCGTACGAGTTCCTCGAGTC
>CAYLMO010000149.1:3334-8072 GCA_964384605.1 uncultured Bradymonadales bacterium | reverse complement strand
GCCCGAGAAACCACGCCGCAGGCGGAGTGTCTCGGCCTTTGGCCGGTGTCTCGGCCTTTGGCCGGGTCTCTTGGACTTAGGCCAGATTTCTGCGCCTTCGGCGGAGTGTCTCGGCCTTCAGTCTCGAAGTGAGAAGTGGACAAACGCGGCCGCGCGGGGATACTTCCCGCGTGAAGAAGTTCGGAGCCATAATTCTCGCGATCCTCGCCGGAATCCTGCTCGTCGGCGGCGTGCTCTACGTCGCCGGACCGTCATTGATTGAATCGAGGGTCGAGGAGGAACTCACCACGCGTCTCAACAAGCGCGGGGTCGAGGCGGAGTGGAGTGCGTTCGAAGCCGGGTATGGCGGCGAGTTCGTCATGACGAAGGCCAAGTTTCGGGCGGAGAAGTTCGGCGCGGAGCTCGAGGCGGACACGATCAGCGTGCGAGTCGACCCGTGGTCGGCGTTCGAGGACACACCACATATCGATGGGGTCGATTTGTCGGGCGTTCGCGTGCGCGTGGACCTTGCGGCGCTCGACGACGAGTCTGACGACAGCGGCGGCGGTTCCGGCGGCTCATCGTCGGGGACACTGCGCGCGATTCTCGAGTCGCCACCGGGTGTAGAGCTGACCGATGTCGAGCTCGTCGTGGTGCGGGGAGAAGACGGCGTAGGCCGCATCGCCGCAACGCGGGCGTCGTTCGAGCCGATCGCCCGGGGTTGGTACGTGACCGCCAGAGGGTCGTCGAAGATCGATGTCGAAGACGTACCCGAGGTCTTCCAGGAGGAGCTGCCGTGGGATGTCACCGCGTCGCTCCTTCCCCTCGACCGCAAAGTGGACTTCCGTGTTTCGGGGCCAGACGGCGCGCCTCTCGTCGCATTGGAAGAGAAGGAGCTTGTCCGAGCCGAAGTCGGCGCGGTTTCGGCCGCGCTCGACCTGAAAGCGCTGCAGGCCAAGACCCAGATTGAGAATGTCATGCTTCGCCTGGGGCCGGAGGAGGCTCCGGGGATTGGCCTGACGGTCGAGCGGACTCGCGTCGACCTGGAAGGCACGCGGGTGCGCATGATCGCCGCACGAAACCCGAAGCTGACCGTTACGCCCAGCAAGCTCGGGCCCGTCCGCGCCGGCCTGTCGTGGCTCCAAGCGCTCGCCGGCAAACGTCCGGCCGACAAGCCGGTCGAGGAAGACCCGACGCACTGGACGCCTCCGCGCTACCGCGTGATGCAGGCCTGGCGGGCGGCGACGCGATTCGCCGCGGTCACCGACCTCTACGTGGAAGGTGCGTCACTCGACATCAAGATCGAGTCGGCGCTGGAGAACGAGTTCGACGCCATCACGGTGATGGAGCGCCTCGATGCGCGTGCAGTTGGCGGCAACGTCACGGTCGACGGAACCACGGCCGGCGGCACGATCATGGGCGCGACACAGCTGATTCCGGGCAGCCTTTGGCCGACGTATGTGGACGCCGCGATCACCGACGTGAACCTGGCCAAGATGCCGGGGATGCCGAAGAAGCGAAGCGAACTGCCGAGCCGAGGGACATCCGGTCGGGTTGGCGGCGAGTTTGATGCGGTGTTCGGGGCGTCGTTCCCGATGTTGGGGAGCCAGGGCTCGCTCACGCAGGGGCCGTCGTTTGCGTTCGGGAGCTTCGATTGGTCCGACGGTGTGATCGACCTGACCGGCGTGTCCGACGAGCCGCTCGAGGAGATCGACCTCTCGTTCGACTTTATCGGGCGCGGGATTCCGGCGCTGAACGACTTCGACGTGCTCGACGCGACGCTCACGTATGGGCCGGCGGTCGTACGCGGCCGTGGGTCGTTCACCGACGCGCCGCTCGACCCGACCTTCGTGGTGCGGGCCGAGCTCGAGGAGATCGAGTGCCAGAAGCTGTTCCGGTCCGCACCGGTCGGCCTGTTGGGCCCGTATCGCGCCATCGAGATGGAGGGGAAATGGGCGCCGAAGTTCTACATGAAGCTGCCGCTCTTTCGGCCGCGCGGCTTCCGAATGGACATCGAGGAGTACGAGGACCTGTGCAAGGTCACCGACCTGAAGACCTACAACAAGTGGCTGCCCGAAATCGCGGTGATGGAGTCGGCGCCCACCGGGCCGCACCTGCACGCGCGACCGCTGCCTGAGGAACGACTCACCAAGCCGCGGTGGGACGACGTGCACTGGCTCAACGCGCCGTTCGTGAAGAAGGTCACCGAGGGCGTAAGCAGCGAAGAGGTGAACATTCGGATTGGGCCGGGCCTCAAGAGCTACGTGCCTCTCCACGAGATGCCCGGCTACGTGGGCGGCGCTGCGTACCTGTCGGAAGAGATGGACTTCTACGACGACGGGCCGATCAACCTGAACCTCATCAAGAAGGCCGTGCGGCTGAACCTGGAGAAGGGGCGCTTTCAGTACGGCGGCTCGACGGTCACGCAGCAGCTGGTGAAGAACCTGTTCCTGAAGCGCGACAAGACGTTTGCTCGGAAGTTCCAGGAGGCGCTCATCGCGTGGCGCATCACCACGGTCGTGAGCAAGGAGCGCGTGCTCGAACTCTACCTGAACTGCATCGAGTACGGTCCGGACGTGTACGGAATCGGGCGCGCGGCGCAGTACTACTTCCAGAAAGACGCGCGTCAGCTGACCGCCGAAGAGGCGATCTTCCTGGCGATGCTGAAGCCGGCGCCGTGGTACGGCGCGAAGGTCGTGGAGCGCGGAAAGACGCCGGTCACCGGATGGTGGGCGGGTCGCATCGAGGAGCTTTACGGGCGGCTCATCGACTACGGGTATCTGACCAAGGCGCAGGCCGAGGCGGAGAAACCGTACGTGCTGGAGTGGGACAAGAAGACGGGCGCGTACAAGCCGGCGGCGAGTGATGCGGTGCCGGAGTTGGACATGGGGTTGGAGCTCGAGGATCTACTGGATGTAGATCCTCAGTAGCCCCAAGCGGTTAGCCCTCGGCCTTACGCTCTGCGAGCTCCCGGGCGTCGAACACTTTGTCGATCAGCCCGTACTTGTGAGCCTCGTGCGCGCTCATGAAGTAATCGCGGTCGGTGTCCTGATTGATCTTCTCGATCGACTGGCCGGTGTTGTCGACGAGGATCTCGGCGAGCTTCTCCTTCAAGCGCAGAATCTCGCGTGCCTGAATCTCGATGTCGGTCGCCTGACCGCCCACTCCGCCGCGCATGAGCGGCTGGTGGATGAGGATTCGCGAGTGCGGCAGGGCAAATCGCTTTCCTTTCTGGCCCGACGACAGGAGCAGCGCGCCCATCGATGCGGCCTGACCCAGGCAGATCGTCGACACTTCGGGTCGGACGTACTGCATGGTGTCGTAGATCGCGAGACCAGCGGTCACGGAGCCACCCGGCGAGTTGATGTAGAGGTCGATGCCCTTCTCGGGGTCTTCACTCTCGAGGAAGAGCAGCTGAGCGATGATGGAGTTCGCCACGTCGTCGGTGACCGGCGTGCCGAGGAAGATGATGCGATCCTTGAGGAGTCGGCTGAAGATGTCCCAGCCGCGCTCGCCACGGTGCGTTTGCTCGACGACGTATGGAATGAAGCCCATGGATGTTGCCTTGAGGTGAAAGGATTGGACTCGGTCAGAACTAGTTCGCCGCCGAAAACATTTCAAGCAGCGTGGGCTTACCGGGTCGCTTCTTCGCGGACGATATTCTTGAAAGTGTAGAGGTGGGCGACGACCGGGGTCACGCCGCTCTTGGCGTTGCTGGGTCCGGGTGCGACGCGGACGAGCGTGGCGCCGAAGGTGATACCCTCGGCGGGTGACCGCGTGTCGGCGAGCAGTTCTTCGGCCACGCTGCTCGACTTCGTGGCGTAGATCGTGACGCTCGCCGCCATCTCTTCCTTGCGCATGAGGGCGGAGGTCTGCTGAACGTCGCCGAGGTCGTTGAACTGTGGATCGGGCGAGCGCCAGCCGTCGTGGTTGAGCGCCATGAGGATCGCTTTGGCGGAGATCGTCGGGGTGCCGTCGTTCTTGGCGGGGTTGTCTTCGTCGGCCGAGGCCAGGAGTTTGTCGACTTCTGCCTGCGCTTCCTTTCGATAGTCGGCGACGTTGGGGTCGGAATCCTCGCTGCCCCCCAGCAGGTGCAGGACGACGACGGCACCGAGGACGACCGAGACGATCACGGCCGCGCCAATTCCGAGTGAGCGCACCCATCCCATCGCATCGGACTGTCGCTTCTGCCGAGCTACTTCAGACGACCGGCGGCCGGTCTTCTTCGGCACGTCGGCCAGCTCGAGGTTGTCTTCCCAGCCCGGCAACTTGCCGGGTTCGCTCGGTAGCCGTTCGAGCCGTCGGCGTTCTTCCGAGTCGTACCGCCGTCGGGTCTGTCGGAGGGGGTCTTGTTCGACCGGTTCGGGGACGCCGCTCGAAGACATGGCGGGGCCGTCGAGCAGCGCAGCTTCGGAACCGTCGTGAACGTCGCGCGGACCGGTCAGGAAGTCGTCGACGTCTTGGTCGGGTTCGAGAGAGAAGTCGAAGGCGGAGAAGTCGTTGGACACCTCGGCGACCGCTTCGACGTCGTCGCCGAACGCCTCCGAGAGTTCTTCGTACATCTCCTGGTCGGCTTCGGACGGTTCGGCGAACGCGCCGAAAAAGTCGTCGTCGACAGGAACTCCAGCCGGGCGAGTCTTCTTCTCGGTCGTGCGCTGAGCCGCAGAAACCGTGACTTTGCGCGAAGGGTTGGGCGTGTAGCGAGTGACCTCTTGAATGACAGCCGAATCGACCGATTGGATCGACTCGGAACTTCCGA
>CAYLMO010000149.1:0-3234 GCA_964384605.1 uncultured Bradymonadales bacterium | reverse complement strand
GTGACCTCTTGAATGACAGCCGAATCGACCGATTGGATCGACTCGGAACTTCCGACCGAAAAGGCGGCGAGTTCTTGCGACTCTTCGAGGCGCTCCATGGTCATCGCTGCGTCGGCCATTCGGCCGGTTCGGCCGTACTGGAACTGCCCGACGAAGTCTTCGAGGTCGTCGGCAAGTTGTCCGCAGCTCAGGTAGCGGTCGGCGCGTTCTTTCTCGAGACACTTGTGGACGATGTTGGCGAGCTCTTCGGGAATGTCGAGACCGGCGGGGAGGCGCCATTTTTCGGGGCTGAGGTGGTACTGCAGGCAGGTCCCGAAGTCGGTCGCGGCGATGGCCGGGGAACCGACGAGGGCCTCCCACATGATCATGCCTAGGCCGTAGATATCGCTGCGGTGGTCGAGCTCCTCGCGCCGCAGCTGTTCGGGGGCGGCGTATCGGGGTGTGCCGACGAACGCGCCGATCTGCGTGAGCTTGATGTCGACTTCAGGGTCGGGCTCGAGGAGCTTCGCGACGCCGAAGTCGAGCACTTTGATGGTCTCTTCGCCGCTCGAGGCCATACTGACCATGATGTTCGACGGCTTGAGGTCGCGGTGGATGATGCCCATGTGATGGGCTTCGTCGAGCGAACGCGCGATCTGCGTGGCGAAGCGGGCGGCGCGCTCGGGCGGGACTGGCCCGAACTTCTTGATGTAGCGCGACAGCGACCGGCCGCGCACGTACTCCATGACGATGTAGAAGAACTCGCCGGCCGACTGGCCGAAGTCGAAGATCGTGATGGTGTTGGGGTGGCTCAGCTGGCTGACGACGCGGGCTTCGCGCGAAAATCGTTCGATCCAGGTGGCCTGAACGTCTGCGTTGATCGGGAGGACTTTGATCGCTACGGGGCGATTGATTCCGAGGTGTAAGCCACGGAAAACCGACGAGAAGCCGCCGCGGGCGACGAGCTTCTCGAGCCGATACTTATCGGCGACGACGCGGCCGACAAGGGCTTCGTCTTGGGTGCTCATGAGCTTCCGTAGAGAGATAGTCTGCCGACATAATACGGGATGTTGCTGAATCGGGATAGTTTGTCTTCGAAGCGTTGCCTTTGTCCGGGTCTTCTTCGCCCCGCAATGCTCGACGGCGGGAGGTGCGTCATGTATCCGTATCCCGCCTCGTCGTCAGGGAGTTCCCGTGGTCCTACTCACCCTCGAAAACGTATCGAAGTCGTACGGCATCCGAACGCTGTTCGAAGACGTCAATCTGGGCATCTCCGACTCGGATCGTGTGGCCGTGATCGGCCGGAACGGTGCGGGAAAGTCGACGTTGCTCCGAATCTTGGCGGCGCTCGAGCTGCCCGACGACGGGACCGTCAGCCACAACAATGCGGCTCGGATCGAAGTACTCACGCAGGACCCGGAGTTCGACCCCGAGCTGCAGCCGCTGCAGGCGGTGCTCGACGACGATTCGCCACGCTTTCAGGCGGTCCGCGCCTACGAAGCCGCGATGGAGAAATCCCTCGCCGACCCCAATGACTCCGCGGCGGCCGACGCCCTCGCCCGAGCCGGCGGCGCGATGGACGAGCACGACGGTTGGAGCCTCGAGGCCGAGGCTAACGCGATGCTCGACCGACTCGGCGTGCCGGCGTCGGGCCGCACGATCGGCCAGCTTTCTGGCGGTCAGCGGCGACGTGTGGCGCTCGCGCGCGCCCTCCTTCGCCCGAGCGATCTGCTCGTGCTCGACGAACCCACCAACCATCTCGACGTCGAGACGGTCGAGTGGCTGGAGGAGTATCTGGGCGGGCGAACGGGCGCCCTTCTGCTCGTCACGCACGACCGATACGTGCTCGACCGCGTGACCAATGTGATCCTCGAGATCGCCGACGGCACGGTCTACCGGCACGAAGGCAACTACAGCTACTACCTCGAAGCCCGCGACGAGCGGGAACGCCGCCAGCTCCAGGCCGAACAGAAGCGCAAACAGCTCGCCAAGAAGGAGCTGGAGTGGCTGCGGCGCGGACCCAAAGCGCGCACGACGAAGGCTCGCTACCGAGTCGACAAGGCGAAGGCGCTGCAAGAGGCCGGCACCGTGCCAGACGACTCGATGGTGGAGTTCGATTTCGTCGGCTCACGCCTGGGCAAGAAGATCATGGAGGCCCGCGACCTGACCAAAGCGTGGGGCGACCTGACCGTAGTCGACGATTTCACCTACGCGTTTTCGCGGGGCGAGCGGGTGGGCATCATCGGGCCGAACGGCGCGGGCAAAACCACACTCCTCGAGATTTTGGCCGGTCGAGTTCAACCCGACTCGGGTGAGGTTGAGGTCGGCGAGACGGTGGTGCTCGGGTATGTGGATCAGGTCGGGAGCGCGCTCGATCCGGAGCAGCGCGTGTTCGACGCGGTGAACGACATCAACCCTCGCATCCGCACGAGCGACGGCACGATCAGCGCCTCGCAGATGCTCGACCGCTTTCTGTTCGAGGGCGAGAAGAAGCATGGGTTCATCAAGACGCTTTCGGGCGGTGAGAAGCGCCGGCTGCACCTTTTGATGGTGCTGATGCGCGAGCCGAACGTGCTCTTTTTGGACGAGCCGACGAACGACCTCGACGTCGAGACGCTCACCGTGCTCGAAGACTATCTCGACGGCTTCGACGGCGTCGTGGTCGTGGTCAGCCACGACCGATTCTTCCTCGATCGAAACATCGATCACCTGCTCGAGGTCGCGCCTGGCGGGCAGATCACGGAGTTCCCGGGCACCTATACGCCCTGGGCCGAAGCCAAGGCGGCACGCGAGGCCAAAGAGCGCAAGGCCGAGCGGGAAGAACGCGAGGCCCGCGAGGTCGAGGCGGTGGTCGAGACAGCCCCGAAGCCCGCCGCAAAGAAGAAGCTCAGCTACAACGAGCAGCGGGAGTACGACGCGCTGCAGGACCGCATTCCCGAGCTCGAGGAGCGGCTCGAAGCGCTCGACCACGAGATGGTCGCAGCCTCGAGCGACCACGAGTTGCTCGCCACGCTCGCCGAGGAACGGCGGGCGCTCGTGGAGGAGCTCGACGCCGGATTCGAGCGCTGGATGGAGCTCGAAGAGCGGGCGTAGCGGCCATTTGTTCGAATCGGCCGCGCTCCGATAGACTCTCGGAGTTCCAAACAAAGAGAGACCGATGCGAATCCCCAAATTCGTCGCGCTCGTGGCGCTTGCAGCGGCTGCGTCGAGCTGCTCGTCGCCCCAGACCACGTCGAACGTTCAGACCGCTGACCA
>CAYLMO010000148.1:0-8098 GCA_964384605.1 uncultured Bradymonadales bacterium | reverse complement strand
GCACTGCTGACATGGGCGGAATCGCTGACATGGGCGGAAGCGCTGACATGGGCGCCAGCAGCGATATGGGCACCAGCGACGGTCGAGTCGGGGGTGATGACGGTGGTTGTTCCGCCGTCGAGTCTCAACCGACGGGAACGGTCTTGGCGCTTCTTTGCCTCATTGGTTTTGGATGGACCCGTCGGCGAAACGGCGCACGTGCGATGATGCCCCAATGATGGATCTCTCGACGCAGCCCTACGCCGACTACGTGTCGCTCCTGAAGGAACTCCTTAGCGATGTTGCCGCACGCGAGCGAATCGCCGTGCGGAACATCGCCACCGACAGGGGAACTCATGACGCCAACGGTCAGGAGCGCTTGCGCGTCGCGTTCATCCTCCATCTCGAGCAGACCGACGACCTCGAGCTGGTTCGATACATGCTCGACGAGGAGATTGAGGCCCGAAAGACCGACAGCTTTCAGGGGGCTGGTGACGCGCTCACGCTGCTGTCGCTCCGGCTCCTCGAGCTGAGCGATGGAGACCTGGATGACGTCTGGAGATTCTGGAGGGCGAAAACCGCCAATTTCGATACTTTTGCCGGTGGATACGACATTGAATTTGTCTTCGCCTTGCGTCCGACCGAGCCGGTTCGCTCGGTATTGGAGACGTTTGGTTCGTCGGATGACCTGGAGATGTTCGACCGATACGACCCCGAAGAGGTTGTCGCCGAGCTGCCACGATGGCGTGCGCGCCTGGCGAAGTATTATCCGACGGATGTCGCCGACTTCACCCATCACGATGCCGCCCACATTGCTGAGGCGTTTGGCGACACCGCCGCCTACGAACACCACAGTTTGCAACTTGCCGAGAGTGCGAAAGACCGAGCCTACATCTACAGAAATCTGGAGCGATTCGAATCTGCGGTACGGTATTGGCGCGAGGCTGCAGGCGAGGCGAACACCGACTGGGATCGGGCGTCGTTGCTGATTCATGCGATCACCGACGCAGCGCGCGTCCCGATGGACGCCCGCGCCGACGTCGCGCAGCTCGACGCCCTCCGCAGCGGAATTCCGTCGTGGAACGAAGTTGGGCTCGGTCGAATGGCGACGCAGGCCTGCTACGAATGGGCGGCGACTTCCGTCGACGCTGATGCGGGGCGAGAGGTGTTCCAGACCGCGCAACGCTGGCGTGACGAGCTTGCGAGCTTCACGCTGGTCGGTTTGGAAGCGGCCGTCGCAGCGGCCGAGAGATGGGGCGCTGGCGAAGAGTTGCGCGAATTGCAGGATGCCGCGCTGGCCGAGCGAAGGCGAATCGACCAGTTGCTCGCTGATTGACGACCGCAAGAACCACGAAAGGGGGCGGGCTCTCCTAACTCGTGACCGGTTGCCCTTCGTCACCTCTGCATGTCGGCGTAGAACTCGCCCGTTTTCGTGTGGAAGTAGACGTTGAGGACGTCATGTATCGCTACTTCGAACCCCTCGCTTCTCAGCGGGTCCATTCTACGTAACCCTCTTGCTCGTTGAAAAAGACAGAGAGCCATCTCAAGCTCCACTGACTTCTCAGCGGCGCCGCCGGCGAAGGAACATCCCTATCACGAGCAGGAAAGCGAGCGCCGAAGGGTCTTGGTCGGCGCTCGAGCACCCGCCACGCCCGTGGACGTCCAGCTGGTCCGGTGACGCTTCGAACGTATCCTGTTCAGGTTCGACGTCGACTTCCGGAGCGACCGCAGGGTCCTTCGGATTGTCGGCGACCGGCGGTTCGTTCAGCTCCGGGTCGGGTTCAGGTGGCGGAGCGATTCGAATCGCGTCCGCGACGATGTGCTGATTCTCGGGCACGGACACATGGGAGTTGTCGTAGATCGATACCCACTGGTCGTCGCCCTCTTTGAAGTCGAACTCGCCGATCGTCTGCCACCCATCTTCGCCGGCCGACAGGTCGATGTAGATGTCCTCTTCGGCGCCACCGTGCCGAACGCGGAACTGCGCGGAGTCGTACACGGCCCACTCTTTGGTGCTGTAGTACTCGACCCGGTAGCGACCAGCCTCGGCGAGCTCGATGTTCCAACGTGCCCAGTTCGAAGGCGAGTCGGCCTCCCATGCGTTGGTCCACTGGAGCGATTCACCGTGCCCCTGCCCATCGACCGTTCGCCAGAAGTCGGCCGGGCCGTACTTTTCGAAGCACTTGTCCTCGTTGTCGATGACACCGCCCTCGGGGCCGATCGGGTCGCCGCACGGTCCGAAGTCGGGAGGACCCATCGGCGTATCGAACCACGGCGTGTTCTCGGCTGCGCCGGCGGGATTGAGCTCCATGTGAATGTGGTCGTGGTGCGGGCTGACGCCCGAGTAGTCGCGCAATCGCGAACCCGGAGGCCAGGCGGAGCTCCAGATCTTCCGGTCCCAGATGAGCAACTGGATCCCGAACTCGTCCGCGTGCTCGAGGAGGTAGTTCGCGAGGGGGTCGCCTTTGTCGTTGTCCGCCGAATCGGCGGTTGGTTTCGACGTATCGATCGGGATCACGATGTCGAGCGCTCGCCCGGTCCCGTGGACCGACATCCGGTTGGTGCCGCCGATCCTGCGGCATGAGTATCCGTAGACGCGAGGGACCACCGGCCAGTATTCGAGAACCCACTCGCGGACTTTGCGCGTACCGCTCTCGAACGTACCGCTGCAGCCCGATTCGCCTACCCACGGACCCCCCTGAACGTTGCGAATGTTGTACGAATCGGCGGCCGCGAGAATCTCTGCCGGAGGACTCCACCGGCCCGGCTTGGCGAGCTCCGATTGCCTCGTCTCGACGTCGGTCGTGTCGAAGTCGATGGGCTCACCACATCCCGCAAGGAGCGTGAGTCCAAAGAAGATCAAAACGTAGTTTGTGAGTGTTCTCATGGCGCCTCCGTGGTTCGTGCTCGCACGGTAGGGCGTCCGGGAATGCCAACCCAAATGAACTCACCTGATATCACCTCAACTCCGCTCGAGTCGGGGCGTCGAGTTGCGTCGACGGGGAGCACCGCTGATGATGTCCTCCAACGCCACAGACCCACAGCAGGTTCGATTCGACCAGATGGTGCGCAACTCCACACTCATTGGGCGGGCCCGCGACCTGGTCGCGGTCGAGGAGTGGCTGACCGACGGCTCGCAGTCGGTGATGACGCTGAAAGGCCCGGGCGGTGCCGGGAAGACGACCCTGGCGCGCGAGGTCGCTCGGAGGCACGATGGGCGGTTCGTCGAGCTCGAACCGTGCCGGACCCCCGCCGACGTCGTCTCGGCGATCGCGCGAGAACTGGAGACTTCGGCCGACCCGGCTGCGCTCGCCGCACGGCTCGAGCGCGAAGAGCTCGTAGTCCTCGACAATGCCGAGCACGTCATCGATGCCACTCGTCAGGTCGTGCTTGGGCTTCCGAGTGGTTGCCGGATTCTCGTTACGTCCCGAGAACGCCTCGGTGTTCCGGACGAGCTCGTCTGGGAACTCGGCGCATTGTCTCCGGCCGACGCGCGTCAGCTGTTCATCCAGAGGGCCCGGGCGGTCTCGTCGCTCTTTCGCGCCCAACCGGCCTCGGACGACGAAGTGGACCAGCTCGTCGCACGCATCGACCGGCTCCCACTGGCGCTAGAGCTGGCCGCATTTCGCACCCAGATGATGTCGACCAGCCAGATCAATGAACGGCTCGAAGAACGATTCGACATTCTGAAGAACCGCCACGAAACCACCGTCCGTCACGTCTCGATGGACGGGTGTATCGAGTGGTCGTGGGAGCTGCTCGACGACGACGAGCGCGACGTCCTGAGGCAGTGCGCGGTCTTCCGGTCGTCCTTCGATCTGCCTCTCGTCGAAGGTGTTGTGACCTCCGCCAGATGGCCTGGCGAGGTGATCGAAACCCTCGTCGAGCAATCGTTGCTGCGGATGGAACCCGGCGAGACCCCGAGGTTCCAGCTGTACGCCGGAGTTCGTCGGTTCCTAGAGCGTCGCGAAGGACCCGACGAAGGCGCTGTCGTTCGACTGCTCGACAGGCTGGCCATCGCGCCACGCGAGGAGGATCCGTGGAACGTGATCCACGCCTTCGAGCTCGGCCTCGAACTCGACCCCGAACGGGCGGCGTCGCTCCTCGTCGCTGCTCAACCGATGCTCGTTGGCGCGGGCTTTGTCCGGCAGCTGCCTGAGCTTCTCGACCGCGCGATCGATGCCCCAATCAACGACCAACTTCGAGCCCGGGTGTTGGTATCTCGTGCTTCCGTTGTCGAGACCTTTGGCGACGGCGACACGGAACCTTGGCTGCAGCGCGCCGAGTCGCTCGCGGGCGACGACGACGCCGGGCTCATGGTGCGGATTCACGCATGTTTGCAACGTGCCCATCGGGCCGACCGACTGGGTGACCATGCTCTGGCAGAACGCCACTATGCCGCCGCACAGGGCTTCCTCGACTCGGTGGAGACTCCCGCGACCCCGGTGGTGGTTCAACTCGACACCGGCCGCGGATTCAATGCGTTGCGATTGGGCGAAGGTGAGCGCGCGCTCGAACTGTTCGAGTCTGCTTTGGCCACGGCCGAGCGCGCCGGCGATGGGACCCTGGTTGCCCGGTGCGTGAGCTGGATCGGGCGTGCACAGCTCGCGCTTGGCGACCGAACGGCCGCCGAGGCGTCGTTGCGTCGCTCACTTCGCTTGTTCGAATCGACCGGCGAGGTCGTCGCTCTGGCGATGGCGGAGCAGACCCTCGCGTTTGCGCTGCTCGACGACGACCCCGCCATGGCGCTCGAGACGGCGAAGCGCGCCGAAGCGTCGGCCGTTGCTGCCCAGTGGCCACAGCTGACTGCCGCATTGCGAGCGTTTTGCGCGCGGGTCGAACGCGACGAAGATGCCGTCGGGGTGATCGCGGAGCAGCTCGAGAAAGTGCGACGCAGTGCCGATCACCACGATTTTTGTGGAAGCTGGCTCGCGCTCGTCGTCGCACTCGTTCGAGAGGGTGACTTCGCGGCCGCCAGCGTCGAGCTCCACTCACTGATCGACGCTGTGAACGGGCGCGCCTCGGACGCCGAGCGGAGCTGGCTCGACCGCTACGCGACGGCTCTCGACGTGCTGCGGGGTCACGATCTCGAACGTGACGATGACTTTGCGAGAGTCGCCAAGCGGCTCGCTTCCGGGTCGGACGTGGATCGGGAGCCGTTCGACGACCACATCTCGCGCCTGGTGTTCGACTACTGCCCGACACCCTTGAGTATCGTGGCCGAGCGGATCTCGATCCGCGAGAATCGTCGGACCCTGCAGGTCCTCGACGGCGGCAAGCGGCTCGTTCTTCCATCGGGCGACGAGGTCGACCTCGCCAATCGGCACCTACTTCGGCGGTTGTTTCTTCGACTTTGTGATGCCGCTGAGGCATCGACGAGCGTGTCGTCCAACGACCTGATCGAGGCCGGATGGCCCGACGAAAAAGCGACCTTCGATGCCGCGCAGAGCCGCTTGTACAGCGCGATTCGGAACCTGAGAAAACTCGGACTGGAAGACGTACTCGTCACGAACGAGTCGGGATACGCGCTCGCCGCAGACCTTCAGCTCGTTCGTGAGTAGTCGAAGTCGGTTGCTTCGCGTCCGGGCTCAACGCGTGAGCGTGAACTCCACTCCTCGTTCCGTCGTCCTGGAACGAAACTGACGATCCTCTTCGCGTTCGTGGGAGCGCACGCGAACTCGGCTACCGAATCGGAATCGTGTAGAGTCTGGTGCGAACGATTCAATCCGCGGCCGAGAAAGCACATGTCCCGATATCTGATTGCCCCACTCATTCTGTTGCTTGCGGCCTGCGTCACCGAGAGCGATGACACGAATCCTCTCGTCGAAAATGAAGAAGACGCCGGAACCACGGTCGGCACCGAAGACGCGGCCTCGGCCGAGCCAGATTGCGTGCCCGCCGAGTCGCAGTACGAATCCGTCGTGTCCCCGATTCTCAACGAGTATTGTGCCGATTGCCACGGCGCCGAGCCGGCGTTCGGCGCGCCGTACAGCCTGGTCGACGGCTACGCCGACCTCGTCGCCGGGGCGGAGGGCGAGCGGAAGGTCGATGCGATGTTGTCGGAGCTGAGAGATCGCACGATGCCCCCGGCGTTTTCGCAGCAGCTGCCGCATACCGATCTCGATTCGCTCGTCGGTTGGGTGTCGTGCGGTCTGGAACACCCCGACCCGAGCGTCGGACTGGAGGCCAACCGCGAGATTTGGGACGCCGGTGATACGCCGCCCGCAGGATCCGAACCGCTCGAGCTCCGGCCTGAACCGCAGACCATCGGCCCCGACGTTATCGACGACTACCGAAACTTCCGGTTCTCGAACCTCGTCGAGGAGGACCGTTTCGTTACCCGCATCGAACCGATCATCGACGACAGCCGAGTACTGCACCACATCACCTTGAGAGCCGGCTCCGGGGAGGACACGTACTGGTACGCGTGGGCTCCAGGGACGGGCCCGATCGAGTTCCCCGACGGCGGAATGCGCATTCGTCCCGACGACACGTTCAAGCTCCAGATTCACTACAACAACGGGGCTGGCGTGACCGATGCGGTCGACACGAGCGGCATTCGACTCTACGTGAGCGATGCGGCCGGAACGGAGTACGGGATGGCGAGCCCCACGACGTTTGCGATTGTGGTTCCGCCCGAGTCGACCGCGACCGCGACCAAGACCTGCACCGCGACCATGGACTTCGACATCATCGCCGGCTTCCCGCACATGCACGAGATCGGGTCGACCTTCACGCATGACGTCATTCGGCAGGACGGTTCGGTCGAGAACTTGATCACGCTCACCGGCTGGAATTTCGAGGCGCAGTACTTCTACGAGATACCCGTGCGAGTGAACGCGGGCGATCAGTTGAGGATGGTCTGTGGCTACGACAACCCGACGAACAGCATGGTGGTCGGTGGTCAGAACACGTCGAATGAGATGTGCTTCAACTTCATGGTCGTCGTGCCGGCGGAAGCGGCTACGGAGTGCGGCGGGGCTTTCTAGGGCCCCCGGACTGCTCTGCGTGACGAAGATGCTGAGGCATTCAGCGGCGCCGAGGATTTCGTACTCGACCTAGAGTTCGTCCAAAATCGCCTTGCGCTTCGACTCGTACTCTTCGTCGGTCACGAGGCCTTCTTGTTTCAGTTCTTCGAGTGCTCGCAGTCGATCCTTTACGGAACTGGCTGGGGAAATGACTTCGGCGTCGGGTGCGCCCGCGTCATCAAACTCCGACGTCACAGCCGCAGTCGGTCCGGCGTCTAACTCAGCAGATTTAGTTCTCGGAATTCGTCGGTATGCGGTGCCTGCAAATGAGACGCAGCCGGGACAGTCCTCTCGACCCATAACCGAGTGGGTCAGCACGATGATCTCTGCGTCCATTCCGGCCGCTGACTTTCGCATCTTCTGATAACAATCATTGCGGTTGGCGCTCGCGGAATATCCGGTCGAATACGAGTAGCCGTGATCGCACGCGACGTCTCCTACCGGCTCCCATTCGTTGAGATCGGGCTCCGTATTTCGAAATGTGATTCCGCTGTTATCACCGTACTGAATGACTTTGCTTCCAGTCGGACGACAGCCAAAGATAACGGTCATTGTGATGATGCAAACGAACAATATTGGTCGAGCCAAGCAAACCCCCTTCGCCTCTCGAAACTGCTTGGAACTGAGTTGATCGGTCACCTTTGTACCACTAGGGGGAACATCTTGAGAAACCGGACCGAACGTCCCGCAAAACCTCACCCGACCTGCCGCCGAGCCAAAAGCTCTTGATGGAGAGAAGGCATAAAGCGTCGCACGAGTTTAGTCACGCAGCCGGTAACCCATGCCGATCACGGTCTCGAGGCCATCAAACGTCGTCGCTACGGACTCGATTTTGCGCCTCAGCCGGTTCACGTACGAGTCGACCATTCTGTCGGAGACGAAGCTGTCGTCGTCGCGCATCGCCCTAAGCAAGCGCTCGCGCGTGAGCACTTTTCCGGGTTGCTCCACAAAGGTTCGCAACAAACGAAACTCGGTCACGGTCACTTCAATGTTCGAGCCCGCGACGAACACCTGCATCCGTTCGACCTCGAGTCGAATCGGTCCGTGCTCCAACGTCGAGCTATCGTCGGCCGAGCTTCGCGCTTGTTGAC
>CAYLMO010000147.1:4173-8151 GCA_964384605.1 uncultured Bradymonadales bacterium | reverse complement strand
TCGACCGAGAACCGGTCGTCGACCTGGATCCACCCCGAAGCCTGCTGCGACACGATCTCGACCCACCAGATTCGCGAGACGGGCCCCAGTTGCTCGGCTGGGATGTTCCCTTTGAAGTTGCCGTTCCAGTACGTCTCGGTCGGGCAGTTGCCCTCGATGACTCGACCGCGGACGCCCATGTAGCAGATGCCCTCGCTCCGGTAGTGATAGACCTCTACGGTCTCGCCCGGGGCGATGTCATAGCTCACCGCCGCCTGCGCTGTGCGGAACGAGTTCGAGTCGTAGACGAAGCCCTCAATTCGGGTCGCCTCTTTGGCCCGGTAGACCGACGGCTGAAAGATGGCCACGATCGTGCCGCGCGTGATGACCTCTTCGTTCTGATTCCAGAACACCTCCCCAATCTTCGTCGCATTCAGGCTCGGCTCCGCGTAGATGACCGAGGCGTTCTGCCCGCCCTGCCAGTGCAGTCGGAAGCTCGTGGTCGCGTCCTGAAACGGCCATCCCGAGATGGCGAGCATAGGCTCGGGCTCGGTGCCGCCCTGAGTCTTCTTCTCTTCGGTCGGCATCGCGATGCGGTCGACCCGCTGGCGCACCTGGACTTGCTCTTTGGGCGGAGGTTTCCCAACGACCGTATCGGGTTCGGAAGCGCAAGAAGCCCCCATGACCAATACCGCGGCGACCGCGACTCGGAACAAACGCATGGCTCGTCCTACTGCAGGAATGTGAAGCGATGGTGCTCCCACCAGATTGAGGCAAGCCAAGTCGCCGATCAAGCGCGGGGCGCCCAATTGCTCGGACGCCCCGCTCGCGTTTTCACGCGAAGCCGTCGAACGCGAAGTGATATCGCGCGCGACCGCTCGTCGCGCTTCTCAGCGCGTTGCTGAAGCCGAACAGGTCGGCGAGTGGGGCTCGGGCGACGATGGTGGTTTCGTCGCCAGGCTCGAGCTCCACGATGCGACCTCGGCGCCTTTCGAGCTCCGAGATCGTCGCGCCTACGGCTTCGTTCGCCGCCGTCGCGGTGACGCGCATCATCGGTTCGAGCCGGCGAAGCCCGGCTACCGCCGCGGCTTCCAAGAGCGCCTGCCGTCCAGCGATGGAGAAAGCGAGCGCACTCGAATCGACCGGATGTGTGTCGCCATCGAGCAACGTCACTCGAAGGTCGTCGAGCGGATACTCGCCGCCAGCCGAAGCTGCGTCGCGCACACCCTGCTCGACCGCTGCCACGAAGTCCTTCGGGATCGCTCCCTGCGCGACTTCGTCGACGAACGACACACCTTCACCGCGCTCGGCCGGTTCGACTCGAACGCGGATTCGCGCGTACATTCCTGGCCCGCCCGATTGCTTCTTCAGGCGAACCTCGTGCTCCACCGCCGACTCGACGGTTTCGCGATACGCAACGACCGGCTCGCCGAAGCGAGCGTCGACCTTGTAGCGTCTGCGAAGTCGCGTCTGTGCGACTTCGAGCTGCAACTCGCCCTGCCCGCCGATGAGGCTCTCGCCCGTCTCCTCGTCGAACCGGTACCGAAGTCCCGGGTCTTCAAGGACCAGCTGATGCAGAGCGTCTGCGAGCGCGACGCGGTCGGCCGCACGTCCAGGCTCGAGGCTCATCCAAACCACCGGCTCGAGGTCGGGGATCGGAGCGAGCTCGACCGGATGCGACGAATCGCACAGGGTCGAACCAGCGCGCGTTCCCTGAACGCCGAGGACCGCACCGATGCTGCCAGCACGAAGCTCGTCGAGGTCCTCCCACGCACCGGCAGAAACCTCGACGATGCGGCCAACACGGGTCGTAATGCCACGACTCGAATCGAGCACCACGTCGCCAGGCCGCACGACTCCCGAGTAGACCCGGACGAACGCCAGCTGACCGGAGTACCGGTTCTGGACGAGCTTGAAGACGAGCGCCGAGAACGGCGCGTCATCGTCGGCTCGACGCAGTTCCGCGTCCTCAGACCCAGGCCGAACGCCACGGACGTCGGGGCGGTCCTTCGGCGATGGCAGGTAGTCCACCACCGCATCCAGAACGAGCTCCACACCGATTCCCCCGAGGGCAGTGCCGCAAAGAACCGGAACCGCCGCCCCCCGCACGACGAGCCGTCGCAAGACGTCTCGAAGTTCGGTAGCTGTCGGCTCCACTCCGTCGAGATAGGCACCCATGAGCCGGTCGTCTTCGGCGACGATCTGCTCAACGAGCGCCACTCGAGCGGAGTCGAACTCAGCGTCCATCGGGGCACGCACCATGCCATCGTCCGACCAACGCACGCCTTCGGCTGCGACGAGGTCGACCACTCCGACGAGCTGGTCGCGTACAAACCACGGGCGTTGAACCACGAAGGTTCGGGCGCCGAGTCGGTCGCGCACCTGTTCGACGACCGCTTCGAAGTCGGCTCCCGGAAGGTCCATCTTGTTGACGAACGCAATCCGGGGCAGCTCCCACCGGTCGGCCTGTCGCCACACGGTCTCCGACTGAGGCTCGACTCCGCCGACCGCGCAGAACACGGCGACGGCGCCGTCGAGCACGCGCAAGGCGCGCTCGACCTCGAGCGTGAAGTCGACGTGACCGGGCGTGTCCACCAGGTTCACTCGGTGGGCGACGCCGCGTTCCCAGTCGAACGATGTAGCGGCACTGTCGATGGTGATGCCGCGTTCTCGTTCTTCGTCGGTGAAGTCGAGCACGGTGTCGCCATCGTCGATGTTTCCGGCGCGTCGAATCCGGCCAGCCCTCAGCAGCAGCTGCTCGCTGAGCGTGGTCTTGCCCGCGTCGACGTGGGCCATGATTCCAAGGTTGCGAATCGTCTCTAGTCTGCGTCTCATATAGTCCTCCATGCGCAGACGACCCCGAACGCACCGCAACGCGGCGCAGAGATCTCCTGCGACATTCAAATCGATTGAAATGGGATTTGGGTGCCGCGATCGGACGACCGCGGCCGGAGGAGCTCAGCGAATCATTTCGGTGACCTCCTCCGCAACCCAGCTCAATTTGCGCACCTTGGCCATGGCGCTCACGCCGTGGACGGTGGCAATGCTGTGGATGAAGAAGGTCATGATGGTCTCGCTGGTTCTACGCATTCAACGCTTCAAAGACGAAGCGCGCGCAGACTTATTCCAAACGCCGACAAAAAATAAACGTTGGGGGATTACCTCACGGAGGTCCACCGCCCGCGACGTTGCAATCTCGGTAGAACTGAATCTCCGGATTGAAGATGTGGTCGTAGGTCCCGACGCAGATGTGGGTGTGGTAGCGGTTCGTGAAGTGGGTCTCGCCCTCGTCATCGATAATGTCGTGCTCGTGCCCATTCTGCGCGTCTAGCGCGTCGTCTGGTGCGTTCCCGTCGAGCTCGTTGCAGCCCAGCACGAGCGTCCCGTCGCACATAATTCCGTAAAATTCGATGGGCGACTCGCCGGGGTTCGGATTGGTCGTCAGGCCGATGCTCTCGAGCACCTCGAGCGGGCCGCCCGACGACGTGTGATAGTGGTACATGTCGCCCGCCGGGTGCCCAAAGTACGAGTCGAACGTGAAGAACTCCTCGTTGATGTCGTCGCCCGGCGCGGCCTGGTCGTCGAACATCACGACGCCGTCGATCGCGACTCCTCGCGGCCCTCCGCCATACTCCTCTTGGCTCGTGTTCATCATCGTGTCGACCATGTCGGCCGTCACAACCAGCCCTTTCGAGGTCGGCTCGAGCGGCACGCGGATCGTGACGTCCTGCTCGGCGAGCAGACCTGGGTTCGGTCGATACTCGGCGCCACGCGACGTATCGAATTCCACGTAATTCGGGTGCCCCTCGCCGTAGTAGTAAGACGGGTGCGGCGGCAGGTTCTGGGTGTTGATGACGACTTGATCGCCGTCGAGCGAAATCGTCGAGCACTTGAAGTACTTCGCGTAGAACTCCGGAACCCCTTCCCCGATCTCGGTCGCGCAGCTGGCGATCGTGCGCTGGCCGTCACTGGAATTGTTCGGCGCGACGTTGTTCGTCG
>CAYLMO010000147.1:0-4073 GCA_964384605.1 uncultured Bradymonadales bacterium | reverse complement strand
GTTCGTCGCGACGTTGTTGGTCGTCGCGTTGTTCGTCGATGCGTTGGTCACAACGTTGGTCGACGAGTTGTCGCCACTTTTGGGGTCGGCGTCATCGCCGCAGGCGGCCAACATCAGGCCGATCGCGAGCAGGGTCATTCGCCTCATGGCGGGCCTCTTCTCTTTTCGTGATGGAGAAACCTCATCATCACGGAAACGCCCGCTTCGTTCTATTGAAGATTTGCTACTGGTCGGCCCGCGTCTTCTTCGTCTCGAGCCGACCGGTGTGGAAGAAGCCGATCCTATTGGAGTTCGGTCGGATCAGCGATTCGACGATTCCAGGCGAGCTCTCTCCGACCTCGGAGGTGAGCCACGGATCGTCGTCGGCGATGTCGTAGTGCCAGTTCATTCGGAACGGCACGAACACGCCGTCGAGCTGCGCGCCGCAGAACATCGCTTCGTCGAGCGCAAAGCGATACGGCTCGCCTATCAGGCGCGGGAGCGTCACCGCGATCTGGCTGGAGTACGGATAGAGAATCACGCCGCTCCAGGTCGTGTGCAGCTGCTTCCCACTTCGCTCGACGCGGAGTTCGCTCTGCGGAACCCACAGTGCGAGCGTTGTCGCCCAGGTCTGATCTCGCGACGCATAGTTCCGCCACCGCAGCCGACCACTGGCCGACTGCCCATCTTCGAGCGTGCGCGCCAGCCTCGCCGTCATCTTCCGCGCCCGAGAACTCTGCAGCGCGATGGAGCCTTCGGCGTCGACGATTCGTTCTGCCGTCGCCCTCCCCTGCTCGCACTGGGTTCGTCGTTCGCCGAACGTCTGGCTCGCCCGGCGCTCACGAATCTCAGACGTCGAACCGGTTTGCAGGAGCATGGTCTCGTACGCGACGTCTTCGAATCCGAGGAGCGTTCCGCCCACGGCCATGGAGGCGTTCATCCAGCGAATGCCGATCTGCTCACGCCAGCTCAGCACCGATCCGGTGTCGGCGAGGTCATGACGCTCGTATTCGACGTCGTCGCAGAACGAGCGCTCTTGCCCCCAAAGATGGCGGACTTCGCAGCCGATCTCGTTGGAGCGCTGCATGTACTCCGGTCCCACGAACTGCAGAAAGAGCGCGGCGCTCACGAACGGGAGCGCGAGCGCGAAGCCCCACCTCGGCATTTTGGGCAGATGATCCCAGGCCCCGAGGACGACGAGCAGCGCGATTCCGGACACCGCACTCTTCGGCATCGCCATGAACAAAGCGCCAACGACGAGCCACAGCGTGACCAGGAATGTCGACCAACGGAGCGCGTGTCGCGCGACAGTGAGGATGATTCGAATCATGACCCTTGAAACGGCGCCTTTTGGCCGATTTGTTCCGGATCTCAGAGTATACTCCCCAAAACCCAACAACGTCAGGCACTTCGGCGTTTTCCGAGGATCCGAGCAAGATCTACCTCGGCCCAAATGAACAAATCGCGTTGACAAACAAAATAGCCATCCCTATAACCCGTCCTCCCGACGCGGCGGTCGGCTCGTTAGCTGCTGTAGTCGAGTGGGCCGTTAGCTCAGTTGGTAGAGCAGCTGACTTTTAATCAGCGGGTCGCAGGTTCGAATCCTGCACGGCTCATACATAGATGTTGCACGCGTCCTAACGACGGAAGGTTTGTAGTTTATGGCCCCTTCGTCTAGCGGTTAGGACACCGGCCTTTCACGCCGGCGACACGGGTTCGAATCCCGTAGGGGTCATACAGAAAGCCCGCTCAGCAATGAGCGGGCTTTCGCTCTTCTTGTATCTTTTGTTGCCGCAGTTGTGCCGCTACAGGACGGCGGTGGCTTGTTCAGCTCTGCCCGAATCCGATCGTACTGAGACTCCCAGAACTCTTTCTGGGCCCATTGCGTCGAAAAAGCTGAGGCCAATCGAAGTCCGCTGACTGAACTCTCCATCGGGAGCGCGAAGTGGTGCCAGCATGGTGCCGCGAGCGGCTCGGCTATTCCTGATTCTCGAGGTACTTCTGCACATTCATCGCTTTCCACCTGAGCAAAGGCTGCTGCCTGATTCGTTGTTGCAGATCTTCGTCGTCGCTGAGCAATTCTGGTCGAATTTCGCCCCCGCCGTTGATCGATTCGAGGAACTCGAGTTCGCCTTGTGTGAACGGAAGTAGCTCGCCGACGATGCTCCGACACCGGTCGATCATTTCTTCGCAGCGTGCGATAGATAGCTCGTCGGCGTCGTCTTTCCGCACAAACGGTGCGAGTTCATTCTTCAGTGTCGCCGCGTCGTAATCGATATCTCCGACAGATGCCTCACGCCAATCCTTTCGGTTCATCGCTCCATAGACAACGAAGCTGATTCGGAGGCGCTCTTGGTCCAGCTGGTCTGAGTGCTTGTCGAACAGTCGACATACATCGAACACGTCGCGTGCCGCGTCCCGTGCGAGTAGAGCTGCCAGCTTACCGCCGGCAAGTTCGTGGATGTCGAGGACGGAGATATCCGCTGCTTTGTATGGACCCAGGGCAAATGAGTCTCGCTTAGGCACCGAGAAGAGCGGAACGCGATATCCGAAACTCAAGTCAATCTCGAGGTTTGCCTCACCTCCAACCGCGCTCGGATAGCGGAGATGCCACTTTCCACCCAGGTGTGAGTCGGGGCAGATGTGCACCCGCAGACCGATTCGAGTGCAGACCGCCTCGATTGCTTTTTCGACGTTTGGACGCTCCGCCCTCATGGTCTCAACATCCGGTGACCCGATGTAGTTGAGGTCGGCGTCCGCCGAAAGACGTGGAAGCTCGAAGAGAAATGCGTTCAAAGCCGTCCCGCCTTTGAGGACGAGTCGGTCTTTTAAGTAGGGGTGCTTGCGAAGACCTTCCAGCAAAGTGAGCAGTTTGATGACTTTCTCGAGCACCTCTGGCCGAAAGCCTGTCTCAGACGAGAGGTGGTCGAGTTGCTCGCGCGATGGATTCATTGGTAGTTCCACTGCTCGAGAACGATATCGGGAGCCATCAAGTTCCACCGCGGGACGAACGTCGATGCTTGCTCTCGTCCTGCATACCGAGGGCTCGAAGGAGCAGCTTGTTCTAGTCTTTCGAGTTGAGAGTCTTCGACAAACCACGCGTCAGTCTGCAGTTCGAGGAGCAGCCCGACTTTTGCCACAGTGGTCGCATTGTCCAGCAGCAGTGCGTAGCTGACGAGCGCATCAACGTCGACGTAAGGAATGCTACTGAGCGATCGGGCGATCTCCTCCCAACCGCCGCCGTATTCAGGAGCGGCGAGGCAGTCGACGATTGTCCGCTCGAGAGAAGTGACGTCGATCTCGAGCCCCCGGCGTTCGGTTGTCCGAACCTCCGTCCGGGAGTGCCCCGAGTCGAGCAAAGCGGTTGGCTGCTTGCATGGGACAAACTCCGTCCCTTGGAACATGAATCCACGCCGCGACTCGGGGCACAATACGTGGACCTGTTCGAACACGGACTGAGCATAGCCGTGCAGTTCGAGCGCGGTGTGAAAGGCAAGTGCGCCATCGGACCAAGCTCGACCACCGACTAGCGCTCGGTCGACTCGAAACCGTTTCAGGTCCGCTCCAACTGGAATCACCCCGTAGAGCCCTCGTCGTATCTTGACGATGTGACCCTTGTTTGCGTGAAACCTGAGAAGGCTGCTCACGCTTGAAGGTCCCGTGGAGCCACCGTTTTCGTCGAGGAACGCGACATACTCGTCCCGTCGAAAGACCGGATGCGTTACGAAGAATCTCTGTGATGTGCCCATTTTCATTCAATCGACAAAGGTGCCAATTTTGTTGGTTGTTTTGTCGCACAGACTAAAATTCGTCGCCAGACCTTATTTTCTGACTCAATTGTAACAAATACCAATTCTATTAGCACTTTCGTTACTTGAGCTAAAACAATAGAGCTAGGTCATCCCGTCCGAACGCTCGTGACTTGGCGCAGGTTCGTTGCCCCTTCGCGGCGCGAGTTGCGCCCTTCAGTCGCCTTCGTACGGCGGGTCTCCCGGCGATCGATAGCGGTCGAGCGGGCTCCGTTCGGCGTCGCTCCCGAAGTACCAACCGCTCGACTCCACCTCGCCGAGCAACAGGTAGATGGATGACCGGCA
>CAYLMO010000146.1:0-8282 GCA_964384605.1 uncultured Bradymonadales bacterium | reverse complement strand
AGGTTCTCGCGGGGCACGCGCACGTGGTCGAACCAGAGGCGGCCGTTGTCGACGCCGTTGAGGCCGAGCTTGTGGCCGCAGTCCTCGATGGAGACGCCGGGCAGCAAGTCGCCCTTGTCGTTGCGGATGGGCACGATGAAGGCGTGCACGCCGTAGCCGTCGTCGTCGATCTCGAGCTGTGCGAAGACGGTCGCGTACTGCCCATCGCGCGCGGCGTTTCCGATCCACTCCTTACGCGCGAGTTCACTGGGCGTATGGATGACGAACTCGTCGGTCTCGGGGTCGAAACGGGCGACCGTTTCGAGGTCGCGCACGTTGGAACCGTGGCCGAGCTCCGACATCGCGAAGCAGCCCGGGTACTCCATCGAGGCGGTCTTCGCGAGGTACTTGTCGTGATGCTTCTTGGTGCCGAGGTGATAGATGGAACCGCCCCACAGACCGAACTGCACGCCGTACTTCACGACGAGGCTCAGATCCCACATCGAGATGGTCTCGAAGGCCGCGACGAAGTGGCCGAGGTCATGTTCTGTGGTGACGCCGGGGTAGCCGAGGTCCCCGAGTCCAGCGTCGGCGAGCTTCTTGACCGCCGAAGTGATGCGGCCGCGGTGCGTCCCCTTGTCGATGTCGTAGACGTGGCTGAAGTTCTGAGCGAGGAGGGTCTCGCGGACCATCTCTTTGCGCTCGTGGTAGGGCCCCTCGAGGTATCGAGTCATCGCGACGACATCGAAGGCCGGAGGAGGCTCTTCGGAGTGCGTGTCGATGGGCTCGGTCTCCTCGACGATGTCGGCCGATGCTTCCGCACCGACGAGTCCGAGCGAAGTTTCGATCTCCTCGAGCGCGCGACGGACCTCGGGGGTGATCCACTCGCCGTCGCTATCGGCTTCGGCGATAGCGAGGCCGAGGTCGGCGAGGCCGATTCGCTCCTTTTGCCCCATGGCTTCGGCGCGGTCGCGAACGCCGCTGAGCAGCCGCATGAGCTGGGTAGCGGTCGGCGGCGCCTCCGGGTCGAGCCAGTCGTCGAGCACCGGGCGACAGGGCTCCGAAACCCACGACTTCGACTTCTCGCGGATGAACGAAATCTCGTCGTTCGTGAGTTCGCCATCGGCCCATGCGACATAGAGCATGGGGAGCAACGGCTGGAGCGAAGAGCTTTTGAGAAGTGCTTCGGTACGATCAGTCATGGTCATTCCCGTGCAGGTTTTTCGCTCGCGGCGCCGAGTTCAGCGACAACTTCGGGGTAGCAAGCGATGAAAGATTCGTCATCGGCCGCGCACTTCGTGACTTCCGCGGACCAATACCAGAGCGTGACAGCCAGGAGCGCGCTCCCGGCGATGCTGATGGCCCAGAGGCCATATTCTGTAGCTTTTGAGACCCCTTCGTCGCGCAGTCGCGAGTCGAGGGCGAATGCGAGGACGATACCGCTGAGTAGTCCTCCGATGTGGGCCGCATTGTCCATCGGGATCGAGTCGAAGAACCCGATGCCGATGCCGAAGATGACCCAGGGGATCATGCCGCGGGTGAACGCGCCGGAGACGCGTGGCGGGAGCTCTTTGCGGTACTTGAAGCCGACGACCAAGATGGCGCCGACGAGTCCGTAGATTGCGCCCGAGGCGCCGCCCGACGGGATGTCGGAGAACTGGTAGCTCGCCACCGCCCCGACGATTCCCGACGCGAGGTAGAGGAAGAAGAACCGGCGACCGCCGAAGATCTTCTCGAGGATTGGCCCAATGACATAGAGGCCGTAGGCGTTGAAGCCGATGTGAAGCAGGTCGAGGTGGACCCACATCGAGCTGACGATGCGCCACCACTCGCCCGCATCGATCCACTGGTTCACCTTCATGCCGGTGAACATGACGATCTGGACCGGTTCGAGCACGCCCTCTTTGAGTGAAGCGAACCGGTCGCTGAGGCCGTAGAGGAAGGCCGAGACGAAGATCAGTACGTTGCTGACGAAGAGCCACCAGGTCACGTAGACGCGCTCGGAGAGCACTCGAGCGAACGCGAGTTCGCGGTCGATCGCTCCGAAAAGCTGCTGCGGAGTTTTCTCCTGGGTTGGCTCAGTCATGCAGGGTCGACGTGAAGGAGGACGTGGCGGCCTTTGCCAAGAGACGAACGCCGCTCGTGTAGTAAAGATGCGAGATAGGTGCGACTCGCTTCAATTGCGGCGACGAGTTCGTCGCCCGAAGCGAGGCGACAAGCGATGGCGGAGGACAAGTGACAGCCGGTCCCTCGGACATCGAAAGGTATTCGTTTGTGCGGCTGAAGTTCGATGACTTCGCCGCCGATTCCGAGAACGTCGACGAGGTCGCCGTCGTGGGAGGCGTGTCCTGCTTTGACGAGAAACGACGTGCTGAAACGCTCGGAGAGGGCCTTCGCGAGTTCGGCGATCGGCGTATCGGACGTGTCGGACAGCGCGAGGACGGAGGCCTCGATCGAGTTGGGTGTGACGACCGTGGCGTGTGGCACGAGCAGCTCGAGCATCGCTTCGGTCGTGCCCTCTCGGACCAAGGCGGTCGCGCCATCGCCAGATGCGAGGACGGGATCGAGCACGATCGGGATTTTTCGTCCGTGGAGCGCCTCGGCGATGACTCGCACCGACGAGACCGTTGGGACCATGCCGATCTTTACGGCGTCAACGCGAATGTCCGCGAAGACTGCGGCGAGCTGAGCTTCGAGGAGCTTTGGCTCGACGGCGACCCATTCGCCGACGCCAGAGGTGTTTTGCGCGATCACAGCGGTCACGCACGACAATCCGTGGTGCCCGTGGTCGCGGAACGTCTGAAGGTCGGCCTGGATACCGGCTGCCCCAGAAGGATCGGTTCCAGCGATGGTGAGAAGGTTCTTCATGCCGCAGAAAGTATCGGCACGGGAGGGAGATTCTCAATCCAAGATCGTCACTCGACGATCTCGAATTCGATGGAGATCTTGTCGTCGTTCGAAAGGAACACCTGACACTCCCAGGTGCCGACCTTCTGCTGGTCCTGAGGGAAGTACTCCCAGCTGAGGTTGGAGCCTTTCGGGACCGGGTGTTTCTTGTAGGTGACCTCGGCGCCGTCGGGGCCGACGAGCTTCCACGTGGGGTCGATGCCGTCGTGATCCATCCACTCCGTGACGCACGCGATCGGCTCGCCCAACTTGAAGGTCGACTTCATGTTGGTCCAGTAGGTGTTGCCGTGGGCGCGCTTGTAGTTGGCCATGAAGAGCATGGAGGTCTTGCGCTCGAGCTTGCCGACTGGTTTGTCGGGGCGCCCGTCGAAGACTTGGTGGTACGGGCCTCGGAGCACGGCGTGCGTCGCTCGACCGCGCCAAGGCTGGGCGAGGATGACGTAGGGGTTGTGTTCCGGGTTGTTGCGGATCATCCAGTCGCGCCAGTTCTCCTTCTTGATGACTTCATCGGTGGGGAACTTGAAGTTCGGGTAACGCTTCATGAGAAACGCCCGATACCACTTCATCTCGGGGTGGGTGAGCATGACCGAGTCGAAGGCAACAACGTCGTCTTCGGGGCGCAGAACCATCGCCTGATACCAGAGGGGGAAGGTGTGCCGGTCGAGGTCCGAGAAGATGATTGCGGGCTTCTCGACGGCCTCCCAGACGGTCGTGCTGTGGTCGTGTCCGAGCAGCTCTTTCCACTGGTTGGTGCGCGAACGCCAGCCCGACAGGATGACGATCGCGGCGACCGCGACGAGCGCCGCCTGCTTGGCGAAGGGCTCCCACTCGTTCTCCTTGAAACGAACCTGGAGGAGCCAATCGACGGCAGCGCCGGCGGCGACGAGGAAGATGAAGTAGATGGGCGGGTCGTAGGTGGCGATATCGTTGATCTGATACGACCCGACGTAGATGAGCATCGAGCCCGCGATGAGCGCCAACGGAATGAACGCGCGCCAGCGGCGCGAGGCGATCTCGTAGAGGCCGAGGCCACTCAAGACCGCGATGCCCGGGAAGAAGGCGGCGTCGAATCGACGCAGGAACTTCATCAGGCTGGGCCCGAGATTGTTGAAGTTGCGGTGTTTCGCGTACTCGGCGCCGGTGACGTGGTGCAGGAAGTTGTCGAGTGTCTGCGGGTCGTTCCACGACAGACGGTCGCCCGTGTTCGCCATCGCGGTCAGCGGAAGGTACGCGTAGACCGCAGCACCGGCAGCGGCGATGGCCGCAAAGATGGCGATGTTCTTGGGCGAGAGGAGCATCTTGTGGTCGGCGAGCGCGATGGCGAGCACGACCGGGACGACGAGGAAAACGCTCGTGAGGTGGTTCGTGAGGCCGAGGCACACGAACGCGACCGTCAGCGACGCCCAGAAGAACGGCGTACCGTTTGGAGTAGGCTCCTCGTCGCGCTCGGGCCGCTGGACCTTGAGCATCGTGACACCAGCCCAGAGCGCGGCTCCGACGAAGAGGCAATGCAAGCCGTACACCTCGACGCGAGTCGCCTGGTAGACGATCGGACTCGCGAACGCCCATGCAAACGCGGCGAGTGAGGCTGCGGTAACGCCGATCGCGAGGCGTCGAAGGGTGAGAAAGAGGAACGTCGCGGCGCCCGCCGTGGTGAGCGCCGAGAGGAAGAACGAGGTGTTCCAGTACTCCGAAGGCCCGGGGGCGTTCGAGGCGAAGAACCCGAGGATCGAGAAGAGTGGGTAGCCGCTAGGGTGCGGATTGCCCAGTGTATATGCGGCCAAGACGAGCTCGGGGCCGTCGCCGACCGTGAACTCGACCGGCGTCATGACTCCATAATAGACCGCAAGGAGCGCGAACATGCCGAGGGCAATGCGTCGGTCTACGGTCGAGAAGAAGTCTCGAATCTTGTCGGGAAAGCTGGGTTCGTCTGCCATGGCCCACTCGCGATGAATTGCGAGCGGGCGTTATAGCGGAACCCCAAATGGGATGCATCCCCCGCGTGGACTAGTAACGTCCGGTCTGCAGGTAGGATTCGATCGCCTGATAGGCGAGCGTGAGTTCTTGCGTGAGCTGGGTTGCGAGCGCCTCGGCGTCGGCGTCGTGGGCGTGCTTGTCGGGGTGATACTTGCGCATGAGGCGCCGATACGACTCTTTCACGGTCTCGAGATCGCTGCCGTAGGGCACCTCGAGATTCGCGTAGTAGTCGCGAATCGTCTTCTCGCCCTTCCTTCGTGGGGCAGGGGCGCCGATCTCTTCCCAGCCCAGGTCCTCGGCGATCGGCTCTACGATACGACGGAACCCACCCTGCTCCTCGAACTGATTCACACGGTCGACGATGTCGTTCAGGTTCGCCCGCATCTTGCGGAAAAGTCGATCTTTGACAGACATGACCAGGCCCTCGGCGTGGTGACACGGGGGAAACGAAAGAGCCCCTCGCGTTATTCGCAGTTTATCACAACAGAAGGGCTTGTCGGAACCAAACGAGTCCGGCGAACCAGCCAGCGTGCCACAACATGGTGGACCAGATGGGGGCGCCGATCTCGTTGACTGCTGCGACGAGAAGGTACCCGATGGCGAGCGCTGGGAGGAGGTGCGTGAGGACGTCGTCGGAGCCGTGGATGACAAACGGGGTCCAGAGGAGCGTGCCGGCGAGGGCGGTGACCGCGACGCGGGCGACCGGGTGGAGCGTCTCGCTGAGATTGCGCTGGAAAATGGCCTGCCAGAAGAGTCCAGCGACAAGGCCACAACCGGCCCAGAGCGGGATCTGACGCTGCAGCTCGGCGACTGGGCGCAAGCCGTCCATGTCGGTGCTCCAACGCTCGAAGATGAATGCGAGCGAGACCTGTGCGAGGACGAAGGTGATCATCCAGGCCGTCGCGACGACCGGAGCGCCAAACTTCTCGGTGCGGGTCCACATGAAGTCGCCGTCTCGAAAGAAGGCTAGACCAGCCAGAATCGCCGACGAAAACACCGCGATGCCCCAATACTCGTGCATCTCCCCAGACATATGGATGTGCAGAGGATTCGCGAAGAAGAATGCCGGTGCGGCCGCGACGGCGATCGCAGCGACGATGAGCGGCATCGGTGTGGGTTTGAAATCGTTCTCTTCAGACATTCAAGCCTCCAGGCCATTTTCACGAGGAAAACAACCGCAGTGGCGCTCGAATGTCAATGAAGTGGACTACTCGGCGGCAGCATCGAGGATCTGGCCGCGGAGCCACGAGTGGGCTGGATCGCGGTCGAGCCGTTCGTGCCAGTAGAGCTCCACCGGGAATTCGGGGAGTTCGACGGGGAGCCTCAAGATGTGGAAGCGCGAATCGTCTTCGAAGCGCTCAGCCACGCGCGACGCGACGGTCGCGACATAGTCGGTGTTGGCGATGATTTCGGGGATGACCATGTAGTGCGGCACGCGAATCGCGACGCGGCGCGAATGGCCGAGCTCGCCGAGCGCGCTGTCGACCATGCCGTCGCGGTGCTTGCCGACCGACACGAGTGCGTGCGGCAGGCGGGCGTAGTCGTCGAGCGTCAGGATGTCGGACTCGAGCATCGAGTTGTCGCGGCGAACCATACAGACGAACGTTTCGTCGTAGAGACGCGCGTGATGGCAGTTGGCCGAGGTGTCGGGCCGGAAGCCAATCGCGAGGTCGGCCGTGCCGGCGTCGATCTGCTGTGCCGGAGCCGAAGAGTGAATCGCATCGACGTTGAAGCTGACACTGGGCGCCGAACGTTGCACCATGGCCAAGATCTTCGGCAACAGTACGAAACCGGCGTAATCCGTGGTGGCGAGACGAAACAGATGCTCCGACGAGCCAGGCTCGAATTCGGTCGGCACGAGCGCGTTCCGAATCTCTTCGAGCGATCGACGGATTGGCCCGGCGAGCGCGAGCGCACGCGGAGTCGGCTTCATTCCTTCGGACGTTCGAACCAACACTGGGTCGTCGAGCAGCTCCCGAAGACGAGCAAGCGCATTGCTCATCCCAGGCTGGCTCAATCCGACCCGCTTCGCGGCACGCGTGACGTGGCACTCCTCCAGGAGCGCGTCGAATGCGACCAAAAGGTTGAGGTCAATCCCAGTGAGATTCATGTGGTCCCTTGTGAGGCGAAAGACGTTCGCCATACAAAATATGAATAGTGGGAATTCCGCAGAATATCAAACAAAGACGGCTTTTTACGCGTATTCACGACGCTAATGAGAGGCGAAATGAACAAGGCAGAATTGATCACAAAAATGCAACAAATTGCGGGCGACCCCGAGGAAGTGGACAGCCTGCTTGAACTATCTGCGGCTTCGCTCCTGCCCGAAGTTTGGGACGCGGCGCTCGAGCATTTTGGGTCGTGGGACGCCGCTCTGGTGGCGAGTCTGGCGGATGCGGTGCAGTCCGGAAGTCGGTCGAGTTCGAGCTCGAGCCGGTCGAGCGCTTCGCCACCTAGCGACGAGAACGTCGAGCGAAAAGTGACCGAAGAGGTTCGCGACCCGCTCTACACGACCACGGTCGGCGGAGCGTTCTTCTGGGTGGACGGCGAGGAGTTGGAGCGGACGGATTTGCCGGAGGAATTGGAGGTGCCGCCTGGAGCCGAGGCGATGAAGCGCTTCTTCCACGTGGGCGACCCCGACGGCATCTTCCTGTTCTCGACGACGGGCCGGTACTACGGGCTCGACAAGCGGATGTTGCCGCAGTGGATGGGCCCCTCCGAGGTGAAGGACCTGCACGGCTCGTTGCCGATGATGGAAGATGAAGAGATCGCGCTGCTGCTGCCGCGAAGCGACATGTACGAAGAGGGCCGGTACATCCACGTGACGCGCGAGGGCAAAGGGAAAGCGAGCGACATCAAAGAGATCGGACGAGCGCTCGACCGCACCGGACGCGAGGCATTCTTGGTCAACGACGGCGACGAGCCGGTCGCGATCTGGACGGCGCCGCTGCGTTCGACGGTGTTTTGCGCATCGGCGATGGGGTTGGGCATTCACTTCGACGGCAAGAAGGACCTGCGCACGATGGGTCGCAAGGCGGTAGGCGTGAACATGATGAAGCTCGAGGGAGACGGCGACTGCATCGTCGGCGCGTTCCGTGGCGATGAGGGGGTCGAGCAACTGGCCGTTCTGACCGAGCAGGGTCTCGGCAAGCGGATCAGCTTCGAGGACTTCCGTACGCAAGGTCGCGGCGGCGGCGGTATGCAGGTGTGCAAGCTCGACCCGAGCGACCGGGTGGCGGGTGTGGTGCCGGTGGACCCGTCGCAGGACCTGGTGATTACGACGAACCTGGGGCGTGTGCATCGGCTCGAGGCACACGTGTTTCCGCCGATGGGTCGGCCGGCGAAGGGGAATCGGATGATCGAGTTGTCGAGTGGGGAGTTTGTGATTGGGTTGAGTGGGGTGCCGACGAGTTGAGGGG
>CAYLMO010000145.1:5581-8447 GCA_964384605.1 uncultured Bradymonadales bacterium | reverse complement strand
CATGAAATACCTCGTCACCGGCTGCGCCGGATTCATCGGAAGCCACCTTGTCGACGCACTCGTCGAACAGGGCCACGAAGTCGTCGGACTCGACGACTTCTCCACCGGCTACCGCCACAACATCGAGCACAACCTCGACAAGATGCACTTCATCGAGGGCGACATCCGCGACCTCGACTCGTGCAACACGGCGTGTGAAGGCGTCGACTACGTCCTTCACCAGGCTGCGCTCGGCTCGGTCCCTCGATCGATCGCCGACCCACGCACCAGCCACGACGCCAACGCCACCGGCACGCTGAACATGCTCATCGCCGCTCGCGACGCGGGCGTGAAGGGGATGACGTTCGCGGCCTCGAGCTCGGTCTATGGCGACACGCCGACGCTCCCCAAAGTCGAGACCATGCCCGAACGGCCGATGAGCCCGTACGCCATCACGAAGCTCGCCGGCGAGCGTTACATCCGCACGTTCGCCGACCTCTACGACCTACCGGCCGTCGGCCTCCGCTACTTCAACGTCTTCGGCCCGCGCCAAGACCCGAAAGGCGCCTACGCCGCGGTCATTCCGCGCTTCATCGACCTCGCCATGCGTGGCCAGGCCCCCGAGATTCACGGTGACGGCGAGCAAACGAGGGACTTCACGTTCATCGAGAACGTGGTGGCTGCGAACCTTGCGGCCGCTGAAGCGGCGCACGGCATTGGCGGCACGATCATGAACGTCGCTTGTGGCGACCGCATCAGCATCAATCAGCTGTGGGAGTCGATCGCCAAGCACCTCGACTGCGACGTCAAAGCGGTCCACACCGACCCCCGCCCCGGCGACGTTCGCGACAGCCTCGCCGACATCTCGCTCGCTCAGAAGTCGATCGGCTATCAGCCGCTCGTCGAAGTCGACGAAGGGCTGCGGCGAACTGTCGAATGGTTCCAGAACCAGTAGCGAGACCGCCATGTGTGGCATAACCGGGTTTTGGACCCGCGACGAATCCGTCATTCGCGACGCCGAAGCGATCGTGGCCGACATGGCCGCAGCAGTGACGCATCGCGGCCCCGACGGTTCGGGCACCTGGGTCGACGCCGACGCCGGCGTCGCGCTCGGACACCGGCGTCTCGCCATCATCGATCTGTCTGAAGACGGTGCGCAGCCGATGGTGAGCGCGAGCGGTCGCTTCGTCCTCACCTTCAACGGCGAAATCTACAACTACCGCGACCTTCGGAGGTCGCTCGAGGTCGACGGCGTCACAGACTTTCGCGGCGAGTCGGACACCGAAGTACTCGTCGAGGCCATCTCTCGCTGGGGACTTCTGCGCACAGTGGAGCAAGCGATTGGCATGTTCGCCTTCGCCCTTTGGGACCGCGATCGTCGTGAGCTTTCGCTCGTACGCGACCGTCTGGGCATCAAACCTCTCTATTGGGGGCGGGCCGGGGGCAGCTTGTTGTTCGGTTCCGAACTGTCGTCGCTAACTCGTTTTCCCGCGTTCGACCGCCGCGTTGAACGCACGGCATTGTCTGCATATCTGCGCTACTCCTACGTGCCGGCTCCGCACGCAATCTTCGACGGCATCAAGAAGCTCGAGCCGGGACACATCCTGACCGTTGGCGGACCATCCGCAACGCCGCATACCAAGCGGTTCTGGGACCCTGTACGCGCGGCCGAAGCAGCGGCGCGGGAGGCGTTTCGAGGAACTCCTGAGCAGGCCGTGAACCGCCTCGGGGCGGTTTTGGGCGAAGCGGTGGAAGACCGCCTCGTGTCCGACGTTCCTCTGGGCGCGTTTCTCTCGGGCGGCATCGATTCTTCGCTCATCGTCGCGCTCATGCAGCAGCGAAGCGAAGAGTCGATTCGTACGTTCTCGATCGGGTTCGAGGAATCTGCCTACGACGAATCGTCGCACGCGAGGGCGGTGTCGAAGGCTTTGGGCACGGAGCACACCGAGCTCATCGTGACCCCGCAAGATTGCCTGGATGTCATTCCGAAACTGCCGCGGATGTTCGACGAGCCATTCGCCGATTCGAGTCAGATCCCGACGTACTTGGTCGCGCAGCTCGCGCGACAAGACGTCACCGTTGCACTCTCAGGAGATGGCGGCGACGAGCTCTTCGGGGGCTACAATCGCCACCTCTGGGGTCCTAGAGTGTGGGAAGTCGCCCGCCGAATCCCTCGGGCTGCACGCAAACTGGCCGCCCGCGGCGTGCAGCGAGTTGGCCACGACCGATGGGAATCAGTGTTCGATCGGCTCGGCGATTCAGGGCCGGTCCGCTTGCCGGCCGAGAAACTCGCGAAGCTCGCGGCTGTGCTTCCGAGCAACACTCCATCGGAGCTCTACCAGATTCTGGTGTCGCAATGGCCGAGCCCGACCGAAGTCGTTTTGAACGGCACGGAGCCGCCGGCACCGGGGCTCGACGGCCGCCTGCACGATGTCGCGCATCAGATGATGTTGCTCGACTCGATGACCTATCTACCCGACGACATCCTGACGAAGGTCGATCGCGCAACCATGGCGGTCAGCCTCGAGGCGCGCGTGCCGCTGCTCGACCATCGAGTGTTCGAGTTCGCATGGAGCTTGCCGCTCGACTACAAGATTCGGGACGGCGTCGGAAAATGGGCACTTCGCGAACTTCTCGCACACCATGTTCCGCGCGAGATTTTCGAGCGGCCGAAGATGGGCTTCGGAGTGCCGATCGACCGCTGGTTGCGCGGCGAACTCGAAGAATGGGCGGGCGATTTGCTCTCGCCCGATCGCCTGCGACGGGCGGGGGACTTCGACGTGGAGGTCATCTCAAAAGCCTGGGAAGACCATCGCTCCGGAAAAGCCGGGCGTCATCACCAGTTGTGGCCGGTGCTCATGTACGAGGCTTGGCGCGACGAGTGGCT
>CAYLMO010000145.1:0-5481 GCA_964384605.1 uncultured Bradymonadales bacterium | reverse complement strand
TGACGCACTGCGCAATCGCACTTGCACCTACATGTAGGTTTCGCTAGTAATCCGCCCATTGATGGATGAACTGCGAATACTGTGTGGGTCAAAATGCGTAAACTTACTGTTTGGATGTGTGCCCTCGTGGCTCTTCTGGCCGTCGCCTGCGGCGAATCGGAAACCAAAGCCCCAGTCGAAATGCCCTCGGACGTCTCGTCGGAACCCGGCAAGGGCGACTGGCGAACCAGCTTCTACACGGATTTCCGCCGCGAAATCTTCATGGGCGACACCACGTTCGACACGTACGCAACCACGTACTCGAACTACTACTACGGCTTTGAAATCGAGCTCGAAGCCGGCGATATCGTCGACATTCGCGTCGGTGCAGCCGACGGCAGCTTCGACCCTGTGATCGGCCTCTACGGCCCGCAGCGTCCTAGCGGCGTCTACGGCAACGTTGTCGCCAGCAACGACGACTCGCCCGAAGGCGGCACATTCGACAGCTACATCCAGTTCGAAGCCGACCGCACCGGCCGCTACGTTGTGCTCGTCCGCGAGTACTCGTGGAACTCCGGCGACTTCTACATCTCCACCGAATGCGCCGGTGGCACCTGCGAAACCAACCAGTGCGCCCCGGTCCTCTGCGAAATGTACTGCGAGTTCGGTTGGGCAAAAGACGCCGACGGCTGCGACACCTGCGCGTGCGCAGCTCCTCCCGTCTGCTACTCGGTTCAGCCTCCGCCCAATGTCCGCTGCGCTCAGGTCATCACCTGGGGCAAAGACCCAGCGACCGGCACCTGCTGCCAGTACGCCAGCCCCTGCAACGTGCCTGGCGAGTACGACCAGTTCGCCTCGCAGACCGAGTGCGAAGCTGACGGTCCGGCGCTCGAAGGTGATGCATGCTCGATGTACGGCCGTCAGTGCGACACCGGCCTCGAATGCGACTACCAGTGCGTCGACGGAACCAACGACCCGAACTGCAACATGGGCTTCAACCCAAGCGGCACCTGCGAGCTTCCTCCCGGAACCGAGTGTGTCACCGACGCCGACTGCATGGTCACCGGCTGCAGCGGCCAGGTGTGCTCCGCTGAAGCGACCTACACCACTTGCGAGTGGCGCGAAGAGTACGCTTGCTACCGCAACTTCGGCTCGTGCGGCTGCAACGCTGGCTCCTGTGGTTGGGCCGACACCGCCGACCTGAACTCCTGCCTCGCCGGCAACTGAAGCCGTCGAAGCTCGGTCAAAGCCCTCGCCCAATGCGAGGGCTTTTTCGTTTCAGGCGGCGCATGACACGGGTCGGGTCTTTTGCGATAGTGCGCGCCAAATCGAGTCACGGAGTTCACGATGCACCGCATCCTCATCACCGGCGGCGCCGGCTTCATCGGCGCCAACCTCGTCAGGCTGCTGCACGACGAAACTGACGCCGAAATCGCTGTCGTCGACAAGCTGACCTACGCCGGAAACAAGCGCTACCTCGACGGTCTCCTCGACCACATCGAGTTCTACGAAGAAGACATCGCCGACGCCGATGCGGTCGCCCGCATCTTCGACGAGTTCCAACCCACCGGCGTCCTCCACCTCGCCGCCGAATCGCATGTGGACCGCAGTATCACTGGTCCTGCGGCGTTCATCGAGACCAACATCGTCGGCACGTTCGTCCTTCTCGACGCCGCCCGCCAACACTGGGCCGAGGGCGAGGGCCGCTTTCTGCACGTCTCGACAGACGAAGTCTTCGGCTCGCTCGGCGACACCGGCTTCTTCACCGAAGACACCCCGTACGACCCCAGCTCGCCGTACTCGGCGAGCAAAGCCTCGAGCGACCACCTGGTCCGCGCGTACAACCGGACCTACGGCCTCGACGTCGTGCTCACCAACTGCAGCAACAACTTCGGGCCGTACCAGTACCCCGAGAAGCTCATCCCGGTGATCATCCGCAACATCCGCGACAAGAAGCAGCTCCCGGTCTACGGCGACGGCACCAACGTCCGCGACTGGCTCTACGTCGAAGACCACGCTCGCGCGATCTGGCGCGTCTTCGAGGCCGGCGAGTCGGGCCGCTCGTACAACATCGGCACCCAGAACGAATGGCAGAACATCGAGCTCGTGCGCCTGTTGTGCGACCTCGTCGACGAAGCGCTCGGCCGCGAAGGCTCCCAAGAACTCATCACCTTCGTCACCGACCGCCCCGGCCACGATCACCGCTACGCCATCGACTCGAGCCGCATCCGCGACGAGCTCGGCTGGGAGCCGCAACACACTTTCGAAGACGCAATCCGGCACACCGTCCACTGGTACCTCGAGAATCTCGGTCCCATCTGGGACGCGTGACCGTTCTGCCCACAAGGAGCACCCATGAAAGGCGTCGTACTCGCCGGCGGCACTGGCAGCCGGCTCTTCCCGCTCACCAAAGTCACGAACAAACACCTCCTTCCGGTCGGCGAGAAGCCGATGCTTCTGCACGCCGTCGACAAGCTCAAAGAGGCGGGGATGACCAAAATCCTCATCGTCTCGGGCACCGAGCACATGGGCGACATCGTCACCTTGCTCGGCTCCGGCGCAGAGTACGGGTGTGAGTTCACGTTCAAGATCCAAGACCAGGCTGGCGGAATCGCGGAAGCCCTCGGCCTCGCGCGCGACTTCGCCGCAGGCGAGCGAATCTGCGTCGTCCTCGGCGACAACATCTTCGAGGACTCGATCGCCGACCAAGCCTCGGCCTATCGCGAGCAGGAGAAGGGCGCGCGCGTCATCCTCAAGCCGGTCGAAGACCCGCATCGCTACGGCGTCGCCCGCACCGAAGGCGAAGCTGTCGTCGAGATCATCGAGAAGCCCAAAGACCCGCCGAGCAATCTCGCGGTAACCGGCATCTACTTCTACGACGACTACTGCTTCGAGGTTATCGACGACCTCGAACCCAGCGCACGCGGCGAACTCGAGATCACCGACGTGAACAACGCCTATATCAAAGCCGGCACGATGAGCTTCGGAACGTTCGAGGGCTGGTGGACCGACGCCGGCACGTTCCCGAGCTACCACCGCGCCAACCAGCTGGTGATGGGAGACAATCAATGAGCCGCGAATTCACGAAGGGGAAGATCGAAGACGTGGTCGTCAAACCGATCGCCAAGCACGTCGACGAGCGTGGCTGGCTCGCGGAACTCTGGCGCACCGACAACGTGCCCGGCGAGTTCATGCCCGTCATGACGTACATCTCGCAGACCGAGCCAGGCGTGGTCCGTGGCCCGCACGAACACGTCGCCCAGACCGACTACTTCTGCTTCCTCGGCCCCGGCAACTTCAAGGTCGACATGTGGGACAATCGGGAAGATTCGCCGACCTACAATGTCCACCAGCAGCTCGTCGTGGGCGCCGACAAGCCTACGATCGTCGTAGTCCCGCACGGTGTCGTGCACGCCTACCGCAACGTCAGCCACACGCCGGGCATCGTCATCAATTGCCCCAACGCGCTGTATGCCGGCGAGAACTACGCCGAAGAGGTCGATGAGATTCGCCACGAAGACGACCCCGACAGCCCATTTCACGTCGAGTAGTCCAACTACTCAAGCCACGGCCCGCAGTTCACGCGGCCGAGGCGACGTCACCATCACGGTCGCCATTCCGCCAAGCTCCGCCTCGGCGTGCGCATCCGCGATCTGAGCCAGATCGTATGACCGACCAACCGTCGCGCGAATACGCCCGTCGGCGAGCCACTCCTGCAGTGTCCGCATGTCTTCAGGGGTGCCGAGCGCCACGCCCGTCACCGCCCGCGGACCGCCAAAGACCGACGCCTTGGCGTTACTCCAGAACACGCCGACCGTCATGAACACGGTCGCGAAGCAGCCGTCTGCGGCGAGCGAACCGCGGGCCTCCGCGTACGAAGTCGCATCCGCGATATCGAAGATTACGTCGTACCGCTCGCCATTCGCGCGCCAATCCTGCTGCTGATAGTCGATGAATTCGTCGGCGCCGAGCCCGCGGACGAGCTCTTCAGAGCCGTCGCCCGCTACCGCGGTCACTCGCGCGCCGAGCGCCTTCGCGACCTGAATCGCGTACCGCCCGACGCCGCCGCTCGCGCCGACGATCAAGATGTGGTCGCCCGCTTCTAACCCCACCAGGTCGCGCAAGAAACGAAGCGCGGTCACTCCGCCGTACGGCACGTCGGCCGCCTCTTTGTACGACACGTTGCGCGGAATCCTCGCGATGGGACCCTCGGCCTTGGCCACGACAAACTGAGCGTAGGCGCCGTTGTCGACGCTACCGAACACGTCGTCGCCCACCTTCCATGCGGTCACGTCTGGCCCGACTGCGACCACGCGCCCGGCATACATCGAGCCCTGCACCGGCACGCGCGGCCTCGTCACGCCCATCAACAGGCGTCCGGCGATGTTGGCGAGCACGCCGGGGTAGTCGGCCGCGCGCAGGCGGCGGTCGCCAGCGGTGACTGGTGAGGCAAACACTTCGACCAAGACTTCGCCCGCCGCCGGTTCGGGACGCGCGAGTTCACGAAGTTCAAACACCGACGGTTCGCCATACACAGGGGTGGCTGCAGCTCTCATTGTGACCTCCTCGGTCTCGATTCGCGGACGCGTCAATCGCTGTCCTTCTCGCACCTCCGAGGCTATCGAAACGTAAATGTTTTCCAATTGGCCGAAGTTGTTGTCGTGCTATACAAAAATGTATGGACTGGCGAACGTTACAGTTTGATTGGAACCGGGCGCGGGCATTCCTCGTGACGGTCGAGGAGGGCAGCTTTTCGGCCGCCGCCCGGGCGCTCGACACCACCCAACCCACGATTGGCCGCCAGGTCGCGCAGCTCGAAGACGAGCTCGGAGTCACGCTCTTCGAACGCGTCGGCAACTCGCTGGTCCCCACAGAATCTGCCCTCGATCTCATCGAACATGTTCGAGCGATGGGCGAGGCGGCGAATCGGTTCTCGCTCACCGCGACCGGCCGCGAGACCGAGATTGCCGGCACCGTCGCCATCACGGCGAGTGAGGCAATCACGGCGTTCATGCTTCCGCCAATCCTCGCGGAGCTCCGACTCGAGCAGCCCGGCATCGAGATCGAACTCGTCGCTACAAACGAAACCCGCGACCTCACGCGACGCGAAGCCGACATCGCGATTCGTAACTTCGAGCCGAAACAGCCCGACCTGGTCGGTCGCCGCCTCGGCAGCGCCCGCGCCGGCCTCTACGCCTCCGCCGACTATCTCGAGCGAGTCGGCCCGATCCACACGCCACAAGACATGACGCGCGCCGAAATCTTCGCCTTCGATCGCGAAGACGTCATGATCTCCGGACTCGCGCAGCTCGGCCTCGAGATGCGACGCGACCAGTTTCCTGTCGTCGCGCAGAGCCATCTCGTGCAGTGGGAACTGTGTCGCCGCGGCGTTGGAATCTGCATCATGATGGAGCACGCTGGCGAGGCCGACGAGGCCTTCGAGCGCGTGCTGCCCGACATCACGATCGAGTTTCCGATGTGGTTGGTGAGCCATCGCGAGCT
>CAYLMO010000144.1:0-8511 GCA_964384605.1 uncultured Bradymonadales bacterium | reverse complement strand
AGCAACCAGGCCGAAGGCCGAAGAAACCAGGCCGAAGGCCGAAGAAACCAGTCCGAAGGCCGAGCAACCACGCCGAAGGCCGAGAAACCACGCCGAAGGCCGAGCAACCGGTCCGTCTCCGCCTCCCGCGTCGTCTCTCAGGCCGACCTCGCCTCCCCCATCACCCCCCGAAATAACGCGAATTGACGAACCGATCTCGCGTAAACGCCATCACATCAATCACACTGTTCATGATATTCGAAGAATTCGGATTTCGTGCCGAAACGATCAATCCGCACCAACTCATGTAACAAATCGGGCAGGGACGCATCCAAAGACGCGAACCGGGCAACAGCCCGCCAAGGAGTGAACATGGATCCCATTGCAGTCATCGGAACTGGAGTCGGAGGACTCGCCACCGCCATTCGCCTCCGCGCGAAAGGCTACCCCGTCGTGATGTTCGAAGCGGGCGACCAGCCCGGCGGCCGGGCGCGCGTCTTCAAGCAAGACGGCTTCTCGTTCGACGCGGGCCCGACCGTGATCACCGCGCCTTACCTGTTCGAAGAGCTCTTCGACCTCGTCGGCCGCGATTGGCGCGACTACTACAGCCTCGTCCCGGTCGATCCGTTTTACCGGATCAACTACCACGACGGTTCGGTGTTCGATTACGTCGGCGAGGAAGACCGCCTGATCGAGAACATCCGGGAGTTCAACCCCGACGACGTCGACGGCTACCTCAAGCTCGCCGACCACAGCCGACGCATCTTCGACGTCGGTTACATGGAGCTCGTCGACCAGCCGTTCTCGAAAGTCTGGGACATGATCAAAGTCGTGCCCGACATGATGAAGCTGCAAAACTACCGAACGGTGTACGGCCTCGTCTCGAAGTACATCAAAGACGAGCGGCTGCGGCAGGCGTTTACGTTCCAGCCGCTGCTCATCGGCGGAAACCCGTTCAACACCACTTCCATCTACCTGCTCATCCACTGGCTCGAGCGCAAGTGGGGCGTCCATTACGCTCTCGGCGGAACGACCTCGATCATTCAGGCGATGGTCCGTCTGTTGGGCGAGCTCGGCGTGGAGATCCACTACAACAGCCCGATCGGCGAGATCGAAGTCACGAACGGCCGCGCCAGCGCGGTCATCACCGAGTCGGGCGAGCGAACCGCAGTGTCGCGCGTCGTCTCGAACGCCGACCCGTCGATGGTCTACAACAAGATGATCGACCCCAAGCACCGCCGAAAGCACTCCGACCGTCGCGTCAAAGGCGTCGACAATTCGATGTCGCTCTTCGTCGGATACATGGGCACCAAGAAAGTCTGGCCCGAGCAGGCGCACCACACCATCGTCCTCGGACCTCGCTACAAGGGCCTCCTCGACGACATCTTCAACAAGAAGAAGCTCGCCGACGACTTTTCGCTCTACCTGCATGCACCCACGCGCACCGATCCGTCGGTCGCGCCCGACGGGCACGAGAACATGTACGTCCTCTCGCCCGTGCCGAACCTCAAGGCGGGTGTGAACTGGGAAGACATCAAAGACGAGTACTTCGAGAAAATCCTCGAAGAGCTCGAGAACCGCATGCTGCCTGGGCTTCGTGAGAACATCGTCACGAAGAAGTGCATCACGCCGGACTACTTCCTCGAGGAGATGCGCTCCATGGACGGCGCGGCGTTCGGGCCGGAACCCAAGCTGACCCAGTCGGCCTGGTTCCGATACCACAACGACTCTGAAGACGTAGAAGGTCTCTACTTCGTCGGCGCCGGCACCCACCCGGGCGCAGGTCTTCCGGGAGTCCTCTCGACCGCCAAGGTCGTCGAGCGGATGATCGAAGATCCATCACCGTCCGAGGCGCTCCCGCTGCCTACCTGGGAGCAAAGGAAGACCGCGTGAGCACTGCTCTTGCCGTAGTTCAGGACAGCCGGGCCGTGCTCTCGAAGCACGCCCGGTCGTTCAAGTGGGCCTCGAGGTTCCTCGCGCCAGAACAGCGCGACGACGCTTCGGTGGTCTATGCGTTCTGCCGCCTCGTCGACGACACTGCCGACGAAGCAGCCGACGAAGAACGCGCCGCCATCGAGCTGGGCTTCCTGCGTGCCGAGCTGGTCGGCGAAGCTGAGCCGCGGCCGCTGGTCCAGGCGTTCCTCGAGGTCTCCGAGCGACGGTCGATGGACATTCGATACGCGCTCGAACTCATCGAAGGCGTTCAGTCCGACCTGGGCGACGTCATCTTCCAGACCGACGCGCAGCTGCTCCGCTACTGCTATCGGGTCGCCGGCACCGTAGGTTTGATGATGTGCGCCGTGCTCGGCGTCGACGACCGCGACGCCCTGCCGCACGCCATCGATCTCGGCGTCGCCATGCAGATCACGAACATCTCGCGCGACGTTCTCGAAGACGCCGGACGTGGCCGAGTCTACCTGCCGGCCGAGCGCTTGCGCGCCCAAGGCGTCGAACCGGAAGACCTCCTCGCCGGCACTGCAGATGCCGATGCGGTCGGTTGGGTAGTGCGCGACCTGCTCGAGATGGCCGAAGTCTATTATGGCTCCGCCGACGTCGGCCTCGCCTTCATTCCCGCTCGGTCTCGGTTCGCGATTCTCGTCGCCGCGCGTCTCTACCGCGCCATCGGCCTGAAGATTCTGCGGAACGGCTGCCGTGTGCTCGAAGGCCGCACCTGGGTCGGATGGGCTGGCAAGACCTACATCGTGTCGCGCGCGTTCGTGCGCTTCTTCGCGCCGAATATCCAGGGCTTCGGCCATCGGGCGCCGCACGACCAAGAGCTCCACCACGCTCTGCGAGGGTTGCCGGGCGTGCAGAGCTAGTCCTCGCGGCGGCATCAAACCTTCTCACAGACCAAGAACGAAAAAAGGCGATGCCACGATGGCATCGCCTTTTCTCATTTCGTCGAAGATTACTCGCCGAGCGAGATGTCCTTCGGCTTGTCTTCTTCCTTCATGATCGCCAGGAGCTCTTGGCGCGAGTCGTACGCGAGGCCGCGGATCTCTTGGAGGGCCTTACGAGCGCGACGAGCAGCGGCTTTGGTTCCGCCGTATCCGCTCTCGAAGTCCGAACGGGTTTCATCAAGGAGCGTGAAAATCTTTTCAACAGACGTCGACATGTTGATTCCTCTCAACTGAAAATGGGTAGCCCCGCAACAGTTATTCGCGACGGGGGGCGCACCTTTAGCATCGTTTCGGGCGATCGTTAAGGCGTAATCGCGCTTTTTGAGGCCGAGAGCGCGGTTTTTTCATTCTCACCCCCTCTCACGATGGACAATCGATGCTCCATCCACCGACCTCCATGGCACGATCGGACAAAGGTTTTTCCAGAAATCGCAGGGGGTTAGCGACCCCTTCGTCCTATGAGAACTCCACGATCCCCGCATAGAATATGGCGTTGCGCTCATTCTGGTGATTGACGAGTCATCGCTGGCACGCCATTCGCTTTACAATTCTGCGTTCGAAAATCGATTCTGTTAGAATGGGCACAACCCAACGAGGCCCCACATGCGCAAGAACTTCTCGTCGACCTACGCGGCCGCCGCACTCATTGCGACCACGGCAATCTTTACCGGATTCGGCTGCCCCGATGCCGGTGGCGCCAACTTCAATCGACAAGGAGTCGGCGACGCCCCCGGCGGTATCACCGTTGGCCTCGGCAACATCGGCGTCGCACCCACCGGTGACTACGTCATTTTCCAGAACGACCAGGAACTCTCCGTCGGCTTGCCCGAATCGGGCGGCGTCTATCGACTCCCCGTCGACGGCCCCACCCGCCTCGAGTTTGCGAACGAACGCGACGAGATCTGGGTCGGTTCCGACCACTCCCACGACATCAAGGCGATCGACGTGATGTCCGCCGAAGTCCTCTGGTCGCTCCCGATGCACGACACCTCCGTACATGCGCTCCGGCTCGCCGCGACCTCGAACGACAACCGCCTCGTCGTCACGAGCGGAACCCACATCTCCGTCGTCGACACCGCTTCGGGCGAGGTTCTGCGCGAGCACAATGCTCCGGCCGCCATCGTCGACCTCCACGTACTCGCCGACGACACGCGAGCCATCGTCGTCTCGGCACACTCCTGGGAGCCGACCGACGAAGGTCCTTCCACGCCCATCACGATCGTTGACCTGAAGAACGGCGACATGCGCTCGTTCTCGGTGCCCAACTGCTCCGACCGACTCGCCGTCAGCGGCGACTCCCGATACGCGCTCCTCGCGCCACTCTCGTGCCGCAAAGACCCGGTCTCGGTCATCGACCTCTCGATCGGCGACGAGTCGTTCGTGAAGAACCTCCCCGGCTTTGGCCCTGTCTCCATATCGGCGACCGGCCACCAGGCTGTGGCATGGCTCGACTCGACCAACATGGATGAGTCGCTCTTCGAAGACCCCTCGCAGATTCCGGCGGCCAACGAAGGCGCTGCTCGCTACCACCTGATGGTCATCGACACGAACACCACCAAGTTCACCCTGCATCCGGTCGGTGAGCACCTGCCGCGCTACTCCGTTACTCCTGACGGCCGCGTGGTCCTCGTCGACGACGTCATGGACGGCGCGACTCGAATCTTCGACCTCGCCGACGGCCGGTTCCAGACGCTCGACGGCCCGGCCGTGCAGCTCGACCACTTCGCAATGACCAGCGATTCGCGCGATGTCTACGGTCTCCGAGGCACCTCGACCGACGACGTCGAAGCCGACGTGAACACCTCGAACTACATGTTCCACATCGATCTCGACGCCGCCGCCACGCAGTACATCGACGCGCCGTTCTTCCCCACGCACCTCAACATCTCAGCTGACGATCAGTTCCTCTTCCTGCGCCGCTCGTCTCGCTCGGTCTGCGTCTACTCGATTCGTTCCGAATCGTGCGTGCAGAACCTGCAGCCAGCTGACGCGCCCGACGAATCGGAGCACGACGGCGCCTACCGCACTACCGGCTAAGCGCCGCGTCTAGCCTCTCCACCTCCGCGTCGAGCTCGAGTCTGCGATAAATCTCTCGAGCTCGGCGCAGTAGTTTCGACGCCTCTTCGACCTCCCCCTTCGCCGCTCGAAGCTCCGCCATCTGCTCCAGAGGCAGCGCGTAGTCGAGCTCGGGCACCGGCGCATCCGCCGGCTCGTCGCCGTGCTGCTGGTGCTCCAGCAAGAGCGCGCGGTGAAAGTCGATCCCCGCAGATAGATACGGGTAGTTCTGGTCTTCGATGAGCTTGCGCGCCGACTCGAGCGCGGCCTGCGCCTCTTCGAACTGACCGAGCCCCAGGGCGTTGATCCCGAGATTTGCCGTGGCGACGGCGAGGTCGTAGTTCGCGCCAATGCTGGCGAAGATCTCCGTGGCTTCGACGTAGGCCTCGGCGGCGTCCGCGTAGCGCTTCTGGAACCGCGCGATTTCGCCCAGCCCGTTCAGGGCTTGGCCGGCACCGCGCCGGTTGCCGAGAGACCTCCAGAGCCGAAGCGCGCGGCTGTACAGGTCTTTGGCCGCGTCCCAGCGGTGCCTGTGTCGCGCGAGCTGCCCCATACTCAACAGATTTCGGGCGATGCCGACCTGGTTCGATGTCTCCTGGTGCCGGCTCAGCGAGCCTTCGTAGCGCTCCGCTGCGACATCGTGGTCGCCCATCACGCGCGCGACGTCGCCCAACATCCACAACGCCACCGCCTCGCCGTCCAAGTCGCCGCGGGAGGCCGCCGACTCGCGGGCCATTTGACCCCAGCGTTCGGCTTCTGCGTACTCCGATCGCAGCCAAGAAAGCCGCGCGAGTCCTCGCGTTCCGCGCTCGAACACTTGCGGTTCGTCGGGCAAGTCGGCCGAAAGCTCGAGCACGCGCTCGAATGCCCACCACGCACCTTCGAGGTCGCCGCGTTGGCGCGATACGTGCCCAATCCCGAGCCACGCGTGCGCGACCGAAGCGCGAATCTCCGGCGCGAGGTCCGCTTCGGGCGGCCCAACTTGCACCACGACCCGTCGGAACGTCCGCTCGGCCGCGGCGAAGTCGCCAAAACCTTCGTACAGATTGCCGAGGTCGATGAGCATCTGAAGTAGACGCACCTTGGAGAACCCGATGGCGACGAAGCGCTCGTCGGCCACTCCAGCGCGGAACGGATGCACCGTGTCGGTGTCGAGGTCGAGCTGCTCGTCGATGAGGCGCACTGCGGCCTTAAGCGACTTCGCCGCCTGGCGCGGCGCGAAGTTCGGCCCCGCTACCGCGGCCGTGCGAGCGTACCAGTCGACCGACTTGTGCCATTCGCCCGCCTCGCGCCAGTGCCAAGCGATATCGACGCCATGCTCCGCAACTCGATTGCCGACCAGGTTCTCTTTGGCGACCGCAGCCTTTCGGTGCAGCGCGGCCCACCCGTCTCGGCGCCCTTCGCCGAGCAGCCAATCGCGCAAGAGCGCGTGCGAGAACGCATAGGCGTCGCCACCGCGCTCGTCGGCGATGACGAACTCCTCCTGCAGCAGCACGTCGAATCCTTCGTCGAACTGGTCGACACCGACCTCGCTCGCCACCATCTGCTCGACCACGCGAAAGTCGAATCGAAGTCCGGCGACTGCGCCGGCGACCGCGATGTCGCGAAGGGGAAGTCCGCCATGTCGCAGCTCGACCTGTGCGAGGCGCCGCTCGAACAAACTGCCGAGGTTCGGGGGTACGGCCTCGCGCACGTCGGCCATGTCTCGTGCGGTCCAGCGGCGGTCCTTCAGCTGCAGAAGGTCCTCGGCTTGGAGGTATCGAAGCAGCGTGATCGCGTGCAATGGAATGCCGTTGCTCCGTTCCATCACCACGTCGGCGACCTCGTCTGTGACGGGCAAGATGGCCTCGAGCAACACCCGGCCGGCGTGCCGATCGAGCCGGCCGAGCTCCACACGCTCCACGGTCTCGCCCAGATACCTCGAGAGGGCGGCGAGGCGGTTCGAGAGGGTCTCGCGGGCCTGAATCTCTTGGCCGCGATACGTGCCCACCACGACGACCGGGATGTCTCGGTGCCGAAACTCGACCGCAAGGTGGTCGAGGAAGTCGAACGCCTCCGGGCCAGCCCAGTGGAGATCTTCGAGAACGATGAGGCGAGGTTGGGTTTCGGCGGCCACCGTCAGCACGCGCAGGAGCGTCGCAAACAGGCGCGAGACCTCGTGCGGACGAGTCTCGGCCTCGCTCGTCGGACGCAAGAAATCGACGATCGCGTCGCGGTCCTCCGGCGAGCGATGGCCCCACTCGGCGAGTCGGGATCCGACGCGCGCGAAGACGTCGGAGCGGTGGAACCCGCGGGTTCGAAAGATGGTCTCGAACACCTCCTGGACTCCACGCAAGTTCGACCGGTCACCTTGAGTGAACGAACCTACGTTGGCCCGCATGTCCCCGGCCTCTTCGACCGTTTCGCGCGCCCAATTCACGAGCCGACTCTTGCCGACTCCGGGGCTGCCTTCGACCAGGATCAGCGAGCCGCGCCGGTTCTGAAGCGCGCGGGCAAACGCCGACTCGAAGAGCTCTCGTTCCTGCTCTCGCCCGACGAACGGAAGCCGAGGGATGACCGGAAGATCGCTGGTGGAGTCGGCGGCTCGCGAAGTCTCCAGTCGCGGTGCTACGTGCCGTTCTTCGCGGGCTTCTTCCATCGCCGGCAGCAGCGCGTCGCGCATCTCTCCCGCAGACGCCCAGCGGTCGTGCGCGCGTTTCGAGAGCGCCTTGTCGAGCGCGTCGTAAAAGAGTTCGGGCAGCTCGACCCGCGCGAGGTCGCGAAGGTCGTCGGTCGCCTCGTAGACGTGGTGTTCCATCACCTCCAGGCCGTCGAGCGCGCCAAACACCGGGCGACCGGCGACGACTTCCCACAGGATGAGGCCGACGTTGTAGAGGTCGGTTCGCGGCGACAGGTTGCGACCCCCGAGCGCCTGTTCCGGGCTCATGTAGCGCGGTGTGCCGAGCGCTGTTCTGGGCCCTTCGTTCGGTTCTTCGTCGGTGTCTTGCCCCGCCACGCTTGCGATGCCGAAGTCCACGATCTTCGCGATTCCCAGCGTTGCCGGCAGGCTCTGTTGCGCAAACACGACGTTGTCGGGCTTGAGGTCTCGATGCACGACGCCCCGGGCGTGAGCGTGCGCTAGCCCAGAGAGGATTTGGTCGGCGAGGTCGAGGATTTGTGCGGCCGAGAGCACGACGCCGGTGTCGATGAGGTCGGCCAACGACGGGCCGTCCGCGAGCTCCATCGCGATGTAGAGCCGACTGTTGGCGTCGACCCCAAAGTCGTACAGCGAGATGATGTTGTGGTGATTCAACGCGCTCGCCGCACGCGCTTCACGCGCGAAGCGGCGCCGAATGTCGCTCTCCGCGGAGAGTTCGCGGCGGAGCAACTTGACCGCCACCGGCCGGCCGAGCGGCTGTTGCGTGCCCCGCCAGACCTCGCCCATCCCACCTTTGCCGATGAGGCTCTGGAGGAAGAATCGCCCGTCGATGCTGTTGCTGTTGCCCACAAGGTACCTCGTCGTGGTCGGCGCGGTAGTTGTAAGGGCTGAGCAGCGAAGGGCAAGGGGCACAGCTGATTGTCACAGAAGCTTCATCGA
>CAYLMO010000143.1:0-8855 GCA_964384605.1 uncultured Bradymonadales bacterium | reverse complement strand
GACGCCTTGTACGAAAACGAAGAAATCGGATGGGTTCACCTGTCGTCCAAACGCGGCGATTTCTATCGGATGGAGAACGTCACATTCAGACGTTGCGTTAGCGGCTATCCAATGATGCTGGACCAAGGAAAGGCGTTTGGCCTGCGCATCGAGGACTCCAAGTTCGACGGACTCGACATGGAGCAGGAGTTTCGATACCGGAACTTAGTCATAAAGGGCGGCAAGAAGATCAAAGGCTACCTGATTCGAGGAACCCCAGAGCTTCGCGACGAGAACGATTTCGCGGTCGACCTAACCGAGTGCTCAGGCGAGGTCGAAATAAGCGGGGTTCCCTTCGAGCATGTTCGAATGAGCCGTCACTTCTTCGGCGCAAATCGAGAAACGTTTCTGGGGTTTCCGGAAGCACGAGAAGTCGGGATCTTCGAATTCATTGCCGAAGATGTCGAGCGATGGGAATTCGTGGTGAATCAGGTTCCCGAACGGAAAGAAGAATCTGAGGTGTTCAGAGAACTCGTCGCCCGGGACCTCGTGTACTATCCCTTCGACCTTCCCACCTGAACAACGGCCGACCATGTCCACCCTCTACTGTTTCTTCGTTTCCTCCCCCGACGACGCACTCGATTTCGACGAATTCGAATGGCCCGAAGACCTCCTCGCCAAGGGCCGCCGAATCATGGCGCCCGAGGTCGAAGAACTCGTTGAGATCTTCACGGGCGAAGCGGTGCAGATGGAGCTCATTAGCCCTGAAGACTCCGAAGACGGCTGGATTTTGCCAGTTCCCCGGTTCACCGAAATTGCCGCGCTCAGCCAGGCAGAACTCGAGCAGATTCTCGAAAACGAGGAGATGCAGACGTACCCACAGGAAGTCTTCGAACTCGTCGGCAACCAGCTGTGGGAGCTGTCGAAGAAAGCCGTCGAAGAAGGTAAGCAGCTGTACTACTGGTGCGGGTTGTAGCCACGCCAGGTTCCGCGTCGACCGCTGTCTGTAGCGGGCCAGAACTTGTGCACCAAAGGGTCACTTCGGAGGCGTGCGAACATCCTTCGATGGTCAGTCGTGCAAGGTCCAACCGCCTCCGGTTGGTCGTGGACTCATGCACCGGGGTCGAACGCGTCGGTGTCGCCTTTTGGCCGGACGGGTCGACCTGTAGACAGCACGGCCTCCGAGAGGCGAGTACCCGGGAGGCCAGCCCTCAGACGAGCCCTTGGCTCGTCTGAGGCGTTAGACCCCGGACAACATTTCGCAGTATCGTCCCCCCATGGACATCCTCTACCTCCTCGTACCCCTCGCCCTCCTCCTCGCGGCCGGCGCCGTCGCCGCCTTCGTGTGGGCCGTGCGCAACGGGCAATTCGAGGACATGGAAACACCCGCCATCCGCATTCATCTCGACGATGAAGACGACGAACAGGGGTAGCGCGCATGATCGAAGCCGCGAACTACGAGGTACAACGTAAACTCGGTGAAGGCGGCTTCGGCGAAACCTTCCTCGCCACTGCCGCAGACGGGCATCCCGTCGTGATGAAACGCCTGCGCGTCGACCGGCTCGACGACTGGAAGGCCATGGAGCTCTTCGAGCGCGAAGCCCGCGTCCTCGAACAGCTCGACCACCCCAACATCCCGAACTACGTCGACTCGTTCACCGAGGACGACGGCGGCGGGCTCATCATCGTCCAAGACTTCATCGAAGGTCGCACGCTCCGCGAGGTCTTGCGGGCTGGTGAGCCGCTCGACGAAGCGCTGATGACCGCGTGGTTCCTGAAGATGCTCGAGGTCTGCGCGTACCTGCATGCGCTCGACCCGCCGGTCATCCACCGCGACATCAACCCCAACAACATCATCCTGCGGAACGGCGACAACGAGCCGTTCCTCATCGACTTTGGAACGGTCCAAGCCGCCATCAAGTCGGAGTCGACCATCTCGTCGACGGCCGCCGGCACCTTTGGATACGCGCCGACCGAGCAGTTTATCGGCAAAGCGTTCCCGTCGAGCGACCTCTACGGCCTCGGCATGACCTTCCTCGCCGTCTGGACCGGCAGCGAACCTGAAGCTATGCCGTTCGCCTCCGGCGCGATGCAGCTCGACGAGCTGTTGCGCGACCGCCCCATGGATGGCCGCCTCCGCATCGCCATCGAACGGATGATCGACCGCGTGCCCGAGAACCGCCCGGGCAGCGCAGACGAAGTGTTGTCGCGACTTTCGGCGCTTCGAGCCTCGACCTCGGTCGCCCCGAAACAGCTCGAAGCCTCGGTCGACGACGAACGCCTGTCGCTCCACAACCCCTGGCTCGCCGCCAAAGCACGCGGCGCCTCACTCGGCTCCGAGACGCTCGGTGAGTTCGATGGCGCAGACAACCGCGGGCGCTACGTCGAGAACTGGGCGCTCAGTGCGGACTCGAAGCTCATGGTGCTTTCGTGGGACGGCGCCGGCCGCTTGTTCGACGTCGACAAGATGGAGCTCGTCCGCGTACTCCACCCGATGACCGACGACGACGCGCTCGGTTTCGCACCCGACAACAGCTTCTTCATCGGCTTCGACGGATGGGACGAAACGATGCGTCGATTCGACCTCGTCACAGGGGGAGACGGCGAGGTTCTGCCGGTACCCGAACCGCTGCAGAGCTCGGATTTCTGCGGTCCTGACGCCTCCGTCGCCATCAGCCCCGACGGCAAACTCGGCGCGCTCGGCTCGCCGCTCTCGCTCTTCAGCCCCGAGACCGGCGCGCTCATCCGCCAGACCGATGTCGAGTCCGAAGGACCCCCGCAGTTCTCGCCCGACGGCCAGTACCTGATTGGCGTGGGCGACGAGCACATCGCCATCATGGCCACCGATGGACGCGAGCGCCGGGTGAAAGGCACCGCGATCGCGTTGACTCCGGGCGGACGTCGCGCGGCTCTGGCCGTCTGCGGCTCCAAATGCGGTATCCACATCGGCGACTGGAACACCCTCGCCAGCTCGCCCGGCAAGTGGTTCGACAAGACCTTCCATGTCCCGAACGCCGACGACTCCGAGATTCGGCACATGGCGTGGGACCCAACCGGACGCTTCCTCGCGTTCGGGGTCGAGTGCCGCCACCAGCCGCCCGACGAATCCGACTGGGGATGGGACCATCGCGTTCATGTCATCGACACCGAGACTGGAGAGTTCGTCTGCGAGTTCGGCGATCCGTCGCGCGGGGGCCGTCTGTTCGACTCGCTCTACGGCCTCGGATTCGACAGCCAGTCGCGACGGTTGTTCGTCTTCGCGTACTGCTATCCGACCGTCTTCGAGACCGACAAACGCAAGACGCTCCTCGTCTACGATTTCCGGGCGGAAAAGCTGCTCGTACTCGCGAATCAGGACACGATTCGAACGCCTGAGGGCCTCGTCACCGACTGGTCTGGCAAGCCGCAGAAGAAGGCCGATATCCCCGACGAGTTCCAGGATATCGCGGTGAAGGCCGCCCTGGGATTCCCGCCGGAATCACATCTCGAAGGCAAAGCGCTCGACCAGTACGTCGACCTCGCCGAACGCGTCGCGTTCGCGCGTGGACTCTTCGCCTCGCCCCGAGACGGTGGCGTGGCGTTGCCAGCAGAGAGTGACGTTCGCCCGTTTCTCGAGGCAACCCGCGGCCTCACCCACATGCTCCCCTGGATCGCCCAGGAGGCAACCCGCATCGCCGACGCGCTCCCGGCGTTTGGCGCGAAGTCGAACGAAGCCCCTCCGGTTCGAATTGAGCACCTGGTCGAGGCAGCCAAAAAGCTCGCCGCCCGCGGCGAGTCTGAACGCGACGCGCTCTTCGACGAGATGAACGAGGTGTTCGAGGACGAGATTCGGGCCAAGCTTGCCGAGGAAGCCGAGCGGAAGCGTCGGGCCGAGTTGGAACGGCAAGAAGCGATTGAGGTTGCCGCCGAAATCAAGCGACAGCGGAAGCTCGGTCCCGGGCTGACTCGCCCGCCACACCACGCGATGGCGAAGCCCGCTCCAACCAAGAAGATTGCTGTCATCGTCACTGGCGCGGTGGTCAGCATCATCGTCGTCATCGTCGCGCTTTTCCTCATCTGACCCGTAGCCGTCCAAAAAGCGGAAAGCAGAGAGCGGAAAGCGGAAAGCGGGACCGATTAGATCCTTTCCCACCTTTCCCCGTTTGCACAATCGAGCGCCGCGGTCGAAACTATCGGCGGCCTCCCCAAATGAAGTATCCGCACCACCCCCTCACGGATTGACGAATGTCCAATCTCGTTCGGAAGTTTTCTGCGTTTCTTGCTCTCACCGTCATCGCGTCGTGCTCCAGCAAGCCCGACAAGCCCGGCGAGACCTCAGCCGAATCGATCGCCGAGCAGACGCCTGCGACTTTGGCCGACGTCAGCATCATCGACGACAGCGAGTCGTCGTTCCTGCAGGTGCTCCTGTCGAACGCAAAGGATGTCGACGACGCCGCCGGCCGCGTGAAAGTGGCCGACGCCAAGCCACTCGACGCCAAAGTGACGGCCAACGTGCTCGCGCGCATGGCCGACCTCAAGGCCGAAGCCAGCGACACCGTCGCCTTCGCCAAACGCGAGAAGTCACTCCCGCCCCCCAAGACGAGCGAGACCGTAAAGGGCAAGTTCCCGCCGCCGTCCACGCTCACGCGGCCCGACATCGCCGCCAACAAGGCCGACGCACCCGTCAAGATTCTGCGCAGCCAGCCCGAAGGCGACGTGCCCGTCGCACCGCATGTCTCGGTCACATTCGACCAGCCGATGGTCGACGTGACCTCGCACGCCGACACCATCAAAGACGGCGTTCCGGTCGAAATCTCGCCGCTCCCCAAAGGCCAGTGGCGTTGGGTCGGCACCAAGACCGTCATGTACGAACCCGAAGGTCGGCGCTTCCCGATGTCGACCGAATACACGGTCAACGTGCCCGCCTCGACCAAATCCAAAGCGGGTAATCCGGTCGAAGCCGCCAAGACCTGGACCTTCAAGACTCCGACCCTCGAGTTCAAAAACTACTATCCGTCGAGCGGCACCTACGGCCTCGAACAACCGGTCTTCATCGAGTTCAACCAGGAGATCGATCCTCAGGTCATCATGGACTTCATCGAGCTCCGCGTGAACGGCGGGCCCGAGGCGGTCGGCGTGAAAGTGCTCGACCCCGAAAAGGTCGAAGACGAACAGATTCAGCAGCAGGTCGCCAACGCCACGAAAGGTCGATTCGTCGTGGTCCAAGGCCGCGAAAAGCTCCCCTACGACTCCACGATCACGGTCACCCTCAAGAAGGGCGCGCCAAGCGCCGAGGGCCCGATCAAGCTCGAGGCCGACCGCTACTTCAACTTCCGCACGTACGGCCCCTTCCGGGTCATCGAGAACCGCTGCGGCTGGCGCGGATGCCGCCCCTTCGACAGCTTCTACTTCCGCATGTCGAACCAGATCGACATGGAGAAGTTTGACGTCTCGCAGGTCAAGGTCGAGCCGAGCTTCCCCGGCATGGCCATCAACCAGTATTCGAACGTCATCAACATCACCGGTCGCAAGCCGGGCCGCCGCACCTACACCGTCACCATCTCCCGCGAACTGACCGACGAGTTCGGCCAGAACCTCGTCGACGAGAACGAATACAAGTTCGAGGTCGGCCCCGCCGACCCCGCGCTCTACTCGACCGGCGGAAACTTCACCGTGCTCGACCCATCGTCGAAGCCGCAGTACACGGTCTTCTCGACCAACTACGACAAGCTCCGCGTCAAAGCATGGAAGGTCACGCCCGACGACTGGGGCGACTACCTCGCCTTCCAAAACGACTGGCGCTACTACGGCAAACGCGAAAAAACGCCCCCCGGAAAACTCGTTCGCGACGAAGTCATCTCGCCCGAGAAGAAGCCCGATGACCTCGTCGAAACGGCGATCGACCTCTCGGGCATCACCGACCAGGCGGGCCACGGCAACCTCGTCTTGATGATCACGCCCGACGTCGGCAAGGGAGCGACCGAGAACGAACTCCGTCGCCAGCCGCGCATCATCAGCTGGGTGCAGTCCACCGACATCGCGCTCGACGCGTTCGTCGACTCCGGCGAATTCGTCGCCTGGGCGACCGACCTCGCCGACGGCAAGCCGCTCGCCGGCGCCACCGTTCGCATGAAGAACTCCAAAGTGTCCGCCAAGACCGACAAGAACGGCATGGCGCGCTTCCCCATGACCAATGTGCGCACGGGCCGCGACGACGCGCTCATCGCCACATTGGGCAGCGACGAAGCGTTCCTCCCGGAGAACACCTACGGCCGCTCCAGCACCTGGCACAGCGGACCCTCAGGCGACCGCCTCGCCTGGTACGTGTTCGACGACCGCCAGATGTACAAGCCGGGCGAGACCGTCTCGGTCAAGGGCTGGTTCCGCGCGGTCTCGAACGATGAAGGCGGTCAGGTCCGCCTCGCCGCCGGCGCGACCGAAATCTCGTGGACCGCGAACGGCCCGATGGGCAACAAAATCGCCGAAGGAAAGGCGCAGACCACCGACCTCGGCGGATTCGACCTCGCGTTCGATCTGCCCGCCACGCCAAACCTCGGGTACGCATCGCTGCAGCTCACCGCGAACGGCGATACGTACTCCGGCCGCGGCCACTCGCACTCGTTCCAGATTCAAGAGTTCCGCACGCCCGAGTTCGAGGTCACCGCGTCGGCCAACGAAGGTCCACACTTCGCCGGAGAAGGCGCCACGGCGAGCGTCGAGGCGAAGTACTACGCGGGCGGCGGACTGCCGAACGCGGATGTCATGTGGAACGTGACCACGACGTCGTCGAGCTTCCGACCGCCAAATCAGGAGGACTACACCTTCGGTTCGTGGACCCCTTGGTGGGTCTCGAACTCGAACAGCGGCGAGTCCAACACCACATCGTTCCAGGCCAAGACCGACGCCACCGGCGTGCACGACCTCGCCCTCGAGTTCGGGCAGACGGCGCCTCCGCGCCCTATGACGGTCCGCGCGCAGGCGAGCGTGACCGACGTCAACCGCCAGCAGTGGGCGGCCACGACCAACCTGCTCGTGCACCCGAGCGCGCACTATGTCGGCATGAAGTCCGACACCTACTTCGTCGAGAAGGGCACCCCGCTCGAATTCGAGCTCGTCGTGGCCGACGTCGAAGGCAACGTGCTCAAGGATCGACCGGTCAAAGTGCGCGCCACCCGCGTGAACTGGGCATGGCGAAACGGCGAGTACATCGAAGAAGAGAAGGACCCGCAGACCTGCGAGTTCATGACTGGCGACCAGCCGGGCAAATGCTCGTTCGAGACCAAGCACGGCGGGCAGTACAAAATCATCGCGACCACGGTCGACGACAAGCGACGCCCGAACTTCACCAAGCTCACCCGCTGGGTGTCGGGTGGTGACTATCCGAAGTCGCGAAACGTCGAGATGGAGAAGGTCGAACTCATCCCCGACTCGGACGAGTACAAACCCGGCGGGACCGCGAAGATTCTGGTCCAGTCGCCGATCGTCCCGGCCGAAGCGTTCCTCACGCTGCGTCGAAATGGCATGGTCGAGGAGCGTCGATTCCGCATGGAAGAATCGACCCAAACGATCGAAGTGCCGATCAAGCACGCACACATTCCGAACGTGTTCGTTCAGGTCGATGTCGTAGGTGCGCAGCCGCGCCTCGGGGCCGACGGAAAGCCCAACACAGCACTGCCCAAGCGGCCGGCCTATGGGTCGGGCCAGCTCCGGCTCTCGGTGCCGCCTGATGAACGCGTGCTCACGGTCGACGTGACGCCGAAAGAGGAGCGAGTCTCGCCAGGCGCGAAGACGTCGGTGGATGTGGTCGTGAAGCGAGCCGACGGCTCGCCGGCGAACGGCGCCGAAGTCGCCGTGGTCGTGGTGGACGAGGCCATCCTCGCCCTGTCGTCGTACTCGATGGCCGACCCGATGAACGTCTTCTACCCGAGCCGTGGCGAGGGCGTTTCGGACTACCACCTGCGCTCGGCAGTTTCGTTGGTCGACCCCGCGTCGCTTCAGTCGCAAGAGGGCGCTCCGGGCGATGTCGAGCGAAGAGAAGACAGCAAGAGGCGATTGCGCAAGAAGTCGAAAGGCGCCAAGCCGGCGCCCAAGTCCGCTGCGCCCGCTCCGATGGAAGAGATGCCCGAGGCCGAAATGGCGGCCGACGAAGCTGGATTCGGCGCGATGGGCGACATGGACGCAAGCGTCGGCGGTCTCGCGATGAAGGGCGAAGCCGGTGGCGGCGACGGAACCGGACCAGCCATTGCGGTCCGCTCGAACTTCACCCCGCTCGCCGCATTCGCGCCCGCGGTGCGGACCAACGACGCCGGCAAAGTGACCGTGAACGTGGAGATGCCCGACAACCTGACGCGCTACCGAATCATGGCCGTGGCGGTTGAGAAGGGCACTCACTACGGAACCGGCGAGAGCAACGTTACGGCGCGATTGCCGCTGATGGTGCGCCCGAGCCCACCGCGCTTCCTCAACTTCGGCGACAAGTTCGAACTTCCAGTCGTGCTGCAAAACCAGACCGACCAAGAGATGACGGTGAACGTCGCCTCGCGCGCCACCAACATCGAATACACCGGCTCGCAAGGTTGGTCGGTGCAGGTGCCAGCAAACGACCGCGTCGAAGTGCGCTTCCCCGCGTCGACCCAGATGGCAGGTACCGCCCGATTCCAGGTGGCTGCGTCTGCTGGCAAGTCGTCCGACGCTTCGGAGTTCGACCTACCTGTTTGGACGCCTGCGACGTCCGAGGCGTTTGCTACGTACGGGGTCATCGACGAAGGCGCGATTGCTCAGACCGTGAAGACTCCGGGAGAGGTCTGGCCACAGTTCGGTCAGCTCGAAGTGACGACCAGCTCCACGGCCGTCGCCGAGCTCACCGACGCGTTCCTCTACCTCTACGACTACGACTA
>CAYLMO010000142.1:0-8877 GCA_964384605.1 uncultured Bradymonadales bacterium | reverse complement strand
CAGCGGGCAGCGGGCAGCGGTCAGCGGTCAGCTACGAACGAAGTGAGCCCAGGCTACCCAGCTTGCACATGCGATTCATACCTGCCATGAGTGATAGTCATGGACATCGACAAACTGCGTGAACTCGACTTGAACCTGCTGGTGACGCTCCAGGCGCTCATCGAAACCGGGAGCGTGACCGATGCTGCCGAGCGGCTCGGCATCACACAGAGTGGTGCGAGCCGCGCGTTGGCGCGGCTTCGTGCCGCATTCGACGACCCGTTGTTCGTGATGCAGGGCAACAGCTTTGTCGCCACGCCACGATGCGAATCGGTCATCCCCGAGCTGCAGCGATGTCTCGAAGCCGCGGCCGACGTCTTCGCCGCCACCAAATGGGAACCGGCCACCGAGACCGGCACGTTCCGACTCGCCATGCCTGACCACCTCGCCTTCATCTATGGCGCGAGGATCCACGATCGGATGGAGCGCGAAGCGCCGGGGGCGGACGTCGTCATCCATGGGTTCTTCGCCGACTGGAGACGCGCCATTCTCGACGGCGAGGTGGACCTCGCGTTTGGAGTGCCGATGGGAACTGAGCCGGCGCTACAGATGAAAGCGACCAAGATCGATCCGTGGGTCGTGCTGGTTCGTACGGGGCACCCGGTGCTCAGCCAGAAGTGGAGCGCGAAGACGTTTTCCCAAGGGCATCATGGACTTATGGCGGTGCCTGGCACCGGGCCGAGTCAGGTCGATCGGGCTCTGGCGAAGCTCGGGCTCGAGCGAAACGTCACCTTCCGTAGCACCTCGCCGCTCGTCGTCGCGATGATGGCGGCCGAGACCGACCTCCGCGTTACGACGACGCGAGCGCTGGCCGAGAAGCTGACGGAGATGTTGCCGCTGCAGATTCTGGAGCTGCCGGTGAAGGCGGAGTCGTTGCGATTGCCGCTCGTGTGGCACGAGAAGTATGCGAATGACCCGAGGCACCGGTGGTTGAGGGCGTTGGTTGCGGACGTTGTGGCGTAGCGGCGAACGGCGCCGCTGCGCGTTTCTCGTTCCTCGTTTCTCGTTCACGCTCTCGACCTGAACCGTGGGAATGGACTCGAAAACCATCCGAGTTGGAAGGTCCCGTAAAGATCGAGAAACATGAAACGCGAAACGAAAAACGTGAGCGAAGCGAACAAATGAACCAAGCAAACCAAATCCTGCTGCGTCGCCGACGAAAGATCATCGTGGAACCGGGCAATGGCGCGCTCCCGACGACGTACATCGGTACGCTTCTCCGCGGCCTCAGCAACCTCGGTTTCGTCTGCTCGCCGCTCCTCATCGAGACGTTGAAGACCCTCTCAGAAGAGGAGTTCGTAGCGCTCCGGAAGGACCTCCTGGCGTCGTGTGCGAAGCTCGTCGGCGCGGACAAAACCTGGGAGCCGATGTACCCGAACTTCCCGCAACAGGTGATGGATGCTAGCGATGCGGAGCTCTGGGTGAATGCGATGATGCACTACCTGGGCGATGTGTTCGGCGTTCGGATCTTGCCAGAATACGAGAAGCTCGAGCGGCCGAAATTGGTGGACGAGCTCGAGAAGAAGAAGCTGCGAATGATCGAGCTCGGCACCGAGGAAGAGCTCTGGGAGATCGGTCGCAACTTGATGGGCGCGAAGACCTCGATTTCGGAGGCCGACAAGGCCGACGTGATGTGGTTCATCGGTCAGAATCGAGACAGTCTCGAGAAGGTCCTTCCGACCGAGATTGAGCACAAAGAGAATCTGGTGGTGGTCGCCAAGGCGTTGATTCGCCTGACCGACAAGGCCGACCTGGTGCTGACGCGATACTTCCGGACTGCGACCGATGTGCTTCGACTGGCGGTAGGTCTGTCGGACGGCGACGTGAGCCTGGCGAAGCCTTCGAAGTTCGCCAGTTTTTCGCGACCGCAGCGGCGTCTTCTGCTCGCCATGGTCGACCGATTGGACTCGCCGCTCGAGGACATGCGGAAGTACGAAGAGCGCTGGAAACGGCTCGGTGAGCGGCTGCACCCCGGTGAGTATCGAGAGCGGTTTGCGAAGGCCGCGGCGGCGTTCGATCGCGTGCGGGCGGGCGACTTTCCGCGCACGTTCGATTCCCACGTCGAAGAGGCTCTCGCCCGCAAGGATATTGGTCGAGCGCTTGATCTAGTGACGAAACGCCCAGGCGTGTTCGCGCGGCGGCTCGACCACCTGTTGCGGCTTTCCGACGACCCGATGGCGGTCGTGGAGCGTTTTCGCGGGGTCGCGGACCAGGTGTCGACCCCGGTGTTGCTGCAGGCGATGGCGCACTTCCGCGCTCGACCGGAGCTGCCGGACTTCCGGAGCTTCTTCCCGAAGGGTTCCGTGGCGAAAGTCTTCACGATCGCGAACGAGCTCGCGCCGCTCGACGGCGAAGCGTGCCAAGCGATTCACGACGTTTGTCGGGGTGCGCTCGTGACCCGATTCGCCGAGCTCGAGCCGCTTGGCAAGGTCTGGATTGCGCCTGAACTGGCCGACCATCTGGTCCCCTTTTCGCAGCGCTCGGCGAGTACTTCGTTGCGGAGTGTGGTGCGGGGTTCGCGCCTACCGCTGACCGATGCGGGCACGGTTCGCTTCTTTCTGTGGTGGAAGGAGGGTGTGGTGAACGACGTTCCCACCGGACGAATCGACGTCGACCTGTCGGCCGCGGTGTACACCGACGATTGGCGCTACCTGAGTCACATCTCGTTCACGAATCTTCGCGACTCGACGATCGGCGCGGCGCACAGCGGTGACATTACGTCGGCGCCGAATGGTGCGTGTGAGTTTATCGACGTGCCGATCGAGAAGGCACGCAAGGCCGGTGCGCGGTACCTGCTGATGTCGGTGTACGCGTACACAATGACGCCGTTCGTCGACATGCCGGAGTGTTTCGCCGGTTGGATGGGCCGCGCCGAGCCGCAGTCGGGCGAGGTGTTCGAGGCGTCGACGGTGGAGGATCGAGTGGATTTGACGGCCGATTCGCGGATCTGCTTGCCGGCGATGATCGACCTGAAGTCCCGCGAGGTCATCTGGATGGATATGGCGCTGACGCAGATGCCAGGCGATTGGGCGAACACTCTGGAGTCGAATGAGCGCGGCATGGTTCACGTGGCGTTCGCGATGGAGAACCTGGTGAAGCCAGACGTCCGGACGCTGCTGGAGCTCCACGCTCAGGCGCGAGGCGAGGTGGTGGCGGACCCGGCCGAGGCGGATGTACGGTTCGAGAAGGAGCTGGCGTTCGAGGCGGACCGGGTGATGGCGATGTTGTAGCGCTGCGCCGCTTTCCGCGTTTGGCCCGTGAGCGACCATGAGCGACAACGACACATCACTGACGGTTTCCCCCGCGAGCGGCCTGGCACAACGGGCCGAGCTCTCCGTCGAACTGGTCAGCACGCAGATCTCAACCGGAGACCTGATCGAAGGAGAGGTGGTCTTTCGCGGCACGGCTCGGGAGCATGTGGCGATCTTCGCCGAGTTGCGCACCGAGTTTGTCGGGGAGGTGAATCCAGAACCTGCGATCCACCTCGAAGAAGCTCTGTGCGATCGGAACCTCGGTCCGGAGGTTCATCGTTTTCCGCTCCATATCGAGGCGCCTCGCGGCCCTTATTCCTACGACGGAGAGCTCTTCAAGCTCGAGTGGTTTCTAGAGGTTCGGGCCGAGGTGGGTTTTCGCACGCTCAAGGAGCGGATTCCGATCGAGCTGACGTTTCGGCCGACGGGGCTCGAGCCGGTCGCGTCGTCAACGGCGGTCGTTTCGAAGGCCGAAAACGACGGTCCGTCGGAGGTTTTCGCCGGATTCACGATTTTTGGCGTCATCATGTTTGGGGTGAGTGTCGTAGCGTGGATCGAGGCAGGTTTGGCCGGGATCGTTGTTGTGAACGGTCTCGCCGCGTTCGCGTGCGTTCTCATTTTGTACCGGCCGATGATGAACTCATTGGCCAACCGACAGCTCGGCGAGCTCGAGGTGGAGCTGGAGCCACCGATGGTTGCACCTTCGCAACAGCTGGTGGTGATCGGGCGCTTCGTACCGCCCGGAAGCCCGACGATTTCGGCGGCGCGATGTGCGGTCGTGTGCCGCGAAACCGCTGCTAATGGCCAAGGGCGTGCGAAGACCACGATGGTGAGGACGCTGCACACACAGGAGCAGGAAATCCCGAGTATTGTGGGGACATGCGAGAAGGGAGCGCCCCAAGAGTTCGCGGTTCTGTTCTACATACCGAGAAATGCGGCACCTTCGTTTGGCGTCCACAACAACCGGATACGTTGGACCGTCGAGTTGACGATCGAGCTCGACCGTTGGCCGGATTGGAAGCTCGAGAGTGAGTTTACGGTGCGTCAGGACGGGCGCGTCCTGGCGGACGAACGGAACCCTGTTGCCTAGGGCATCCGTCCCACGGGTATTGCGGAAAGGATGTTGTGCAACGAAAAAGCCCCGCCGGTCTGGCGGGGCTTTTTCATATGGGTGGAAAGCGGACACGCTGAATAGCCGGGTGCTCTCCCGCTGAGCTACGCCTCTTGCGAGACGGCAGGATTTGAACCTGCGACCTCCCGGTCCGGAGTTTAGAAGGAAGCACGTCCATAGCCACCTGAGCGGATAGTATCAGGTTTTTGGGCGGAGTCATCTAGGGGATCCGGGGTCGAACGTGTCGTCGAGCCTTTGGCCCTTTCCTCCCGGGCACGAAACTACGACGCGAGCAGACAGATCCAACGCGTGCTCGCGTTCCGCCCCACCAATGGCGTAGAACCGGCGTGACCCATTGCTCCACGAGGCAAGCTATGTCCAACGCGTTCCAACTCTTCTTCCGCGGCCTGGCGCGACACGCTCCTGGGACCGACGACGACACGCGGCGCGCCCTTGGGGCATGTGAACTTCCGGATGCTCCGAACGTCTTGGACCTGGGTGCCGGGACCGGCTCGTCGACCCTCGTGCTCGCCGAAGAACTGCCGCAAGGCCACGTGACTGCGGTGGACCTGATGTCGGACAGTTTGCGGACGTTGCGGGAGCGAGCGGAACGCCGCGGACTCACCAACGTCGAGACGCTCCACCGCGACTTCTTGGAGCTCTCCGCGCCCGAAGAGAGCGTGGATCTAATCTGGTCGGAGGGGTCGATCTACGCCGTCGGCTGGGAGCGTGCGCTCGATGCATGGACTCCATTGCTGGCCGCCAACGGGCATCTTGTGGCTACCGATTGCGTTTGGACGACGGACGATCGGCCCGAGGAGGCCGTGGAGTTCTGGAACGCCGAGTATCCCGAGATGGGCACCGTCGACTCGCTGGTGGAGACCCTCGAAAGTCACGGTTACACCGTGGTCGAGACGTTCGAACTCGATCGCACCGGATGGCTCGACTACTACGGCCCGATTCGCCAGCGGGCGCAGCTCTTCGGAAGCTCGAATCCGGCCGAGGACATGGCGCAGGTCATCGACGGGATGAACCGTGAGGTCGAGATGTTCGAGGAGCATGGCCACGCGTGGAACTATGCGTTCGTCGTGGCACGGCGGACAGCTGACCTTTGATGTTTCAAGTCACCAGCTACCGAAGGCATATCACTGATCCTTGAGTCAGATACGGTAGTTGCCCGCAGACCATTTCAAGAGACGACCTGCGGCCTTCACACTGTCGTCGCTATTCTCAAGAAGGGCTGCGGCAGCTATCAATGCTCGTTTTTTTGACTCACCGGTGGAACCTTCGAACGCCAGTTTGACAGCATCTCGTACCTCTTCGGGTAGATCCACACGCTCCATCATTTTGAGACCGGCCTCCGAGTCGGCTGCCAGAACGTCAGTGACAAAAATCAGGTCACTCTTTGACATCGTTTGCTCCTCATTCAATGGACCACCATTCTTTGAGAGTGAGAACTGGTGCCGAACCGCCGTCGTGACGACCGTCCGCGGTCCACTCCACGGTTCTCTCCGTGGACAATTCTAGCAACAAGCCGTTGTCGGACAAACTTCCGTCATCAGATACTCCAAGCTTGAGTTCGTGGTAGCCCGTCTGCGAGTCTTTCCAAGCAGCGACGATTGGACTCGGTTCGTGCCTTGGGGGGTTCGATCGCATCACCATTCCAAGTGCGCTTACGGTGAGAACTGACGAACCCGGATCATCCGCAAGTACTGAGGCATATCTGGATGCCCACCGATTCGATAGCTGTGGGCCGTCCAGCAAGAGCGCTACAACTAATGACGGACCGACTGACCGGACAATGTCAGCCATCGGATCTTGGCGCGATGCCGAACGTTACCGGGAGCAGCTCGCACGTGAGCAGGATGAGCGCGAGCGTGTCGCCCAGGACAAGCTCGACCGGCAGACGGATGTGTTGGTGCGGTTACGCGAGCTGAGGCCCGGACTCGAGGTCGAGGACTACGCCGAGGCGTATCACCAAACAAGACAGCCGCTCTCGGGCGACTATCTCGATTGGGACGCGCAGGAGGGGCTTGGATTTGTGAAGGTTGACGATGACAAAGTGGTCGCGATTGAAGCGCCTGCCGAACACGAGGCGCTGCGCGGTAAGAAGGTCGCACTCGGGTTTGACGAGGACTACGGGGTAACGGTCGCGCTGCAGCTGACGAAGGAGCAGAAAACACAGCAAGCCATCCAAAAATACAAACAGTGGCTTGCGAACTCGTTTGAGAAGGCGGTCGTGGGGCTGGCCCACCAGGAGAGGTTTGTGGGTGAGATGCTCGATGACGTCGAGGTCGCCGGTCAGCGCCTGGCGGTCGTCGAGGGGCGAAGCCGTATCCTCGTTATCCCATCCCAGCCGGACTTGAGTGCCCAGAAGGGCAAAATGGTGGCCGTGCGAACCAAGGTGACGCCGGACAATGAACTCATCGCGGAGGTCGGTTCTGTCCGGCGCAAACGGGACAAGGGGATGGAGCGATAATGCCTATCGGACAATCACGGTGTTGCTTACACCCGTAAGACTTTCGCGTCTTGGGACGCTTCCGAGGTCTTGGAGTGGTTTCCGGAAGGTTACAAACGTATATCTCCCGGGTCCATCTATGGATACTTCGCGGCCTGATACATTCACGCCTTCAAAAGACCGATTCGGTAATGGTGCGGCAGTAGCTAGGCGTGCTTCTCCCACGATCTTGCCTTCTTTCACCAACATCGTCACGACCTCCTCGGTGGGTTCTCGATCCAAGTCGAGTGGCCCACTCGCAAAGAACCATGCGGTCAGGTCTTGACTAGGGACTGGCTCTAAAAGGTTTGTCGGGATCTCGCTTCCAGCGGGGACTAGCAATGATGAGGAGGTAGGAGCCATTCCACCCAATATTTCTCTGGTAACAGGCTTGCTCAGTGGTTCTTCGAGTTCATTCAAATCTACGACGAAGTCTCTGCTTCCAAAGTAGAGTGTGGCAGAGAAGCTGAGGTTGATGTCTCCGTATTTGGCTATTTCAGCACTACCGTCGGTGACGTGTCTCGGGGTCACTAGAATTCGTATGTCATACGCTTGGGCCCTATCGAACGACTCTGGGGGAATTACGGCGGTGAATCGGCTCGGGGTGTCGTCGGTCAATTGAAAGCGAAATGATTTGGCGAGCGATTCCGGTGGTAGTTGCTCAATTGATTCCATGGAGGGGAAGTCTCCATCGCCGACCTCGATCCAGTGGAACTCAACTGGTTCGAAATTGGCCAAAACCTGTACATCGTGCTCGTCTATCGACTCGACGCTATGAGTGAGATACCCGATGTCCAAGACAAATGTTTCGTCTTCATAGAGAGCGAATTGATTCTGGGATTGGTTGGGCACCATGTGCTCGCGGCCTTGCTTGACCGCTACTCTTCCCCAGCTCAAGCCGCTCAAGTCATAGGAATTGAGCTCGTCGAGAATATCCATTTCCTCTACAGGGGGGTCGCGCTCGATTTTCTCGAAGGTGCCTTCAGTGCTGAAGGGGACTTCGTTATCAGAAGCTGGGGGGCTCTGGTTGACCTCGTTAATGCAACCGGCGGAAATTATTGTGGCAGCAAGTATATGGGTGAGAAGAGTTTTTCGCATGTCGGTCCCCTTGTTGGTCACAGATGGTTTTTGCAAACAGGTCGGTCCCTCTCAGCATGGAGGCTGAGAGGGACGGGCTGCGTTGACTGTTTTGGTCGACTAGGAATTGCAGGACGAGTTTGTTCCATCCGAACCTTGTGCGCTCCCGGCAACTCCTGATGCGCAAACCGTGTTAATGGGACCGAACGAATCGATTCCAGATCCACAGGGACGCGCATTCCCAGCCTCATCAGCACATACGCCAAGGCCAACCCACCACTCTTTGAGTTTCAGCGAGTCAACGCCGCTTCGAGTTTTAGAGTCCGAGAAGACAAAATCGCCTGGATCTGGGGTGAAGCGGTCGTTCGCTCGGTAAGTGTTGCTAATGCTCATCGTCGTTGTGACCCTTCGTTTTGACCAGCAAGGAAACCATCCTCCGCAAGGGTCATAGACCCACCGGGTGGAATTTCCATCTCGCTTGTAATTGAAGATTTCCGAACCAAGTGATTCGTAGAACCACAAGTCGAGATTGAATGCTTCAAACTCAGCTTCATCGGAACCGCCTGAGATTTTGATCATGCCGGTAGTCCCGCTCGATGATCCTTGGGTCGATGTCTCGGAAGTCTCATAGAGAAGCTCAGACCGCCCACAGTTGACCTCAAGCTCCTCGCCGTCAACATAGAGCTTCCCTTCAGGGGTGGTGATTGAGTCACACACCATTGAGCCGGTTGAAGATGCGCCAAAGTTGGGGTCCTCTGGCTCGCTGTCGTATTTTACCGTGCGTCCTGTTTGTAGGATTGACCCAAACGCATCTTCTGCTTCGAGGTTGATCCTGAGCACATTTTGAACGCGTGCTCGTAGCTCATCAAGATCTGCATAGTGTCCTTGGTTTTCTTCGGATG
>CAYLMO010000141.1:0-9307 GCA_964384605.1 uncultured Bradymonadales bacterium | reverse complement strand
TTCTCCGCGCTCCGTGACCAGCCGAACGGAATGCACGTCATCGCGGCTCACTAGCCAGTTTATTACTGATTCGTCTGCAAGAACCTTCATGAGATTGAGGTTTTCATAGTTGTGGTACTCGATGGCTCCAGCTTCGAGTTCGGTGACGAGCGCCTGCCTCCGCAGCGCCTTTCCCAGACGCCTCACCTCCATCAGACGCTGTCTTTCGGCGAGGAAATCAGCATTCGACTGAATCCGCCCGAGTCCGATAGCGCGCTCGAGACCAGTGAAAATGTGCTCAGCCTGAAAGTCGTCGGTAATTCGAATTCGGACCCACGTGGACTGATTTGCAAGTTCCCCCTCGTTCATCAGCCGTCGCAGCTCTGCTCCGAGCGGGTCCGGCGAAGGATTGATTGTGAGGGAATCGGATGTGTTGCTGGTCTTGGCCGCGAGAAACTCCGGGTCCGCCTCGCTGATACGAACGCGTACCACACCGGAATCCGTAGTCGGCATTGCCTGTCCTTCGAACTGCCAGGTCGACTCTCCGACCGCGAACCGCTCACCCGTCAGCGGATCGTCGTGGATATCAACCCCGGCCACCAACCCGTCGAATATAGGCGCGTTCTGTAAAGGGTGCCGAAACCTATCGCCCGGCTTACTTCTGTCGGGCTCAGATTGGACGATCGACGCATCTTCAGCGGAGTCATCCATCACTTCCGGGTTGACTGAATCGTCTGCGACGCTGGACGCGGTTTGATCACCGCAACCGTAGCTCAGGAGCAAGAGGTAAAGTGTAAAGCGGTAGCGTATCACGTGTCCCCCATGGTTTCATTTCGATGAATTAAGATGGTGTCAGTTACGATCTTGGCAGACAAGTGGATTCGACACACCGCTCTTCGGTTTTCGAAAAACCAGTTCCGCCACTTTGAGGGAACCTATCTTCAAGGAAGGCGAAGAATCACGCGCGGGGAGCCGATAAGAGGGTAGTTCATGCGATTCTCCGAGCGTAACTGGACCCGTTTTCCCGCAAAAGTCGCCTCTCGACACGCTTTATTGTCGGCCAGGGTGTGGCTCAGCTGATGATCACGCCAGTTGTCGGATAACGGGCGTTTGATTGTCGTTCTTTGCCACATACCAGGCTCCCACCTCATCCCATCGATTCGACAGCAGCTGTGACCGAAGGGTGAGGACATGCTGACCGCTTGTTTCCTTCCACCGTGCACCCGACCGCTTCATCCGGATGCTGACGAGCGTCTTCGCCGTCGCTTCCACGTACCACTTCCGACCGGCAGTCCGAATCGACGGGCTCCCGCGTACTGCATGAGGCCTTCTTCACGCTTGTTCGTGACGTACCGAATCGCGTCCGACAGTGCTTTCGGGACACGCTTGTTCTCCTTTTTGCGTGCCGTCTTCCAGCGTTTCAAACGGTCGAGGACTCATCTGGCCCCGTCGTCGATTTCGAAGAGGTCCTTCTTCGCCCGGCGTACTTCCATTTTGGCGTCTTTCTTCGCCGCGAGCGCCGCCTCGGCGACGTACTCCAGGACGTGCCAAACACCGACGAGTTGGGCATCGACGTCGAGTCCCTCTGTGGCTTCTTTGAGGATACGAATCATCTCGGGGGCGCCATCGCTCAGGGCCACCAGTCGGAGGTCGGGGCGCAAACCGACGAGATGCTTGACGTCCCAGCGCAGCCTCTCGATCACCTCGTGGTCTGCACCGTCCTGCGGCATCCTCCCGCCACGTGCGGTGTAGAGCGGGTCACCGTCCCGATTGTAGAGTGTCCAGCAGAAGACGTAAGCCATGTGGCGACCGAGACCCGATCGACACTCACACTCACCGCGGTCACATCGTCCGGGATTTCGAACTCTTCGATGAGTAGGGAATCGAGCTCGTCGCGGTGCTCTTCGAGGTGCTCACCGTACGCCTGCGCGATGCGGTCAGCGCTCGAGCGCGACAGGGTCCGAATCCCAAGTTGCTGCAGCAGAAGTATCGCTTTGCGCGACGGCACCGCGCCAATGAATGCGCCGAGCATTCGTGCCGCCCGTGGCGTAGCGTTTTTGATAAGGCCACACCGGGCGGTGACCGGGTCGAACGTCGGTCCGTTGTGAACGCCAATCTGGCGATACAACGATCGTTTCGCGGTTCCGCGACCGAAGATCGTCACCACGTCGAGATTGGTGGTTTCGAGCCGTCGATAATCGGCCGCGTCGTCGCCGTCACCAACCCGAATCACCTCGGTTTCAGCGCCAAATTGCTCGACGAGCGCAAGGGTGGCTTCAAGTCCCAGGTCCAGAATCGCTCGTGCGACGGCCGATTCCGACTTCGCGAACGATGCGGTCGTCCTTTCGTCGGAACGAAGACCTCAGCAAGACTCGTGATGGCACAAAGAAATGGCCGCTGAAGCGAAGCTGGGAGGGTGTTGACAGCAGCGATCAGGTCAGGCGAAATCATCGACATGGGGCATCCCGGGTTTTTGTTTGGAGACATCAACCACAGGCTCTGCCCCTTCTTTATTTGCGCCGTCAACCCGGGATGCCCTCCAGGCCAACATTCACGCGCTCATCAGCTGATCCACACCCCGAGTGATGGATGACTGCCCACCAGACACGGTCTGTGTTTTCGAAGAATGCCAGTAGGTCCTGATGGAGATGCTTTTCATATTTCTGATCGGGCTTGGCATCGCCGCCGATAAACCGGGCTCGGCGTACAGTGATGTGCCGGCGAAGGGCCCAGTAGCGTTTGTGGGCGACCGCCTCCTGGTCCGCCACCACTCGGCCATTTACTCCTTTGACGCACAAACCGGACGAGTTCTTGCCCGATACCCATTCAGTTGCCAATTGGCGTACACTCTTTGGTACAGGCAGAATGCGGAGTTTAACCCTAACTCGATCGATGCCGACAACAGGGTCATCGTTACAACCTGTGAATCAATCCTCGAGGTGGCTGGAGATTGGGTCCGAATCCGACATGTACGCCGAGAGAGGTTCGGCTATGACGAGAAGGTAATCACGTTTACCCCTCGTTGGTTTGAAGTAGGAACGGATGGAAGTTCTCAGAACTCCCAATGGCGCGTGAGTCTTGGGGACACCATTCGCTACTCCAACGGTTCCATGTGTTGGGAGTACAGGGGGAACCGACTATTTCGGTGTAATTGACTAAGCTCGCGACGCCGCCATGGCGCGCGCGGCCTTGCGCTAGTCGAGTGCGGAGCGCGCCCAATCGCCATAGAGCTCGGCGAGCCGCGGGTGGCTCAACGTCATCAACGCCTCGAATCGGACGAACAACTCATGGTTTGGGAGGGGCCCATAGCCGGCTTCGAAGGCTTCGCGTGACCACTTGTTCGGTGCGTTCCAGTCGAGCGCTTTGACCAGATCCCATGCCGGGGGACCGCCAGCCGCGTGCTCCAAGTCGACAACCCCTATGAATTCGCCGTCGTGCCCGACGACGACGTTGTCCGCCCGAAGGTCGCGGTGGATGAACCGGGCGGCTAGAGCGGCTCGCGAAAGCTCCGCGAGCACCGCATCGACCTCTCGCTGGTACGCACCGAGCGAGTCGGCGACCGACTCGAGCGACGCGGCGAGCCGACTCGAAAGTGGTAGTGGGTCGGTGTCGTAGCGCAACCCAAGGCCATTCGCCGGTCGGTCGTGCAGCCGCCGTAGCCAGCCGCCAAAACCTCGCCATCCGTCGGTGTCGTCGGGCCGTATGGGGCGGCCGGGGCCGAGCGATCGGGTGACGATGTGGTCGGCGCCGAACGCCATGAGCTCCGGGGTGTGCGTGTCGTCGGCTAGAGCACGAAGAGCAGCCACTTCGGTGGCGAACCGTGGACGAGGAGACCCCGTCAGCTTGACGAAAAACACGCCCTCGGCGGTCGACAACCTAAAGACGTGATGCGCCCGACCGAGCGGTTCGGGCACGACATCGCGCACAGAAAAGCCCGCGTCGTCAGCGACGGCGCGGGCTTTCGTGATCAGGGCGTCGATCTCAGTCAACGGTCTCGATCCGGTAGCGATAGCCTTGTTCCGTGAGGAACAGCTGCCGTTTGTTCGAGTACTCCTGTTCGGTGCTGTCGCGCGTGACGATGCTGTAGAAGTGCGCGTCGTTCGCGTCCTTCTTGGGCCGCAAGATACGTCCCAGCCGCTGCGCTTCTTCCTGGCGACTGCCGAAGGTTCCGGACACCTGAATGGCGACGTTCGCGTCGGGAAGGTCGACCGCGAAGTTTGCGACCTTACTCACCACGAGCACGGGGACCTCGCGCTTACGGAAGGCCTCGTACAGCACCTCGCGTTCGCTCTGCGGGGTCTGGCCCGTGATGATTGGTGCCTCGGTTCGCTCCGCGATATCGCCGAGCTGGTCGAGGTACTGCCCGATCACCAGGACCTGGTCGGTCTCGTGCCGCCCGAGCAGCGTGTCGAGCACGTCGAGCTTCTTCGGGTTGGTCGCGGCGATCTTGTACTTTTGCCGCGGTTCGGCGGTCGCGTACTGCAGGCGCAGCTCATCGTCGTAGAACGGAACGCGAATTTCGGCGCACTCGGCCGTCGCGATGAATCCGCGCTTTTCGAGCACGCGCCATGGCACGTCGTACTTCTTCGGCCCGATGAGGCTGAAGACTTCTTCCTCTTTGCCGTCTTCGCGCACGAGCGTCGCGGTGAGGCCGAGGCGTCGTCGCGACTGAAGGTTCGACACAGCCCGGAACACCGGGGCCGGAAGCAGGTGGACCTCATCGTAAATGATGAGTCCCCAGTTGGCTTCGTTGAAGAGGTGGAAGTGTTCGAACTCCGACTCTTTCGACCGACGATAGGTCAGAAGCTGGTACGTCGTGATCGTGATCGGCTTGATCTCTTTCCGAGCGCCCGAGTACTCGCCGATCATCTCGGGGTCGATGTCGGTCTTGTCGATGATCTCGTCGCGCCACTGTCGAAGTGCGGTCACGTTCGTGGTCAAGATGAGCGTGTGGGCCTTGACCGTGGTCAACGCGCCGATACCGACGATCGTCTTACCGGCGCCGCATGGGAGCACGATGGTGCCCGAACCGCCGGCGACGGTGCCGCCCGACCAGAACGCACCAACCGCCTCGTTCTGATAATCGCGCAGCGCGAATGGCTGGCCTTCGAGCGTGACGTCACGTTTCTCGACTTCGAGCGGCTCACCGACCGTATAGCCGGCCAAGTCTTCGACCGGGAATCCGACGCGAATGAGGGCGTGCTTGATGAGACCGCGCTCGTTGGCGTGGACTTGCACACGACCGAAACCGAGCGTGCCGGCGAGGTGAGGTTCGACGAGTCGCTGCCGGGTGACTTCCTCGAGCAGTGCCTGGTCCTCGGAGATCAGCCACAGTTCCTCGCCCTCTTTGACCAGCTTCAGTCGGCCATATCGCGACATGAAGTCGTCGATGTCGGCGAGGATGTTGTCGGGGATTGGGTATTTCGAATACGACGCGAGGTCGTTTTTGATCTGCTGCGGCTCGTATCCGAGCGCTGCTGCATTCCAGAGCGAGAGCGGACTCACCCGGTAGGTGTGTATGTGTTCGGGGGACTTCACGATCTCCGCAAAGATCGAAAGTACGTCTCGGGCCTCTTCGAACTTCTCACTCGCTGTTTCGAGCAGAATGGTTCGATCGGACTGGACGATGAGGGGATTGGCGGGATTGAACGACATCGGGACTCCCGTATTTCTTGGACGCCAGGTGGCGCTGCGCAGGGAAGGCCTGCGCGAAGAGGCGACAAGTTATGCGCGGACCTGTGCTTTATCAAGCCTTGCGCGAAACCCTTTTCCTTACCGGTTGCCGTTCCGTCGATGAGGATTAGGTTTTGCGGGCCCTTCGAGCCCGCACTCCGAACGCGACATGATCAATCCGCTGAAGCAAGTCGAGGTCAATCGATTCATCCTCCGGCATCCGAACATTTCGGACCGGCTGGCGAGCGCAAAGGTCGCGCAGGTAACGGATGTGCACCTGGGGCCGTGGGTCAAACCGCGACACCTCCGGCAGCTGATCGAGTTCGTGAATGGAGAGGAGCCCGACCTGGTCGCGCTCACCGGTGACTACGTCGGCTATCGAAAGAAAGACATCGACGACTGCATCTCGACCTTTTCGTCGTTCGAGGCTTCAACTTACGCCGTGCTCGGAAATCACGACCATTGGACGAGCACCGAGCTCTGCCACGCGGCGTTCGAAGACGCCGGCGTACCGCTCTTGTCGAACGAACACGTGGAGTTCGAGCTCCGTGGCGAGGTGATCGATCTGGTCGGTGTCGACGACGAAGTGACCGGTCACGCCGACGTCGAGAAGGCGTTCGCGACCGTCGGCGGTGAGCGATTTTGCCTAACCCTCAACCATGTTCCGGCGATTGGCTGGGATTGCTCCGACGCCGGGGCGCATCTGATCCTGTCGGGGCACACCCACGGATTCCAGTTCAACATCCCGCGCTTCACGAATGCCCTCGCGGAGCGCCTGGGAACCGAGCTGTTCGCCGGACCGTACCGACTCGACAATGCGATCTTGTACATCAGCCGAGGTTTGGGGTCGGCGAGTTGGCCGTGGCGAATTCGAGCGAAGCCGGAGGTGACGTTTTTCGAGCTCCAGCCGGGGACGCGGCCCGAATTGGAGCTCGTGGAGTCTTCCGTGCTGGAAGTCGCGCATCGCCCGGGCCGGGGAGTACGCCTCGAACCTTGATTGCGTGCGAGTGAGCGGGCATCATGAAGGCGGAACCTCATCGAAAGCGTTCGCATGCCCGCCGATACCACGCCGACGAACGAAACGGTCGTTCGCGACCCCAAACGCGCGAAGGCCGGGACGGTCATCAACGAGCAATACAAGCTCGTTCGGTGTCTCGCCTCGGGTGGCTATGGCGACGTTTGGTCGGCAGAAGACACGCATTCCAAGCAGAAGATTGCGGTCAAAATCCTTCGCAACGACGCGGGGAACAACGATCCCAGCGCGCTTGCGCGTATGCGGCAGGAGGCGGAAATCCTCGCTGCGATCGACCACCCCAACATCCTTCAGGTCTTCAGCTTCGAGAATAGTCCGTACGGCTACTTCCTCGTGATGGAGCTGCTTCAAGGGCTGGCGATCGACCAGGTGCTGCAGCGTGAAGGGCCGGGGGCTCCCGAGGTCGTGATGCCGGTCGTGGGGCAGCTACTCTCGGCGCTTCACCTGGCGCACTCCAAAGAGATTCTGCATCGGGACATCAAGCCCGAGAACATCATCCTGGAGAAGGCGAAAGACGGTCAGTACCGGCCGAAGCTCCTCGACTTCGGGATCGCAAAAGCGACGAAGCTCCTGTCGGACGCCGACGTCGGCGTCACGCTAGTGCAGACGCGATCCGGCGGCTTCATCGGTACGCCGCGCTACTCGCCGCCCGAACAAGCCGTTGGCGACCCGATTGGGCCCAGCGTCGATCTCTATTCTCTCGGGTTGGTGCTCGCCGAGTGGTTGACTGGCAAACCTCGAATCACGGCCGAGCGGCATGGCGATGTCATGGCGCAGCTGTTGAACGGGGAGCCGCACGACGTGTCGGATTGCCCCTACCCGTGGCAGGCGTGGCTCAAGAAGATGATCGCCAAGTCGCCTTCGGAGCGTTACGAGAACGCGCTCGAGGCCATGGAAGGGTTCAACTCGTACGTGATCGAAGGAAGTCGGCAGCCGGATTTCCTGGACGACAGTCCCTTCGTCAATCCGGGCGCTGGATTCGAGTTCGATGGCGGGAAGTTCAGCGAGCACGCTGGTCCGCTCGAGCTGGACTTCGACCGCGTGCAGCGCGCGCCCGCCGTCACGCCGATCCCGCCTTCGTATGGAAATCAGGCGCCGTCGCCGACGGGTCCACTGGTGCCGATCACGGGACCGCAGCAAGTCATCGACCCGAGCAAACCGTTCCAGCGGCCGGCTCCCAGGGGACCGCAGCGCAAGGAACTGCCGCCGTTGAATCCGCGCGAACACGGAGACGACGCCGAGAACATCATCATGGTCGGATGGCTCGTGGTGGTCTTCATCCTGAGCTGCGGCGTGGTGTTTTTCCTGATGCTCTTTTTCGGGTCCTAGTCGTGCCTCGCCGAGCCTTTCCATGAAAATCATGATTTTGTCGCGCGGGCGGACGCTCTACTCCACCCGTCGAATCGCCGAAGCTGGTCGCAAGCGAAAGCATGACGTTCGCGTGCTAGACCCCACCAAATGTGTGTTTGGCGTCGACCAGGACGGGTCGCTCTTCCTGTCGCACGACGGACTTCTCATTCGCGACATAGACGTCGTCATCCCCAGAGTTGGTGCGGCCGCGAGCCGCTATCATCTGGGCGTGTTGCGGCAGCTGGAGCTCGTCGGGTACCCGGTGCTCAACGGTTGGAACGCGGTGTCATTGGCGGGGGACAAATTCGCGACGAGTCAGTTTCTGGCGTCGCGCGGGATTCCGGTGCCGTGCACGCTGACGACGCGTTCGTCTAGCGGTCTGCCCGACGTGGTGACTCGCCTCGGAGGCGCACCGGTGGTCATCAAGATGAACAGCGGAACTCAGGGCGTGGGCGTGATCATCGCCGAGACGATGGAGTCCGTGCAGTCGACGGTGCAGACGATGTGGTCCCTGGGCCAAGAGGTCATCTTGCAGGAGTACATCTCGGAGTCGCGTGGTCGTGATGTACGGGCCTTTGTCGTCGATGGTCGGGTGGTCGGAGCGATGCGTCGCCAGGCGGAGGAGGGCGAGTTTCGGGCGAACGTCCATCTCGGTGCTTCGGTAGAGCCGGTGCGGCTGAGCGAGGGAGATCGCGAGATGGTGCTCAAGACGGTCGACGAGATGGGCCTGACGATCGCTGGCGTCGACTTGTTGGAGAGCGATCGGGGATCGCTCGTGCTCGAGGTCAACGCCTCACCTGGGCTCCAGGGCATCGAGTCGGCCACGGGGCACGACATCGCCAAGTCGATCATCCGTGCCGCGGAGCGCGCGGTAGAGGGCGGCAAGGAATCCTAGTCTCGAATCGAATCGACATTGGCTTCCCAGTTTTTCCCGTCGAAGCGGGTCACCCGTAACGAGTCGACGTCGACGTCGTCGAGGGCCCGTGCGTTTACATCGAAGCCGTCGGGATGCGACCGGGCGATGTAGAACGGGTGGATTCCGCAGATGCGGCAAAAATGGTGTTTGGCCGTCTTCGTGTTGAATTGATAGGTAGCGAGCGCATCGTCGTCGACGCTGTAGCGAAAGGCGTCGGCGTCCACGATGAGGTGAAGGAAGCCCTTCTTTGCGCAGATGGAACAGTTGCAGTCGAGGACCTCGGCGGTCGTCAGATCGACGTCGACTTCGAATCGGATTGCGCCGCAGTGGCATCCGCCTGTGTGAGTTTCAAGCAT
>CAYLMO010000140.1:7499-9451 GCA_964384605.1 uncultured Bradymonadales bacterium | reverse complement strand
GCCTCACGCATCGGCACAAACTCGTAGTCCTGCCCCACCCGCCCAAACACCTCCAAATACAACGCCCGCTTCTCCGACCACGGCACCCGCAAATCAGGCTGCACATCCACCAGGTCGTGCGTGCCGTCGTCGCGAAAATCCATGAAGTCGATCGCGTGAAACTCGAGGTTCAACAGCCGGTCGTACGTCCGCCGAATCGACGGGTAGGCGAGGCCGAATCCGCGAGCGCCCATCAGGTGGAGCGACGTTCCAATCACCGGGAAACGTACCCCCGGAACCACGCACATTGGCACCTGCCAGATACCGTCGCCACGACGCCAAAACGGCACGCCCGAACGGTACGGAGTGATCGGTGCGAGCATGTTCTGCGGCTTCGTCATCGAGCTCCCGGATGGACGCCCGATCAGGTTCATCCCCGCCATGATTCCGGCCTTCGCGAGCCAGTAGGGCGGGCATGCGAACACCGACGAGTCGTAGAGGTATCCCCGCGATTCGGCCAGCGAGATGATGACGTCGTCGACGTTGTAGCCGGGCGTGCGAAAGCCCACGTTCTCCACGCCGAGCGAGGCGAGGGCGTCGTCGGCGAGCTGGAAGTCGCGCTCCATGGCCTCGTACGACCAGTTTCGCAATCCGTAGTCGTGGTGAAAGCTGTGGCTCGCGAGCTCGTGCCCGCGGTCGACCGCCTCGCGCAGAATCGCGGCGTGTTCGACCGCCTCGACGTCGCGCCCAATGACGAACAGAGTGCCGCGGATACCGCACTCCTCGAACAAGTCGAGCAGGCGTCGGACACCCAGTGTGTATGCGGGGTCGGGAACATCGCCACTCGGCGGGCGCCCGTGAATTGTGCGGTAGCAGTCGAGCCCGTCCAGGTCGACCGTGACACAGGCGTGTCTCATCGGTCGGTGACGCGCACGACCCAGGCCAGGCGAACCATGTTCTTCAACACGTTCGGCACGCGACGGTAGAGATTGATCGACGGCGGTCGCTTCTCTTTGATCGTCACCGGAATCTCGGTCAGGCGAATGCCCATCCGCTCGGCGCGAATCACGAACTCGCTCGCGAACAGGTCCTTGTCGACCACGCACTTGTCGACCACGTCGAGCAGCTTCTGCCGGCGGAACGCCTTGAGGCCGTGCGTGTCGGTGCCCTTGAAGCCGACCATCACGCGCAGCATTCGGTTGAGCACGAACGTCGCCGCGCGCCGGTGTGCCGGGCGCTTGTCGCGCGACCGGTCGAGCGCCTTGCTGCCCACCACGAAGTCGTAGCCCTTGTCGATCTTGTCCATCGCGCGCACGTAGAAGTCCGTGTCGCAAAGGTCGATCTCGTCGCAGATCACGATGTCGCCGCGCGCCGCCAGAATGCCGCGACGCATGGCGAGCCCGTAGTTCGGCTCGTTGCTGTGGAGCAGGCGCAGCTCGGGATGCCGCGACTGCAGCTCCTTCGCCTTGGCGACCGTCTCGTCGGTCGAACCGTTCTCGCTCAGGATGATCTCGTACGTCGACGACCACCGCGGGTCGCTCGCGAGCTTCTCCGTGAGGTCCGCAACGCTCGCCGAGAGAATTCCCTCTTCGTTGTAGATCGGGATGACGATCGTCACGTCCACGGGGCGCGTCTCGTCGGTGAGGTCGGATTCGGTTTCGGTCATCGGTCGGCGGGGTTTCTTCATGCGTTGAACCTCTGGATCCAGCGGTAGATCAGCACGAGGGCGAGCGAGTTGAACACCACAAGTGAGAATCCAGCGCCAATGAAGAGCCACTTGAGCATGGCGTCTTCCTGCTGCACCGCATACCAGAAGGGGATGCACGCAGGCGCGGTCAGAAACACCGCCGCCAGCGCCATCGCCGACTTGCTCGGCGGCTGGCCAGAGCCTTCGGTAGGCTGCTCTGCGTCGATGTTCGTGGACTCTTCGCTCACGCTAAATCCCGTAGTCTGCGATCGCGCGGGAGCATATC
>CAYLMO010000140.1:5952-7399 GCA_964384605.1 uncultured Bradymonadales bacterium | reverse complement strand
TCCGCTGTCCGCTGTCCGCTGTCCGCGTTCTGGCGGACGTACCAGATGGCTTGACCTCCGGTGCGCCCGCCACGAACATCGCTGCGATGTCCGACGACCTCCCAAAAGTCGAGTCCGCCGCGATGCGCTTTCTCGCGCGCCGCGACTACTCCACCGGCGAACTTCGCTCGAAGCTTCTCGCCAAAGACCACGACCGCGAGCTCGTCGACCAGGTCGTCAAAGACTTCGTCGAGCGCGGCTACATCGACGACGAACGCTTCGCCGAGCAGCAGGCTGAAATCCTCCATCGCAAAGAGTGGGGGCCCTTCCAGATCGTCAAAAAGCTCACCAAACACGGCGTGCCCTCCGACCTCGCCAACTCCGTGGTCGATGCGCTGGGGCGCAAGCCAGGCTGGGCATCGACGTGTCGCGCTCGGCTGCACTCCAAGTTCGGCGATCCGACCGAGCTCGATCAGGATGAAAAAGCATCCGCTTACAGGCATCTTACCTACCGTGGATTTCCGCCGAATCTCGTTCGGTCGCTCTTGTTCGACTCGGGAGGCTCATGAAGGCGTTGCTCGTGTTGCTCATACTGCTGGTCGCAAGCCCAGCATTTGCGCGGTCTTCGCGTCAGGCACAGGTGCCCAACGGCGCCCGTTTTTCGTGCGACACCTGCCACGGACCGCCCAACGCGCAGCCCGGCGGACTCAATCCGTTTGGCATCGACGTCTACGACTCGCTCACCAACAACGTGGCCGACTGGCCGGCCATCGCGATGCTCGACTCTGACGGCGACGGATTCACCAACGCGGTCGAGCTGAATGACCCCGGCGTCGACTGGCGATTCGGTATGGGACCGCCCGGCGGGCCCGTCTCGAACCCCGGATTCGAAAACGTCGGCATCTGCGACAACGGCAACCTGGAAGACGGCGAAGAGTGCGAGCCTGGACTGCTCGGCGGGGCAACCTGCGAGACGCTCGAGATTGGCCGCGGAACACTCTCGTGCTTCGACACCTGCCGGTTCGACATCTCCGAGTGCGGCTACTGCGGCGACGGCTACCGCCACCCCTACGAAGAAGAGTGCGACGGCGACGACTTCGACGAGCTCACCTGCGCCGAAGCGAGCGAGTTCGCGTTCGGCCGGCTGCGCTGCAACGACGACTGCACCATCGACACCTCGCGCTGCACCGATGAGCCGCCCAGCGCGTGCGGCGACGGCCGCCTCGGCTGGAACGAGTCGTGCGACGGCAATCTGTTCGGCGAGTGGAGCTGCCAGCGCCTCGGCTACGACAACGGCGTGCTGCTGTGCAACGCCGACTGCACCTGGAACGCCGACGGCTGCTACTTCGGCGAAGAACCGCCTGAAGGTTGGGAGCCTCCGGTGGTCGACCCGGGGCCAGACGCAGGGGAGGGCGATTCGATCGATGGCGCCTCCGGCGGGTGCGCGACCGGGGCAGGCTCGGCCTCA
>CAYLMO010000140.1:0-5852 GCA_964384605.1 uncultured Bradymonadales bacterium | reverse complement strand
CGCTCACATGTTCAGCGTGCGCCCATCTACCGCGAGCGCCGCTTCCTTCACGGCCTCAGCCAGCGTCGGGTGAGCGTGCGACGACCGCGCGATGTCTTCCGCCGAACCACCGAACTCGATGGCTACGGCCAATTCCGCGATGAGGTCGCCCGCGCTCGGTCCGATGATGTGCGCGCCCAGGATCCGGTCGGTCTTCGCGTCTGCGATGATCTTCGCGAACCCATCGGTGTCGGCAATCGCCCGTGCGCGCGAGTTCGCGCTGAATGGGAACTTGCCCTTCTTGTACTCGACGCCTTCTTCCTTGAGCTCTTCCTCGGTCTTGCCGACCGAAGCGATCTCGGGCCATGTGTAGACGATGCCCGGAATGGCGCCGTAGTTGATGTGCGCGCCGATGTCGTTCATCCGCTCGATGCAGACCACGGCCTCTTCCTCGGCCTTGTGCGCCAGCATCATGCCGCCGATGACGTCGCCAATGGCGTAGATGCCGTCGACGTTCGTCTTGAAGTTCTTGTCGACCTTCACGAACCCGCGCTTGTCGGTTTCGACGCCGACCTCCTCGAGCCCGAGGTTCGCCGTGTACGGCTTGCGACCGGTCGAGACCAACACGCGGTCGGCCTGAATCTCCTTCGTCTCGTCGCCGTCTTCGTAGGTCACGGTGACCTTGTCTCCGTCGACCTTGGTGCCCGTGACCTTCACGTTCAGCTGGAAGTCGAGCCCCTGCTTCTTCAGGATGCGCTGAGCCTGCTTCGAGATCTCGTTGTCCATCGGGCCGAGAATCTTCGGCAGGTACTCGAGCACCGTCACGTCCGAGCCGAGGCGCGACCACACCGAGCCGAGCTCCAGCCCGATGTATCCACCGCCGATGACCACGAACTTCTCGGGTACTTCCGGGAACGCCAGTGCGCCGGTGCTATCGACCACGCGGTCCTTGTCGATCTCCACGCCCGGAATGCTGGCCGGCTTCGAACCGGTCGCGATCATGATGCGCTTCGTCTCGAGCGTCTGCGTCTCGCCGTCTTTCTCGACGACCACTTCCGTCGGGCTCTTGATGGTTCCGTGCCCGACGAAACGGTCGACCTTGTTCTTCTTGAAGAGGAACGCGATGCCGTCGGTGAGGCCGGCGACCACGCTGTCTTTGCGCTCGAGCATCTTGTCGAGGTTCAGCTTCACGCCCTCGACCTCCACACCATGGTCTTCGAGGCCGTGCAGCGTCTCGGCGTAGGCTTCTGACGACTGCAGGAGCGCCTTCGACGGGATGCACCCGACGTTCAGGCACGTGCCGCCGAGCCGGTCGTATTTCTCGACGCAGGCGACCTTCATCCCAAGCTGTCCTGCGCGTACCGCCCCAATGTATCCGCCGGGGCCCGAACCGATGATCACGAGATCGTACATGGTGTTGTTCCTTTGAGAGTGGGCGTCGAATCGTCGACGCACCAGACCCTAATCACACATAGAAAAATGGCCCGGAAAATCCGGGCCGTTGTCTCAGATTTCGAGCAGCATTCGCTCGGGATCTTCGAGGCACTCCTTGATGCGGAGTAGGAAGCTCACGGCCTCCTTGCCGTCGATGATGCGGTGGTCGTAGCTGAGCGCCAGATACATGATCGGTCGCACTTCGACCTGACCGTCGACTACCCACGGACGCTGCACGATATTGTGCATGCCCAGGATGCCGACCTGCGGCGGGTTCAGAATCGGAGTCGACAGCATCGACCCGTAGATTCCGCCGTTCGAGATGGTGAACGTGCCGCCCTGCATGTCTTTGATCGCCAAGCGGTTGTTCTGCGCGAGGCCGGCGAGTCGGCCGATCTCGTTCTCGACGTCCGCGAAGCTCATCTGGTCGGCGTGCTTCACGACCGGAACCACCAGGCCCTTCGGCCCGCCGACGGCCACGCCGACGTGGTAGTAGTTCTTGTAGACGATCTCGTCGCCGTCGATCTCGGCGTTGACCGCCGGATACTCTTTGAGTGCGGCGATCGATGCCTTCACGAAGAACGACATGAAGCCGAGCTTCACGCCATACTTCTTCTGGAACTGTTCTTTGTACTTGTTGCGCACCTCCATGACGGCCGACATGTCGACTTCGTTGAAGGTGGTGAGCATCGCCGCGGTCTGCTGCGCTTCGACGAGGCGCTTCGCCACCGTCTGACGCAGTCGGCTCATCTTCACGCGTTCCTCCGGCTCTTCGCCGTGAGAAATCTGTGACGACGGAGCCGGCTTCGACTCGGCCTTCTTCGGCGCGCTGGAGCTCGACTTTCCGTCGAGGTGTGCCAGGACGTCGCCCTTCAGGATACGGCCATTCGGGCCACTCCCTTCGATGTTCGACGCCGACAGGTCGTTCTCCTCGAGCAGCCGCGCGACGGCCGGACTGATCCGGTCGTCTTCGCCGCTATCGTCCGAAGACGCAGCCGCTTTCGGCTCCGACTTCGATTCCGATTCCTCGGCCGACTTGTCGTCGCTCGCCGACTTCGCCGAAGCGTCGCCTGCTTCCACAACGGCAATCACGTCGCCCACGTTCACCGTGTCGTCGACGTCGCCTTTGAGTTCTTGGATGGTCCCCGACACCGGCGAGGGCACCGAGACCGTGATCTTGTCGGTCTCGAGCTCGACGATGGGTTCGTCTTCTTCAACGAAATCGCCAGGGCTTTTCAGCCACTCGGCAATGATGGCTTCGGTAACCGATTCGCCTAGAGCAGGCACCTCAACTGATACGCTCATTGAAGAGACTCTCTTGTCTTACAGGGAGAGGGTGAGCAAGTCGCTTGATGTTACGGATTTTCGGCCCGGCGACCATACACTTGTCGCCATTACTCGACAAGATGGCCCGCCGGTGCCGAACGATTCGGATTAAAGATCGGCAAACGCCTCTTCGACCAGGCGTGACTGCTCCAGATCGTGCGATTCCTTCGAACCCGTCGCCGGCGAGGCGCTGGCGACACGACCGACGTAGCGCGGGAGCGGGTCGACGCCGAAGATCTCCACGAGCTGCGGGAACAGGAAGTTCCACGCGCCCATGTTCTTCGGCTCTTCCTGCACCCAAACGATGTCTTTCGCGTTCGGGAACTGGTCCACGACCCCTTTCAGCTTGTCGCCGTGCAGCGGGTAGAGCTGCTCGAGACGCAAGATCGCGGTCTGCGGGATCTGGTGCTCGGCCGCGTGCGCAAGCAGGTCGTAGTAGACCTTGCCCGAACACAGCAGGATACGAGTCACCTCGCCCGGATCGATGCCGTCGCGCGTCTCGGTGATCACGTGCTGGAACTGCCCTTCGGCAAGCTCCGACAGGTCCGACGTCGCCTCGCGCAATCGCAACAGCGACTTCGGCGTCATCACGACGAGCGGCTTACGCACCGGGTCGAGCACGTGCCGTCGAAGCGCGTGGAAGTAGTTCGCCGGGGTCGTGATGTTGCACACGAACATGTTGTCTTCGGCGCACAGCTGCAGGTAGCGCTCGAGGCGAGCCGACGAGTGCTCCGGCCCTTGGCCTTCGTAGCCGTGCGGCAGCAGCATCACCAGGCCAGAGAGCCGCTTCCACTTGTCTTCCGACGAGCTGATGAACTGGTCGATGATGACCTGCGCACCGTTCGAGAAGTCACCGAACTGCGCTTCCCAGCCGACGAGCGCGTCCGGGTAGTCGAGCGAGTAGCCATGCTCGAATCCGAGCACGCCCGTCTCGCTCAAGAGCGAGTTGTAGACCTCCAAGCGCGCCGCGCCCGGAATCTGCCGTGCAGGCCAAAACTTCTCGCCCGTCTTGTTGTCGGTGACCGCGGCGTGCCGGTGGCTGAACGTACCTCGCACCGAGTCCTGACCCGTCAGGCGGATGGGCGTCCCTTCCGCCAAGAGCGTGCCGAAGGCGAGGTTCTCGGCCATACCCCAGTCGAGCTTCTCTTCGCCGGCGACCATCTTCGCGCGCGTCTTGAAGAGGCGCTTGATCGTGCGGTGCGCAGCCACTCCTTCCGGAATGGTCGAGAGCACATCGCCGATCTCTTTGAGCCGCTCGAGCGGCACGGTCGTGTCGACCGGTTCGGGGTCGACGCTGCCGCCGCGATAATTGTTCCAAACTCCGCCGCCCGTATTGATGTCCGGACGCTTCGGGTCGGCCTTCACCTCTTCGAACGCGCTCGAGTACGAGTTGTAGTGCTCGTCCCACATCTTGTCGGCGTCTTCGCGCGACAGCACACCCGACTCGACGAGCTCATCGGTGTACTTCTCGCGCGGTGCCTTGAGCTTCTCGATGATCGAGTACATCTCGGGCTGCGTGAAGCGCGGCTCGTCGCCTTCGTTGTGGCCGTACTTTCGGTAGCAGACGAAGTCGATGATGACGTCCTGGTGGAACCGCTGGCGGTAACGCATCGCGAGCTTCGCCACGCGCACGCACGCCTCCGGATCTTGCCCGTTCACGTGGAAGATCGGCACTTCGAGCAGCTTCGCGATGTCGGTCGCGTAGGTCGTCGAGCGCGTCTCTTCCGGGATCGCGGTGAAGCCCACCTGGTTGTTGATGACGATATGGATGGTGCCACCCACGTCGTACCCGGGAATCTTGGACATGTTCAGCGTTTCCGCGACCACGCCCTGACCCGAGAACGCAGCGTCGCCGTGCAGCAAGAGCGGCACGAGCTTCGAGCGGCTGTTGTCGCCTTCCATCCGGTCTTGCTTCGCCCGCGCACGGCCGAGCACCACGGGGTTCACGAACTCCAGATGGCTCGGGTTGAAGGCGAGCGAGAGGTGGATGTTCTGCCCGCCGGGGGTCGTGTAATCGTTGGAGTACCCCATGTGGTACTTCACGTCCGACGAACCCAGGTAGTCCTCGGGGTTTGGCGCCTTCTCGAACTCGGCGAGCATGGCGGCCGGTGGCTTGCCCATGATGTTGCGGAGCACGTTGAGGCGTCCGCGGTGGGCCATGCCGAGTACCATCGACTCGACTCCGAGCGCGCCGCCCTCGTTGAGCATCGCGCGCATCATCGGGATGAGCGAATCACCGCCCGAAACGCTGAAGCGCTTCGCGCCGATGTACTTCTTGTCGAGGAACTCCTCGAACGCGTCGGCTTCGACGAGCCCTTCGAGGATCTGCAGGCGCTCTTCGGCACCATCGATCGGGGCGTACGTGTTGCGCTCGATCTGCTTGCGCAACCAGAAGCGAGGCTCCGAGTCGGGGATGTTCTGGAACTCGACGCCGATATGGTCGCAGTAGAGCTCCTTGAGGCGTTCAATCGTGCGGCGAAGCGGTACCTCTTCGTTGCCGAACAGGTCCTCGCAAAGCACAGGCGTTTCCATGTCCGACGCCGAGATGCCGTACGTCGACGGATCCAGCTCTGGCGTAGCCGCCGGGCGAGGGCGCTCGAGCGGGTCGATCGTCGCCAACAGGTGGCCGTGCAGGCGGTACGCGCGGACCAGAGCACGCACGCGAGCCGCGAATTTCGTCGTCTTCCCGGGCGTCTGGACCGACGTCGAGTGCAACGCGTCGGTGAACTCCTCGTACCGAGCCTCCGAGAATTGGCCTGCGCCATTCCCTGCGATCTCGATCGGTCTGAAGATGGAACGAGGTGAAAAGCTGGGCTGTGCTCGCCCTTTCAGACCATTATCGAAGTGCTCTTCGAAAAAGGTTCGCCAGCTCTCGTCGACGCTCGCGGCGTCTTCGAGGTACTGCGCGTAAAGGTCTTCGAGGAAGGGGAGATTTTCGCCCGAGAGAAGGGAGTCCGAAGGATCGTTCGCCACGGCGTACTTTGGGGGTCGTCAGGGGAGTTACGGGACCCAGTTTTTGTCCGGCGCACATGCGCCATTACTGCGTCCCAATGGATACCAGCCTGTGCACGAGGTGGCTAGAGACAAATAAGCTTCGCCGTCGTCGGCTTCGC
>CAYLMO010000139.1:0-9505 GCA_964384605.1 uncultured Bradymonadales bacterium | reverse complement strand
TCGACCACGATATATCGCGGGAAGTTTGGGCGGCGGTTGAACATCGAAAACTCGCGAAAGTGAACGGGTCGGCGACCGTAACTTTCTTGGCCATTTGTGGCAATCCACTCTCGAAAGAATCCCCGATGTGCTAGCCTTCCTCATCGCAAACATTCCGAGGAAGATCATGAGCTCCGATCCGTGGCAGGCCCCGCAAGCACCGCAGCAACCGGCACACAATCCAATGCGGCCCAACCAGGGAACGTCGCCGCTGGCGATCGCCTCGCTCGTGTTGGGAATCGCAAGCTTTCCCGGAGTCCTCTGCTGTAGCTGCATGGCGATGCCGATGCCCACGATCGGCGCCATCCTCGGGTTCCTCGCCTTCCGCGACGCAAAGCAGACCGGCGGCGGAACGAATCAAACGCTGGCCATCGCTGGAATGGTCATCAACGGCCTCGCAATTCTGCTCACGGTAATCTTTTTCATCTTCGCGATGGTCGTTCATGGGGTCGAGAACATGAGTGACTTCTCACAGGGAGGGGTCATGGACAGCTGGGAACAACCCGCCGACACCTACGAGCCAGCGCCTAGTCCGGACCCAAGCTACTGATCGAGATTCGACGTCTAGCGAAAAGTCGAATGTTTTCAGTGCCTTGCGTTGGTGCCTGGCACCCTGTCCACTCCTCCTCGTCACTTCGCTCAAGAACAAGAAAGCTGAGTGATTTCAGCGTCTTGTAGAGGTGCCTGGCACCGCGTCAACTCAGGGGGCACCATCCGGCCCGGTAGTAGGAAAGGTGAAGTATTTCAGTGCTTTGGGCGGGTGCCTGGCACCCGGTCGACACGGTGCCATCCGCGAAGCACGACTCCGGACCTTTGAAGGCGCCGCCTCCGACCGTCGCCACACGGTGTGTTTTTCGGCACGTTCAGGCTAATCTACCGTTCGAATCTGACCTCCGCTCACACCCGTTCATGTCGACCGAAGCCCTCAAAGCCGGCCAAATCTTCGCCGAAAAGTACCGCCTCGAGCAGCTCCTCGGCTCCGGCGGCTTCGCGCGCGTGTACCTCGCCACCGAAGAGTCTCTCGGTCGCAAAGTCGCCCTCAAGATTCTTCACCCCGCCGGATCCTCATCCGTCGCCCCCGATGAAGAGAAGCTCGCCCGATTCTTCAAACGATTCGAGCGCGAAGCAAAAGTCATCTCGCGGCTCAAGGCCGCAGAAACAGTGGCCCTCTACGAGTACGGCACCACCAACGACGGGCTCGCCTTCATGGCTCTCGAGTACGTCGAAGGCTCCAACCTCTGGCAGATCATGGGGGCAGAAGGAAAACTCTCGCCCTCACGCGTCGAGAAGATCCTGATCGGTGTTCTTCGCGGCCTGCGCGAGGCCCACCAACTCGGCGTTCACCACCGCGATCTGAAGCCCGCGAACATCATGATCTACTCGCACCTCGGCGAGCGCGATTTGGTGAAATTGCTCGATTTCGGAGTTGTGAAAATCTCGCGCGATGTGGGGGTCTCCTACTCATCGCTCACCACAGAAGGCAACGTCGTCGGCACCCCGCGATACATGGCGCCCGAGTACATCACCGACAACGTCGTCAGTCCGCAAACCGACCTCTACGCCCTCGGCCTCGTCGCCTACGAGCTCCTCACAGGCGACTCCGTCGTCAGCGGCGAGACCGCCATGGAGGTCATGACCGCGCACATCACGCCCGAGTCGGCGCAGCTTCCGGAAGACCTCGAAGTCCACGAACGGCTTCGCGTCGCGGTGAACGGCATGCTCGAAAAGGACCTCGAGCGCCGCTTCCAGTCTGCCGACGAGGTCCTCGAATTGCTGGTCGACAGCCGCCTCGCCGGTCACACCCAGGACGAGCTCTCCATCGCCCGTACGGTCGAATCTTCCTCACTGGTCGACACGGCAAACTCAGTCCCCGCACCCGACCCAGCACCGTCACCCGACTCACCGGCCGAGCTCGCTGTCCCTCAGGCGGCTGAGCCACCGGTAAAGTCACCGAAGCGACGCGCCAAACCTCGCCAGCGCACGACCTCTCACCGAGGATCCGAAATCGAAATCGACGAATCCGCCCTCCGAAAACCGACCTCGAAGCCCGACCGGGCCACTAGCGGCGGGCTCGACATGCGGATCGTCTTCTTTGCGGTCTTCGTCGGCCTCGCCATCGGAGCCATCCTCTGGTGGTCGGTCCGTGGCTGAACCGTTTCGATCCCGCGACACTCCGTGGTAGCTTTGCTCCCACACATCGCGCCCGCACGATTTTGACCGAACTCCTCGACACAACCCGGCCGATCGAGACACCAGAAGGGGTGGCTTTCGAACTGGACCTCGCCGGTCCAGTCCCGCGCATCTATGCGGCCATGGTCGACCTGTTCATTCGCGCCGCGATCATGATGGTCGCCGCCATCCCCGTCGGCGTTCTCGGCGAGGTTGGAGTCGGCTTCTATTTCCTCATCATCTTCGTGCTGATGTGGGTCTACCCAATCCTCTTTGAGATGTATTGGTCGGGCACGACCCCCGGAAAACGTCTCCTCGGAATCGAGGTCCGAAACCTCGATGGCACGCCCGTCTCGTGGTCCAGCTCGGTCGTACGCAACTTGCTCCGCGTCGTCGATTTCCTGCCGCTGTTTTGGGTCACTGGCATCGCATTCCTCTCCGGAACACGCGACTTTCAGCGGCTCGGAGACATCGCCGCCGGAACCATCGTCTGCTACCGGCACGGTCAGGCCATCGACGGCCTGAAAGACCTCCCCGAGGCCGAGCCGCGCACCACGCCGATTCAGCTCACCGTCGACGAACAGCGCGCCGTGGTCCGATTCGCCAAACGCACCCGTTACTGGAACACCGCGCGCAGCGAAGAACTCGCCGAAATCCTCGAGCCTGTCTCCGGAACTCCAGACGGCCATGACGGCGTCATGTTCCTGCGCGGACTCGCCCACTGGATCGCGAGGCGCAGATGAACGAAGCCCGATTCATCGAGAAGTACGAGCCAGTCTGGAAGGAGTTCGAGGCGGTCCTCGCGGAAATCGAACGCCCTCAGGGGTCGGTCCGCATCGACGATTTCCCGCGGTTGTTCCGCACCCTCTGCAACCACCTCACGCTCGCCCGATCGCGCGGCTACTCCGCCGCCCTCGTCGAACGCCTCAACCCACTCGTCGAGCGCGGTCACGGAGTCCTCTACGCCAACCGCTCCGGTCGATGGGATCACATCCTCGACTACATCGCAGGCGGCTACGCTCGTGACGTCCGTCGCAACTGGAAGACCCTCGCCGTCGCGATGCTCGTCTTCTTCGGCAGCTACTTCGGAGTGCTCGGCTGGCTGCTCGTCGAACCCGAGTGGGCCGTTCACGTGCTCGGCCCCGACATGGCCGCGCAGATGGAATCGATGTACGCCTCGGCCGAGGAGATGCGCGCCCAGCGCGAGGCCGACAGCGACGTCATGATGTTCGGCTACTACATCAACAACAACGTCGGCATCGCCCTTCGAACGTTCGGTTCCGGCGTCGTGTTCGGCATCGGCTCGCTCCTCACGCTCCTCTTCAACGGCGTCGTCCTCGGCGCCGCCTCGGCCCACGTCACGAACGTCGGCTACGGCGACAACTTCTGGTCGTTCGTCATCACGCACGGCTCGTTCGAGCTCACCGCGATCGCCCTCGCCGGCCAGGCCGGCTTGAAGATCGGTTTCGCACCCATCTGGCCCGGCCGTCGCCGCCGACTGCAGGCCTTGCGCGAGGAGGCAAAAGACAGCTTCGGGCTCGTCGTCGGCTTCACCGTGATGCTCGTCATCGCCGCCTTCATCGAGGCCTTCTGGTCGTCATCGACCGTGCCGAATCAGGGCAAGTACATCGTCGGAACCGGCTGCTGGATCTTCGTCATCGCGTATCTCGCCATCGCCGGTAGGGGGCGCGGATGAAGCTCGACGAAATCACCGCGCGCGTCCGCCTCCGCCCGGGCATGCGTACATCCGACTTCGGCATCGCGCTCGCCCGCCGCTGGTGGTCGACGTACATGCCGGCATGGTGCCTCATCACCATCCCGTTTTTCGCGGCCGCCGCAGCTGTCGTCTACTTCGCCAACGTCAACGCGATCCTGATGATCATGGCGCTGTGGTGGCTCAAGCCACTCTTCGACCGCGTGATCCTCTTCGTGCTCAGCCGCGCGTTCTTCGGCGAGGAGCTCGGCCTCGATCAGACCATCTCGCTCACGATGCGCAGCTGGCTGCGTTGGCCGGTCTGGATGCAGCTCACCGTGCTGCGGCTCATCCCAGTCCGCGGCACGTTCGACCCCGTGCTCGAGCTCGAACGTCCTCGCCTCGGCGACGCATGGAAGCGCTACAGCAACCTGCTCGGCGGCTTCGACATCCACGGACTCTTCCTCGGCACGACGATGGAGTGGGTCTTCTTTGCCGCGTCCTACTTCGTGCTCGGCATGGTCATGCCCGAGACCATCGAGGTCGACATCGGCATGGTCGGCGAAGCCATGCTCGGCGACATCGAAGCGCCCGAACTCGCCGCGATCGCCATTCCCCTCTATTGGATCGCGCTCACGTTCGTGGAGCCGTTCTTCGTCGCCACCGGATTCGCCTCATACATCAACCGCCGCGTCGAACTAGAGGGCTGGGACATCGAGCTCACCTTCCGACGGCTCGCCGAACGCCTGCGAAAGCGCGCCTCTGACGGCTTCTCGACCGCCGCCGCAATCCTCTTCGCTGCGGCACTCGCGTTCGGATTTTCCTCGCCTCAGCCCGCATTCGCCCAGGACGAAGACTTCATCGAGTCCGACGACGAGTACGTCGAATACGAAGAAGAACCGCGCGGCTACTACGACGACGAAGGCAACTGGGTCTGGCAGAACGAAGACTCCGACATCGTCGACGTCGACACCCCCGTGCGCGATATCCGCGAAGGCCACTACGACGAGAACGGTGATTGGGTCGAAGGGCCTGGCTACTACGACGACGAAGGGCGTTGGATCGACGTCGAGGGCCAATTCGACGCCGACGGCGTCTTCATCGAAGGCCCCTCCTACATCCCTCGCACCGTCGCCGACGGCTGGTACGAGCGCTCCATCACCGACCCCGAAGCCGAGGTCAAACGCATCGTCGCCGACCCCGAGTTCGGCGAGAAGGTCGTCGAGGAGGTTTGGCGCCTCAAGGGCGGAGACAAGAAAGACCCAGAAGCGCCGCGGCCGGACTACGGCTTCATGGCCGCAATCGCCGCCGTCCTCGAAATCCTCGCCTACGTCGTACTCGCCATCATTCTGCTCGGCCTCATCTACCTCGTGGTCAAGCGCTTCGGCGGGCTCGGCGGCGACTCGAAAGTCTCCAAAGAGCGCCAGCCCACCGCGGTCGTGCTCCCCGATGGCCGACGAGTCGAGCTCTCGCGGACCTGGCTCGACGACGTCATGCCCGCATGGAACGGGGGCGATCGAGCATTGGCGCTCAGCCTTCTCTACCGAGGCGTCCTCCGGGACCTCAAAGAGCAGTACAACATCAAGGTCCCCGACAGCTCCACGGCCCGTGAGACCGTGTACATCGTCAAGAAGGCTGGCGGACCGCACGAGTTCGTGCGTGAAGTCGCCTACATGTGGACCCGCGAAGTCTACGCCGCGCGCGGACCTCGTACCGAAGATGTCGAGCGAGCCGTGGTGGCCTACCGCGAGCTCGTGCGCACGCGAGGTGAAGCATGACCAAGCGTCGCGCCATCATCATCGTGTCGATCATCGTCGTCCTCGTTCTTGGCGCCGTCGGCCTGTTCTTCCGCGCCTTCGAGAAGGTCGAGGAAGAAGTCTACAAACCGCCGGCGGGCGAGGCGCGTACAAATCGGTATCTCGCGCTCGAACGTTTTCTCAACGCCGACGGTTGGGAGGCCTACACCGTGAAGACGGCGGAAGGGCCGAACTACACCGACGGTATGATCATCATCGCCGGCGACGTCTCGAACTACGGTCCCGAGCAGATTGACGAGTGGAAGCAGTGGGCAATCGACGGAGGCCACCTCGTCTTCACCGAGCCAGACCGCGACGTTCGTCGACGCCAAGACATGGTCGACGCGTTCGGTTTTGGCGAGCCGCCGCCGTCAGAGATTGCCGAGACGCTCGACGAAGCGAAGGGCGACAAATCCAAGAAGGAAGGCGACGAGAAGGAAGGCGACGAGAAGGAAGGCGAAGAGAAGAAGGCAGACGAGAAGAAGGCAGACGAGAAAGGCAAGGACGCCAAAGCCGACGACGATTCGAAAGAGAAGGTCTCCGAGCCAATCCCGATGTGGGGCGACAAGGCCGAGTACCACAAAGACGCGATGGTCACGCAGCTCGTCGCCGACTGCTCGTACACCCATCTCGACGCCACCAATCCCGAGATCGATCGCGTCTGGCTCGGCAAGAACGACTGCCTGCTCGTCGCCTCGAAGCCGCTCGGCCAGGGGCGCGTGACCGTGTTCTCGGACCTCTCGATGCTGAACAATCAGCGGCTCCGAGAGTTCCAACACCCGACGCTCGCCCACGACACCTTGTGGCAGGCCACCGAGACGAATTCGACGCAGGCCCGCATCTCGCTCTACGGCCAACGCGTGTCGTGGATGGGCTATCTGTGGGGCTTGTTCTGGCCGACGATCACCATCGGACTGATCCTGCTCGCCCTCGCACTGATCGCGGGGACGAAGCGATTCGGTCCACTCGTGGCGCCGATCCCGAACGCCCGCCGGCAGCGCACCGAACACGTCATGGCGATCGGCCGTTTCCTCTGGAAACACGACGCCCAGGATGCGCTCCTCCGAGCGTCGCAAGAAGCCTTGCTGCACCGCATCGCGCGCGGCACGCTCCCCTCGAACATGTCTCGAGAAGAGAAGGCCAAGTGGCTCGCCGAACGCACGAATATCAGCACCGAAGAAGCACTCCGAATCTTGGCCGAGTACGCGCCTGCCTCGCAGACCGTGTTCGCCGACCTCATCAAGAAAATCGAAGACCTACGACGAAGGTGAAACCTTGTCTGACTCAGACAACAACGAAGGCGTGAACAACGAAGGTGTGCCGTCGACGCTGCCGGGGCTTCCCAAGCCGGCGACTCCTCCGGCACCGTCGGCACCGACTCCCGCGGCTCCGATCCCACAGGCCCCGACTCCGGCTGCGGAGGCCGCGCCACCGGCTCAGCCGAGCGCTCCTCCCGCGCAGTCCGAACCGACCGCCGCGGCGTTTGCTCCAGCTCCGGCCGCCGAAGCCCCGCCCGCATTCGACGTGCAGGGACTCACCGGCCAAATCGACGGGATGCGCAAGCAGATCAACAACGCCGTCATCGGTCAGGGGCAAGTCATCGAAGAGGTGATGGGAGCCTTCCTCGCCGGCGGTCACGTCCTCATCGAGGGTGTCCCCGGCCTCGGTAAGACCCTCCTCATCCTCGCCATGGCGAAGAGTTTCGGCGGTAAGTTCCAGCGCGTGCAGTTCACGCCGGACCTCATGCCTTCCGACGTTACGGGCCACGCGATCTACTCGATGGAGACCGGCGAGTTCCGTGTGCGCAAGGGACCGGTCTTCACGAACCTGCTGCTCGCCGACGAGATCAACCGCGCGCCGGCGAAGACTCAGGCGGCTTTGCTCGAGGTCATGCAGGAACGGCAGATCTCCATTGAAGGTACGTCGTACAAGCTCGACCCGCCGTTCATGACGCTCGCCACGCAGAACCCGCTCGAGCAAGACGGCACCTATCCGCTGCCCGAGGCGCAGCTCGACCGTTTCCTCTTCAAGATCGAGATCGACTACCCGACCGGCGACGAGGAGATCGGAATCGTCGAGTGGGTGACCTCCGGCAAGATCGGCAACGAGCTCCAGGTCGGCGCAGTGCAGCAGGTCATGACCCTCGACGAGGCGCACGCCATGCAGGAGATGGTCGCCAAAGTCCGCGTCGACAAGCGTATCGTGAAGTATGCTGTCGAGGTTGCTCGGGCGACCCGCACGTGGCCCGGGATTCTCGTCGGGGCTGGGCCACGGGGCGGCATCTCAATGGTCCGCGCGGCCCGCGCGTTCGCGCTTCTCGGCGGCCGGGACCACGTGGTCCCAGACGACATCAAAGACGTCGCGGTTCCGTCGCTTCGTCACCGTATGCAGCTCGCGCCCGAGCTCGAGATCGATGGCGTTCGCGCGAGTGACGTGCTCACTGAAATCCTGAAGAAGGTCGAGGTTCCACGCCAGTGATCGCGACCTCCCGGCTCTATGGCGTGCTCGTTTTGTTGGGTGCGCTCGGTTTGTACGTCGGCTTCGAGCCGCGATTGGCCATGCCGTGGGCGATCGTGCTCGGAGCGGTGGGCGTCGTCGCGCTGATCGACGCAATATCGCTCGCGATGCTCGACTTCGAGGGCGACGAAGAGGCCGAGAAAAAGCCGGCGATCGAGGTCGAGCGCAGGGTCGCAGGTTCCCTCGCGTTGGGCGTTCGAGCGCCGGTCGCGCTGACCCTTCGGAACTACCGAAAGCGGTCGATCAAGGTTCAGGTCTGGGACCGGCCGCCCGACACCGTCGAGGCAGAAGGAATGCCGTTCGAGGTCGAAATTCCGGGCGGGCGAGACGTCGAGTTGAACTACTGGATTGTGCCGAACGAACGTGGAGCGCAAGAGTTCGAATCGGCGCATTTACGTGTGATCGGCCCACTGGGGCTGGTGATTCGGCAGGTCGAGGCGGGCGGTGAGTCGCTCGTTCGAGTTCTCCCGAACTTCAAAGCGGTCTCGAAGTTCGCCCTGATGGCCCTCGCCGACAAGGTGGGGCAGCTGGGCGTGCGCATCATGCGACGACGTGGCCAGGGCCTCGAATTCTCGCACCTCCGCGAGTATCGCGAGGGTGACCTGACCCGCCAAATCGACTGGAAGGCGACCGCGCGTCGACGAAAACTCATCTCGCGCGAGTACCAGGACGAGAAGAACCAGCACGTCGTCGCAATGATCGACTGCGGCGGTCGAATGCGCTCGAAAGACGGCGATTTGAGCCACTTCGACCACGTCTTGAACGCGTCGCTCTTGCTGTCGCATGTCGCGCTCTCGCAGGGTGATTCGGTCGCGGTCGGTACGTTTGGCGGTCCCGACATCTGGGTGCCTCGTCAGCGAGGCCCGAGAGGCATGAACGTGATTCTGGAGCAGATCTACGATCTGCAGACGACCCTCGAGCCGCCGGACTTCCTGTCGGCCGCGCGTCGACTGATGGCGCGTCAGAAACGACGCGCCTTGGTAGTGGTCGTCACGAACCTCTACGACGAAGTGTCCGAGGACCTGATGGCCGCAGTCGCTCTACTCAAGCGCCGGCACCTCGTGCTCGTGGCGAGCCTGCGCGAGGAGGCCATCGAGGCGCTCGCCGAGATTCCGGTGGAGCGTCACTCCGACGCGCTCACGGTCTCGTCGGCGCACGAGTTCAATCGAGCCCGCCGAATCGTGCACGAGTCGCTGTCGTCGCAGGGCGTGCTGACGGTCGACGTCGTGCCGCGCGAGTTGAGTGTGCAGCTCGTGAACCGGTACCTCGAAGTGAAGCGCGCGGGCATGCT
>CAYLMO010000138.1:2473-9568 GCA_964384605.1 uncultured Bradymonadales bacterium | reverse complement strand
GCGTTAGACCCCGGAGTGCGAAGCCCCTCCGGGCGTGAGACCTTGTTGGAGTCAGCGCGACGGCTGCACGCGCTCTCAGTTCGAGAACTCGCCGCCGGAGATGTTGTACGACTGCCCCGTGATCGTCCGCGCCTTAGGCGAAGCGAGGAAACCGATGAGCTGTGCCACGTCCTCGGAGGTTACCATGGTACCGAGCGGAATGCCCTCCACGGCCTGAGCAGCAAACTCGGAAGCATCCACCCCGAGCCGCTCGGCGGTGACTTCGACGTCGGCCCGCGACATCTTCGTGTCGACCCATCCAGGGCACACCGCGTTCACGCGAATCCCGCGCGGAGCAAGCTCGAGCGCGACGCATTTCGTCAGACCGAGCAGCCCGTGCTTCGACGCGCAGTACGCCTCGTAGCCGGCCCGCGCGTTCTTCCCCAAACCCGACGAAACGGTGACGATCGAACCGCCGTCGTTCAGGTGTCGCGACGCGTACTTCAGCCCGATATACGCGCCCGTGAGGTTGATCGCGATCGACTGCGCCCACACGTCGTCGCTGTGGTCTTCGTGCAGGCGCGCCTGCTTGCAGATGCCCGCGTTCGCTACGAACACGTCGACCTCACCGAGCGATTCGAACGCGGCGGCCGTCGCGGCGTCGTCGGTCACGTCGAGCGTGTGTGTATGCAGTTCTCCGGCGTCGGCCAAGGCGTCGGCGGCGGCGTCCAAGTTGGCGGCAGTGCGCCCCCAGCCGTGCACTTCGTCGCCCTGCTCCAAAAACCACCGGGCCGTCGCAAGTCCAATCCCGCTGCCTGCTCCCGTAATGACCACTCGCCGCATCATGCCTCCTCGTAGGTGTCTTCGATCGCCTGCGCGATGATCGCGTCGTCGACCGGAATCGCACATTCGCCGTCGACCATCCAGAGCGACCCGATCTCGTCGACGAGCGCCATTCGCGTGCCTTCGACGAGGTACTTCTTGTTGAAGCGCATCGTGTCGATCACTCGGTCGGCGCTGTAGCGGCGCGGAAGCGTAGTGGGCAGCTGCATCTTTTCGAGCACCTGACGGTGCGCGTCTATGGTGGCCTCCCCGGTGCCGCCCATCAGGTGCGAAACACGCGCCGAGACCATCATGCCGATCGCGATCGACTCGCCGTGCGACAACTCGTAGCCGCTCAAGTACTCGACCGCGTGGCCGACTTCGTGGCCGTACTGAAGCACCAAACCTTCGCGATGCTCCTTGGGGTCGATCGCGATGAGCTCGCATTTGAGCTCGATGTTTCGCCGCACGACGAACTCCAAGAACTCGGGGTCGGTCAGTTCGCCGTCCCAGCGCAAGAGGTCGTCGAAGTACTTCCGGTCTTGGCCGAGCGCGTGCTTGGCGACCTCGGAGAGTCCGTCGGAGATGCGCCAGTCTTCGAGCGTCTGGAGCACGTCGACGTCGACGGCGATCGAGGTCGGTGCGTAGTACGACCCCACGAGGTTCTTGCCGTTTCGGCCGTTCATCGCCTGCTTGTGGCTAATCGCCGCATCGCACTGGGCCATGAGAGTCGTCGGCACGTGAACGAGACCGATGCCGCGGTACAGCGTCGAAGCCAGGAACCCGCAGACGTTGCACACGACGCCGCCGCCGAGCGAAACCAACACCGAGCGCTCGTCGATCCCTTTCGAGAGCACGTGGTCCACCAGCTCCAGGTACCGAGGGAGCGACTTTGCGACCTCGCCTTCCTGCAGCACGACGCGGGTGACGTCGTATCCCATGTCGCGCAAACCGCCCACGAACTGGTCGCCGTAGAGCGAATCGACCCGCGTGTCCGTGAACACGAAGACGGGCGAGCTGTTGGCGTGGTCGGGGATGAGCTGGAAGCGTGAGGGGTCGGCGACGAACCCACGCTCGACGAACACCGCGGTCGTGCTGGTGCCGCCGGTGTCGAACGCGTAGTTCGCCGGGCGTTCTTTGGGCGAGGGCGCCGAGCGGACCGATTCGGCGCGGCGACGGGTGCGGGTCTGCATTTCGGCGCGTACGAGGTCGTACGGGGTGTCGACGTCGTGCCACCATGCGCCTTCGCTCGAGAAGAACCGGACCTTTCGCTCGGCGCCCAACGAGTCGAGCACGTCGGTCAGCTCGGCGTTGGGGCGTTTTTCGAGCAGGTCGCGCATCGCGGCGAAGAGGGTCGGCCCGGCGACGAACAGACCTGCGTCGATCGCGTCTGCGCCATCTGTTCCGCGCCGAGCCGAAACGACATGGTCGCCTTCGACCTTGTATCCGACAGCTGACTCGTGGTCGTGCGCGCCGTCCAGATTCCGGTCGCCGAGCGCCACGACGGCGTCGCTTCCTGGCGTCACCTTCGTGAAGTTCGTGAAGAGGTCTGGCGCGAAGATGTGGTCCGCCATGGCGAGCAACACCGGAGCATCGAAGTCGCCGAGATACTCGCCGGCTGCGGCAAGGCTTTGGCCCTGGCCGAGCTCCCACGATTCGGCGTGGACGAACTCGACTTCCATCGACCACGAGCGGGCCAACACGCCACGCTGCACTTCCTTGCGTTGCGACCCGACGACAATCACGGCGCGCCCGATGCCGGCCGACTGAGCCTGCTCCAGAACCCGCGTAATCAGTGGCTTTCCGCCTACCGCGACGAGCGGTTTGGGGGTCGACGGGCGATCGAGCCGGGAACCAGCCCCGGCCGCAAGAAGTACAATGGTGTCGGGTGTGCTCAACGTGAAACCTCGCGTGCGCGCGGAGTACAACTGCTCCATGTTGCGGAGTACAATTCCCCCTGTGGAGCTGAAATTCAGTGGTCCGCGGGCGATTCCTTACATCGAATCAGTCTTCCGCGCCAAGAGGTGCAGCAAAGGTGCCAACTTTGCGCGAGCGTCAATGAGGTTGCGGTGCGCGCGTGGAACGAGGAGTGTTGCCGAACGTCGCGAGACGAGTCCAGAACGAGAGTACGCGCATGCACGTCGTTGAAGTCACGAATCGAGAGCAACTCAACGGCATTATGGACGCCGAAGGCCCGACGGCCATGATCGACCTGTGGGCCGCATGGTGCGGGCCTTGTCGCGCCATGGCGCCCCACTTCGAGGCGGTCGCCGAACACCTCGCCGACGAACCGATCGAGTTCTTCAAGCTCGACACCGAGACGCACCCCGACCTCGCCGCATCGTTTGGCGTGCGGTCACTCCCTACCGTCGTGATGGTCGACAAGGGGCAGATTGTGGACGTGTTGATTGGCGCAAAGAGCGGACAACAGCTGGCCGACAAGGCCGAGTGGCTGATGTCCAAGGCCCGCGGTGAAGGGTTCTTCGACCGATTGCTCGGGCGAAAGAAGAAGTAATTACTCGGCCGACGACGAGTCTTCGGCGGGCTCGGGCTCGGTCTTCGACTCCGCAATCTCTCGCGCCATGTCGATCGAATCGGTGGCGACGAGCATCGGGTTCCAGAGGTCCTCGAGCTTGCGGCCCTGGAGCACGAAACGCTCGGCGCGTTTCTGAGTCAGAGGGTCGTCGAGGTAGCGTTTCATGCGGTTCAGCTGCATTTCGGTCGACTCCACCCAACGGTTCTGCTCGTCGGGCTTCACGATGCGCGCCGACAGCGACATCGTCTTCTCGTACACCTGCACCGCGCGCTCCATCAGCGGTCGAATCTGCTTACGCAGCTCTTCGAAGTAGAGGGCGATGGCTTCCTCAGAGAGGTCGTCCGGAATCTCGGACTGGAAGATGTCTTTGTAGAAGTCCTCGTAGAGCCGGCCGATCATGTAGCCAGCTGCCATCGACCACTGAGGATGGTGGTAGGAGAGCGCGCGAATGTACGCGCCCTGCGCCGACATGAAGAGCTCGGCCTTGGTCTGAAGGTCTTGCCCCATGCGCTCCGGTGGCAGCACCAGCGGAATCGCGATGACCTGCTCGTGGTGGGCGCGCCCCATGCCAAAGTACGACTGCACGATGAAGTTCGACGAAGGGTCGAGGCGCTCTTCGCTCGGCGCACGGTCGTTGAGACCGATCGCGGTTCGAAAGCCATCGATCGCTTCTTCGTACTGTTGGAGCTCGAGCAGCGCGTTTGAACGCCGCACGTGCGCTTCGACGCGGTCGAACGTCGTCAGCTTCGCCCGAAGGAGCACCTCCATCATCACGTCGGCAACGCGCTGCCAGTTCTGCATCTGCTCGTGCATCTGCGCGAGCCGGTAGTAAGCGTCGGTCGTGTCTTCTTTGTCGGGGAACTTCTCGATGATCAGCGCGTAGTTGCGCGCGGCATCTTGATACCGCTCGAGCTTCTCGTAGGTCAGCCCGGCGTTGTAGAGGGCCGGCAGGTAGTAGCGAGAATCCGGGAAGTACCGAATCACGAGCTCGTAGTCTGACGCGGAGTCTTCGAAGCGTCGCGCCTGGAAGTTCTCGTACGCCCGAGCAAACAGGTCATCCACATCGATCGACAGCTTCTCGCCGTCCGGGCCGACCTTGATGAGCATGGGGTCGAGCGTGACCTCTTCGCTCTCGGGCGAACCGCCGTCGGCCACGTGTTTCGTGGTCGCGCAGCCGGTGAGAGCGGCGCTGATTGTGAAGAGAACGATGAGTCGCTGCCAAGACATGGAACCTCCTTGTCGTCCACCGTTGGATAACGCATCGACACGGAAGTTCCATTTCTTTTGCGTGATGTCATCTGCCGTGTGCGGCGAGAAAAGCTTCGACGCCGGCGTTTTCGACGGGCTCGCGCCGCGTGATTGCGAACACTCGCACTTCGAGCTCGGCGACGCCGATCGGTACAACCCCGTAGTGTTCGACGATCTCGTCGGACACCACCGAGGGCATGGCGAACACGCCTCGGCCCTCTTCTCCGAACGCTTTGAGCAATCCGCTGTCTTCGATCTCGGCGACAACTCGCGGAAAAACTCGGTGTTCACCCATCCATCGTTCGAGCTCGCGCCGCAGACGGGTGGTCGCCATAGGGAGCAGGAACGGTGCGCCGTCGAGGCACTTTGGGAACGGGCCGTCGAGGTCGATGGACGGGCTCGCGAAGAACGTGACTTCCGAACCAAGTACCTGCTCGGAGTTCAGGCCGTCGGAGCCAGTGTAGTAGGCCGGGGAGTCGCTGAGGACGAGGTCGAGCTGACGGGCTCGGAGGGAGCCGAACAGGCCGTCTTTGTCGTTCTCGACGCATCGCAATCGTAGCGAGGTGCCGAGCTCATCAATCATGGGCGAAAGGAGCCGTCGCACGATCAGCTTGGGAAGCACGGAATCGATGCCGATTCGCGCGACTACGGCTCGACCCGTTCGGCGGCCTTCTGCGGCGTCGACGAGGGCGTCGCCGATGCCGAAGATCTGCGAGGCGAATCCGTAGATGAACTCGCCGTCTTCTGTTAGCCGAAGGCTGCGCCCGCGCCGGTCGAAAAGGCTGAGTTCGAGCTGTTCTTCCAGCTTTCGGAGCTGTTCGGAGACCGTCGGGTGCGAGACACCAAGTCGATCTGCTGCAGGAACAACGCCGCCTTCCTCGACGACGGCAGCGAAGCACCGAAGGTGATTGTAGTTCAGATATGTCATGTAGGTTTTGCCGACGTGAGCGTGGGTTTTTCGTGCTTGTTCTACATAAGCGGTCCGCTACTTTCCATTCAACTCGCCGGAACGGTCCGGCGTCGAAATGACGGTTTTTGAAAACAAAAAGGAGGCAGGACGTGAAGATCTCGGTCGCGAAGGGTGATGGAATCGGAAAAGAAGTGATGGGTTCGGTCCTGCGGATTTTCGAGGCTGCCGGTGTGCCGCTCGAGTACGAGATGGTCGATATGGGCAAAGACGTCGCGTTGGCCGGCGAGGTGAGCGGAATCAGTGCGGCGGCGAAGGAGTCGGTCGAGACCAACGGCATTCTGTTCAAGGGACCGATGGAGACGCCCAAGGGTGGTGGCTACAAGTCGGTGAACGTGACGGCCCGCAAGATGTGGGGGACGTTCGCAAACAAGCGTGTGTTCCGGCCGCTGCCGGGTGTTCCGCTGCCCGTGACGAACAATGACTTCGAGCTCACGATGGTTCGCGAGAACATCGAAGACACGTACGGAGCGATCGAGCACCTGCAGACCCACGATGTGGCGCAATGCCGCCGCCTCATCACGCGACCGGGCTGTGAGCAAGTGCATCGCTACACGTTCGAGATGGCGAAGCGAAAGGGGGCGACTCGTGTCACATGCGCTCACAAAGCGAACATCATGAAGCTCACCGACGGTATGTTCCTCGACACGTTCTACGAGGTCGCAGAGGACTACCCGGAGCTCAACGCGGACGACGTCATCGTAGACGCTCTGGCCATGCGCCTGGTGCTGAACCCGAGCGAGTTCGACGTCATCGTGCTGCCGAATCTGCAGGGTGACATCCTCACCGACATGGCTGCCGGCATCGTCGGCGGATTGGCGTACGCGCCTTCGGCCAACATCGGCGACGCGATTTGCATCTTCGAGGCCGTTCACGGAACCGCTCCCGACATCGTCGGCCAGGACTTGGCGAACCCCTCGGCGCTGCTCTTGAGCGGCACCATGATGTTGCGCCACCTCGGCCTGACCCAGCACGCATCGCTGATCGACGACGCGCTCAACGAAACGCTGAGCGACATGCACCGCCGCCCCGACCTTGGCCAGCCAGTGCCGGTCTTCCGAACGTCGGCGTTCACCAACAAAATGGTGAACTACCTCGAGGCCGCTGAGTCGGTGAACTCCGTAACCGTCGAGCCGATCGAGCTGCCGAAGCGAGCGGAGCCGATCATGCGTGTCACACGGGCCCCCGAGCAGACCAATCTGCGAGGCCTCGACCTGTTCCTCGAGTCGGGTCTGCACCCTAAAGCCGTCGCCGAAACGCTCCAAGAATTCGGCGGCGACAAGCTGAACCTGACGATGATCTCCAACCGGGGAACACAGGTCTGGCCGACGGGATCGGTCTACACGGACTGCATCAACCACTATCGGGTACGATTCGAGACGAAATCCGGTGGTGTGTCGCAGGCGGAGCTGCTCGGCGTGCTCTCGCAGGCGTCGGAGGCCTACACGCTTTGTGGATGCGAGTGGTTGCGTGAGCTCGATGGCAAGCGCGGATACTCACTGGCGCAGGGGCAGTCGTAGGACAGCTTGCGGCTTACGGGCTT
>CAYLMO010000138.1:0-2373 GCA_964384605.1 uncultured Bradymonadales bacterium | reverse complement strand
AGGAGTCGCGAGTCTGCCGGCCGGGCGACTCCCCAATCGCTAAGCCAAACCCTTCGTACTAGACCCCCGTCCGCCGATACCTCGCCCGCGGCCGAATCAGGCGGTCATCTGCGGCCTGCTCCATCACGTGAGCCGACCAACCCAGCACGCGACCGACTGCGAAAGACGGTGCGAATAGCGCACGGTCGATGCCCAGCGACTCGAGAAGCACGGCGGTGTAGAACTCCACATTTGCCCGCAAATCACGGTCGGGATAGCGCTCGGCGAGCACTTCCGTCGCCGCAGTTTCGACGGCGCGGGCGAGCTCGAGTCGGTCTGCCGAATCGACCACATCACCGAGGTCTGTCAGGGCCGACTCGAAGATCGCGGCTCGCGGGTCGCGTACTCGGTAGACTCGGTGTCCCATCCCCATGATTCGATTCCCGGCCTCGAGCTCGGTGCGCAACCAGTCTTCGGCTCGGTCGGCCGTACCGATCTCGTCGAGCATGTCGAGCACGGGGCCGGGAGCTCCACCGTGCAGCGGACCCTTGAGCGCGCCGACCGCGCCCGTCACCGCGCTGATCAAGTCGGATCGCGTCGACGCGATGACTCGTGCCGTAAAGGTCGACGCGTTCAGGCCGTGGTCCGAGACGGTGACCAGATAGCGAGTCAGGGCTCCAACCCGAGCTTCGGATGTCTCCAGGCCCAGCATCTCCAAGTACGCCGCGACATGCGATTTCGCAGTGGGCGCCAGGCGACTCGTCCCGTTGCGATCGTGCCACCAGCTCGCGATGGCGACCGGCACGGTTGCCGTCGCGGCAACCGCGTCGGCCACGAGGTCCCCTGTTGTCTCGAGCATCCCAAGCTGAGCCCTGATGGTGTCCATCGGGTCTTTGAGCACCGGCCCACCCCGCTCGAACGCTTCTGCTCGCGCTTTCACCAGTCGATCAGAAAGGCCATCTGAGTCCCACAGGCGCTCGGCGAGCTGCTCGAACGAATGCGACTTCGCGAGCTCCTCTGCCCGCAGCCCACCAATGATCAACTCACCCCGCTCGCCATCCACCATCGAGTGTTTCGTCTCGACGGCGATCACGCCAGCAAGTCCCAATGCAACGATCTCTTCGGTCATCTCGTTCTCCTCGTTGAAGTGCGTGGAGAGTTTTAGGTGTATCAATGTTGATTGACGAATCAATGTATAGCGGTGACGCTCAACCCATGAACGAACTCGATTCAAAAGCCGCAGCTGCCTACCTCGGCGTGAAGAAGACCACGCTCTACGCCTACGTCAGCCGCGGACTGCTCCAGAGCATTCAGCATGAAGGCGACACACGGCGTCGATTCTACCGAAAGGCCGACCTCGACCGCCTGAAACAACGCAGTGATGCCCATGCCGGAGAAGCAGCAGCCGCGGCGAGCGCGATGAGTTGGGGTGCTCCGGTGCTCGACACGGCGATCACCGAGATCACGCCAAACGGCCCAGTATACCGCGGCCACCTCGCCCGCGACCTAGCGCGCTCTTTCACGTTTCCAAGGGTGGCCGAGCTCCTCTGGACCGGTGAAGACCCCGGGCCAGTGACCTGGAAACCGCCGGAAACCGTGATGGCACCATCGCCCCCGCTCCCTCCGATCGACCGAATGCGGCTTGCGCTGCTCGAAGCCGAACTCACCGACCGAAAGCGATTCAGTACACTCCGCGAACACCGCATCGAATGTGGTCGAAGAATGATCGGTGTTCTCGCGACCGCCTGGCTCGACCGACCGCTACGCTCGGTCGCCGGGCTCGCACCGGCCGATGCCGACGTAGACAACAGTGTGCTCGACGCGGCTTTGATCGCCGTAGCCGATCATGAGCTCAACGCTTCGACTTTCGCCGCCCGAGTCGCCGCTTCGACCGGGGCTGGCATCTACGCAGCGGCGTCGGCCGGATTTGCCGCTTTGACCGGCCCGAAACATGGGGGGAGCGCCGACCGATGCGAGGCTCTGATTGACGAGGTGATTCGGGCAGGCTCGGCATCGCGCGCCTTGGAGCTCCTCCTGCGCCGGGGCGAATCGGTGCCGGGCTTCGGTCATCCGCTCTACCCCGATGGCGACCCACGATGGCGCATCATCGTGAGCCGACTCGACGACCGCGCGAGCACGTCGATCGTCGACGTGCTCGACGACATCGTCGAAGCAGGCGCTAGATTCGGACTCGCCCCCCCCAACATCGACCTCGGCCTCGCCGGCCTTTCTCGATCGTTTGGCTGGGAGCCCGGTAGCGCCTCGGCTGTCTTCGCGCTGGGTCGATCCGCGGGTTGGGTCGCGCATGCGCTGGAGCAGTACGAACAAGGCGTACTCCTACGGCCTCGCGGACACTTCAAACCGTGAGCTCGCCACCGGCGAACGAACCTCGCC
>CAYLMO010000137.1:0-9574 GCA_964384605.1 uncultured Bradymonadales bacterium | reverse complement strand
GTTTCGACGCAGGTTCGCAGCCGATGGGGGCGGGAATCGCGGGGCTCGCACTCGGCGTGGCCTTTGGTCTGTTCGCTGTCATCGGTGTCGCCGTCGCCATGATGGATGGGAATTCGTTGGGCGGATTCATCATTCTCGGAGCGGTCACAATCTTCGGCCTCTTCGTTGCTGCGGGCGCGATCAAACGACGAATTGCCGAGTCGAAGCTCGGACCGGTGTCGATAGGGCTGACCCCCGAAGCCCCCGGCCCGGGCGAATCGGTGAACGTCTCGCTGGATTTTACGCCCAAACGAGGGGCGTTGGTGAACGCGGTCACCGCCGAGATCGCTGCCGTCGAGCGGGTCGTCCGCGGCTCGGGAACGAATCGCCGCACCTATACGCACACGATTCATCAACATTCGGTCCGGCTGCTCTCGGACCCGCGGCAGCTGAGTGGTAAGGAGAAGGTCGAGCTGCACGGCACGTACAAACTTCCGGGCGATGCGCCGCTCTCGTTCGATTTTCCCGACAATGAGCTGGAATGGAGCGCGACATTGCGGGTTGATATCGAGACGTGGCCCGATTGGGTAAAGAAGGGGGCGTTCATCGTGGCGCCCAATGCGCGACTGACCGCGGCGGATGGCTCGGGCGAGAGTCCGGTCGCCGTGGCTTCAGCCCCATCTGAGGGGCTCTGGTAGAGCTAAGGAGCATCATGGCGCAGCAATTCCGATTCGTGTGGCCGCCCATCACAAAGACGTTCATCGGCATGGCCGCCGTGGCGTTCTTGGGGTGGTTCGTGCCGACGATCGTGGAGCCGGTGAAGGCGTTCAGCCTGGCCCACCTGTGGCTCACGAACGGGAACATCGCGTCGGACTATGAGCTCTGGACGTTCGCGACCTACGCGGTGTTTCATCCGGACTTCGTGAGTGCGGCATTCGCGGCGCTCGCGATTTGGCTCTTCGGCACCGAGCTCCAGCAGTCTTGGGGCGGTCTGAAGTACGGGCTCGTACAGCTCGCCGCGGTCGTTCTCGGGGGCGTGCTCGCTTTCGCGACCGTGTTTTTGCTCGAGATGGACACCCCGGTGCTGGGATATCACGCGGCGATCATCGCGCTGCTGACGGCCTACTGCCGACGCTACTGGGAGCAGGAGCTGTCGCTGATCATCGTGAGCCTGAAGGGCAAGTGGATGCTCGCGATTTTCCTCGGCCTGAATGTCGTCTTGGCGGGAGTTTCGGGCGCCTACTACGCCATCGCGCTCGATGTGGGCGGATTCATCGTGGGGTACTTCGCGGGTCGCGGCCCGGGCTTCACGTTCCGCGAGCTACGCACTCGATTCAATCGTTGGAGGGCGCGCCGACACTTGAAGGTCGTGCGTAAGACTCCCGAAGGCGACTGGATCAATTGAGACCACGAAACCTTCAGCCCGCCATTCGATGGCGTCGCGAGCTGGTGCTGTTTGCGCTCGTGCTCTTTGCCCTGAGCTACTCCTGGATGTTCAAGAAGGTCTCGTCGCCGAATGAGCGGTCGCGAGTCTATCTGACGGTCGCGATGGTCGACCGTGGGACCATCCAGATCGACGAGGAACTACGCCGGTTTGGGCGGATCTTCGACCTGGCCAAGCGCGACGGTCATTTCTACAGCGACAAGGCTCCGGGGTCGTCGATATTGGCGGCGCCCGTCTATTGGGTGGCGACGCAGTTTCGGCCGGCCGACGAGTGGAAGATCGAAGACCTGTTGGAGCTCGTGCGGCGCGGATTGATGATCCCGCTCGGGCTCTTGGGGTTTGTGCTGCTCCGCTTGTTGCTGCGGCACATTCGGGTCGAACCCGAGGCGGCGGACGTCATCTCGGTCGGGTGGATACTGGGAACGTCGGCGTTTCACTACAGCACGGCGTTCTTCGGGCACCAGATCGTGGCGGTGGCGCTGATCGGCGCGCTGCTCGCAGTGATGAAGGCCGAGAGCCTCGACGAAGAGGACAAGCTGAAGCGGGCCGGCCTGCTGATCGCGGCAGGTGCCGCGTGCGGCGTGGCCGGGCTGACCGAGTATCAGGCGGGCATTCCTTGTGTGTTGCTCGGGGCCTACATCCTGTTCGGCCCGCTGCGCCGCGACCCACTCGCCCTCGTCGCGTTTGGCGCGGCCGCCATTCCGTTCGTGGCGGTGCTGTTTGCCTACAACACCGAGGCGTTCGGGAGTCCGCTGTCGTTGAGCTACGACCACCTCGCGCATGCATCGAGCGCGGCGAAACACAACGAGGGCGTTGGCGGCATCACGTGGCCGACGTGGGAGGCGTTCTCGGGGTCGATGTTCAGCCTGCACCGCGGGCTCATCACGACGTCGCCGATGTTCCTCCTGATGTTCGTCGGGTTGTACGCGCTGATTCGTGAGCGAGCATGGCGCATGCTCGCGCTGCTCGGGTTGAACCTGGCCTTCTGGGTCTGGTTCATCTCGTCTTCGAACATGTGGTACGCGGGCTGGGGATTCGGGCCGCGGCTGCTGGTGCCGGCGATGGGATGGTTCGCCATTCTGGCGGCATACGGTGCGAACGAGCTTTTGCCACGGATCTGGGCGCAGCCGATCGTTCGCGGTTTGGCGATTGTAGGGGTGCTCTACCACCAGGCGGTGCACGCCTTCTTCCCGGAGGCGCCCGATTCGGCCAAGAATCCGGTCGCCGACTTCGTGATTCCGATGTTCGAGAAAGGAGTCGTTGCACCGAACATCATGACGAATTTCGCCGACGTCGAAGGCACGCTCAGCCTTGTCCCACTTGGGTCCGCGATGTTTTTCGCGGTGCTGTGGTTGGCGACCACGGGACTTCCTTATGAAACCCTTCGGCACAAAGTCGTATCCATCCTCGGCAGCTTGCTGATCGTGCTCGCGTTCGGCGCCTACGTGCTCGGCCTCGTGGGAACCGATTGGGACGACCGCAAGGTGACGCGATTCATGGACACCGTCGAGAAGTGGCAGAGCTTCGAGGGCAAGATGAAGCGCGACGCGAACAAGGCAATCAACCGCATCAACCGGATGGAGTAGGTCATGAGAGAAGTCGACGTTGCTGTAATCGGTGCTGGTTCGGCGGGTCTGAACGCGCGGCGCTCGGCGCTCAAGGAGGGCGCCGAGTCGGTCGTCATGATCGAAAATGGTCCGTATGGCACAACCTGCGCGCGCGTTGGCTGCATGCCGTCGAAGCTCCTCATTCATCCGGCTGACCTTTCGCACGAGGTCGACCACCTCGAGCGATTCGGTATCTCGGTCGAAGGCAAGCATATCGACGGCAAGGCGCTGATGCGCCGGGTCCAGTCCGAGCGCGACCGCTTCGTCGGGTTCGTGAACGAATCGATCGAGCGATATCCCGAAAGCGACAAGATGATCGGGACCGCGAAGTTCCTCGACGATGGACTACTGGACGTCGACGGAGAACAGGTCCGCGCGCGGTCCATCGTCATCGCAACCGGCTCGTACAATTGGGCGCCTCCGGTGCTCGAGGGTCACATGCATCGAGTGCTGACGAACGACTCCGTCTTCGAGCTGGAGGACCTGCCGAAGTCGGTCGTCGTGTTCGGCCTGGGCGTCATCGGGCTCGAGCTCGGCCAGGCTCTGGCGCGGCTGGGCGTGGAGGTCGTGTTCTTCGACCCGAATCCGAACGTGGGCGGAATCTCAGACCCGGTCGTGCGCGAGAACATCCGCGAGACTCTCGGCAAAGAGCTCGACCTCAAGTGGGGCATCGCCGCGAGTTCCGTGACGTCGACGGACGACGACATCACCGTGAGCTGGACCGACCACGGTGGCCACCCGCATTCGCAGACCTTCGAGTATCTGCTCTTGGCGACCGGCCGCCGACCCAATGTGCGGGGCCTCCAGCTCGAGAACACTTCGGCGCCGCTCGACGAGCGGGGAATCCCCGTCCACGACCCTCGGACGATGCAGATTGGCGACCTTCCGCTCTTCGTCGCCGGCGATGCGTCGGGCGAGCGGCCCTTGCTGCATGAGGCCGCGGACGAAGGGAAGATTGCAGGGCAGAACGCGGCTCGATTCCCCAACATCCGCGCGAAGGTCCGTCGCACGCCGCTCGCCATCATGTTCACCGATCCGAACATTGCGTTCGTCGGTAGACGCTTCGCGGAACTTCCGGCCGGCAGCTACGAGGTGGGCGAGGTGGACTACACGCGCCAGGGTCGGTCACGTGTGATGGGGAAGAATCAGGGCATCGTCCGAATCTACGGCGACCTGCGCACCGGCACCATCGTGGGCGCCGAGATGTTCGGCCCGCGGGTGGAACATACGGCGCATCTATTGGCGTGGGCGATTCAGATGGGCCTGACGGTAGAGCAGACGCTCCAGATGCCGTTCTACCACCCAGTGGTCGAGGAAGGGATTCGCACGGCTCTGCAAGACTTGTGCGGCAACCTGAAGCTGGCCGATGCACCGTGCTCGGGCGACGCGTTGAAGAATGGTCCGGGTACCTGAAGCGCAACGGCAGCGGCTTCGCCCTGGATTTGCTGCCTAGTCCAACCGGCCGAGGAACAGCACGGTATTCGTCTGCTGATCCCGAATCACAAACAGGAACGACTGGCTGAAGAAGAGCGACGGAACGTCAGCGCTTCGCGCCTCGTCTTCCGTCAGCGGAGCAAGGTCGACCGGGTCGGCACTGATGCCGTCCTCGACGAACGCCAGCCGCGTTCGCTGCACGATGTTCGACAGTCGCGCGTCGGGGTAAACCGACGAGAAGTCCGAGGCAAAAACGTTCTCGAGGCCAAGCGCCGTGCGGCGTTCGTAGGCGTCGACGCGGCCCGTGAGCGTTGCTCGGGGCAGTCCAATCACCAGGTAGCTCGGCACCAGGTCGCTCAGGATCCCCTCGACGAATTCGGGGGTGAACTGGGCCTCGATCTCGGCGAAGCGACCTTCGTCGGGGAGCACGAGTAGCGCGCTGAATCCGCCGTCGAATGGCAGCTCGATGGCGCGGAATCCGTCGCGCGACATGCCCAGGACCGTGCCTTCTCGGCGCATCATCTGAACGGTGCGAACTCCCTCGGAGCCCGTGAACTCGGCAGGTTCTGTGTAGGCCGGGTCGAACGCGTCCTCGAACGTACCGCGGAAGACGTTTCCGTCGGTGACCAGGAGCTCTGTGGTGTTGTCGACGGTGCGCACCGGCACGACGTCGGTGAGTTCACCACCGGTCGACGTGCGATAGAAGTTGTTGATGGCAATGCGTGCGTCTTCGGGACGGGTAGCAAACTCCGCGCGGCGCACCGAGAGTCCGTAGTAGCGGGCCAGGTCGTCGACGAACAGCTGTTCCACTTCCGTGGCCTGCGGCACCCACGCCGCCGTGACGAGGTCGACGCGGCTGAACGAGTCGCGCTGAGTCAGGTCGAGGTCCAGCGCGTTGAATGCGTTGTGCAGGTCGATACCAAACAGCGAGTCCGACGCAGCGGCCTCGAGGTCGGCGCGGGCCGTTCCGCTCGCTCCGAGCGAGGCGACGGACGCCGATCGAGTCAGCCCGTAAGAGCCGACCACGATGGGTCCAGAACCCTCTGCGGCGAGGTCGTGGTACGCCGCGAAACCGAGTTTGGCGCTAGCGTCGACAACGGCGTCGAAATCTTGGCTCGGCTGCGGTCCACCCTCTGGCGGCGACGCAGTATTGTTCGCCTCGCCCACCACCGGTTCTCCCTGGACGTTGTTTGCCGAATTGTCTTCGCCCTCGAAGGTCGGGCTCGACGGGTCCTCACGATCGACGTCGGTATCGATGACGTCGCCGGTCTTGGCGCGGGTGCCAAAGTCGGGACGATCGCACCCGAGGGACGCGAGGAGGAGAATCGAGAGTATGGTGGCTGCGTACTTCATGCTTCTCTACAGGAGCAGTTATCGTGCCAGCTGGCAAGATCGCACCTGAGATGCCTGGCGGCCTGATCGTGGTCCGGAGATCACTCAGATTTCTGATTCGATCTCAGAAAACTGCAAGGCTTCGGGGGACCGGTCTTGGGTGCTAGCTGCCGGCTGACTTCTTGAGCCGATCGACCATGGCCTTGGCGTAGTAGCCCGGGGCGAGCCGGGAAAGGTAGTAGGCAAGTTTGCCCGTGCCCGAGAGGACGAGGAGCTTCTTGCGGGCACGAAGGCCGTCGAGCACGGCGTCAGCGACCTCTTCGGGCTCGGCGATCTTGCCGGTCATGGAGCGCTTCGTGCCGGCCTTGTCGCCATCCGCCCCCATCGCGCGCTGTTCGAACGGCGAGCGGGTAAAGGTCGGGCAGACGATCATCACGTGTACGCCCTCTTCGACGAGCTCGGTCTGCGCCGACTCGAACAGGCCGTGAAGCGCATGTTTACTAGCTGCATAGCCGGTCCGCCCGTAGAGCGGTGCGACTCCCGCGATGCTGCTCGTCACCACGATCGCCCCCTTCGACTCTTTGAGCGCGGGGAGCGCTGCCTTGGCGGTGTAGAGCGAGCCAAAGAAGTTCACGTCCATCACCTTCCGGTAGACGGACAGGTCGGTCTCGCTGAAGCGCGAACGGTGCACGGTACCTGCGTTTGCGACGACGACGTCGAGGCGCCCGAAGCGTTCTACAGCTTGGTCTACCGCGGCCTGGACACCCTCAGCGGAGGTCACGTCACACTCGATCGCGAGCACCTCCGCGCCCATCCCGCGAAGCTCTTCTTCAGCTTCGGCGAGCGGGCCGGGTTCGAAGTCGAGCAACACGACGGCGGTGCCTTCGCGCTGGAACCAGCGTTTGGCCATCGCGCGGCCGATTCCGCCGGCGGCTCCGGTGATCAATACGGTCTTCATGGCTATTCGAACTCAGGACAAAGGTCGTAGAGCGTCTCGCACTCCGGCGGCAGCGGAATCTCGCCGAGGCCCTGGCCTCCCGTCTGACGGAGCTGGGCTTCTTCGCACGTGATGGTGCTGAAGAACTCCTTGTAGGCCCGCGCCTCGGCCTCGTGGCACGCCTGAGCTTGCGCGACCGTCGCTTCACATTGTGTGCCTGCGGCCACCATGCAGAGGAAGTCGTTCACCTGCAGGCCCTCTTCGATGCACATGTCGCGCAGTGGTACGCACGCTTCCTGCAGCTTCTCATCGGTATCGACGCTCATGTCGTACGCGCCGGTGAAGATTCCCGCGAGGGTGCAGTTGAACCGAAGACGTTCTGCACGCGGTAGAATCTCGTTGAACGACAATTCGAATTCGCAGCACAGGGCGTAGGCTTCATCGGAAGAGAGAGAGCCAACCGTGCGGTCCCGCTCGATGATGATGGGCTGCTTCGCCATGTCTGCGGACGAAGCCCCAGCATCGGGTTCCGGGTTCACTTCGCGCGGATCGCTCGGGGCATCATCGCCGCAGCCAATGGGGAGGAGCAAAAGACCCAGCGCCAGAACAATGCTGTTCGCTGATGTGGTCTGCATGTTTCCTCAGCCGCCACCGGGAGGGGTCGTGTCGCCTTCGACCGGAACGGTATCATCGCACTCTTGGATTGGCCGACATTCCGGAATGTCTTGGTCGAGGAAGGCGAGCGCCTCGGGGTTGGTCGATGCGTTCGAGCACTGGAACTGGTCGATGTTGGCCTCGAACAGTTCGAACTGCTTGTTCGTGCATGCCTCGACCTGCCCGACAGTCACCGAGCAACCTTCGGCGTCTTCCAGCGGGCACCCAAACTCGAGCTCCTGCGATTCGGCGAGGCATTGATCGCGCGCGGTGGCGCAGAGCATCTGGGCCTGGGCGTCGGTCTCGGCGTCGAAGGCCGAGAAGAAGCCCTGAATGTTGCACGAGAAGTCGAGGAGCTCCTGCTCACCAATCTCGTTGCGTAGATAGGTCTCGAAGCCAGCGCACGCCGAAGCGGCTTCGGTCGCCGTTACCTCATCGAGCGACTTGCTGTCGTCGAGGCCGCTGTCCCAGCCAGATCCCGTGTTGAATCCATTGTTCGTGGGGCCGGTGCCGGCGTTCCGGATGTCCACCCCGGGGCCGGTAGCGACGTTCGTTCCGGTCTTGGATTCTGCGTCGCCGCAACCGCTCATCACCAGCAGGCAAGCACCTGCGAGGGCAATCATGCTTCGATTTCGCATTGGTTTCTCGTCGTCGATCAGTGTTTATGCGCCAGACCATATCGGATCGGCAATCGAGCGTCCAAGAACGAAAGACGGCGGCCACTAGGGCCGCCGCACGATTCTGCGTCTCAGTGCAGTAGCTTACTGCTCACTGAAGAAGTTCGGGCATTTCTGAACGACGGGGTCGCACGCCGACGGAAGCGTGTTGGGCGGCGAAGCTTCCACACCACAATCGACTTCATCAATATAGGCAGCGAGCTCATCGAGCTGAGCGTCGCTGCAGGCGCGGATTTCGTCGACAGTCGCGGTGCAGTCGGTGGCCGCTGCGGTCGAGCAGTCTTCCTCGGTGGTCTCTTCTGCAGGCTCTGCCAGGCACGCGTCGCGAGCCTCTTCACAAGTCGTGTTTTCGTCGAATGCTGCGGCGGTTTCACCGGCGAAGACACATCCGACCTTCTTGTTGTCTTGCTCACTAATCTTGCTTGCTACGGTGTCCTGGAACTCCTCGCAGAGCGTGGTACGCTCTTCCTGAGTCAGCTCGCTGGCCTGCTTGTCACCAAGGTCGTCGCCACAAGCAGAAAGACCGGCACCGAAGAGACAGAGTAGGGCCGCAATTGCGGTACGCTTCAACATGAAATGCTCCTTTTCGTAGAAAGCTTTTGTATGCCCGGAGGGCGGAAGTGACCTTCCGACGATCGCACGGGCTGGGTATTCAAACAAAAAAAACAGATGGTCTCGCGGGGCAGGCTGCGCGGTTGCTGGCTGCTTGGCGCGGTGCGGTGTAGGCTCGGTGCATGATTGCGCAGTTCCAACGTTCCGTACTCTTCCCGCGACATTTCACCCAGCCGGCCTCCAACCCAGGGGCGGGTGTGGAGGGGCTCGAGCAATGGTGGATCGAGTCCGACCAAGGCCGAGTGGAGTCATGGTTCTTGCCGGCGACTGCGGGCGATGGCGCGCGGCCGGCAGTGATTTTCGCGCATGGGAACGCCGAGCTCATCGAACTATGGCCACACGCCATGGCGGAGTACCGCGACGCAGGATTCCACGTGATGCTCCCCGAGTATCGCGGCTACGGACGCAGTGCCGGCTCGCCCACGCAGGGTCGGATCACGATGGACTTTGTCGCCTTCTACGACCGTCTCGTGGCCGATGAACGAGTCGATTCCGAGGCAGTGGTGTTCCACGGTCGCTCCCTGGGCGGCGGTGCGCTCGGCGCTCTCGCGGCGCTGCGCAAGCCGGCAGCAATGATCCTGCAGTCGACCTTCACCTCGGTCGCAGACATGGCCGCCGAGTGGCTCGTCCCAAAGATGTTCGTGTCAGACCCGTTCGACACGCTGTCGGTCGTTCGTGAACTCGATGTCCCCGTGCTGGTGCTGCATGGCCGAAGAGACACGGTGGTGCCGTATCAGCACGCGTTGACTCTACATCGACAGGTCGAAGGGAGTGCGCTTGTGACCTACGAGTGCGACCACAACGACTTCCCGCCAAACACCCGGCAGTACTGGAACGACCTTCTGGGGTGGCTCTCCGAGCACGGATTCGGCATTTGAGCCTGGACATCCAGATCAGC
>CAYLMO010000136.1:8705-9773 GCA_964384605.1 uncultured Bradymonadales bacterium | reverse complement strand
GATGATCGGATACCGACGCGATATCAATCAAAGATCGGAGATATCAATCCGACCCGCTCCGGCAAGCGGACAGCGCTGAGCGGAAAGCGGCTAACCGATGCTCCGCAGTTCCTGCGACGGCGGCACACTCCGCTCAGCCCACCACTCCGACAGCATCGGCCACAGGCCCTTCGCCGCCTTGCTCGAAACCACCGCACCAACGTGCCCGCCGCGCATGTGCACGTTCTCGGCGTCTTCCGAGCTCACATGCTCGACGAGCGGCATTGCGCTCGACGGCAGCACGATGTTGTCGTGCTCGAACGTCACGGCCAAGACCGGGAACTCGATGTTCGACAACAGCGCTCGCTTGCCCTGCAGGTGGAACTCGCCGCGCACCAGCTGGTTCTCGCGGTAGAGCTTCTGGATGTACTCGACGAAAGCGCGGCCAGGGAACGAGACGTTGTCGTTGCCCCACGTCTCGAGCGCGAAGAAGCCGTCGAGGAACTGGTCGTCCCACGCACGGTCCCACGCGTAGACGGCCTTCTGCAGGTTGAGCGTCGGGCGCAACAGGTTGAAGCCGAGCTGCATGAGCGGCCACGGCATGTTGCCCCACGCCTGGACGATCGCTTCGAGGTCGAACGTCGGCAGTCGGCTCCAGATCGACAGCATGCCGTCGTCGCGGAAGTCCACCGGAGCGGCCAACACCGCCATCGACTCGACGTGCTCGGGGTTGGCGGCCGCGTAGATCGTCGTCAGCGTTCCACCGAGGCAGTAGCCCAGAAGGTGGGTCTTCCCCGTCTCGCTGTGCTGCGCGACCTTACGAACCGCGCGGCCAAGGTAGCCGCCGCAGATGTCGTCGAACGACAGGTAGCGGTCTTCGCGAGTGGGCGTGCCCCAATCGATGATCCAGACGTCGTGCCCTTGCTCGAGCATGTACTCGACCATGCTCTTTCCGGGCATCAGATCGAGCACGTAGTGACGATTGATGAGCGACGGAACCATCAAGATCGGGATGCCGTACGCCGGCCCGTCTTCGCGAGTCGGGCGGTAGCGCAGGAGCTTCCACTTGTTCTCGCTGTGGATCACATC
>CAYLMO010000136.1:5757-8605 GCA_964384605.1 uncultured Bradymonadales bacterium | reverse complement strand
GGCGACGCTTCGGTGAGCCCGTAGCCCTCGATGATGAGGATTCCGTGCTCGTAGAAGAAGTCTTTGACCTCTCGCTTGAGGCCGGCGCCGCCGGACAGGCAGAACTTGAAGTTCCCGCCCGTGACCTCGGCCAGCTTCTTCGAGCGACGTTCGCCGTCTGGCTCGGTCATCGCCATCTGCGCGATTTTTTCGAAGTAGCGAGGAACACTCATGAAGACCGACGGCTTGACCTCGGGCAGCTTGCCCAAGGCCGACATCGGGTCGGCGAGGTAGCTCGTGAACCCGAGCGTATTGCCCAGGCACGCCTCGCCAAATCCGAAGATGTGGCTCATCGGCAGCCAGAGCAGATCCACCGCGTTCTCTTCGACGAGCGGTGCGTTGCACTGCAGCCAGTCGCGGCCGTTCACGGCCACGTTGCGGTGGGTCAACGGCACGCCCTTGGGGCGGCCCGTCGTGCCCGACGTGTAGAGCATGACACCTGGCTGATCGAGTGAAACGGCGGCCATAAGGCGCTCGAATTCACCTTCACGTTCGGCGTCGACCTCGGCTCCGATCTCTTGAACGCGAGACCAGTGGACGAGGCGGCTTTCGACGTCGGAGTAGTTCGGTACGTCCTTGCCGTCGGCCTTCAGCGCTTTGAGCACCGAAGCGGCGTCGAGCGAGTCGTCGAACATGACAATCTTGAGCACGGCGTCGAGCTGGTCCCACGCCTCGAAGAGCTTCCCGAGGAGCACGGGCGTGTCGACGAAGACGAACTTCGCGTCGCTGTGCTTGATGACGTAGGCGGCCTGGTCGGGTGTGCTGTTTGCGTAGATCGGCACCATCGCCCCGCCAACGGCCTGGATCGCGAGCGCCGCCGAGATCCACTCCACCCGGTTGGGGGCGAAGATGCAGGCTCGGTCGGAACTCTTGAGGCCGGCGTTGGCGAGGTACATACCTGCGCGCCGAATTTCGCGCGCAAACGCCCCCCACGTCACCGCGCTCCAGTCGTCGCCGCTCTCGTCTTGCGTTGGCACCATGAACCGCACTCGGCTTTGGCGCTCGGGCAAGCTGTCAAAGACGGCGTACGGGGCGATTTTCAGATCCATGTAGGGCGAAACGTCCATCGGTTCAGCCTCGGTCTTCGAGCTGAGCGAGCTTCTCTTCGAGGTCGATGAGGCGGCTCTGCAGCTGGTTGATCGTGTGGAGGGCGCGCTCTTGGTCGACCTTGGTCGGCAGGCCGATCGTGCCCCACCAGTTGGCGAGTGCTTCGTCGGTCTTGGCCTTGGCCTTCATCGCGCTCGACATCATCTGGCCGCTCGGCGCCAGCACGAGCGGGCTACGAAGCACCTGCTCGAGGTACTTCGCGGTCGAGGCTTCCCATCCGTAAAAGTTCTTCTTCCACATGTCCCACATAGTCGTTCTCTCGTTTGGGTTGAGTGTTGGGGTTAGCAATCCAAGAGGCTTCGTTAGAAGCCGAGCCGTCGCTGTTCGACGGCGATTTCGAAATTGTCGTTGGTTTCGTTGTTCTGGCTGGTCGCGCGGGCGACTTCGCCGAAGCATTCGAAGACGAATGCGACCTGTTTGCGGCTGACGGCCTCACCCACTGCGGGCGAGACGGTGATGTCGGTGCGCACGCGAAGCGCGTCGGTGAACTGCACGTCGGGCAGCCAAACTTCGCCGATTTCGTCGATCGAGATTTCGTAGGTGTCGCGGCCCGCGTAGGGAAGGCCTGCCACGGTCGCGTTGCGCACTTCGGCCACGTCGACCCACGACGCTCCGACTTCGAGCGGGAATCGATAGACCGCCACCGGCTGGTCGTAGACGACGAGCGTCTTCTGGTTTGCCGGCTCTTCGTTCGGCGACGCGTAGCCGTGCAGGTACACGCCGGCCGAGTCTTCCGAATAGACACCGATCAGGGTGCCCGCCGCGTCGAGCGCGCTCACGAAGGTCGCGCCCGGAAACTCGGGAGCGAACCAGCGGTCGGCCGGAGAGTTTGCCTGAAGCTCCAGCTCGAGGTCGTCCTGGTTGTCGGTCGACCAATCCCACACGCGGATGCCCGCTTCGTCGGTCGCTCCGGCGACGTCGACCGGTCGGGTCGTTCCGGCCGGGTTGATGCGGTAGCGAACCGGTACGTCGAGCGCGGCCTGCAGCTCGTCGGCGGTGATCTGGCCGTCGAGGTTCGGCACGCAGTCGAGCTGCGGCGGCTCGGCGCCCTGATAGGTCCCGCGCTCCGGCGGCTCCGTCAGGTTGTCTGAACACGCGAACGTTCCAAACCCGACCAATGCGATTGCGGCGAAGGTTTTCCAGTCACAATTCATCTTCAAAACCTCATCGCAAGGCGGAGCCGCGCGAGCTGCGCAGGCTTGGCCGAGAGCCCGGAGTCGACGTTGTCGAACCCGGAGAACGGAAAGAACACAGCATATTCAGCCGCGACCGAGAAGGCATCGTGGCTCTCGTACACGAGCGTCGGGTCGAGCTCGAATCCGAGCGGACGTTCGCCGCTGGGAGTCGAGGTCGGCTCCACCGCGAACGACGCGACGCCCGACAGAGCCGCCGTGAGGCTTCCGGGTCCAAACTCGAGGGCTCGCCACTCGACGTGCGGACGCACGTAGGTGGCGTCGGTCACCGTGCCGATGATCTCTCGGAAGAGGATGCGATCGACGCGGTAGTCCGGGTGGAACCGGAAGTTGTTGATCTCGTTGTCGTACGGCGGGTTCGCCTGCGGCCCGTCGAGGTCGCCCTGCTCGGCCGGTTCATCGTAAGGGCCGGGGAATGCGCCGAATCCGTAGGCGGCATCGCCACTCGCGAATCCCGCGTCGATACCGGCGTGGAATCGTCCGCCGTGTGGGCCGAACGAGGTCTCGAT
>CAYLMO010000136.1:0-5657 GCA_964384605.1 uncultured Bradymonadales bacterium | reverse complement strand
AGCACCGTCCGGCCGGCGCGGACACGTCGGTCCAGGTCGGTCGGCGAGTGCCAGCGCATGCTGGCGAAGGTGATGCCGCGAACGTTGTCGGAGGGGTCGAGGTCGATCGTGCGCGTCGGATTCGGGCGCTCGGCCTGCGGGCCGACGAAGGCGATGTCGTACGCAACCGCCCAGATCATGCCGATGAGCGGGGTGATGAAGGCGATTCGGTCGGCGGCATCGCCGCTGTCGCAGTCGAGGCAGTCGCCACCGTTGGTGAGCATGCCCATGCCCCAATCGCTCCCCATCCGACCGATCGAGAGCAGTCCAAACGGGGTCAGCGCCTCACCATAGACACGTTCGATCGAGATGACCGAAGAAGCTTCCTGCGATGTCGCGCTTTGCGGCGGCCCATTGGGCGTGCTGCCGAGCGACAGATTGTCGAGGAGGTCGATGCGAGTCTTCACGGCCAAGCCGGCCGTCGGGGCGTAGGCCGCGAAGTCGGTGCGCAACCGCATGTCGGCGTGCGTCAGCGTCTGTGCCGTCGGATCGCCAAGCGGCACCGGGTAGAGCGGCTGGCCGCTCGGCGTGAGGCCGCGGTCGAGGTCGAGGTTGTACAGAAGCTCGCCGCGGGTCCGGAAGACGCCGTCGAGCGACAGGTTCGAGTTCGCCGGGCGGTTGGTGATGTCGTTGCCCAGATCGGTGAAGCCCGATGCGAGAGCGGTCGATGGAACCAACGTGAGTAGAGCCAGGAGTGCGAGGCGTCTCATGGCGTCACCTCCGGCGTCGGGTCGGGCTGGATCAATTCAGGCGTTGCGGGCGCGGACTCGAGCTGACGCGGGCCGTCGGGTACTTCGGGCGTCTCGACGGAGTCTGCCTTCGCCATCGGAGCGAGAAAGTCGACGAGCTCGCGGGTGGAGGCGTGGTACGCCTCGATCATCGGGAAGTGCCCGCACTGTGGGTAGACGACGAGCTCGGCGTTCGGTAGTTCGCCGTAGAGGCGTTCGCCGTAGTCGAGCGTCGTGACGGTATCTTCGCGCCCCCACATGAGGAGCGTCGGCTGCGTGATCTTCGGGTATCGATTCTGGATCTCGGAGTAGTCCTGACCGCGAACCGCAGCCAGCGCCGCGGCAACGGCGCCGGGTCGATCGAGGGTCGCTTCGACGTCGTCGACCAGGTCCTGTGGGATGATCGAGGGGTCGTAGAACGCGCCTTCGATCTTGTCGGCCGGGCGCTCTTTGTAGAACAGCGAGAAGAGCACTTCCCCGAGCCCGCCGACGCGCGCCCAGTGGAAGAAGACCGGCAGTTGTTCTTCGTAGACCCAGGCGTCGTAGAGCGCGATGCGGTCGATGCGCTCGGGCTGCAAATGCGCCATCGAGAGCGCGACGGACGAGCCCCATGAGTGCGCGACGACCGCGGTGCGATCGACATCGAGCTGGTCGAGCAGTTCGAAGACCAGCTTCGCCTGCGTATCGGGGTCGTAGTCGCCTTCGGGACGGTCGGTCCAGCCGAAGCCTTTCAGGTCGAGCGCGATCACGCGGTGGCCCGGTGCCAGTGCGGGGATCACGGCGGCCCACGTGTCGAGCGATGCGGCGAATCCGTGGATGAGGACGACGGCGGTGCCATCGCCACCGGTATCGACGTAGCGAACTCGCGCGTCGTTCACCGTGGCGAACGTTGCGTCCTTCGGTTCACCCGGAATCGGTCCCGTGTGGTGCGACGCGCATGCCGAAGCGGCGAGCGCGAGCACGACGAGTATGGCGAGGCGCGAAATCAAGGTGCGAGCCTCCGAGCTTCGGCGGCCTCGGTGAAGAAGATCTCGGGTTCGTCGTCTTGCGACGTCACGGTCGCCACGGTGCCGAAGCACTCCGACACGAAGGCGTAGGTCCGGATGCTGGTCTCGAGAAGCCCGATGGTGCGCGTCAGTTCGACGCGTACCGACTGAACTTCGAAGCTTCCGAAGGGAATCTCGAGCGAACCTTCGGCCCAGACTTCCGAAGAGTAGTCTTCGGTGTAGAAGACCGGCGTCCCTTGCGCGAGGCCCGAAACTTCATGCTCGCCCGACCATTGCGAGTCGGCCGACAGTGGGAACTTCAGGACTTCGACAGGTGGGTCGTACTCGAGCTCCGTCTCGAAGAAGCCTTCGTCGGGTGACGCGACGCCGAGGAGAAGCAGCGCGTCGTCGGTCGCCTGAAAGACGCCCAGGAGGTCTTCGCGGGCCGAGAGCTTCGCGACGTACGTTGCGGTCGGGAAGGTAGCTCCGAACCAGAAGTCGTTGGGGTCGCGCAGCTCGATGAGTTCGAGCGAGTCGCCTTCGAGGTCGCCGGCGAGGTCCCAAGCGCGTGCTCCGTTGGCCTCGGTGCCTTCGAGGTCGACGGTCGCGTCGAGGCCGACCATGAACTTCGCGCTCAGCCCGGAGCGAAGGGTGACTTCGCTTCGATCGATACGGCCGTCGAAGTTGGGCTGGCAGAAGCCCGAGTTGTTTGCGTCGGGGGAATCGCCTGCGTCGGCCGTTTCGCCGGCGTCGGAGTCCGCGTTGTTCGCATCTGCAACATCGGCGAGGTCGCCGGCGTCGGTCGTGTCGACGTTTCCGGCGTCGTCGCGAGTGAGCGTGCGGCCGTCTGCGTCGGTGCCAGCGCATGCGCTGAGCGATCCGGCGGCGGCGAAGAGCAAGCTCGCGAGCAAGATGGTGCGTCGAGAGGTGTGGTTCATGGTACGTGTTCCCGATCTCGAGCGATGCGTACGTGGGCGGCTTGCCGTGGGGTCGAGCGTCGTGTTTCCGCGCACTTCGCCGACCCACTCGTTTTGCATCGCAACAAAACGAGGTGCAACCTAGCGACTGCCACCAGCGTGGTCAAGGGGTTGTCCTACATTTTTGTACACGGGTGTTTTTCGCGGCGCCGCAAACAACTTGTATTGCACCGCACACCGCGCTATATCCCAGAACCCGAATGGGACCCCATGTAACTAAGGACGCGCGCGTGCGCGCTCTTAGCTCTTTGAAGCGCCTCGATAAGGTAACGCGATGACAGTACACGGCGGCGGTAGTCAGAATCAGAAGTCGAAGACGATCAAGAAGTATAGCAATCGTCGGCTGTACGACACGCAGGAGAGCAGCTACATCACGCTCGAGGAGCTTGCGACGACGATCCGAGACGGCTGGGACGTGCGTGTCGTGGATGCGTCGTCGGGTGAAGATCTGACGCAGGCGACGCTCGCGCAGATCGTGGTCGAGAGTCGGGGCGCGGCGAAGTTGCTGCCCGTCCCGCTCCTGATGCAGATGATCCGGATGGGCGACGACGCACTCGCCGAATTCATGAGCCTCTATATGACGTGGGCGCTCGACGTGTACACGCAGATGCGGCGCGGGATGTCGGGGATCGCGGGCTACACGCCGTTCCAGAATATGGGATTTAGCCCGGGGCAGGCGCTCAATCGCCTGTTCAGCTTCGGCGCGCCCTGGGCGCAGCAGCAGCAGCAACAACAGCAGCATCAGGGGTTTGCGCCTCCCCCTACCCCTCAGGCGCCAGAAGCGCCTCCTGCGGCTCCCGAAGAGCAGCCGGCCGAGCCGAAAGACGACGTCGCCACCTTGCGTCGCGAAATCGACGAGCTCAAAGACCTGCTCCGTGACGTCGCCAGCAAGTCTCGCGACGACAAGTAGCGCACCAAGACGCACTTGCAGCATTATTTTGTGCGGCGCACAAAATTCTTCTTGACCGTAGGGACGCCCGTCCCTAACGTTCCTCTCCGACAGCGAGGTGAACCTCTGGCGCCTAGCCGACGTTCACCGCACGACGACTTTACCTGACGCGATTCGCGACGCACCGAGCGTCCGTTTCGCCCACACGAGAGGAAACATCATGGCAGCAAAAGAGACTACGCAGTCGCAAAACGGTGGCATCTTCGCTTCGATGGTCGAGAAGAACTTCGATCGCTGGAACTCGATGATGGAAGAGATGGCCAAGGTCGAGGAGAAGGCCACCGCTCAGTCGCAGAAAAACGTCGACGAAGCCGCCAAGATGATGAAAGCCGGCATCGACTACTCGAACGACCTCGCCGCGCAGTGGCGTCAGATGGTCGCCGAGTCGACCAAGATGACCCAAGAGATGATGACCTGGGGCCGATAAGCTCCGGGGCACGGTTTCACACCCTTCACGGGGGGTGAGGTCGATCCCTATCGCGCCACGTCCTCGTCTTTTCCGCGTAACCCGATCCCGTGGGCGTGGAGTGATGGCGGGTCGATCGGTGCAGGTCGCACACACAATGTCGATTCAGCTCGCAATTGAACGCCATCGTGACCTCCACCGGTCGACGCACCATCGCTCGACAAGAAACCAAGTGTTGCGGCGCGGCAATGTCCGCGCCGTTTTTGTTCAACTTACCAAGGAGTAGCCATGACGATCGCGCCCACCCCGAAGGATACGATCCTGCGTGATGGCACCGCGGAGCTCTACCGCTTCCGCAACCCGGCCGGCGACGACGACCGCCCGGTTCTGTTCCTCGTCCCGTCGATGATCAACAAGTGGTACGTGCTCGACCTGCACGAGAACGCGAGCCTCGCAAAGGCATGCGTCGATGCAGGCTTCGACACGTACTGCCTCGACTGGGGCACGCCCAACGACGAAGATCGTTACCTCGCGTGGGACCTCATCCTCGACCGATTGAGCCGCATGGTCCGCAAGGTCAAGCGCCACTCCGGCAAGGATGACATCGGCATGCTCGGCTACTGCATGGGCGGCACGCTCTGCGGTATCTGGAACGCGCTCAACCCGGGCGAAGTCGCTGCGTTCTGCAACCTCGCCGGACCGTTCGACTTCTCGGAAGCCGGCACGCTCGGCGTGATGACGAATCGTGAATGGTTCGACCCCGAAGCGCTGACCGCCGCAGGAAACCTGCCGGCGCGCCAGATGCAGTCGGGCTTCGTCGCCATGCGTCCCACCTCGCAGATCGGCAAGTACGTCTCGCTCTTCGACAAGTGGTCGAAGCCGGGCTTCCTCGACGCGTTCAAAGCGCTCGACACCTGGGCCGAAGACAACATCCCGTTCCCGGGCTCGGCGTACGTCACGTACATCAAGGAGCTCTACCAAGATAACGCGGTCGTCAAAGGCACCCACTACGTGCGCGGCGAGCGTGTGGATCTCGGGAACATCAAGATTCCGGTGCTCACGATCGCGACCTCGCGCGACCACATCTGCCCGAAGCTCGCGGCAGCCGGTCTGCACGACAACGTCGGTTCGGACGACAAAGAGATGGTCGTCGTCGGCGGAGGACACGTCGGCGCCGTGGTCGGCTCGAAAGCCCGCACCACGCTCTACCCGCTCATCACGGACTGGTTCAAAGCACGCGTCGGCGCATCGCCGGTCGTGCTCCGCGACGTGACGGCCGAAGCTGGCGTGGACGCAGACGCCGTGGAGGCCGCTCCCACGACCGGAATCGAGGCGCTCGCCTCGGTGAAGTTCGTCGGCGACTGGATCGCGGTTCAGGCGCACAAAGAGCTCGGCATCAACACGGTGGACGAGCTCATCGAAGCCGCCAAATCCAACAAACTTCAGAGCTTGAACGGCATCGGACCGGCCAAAGAGAAGGCCATCCTCGAAGCCGCTCAGACCCACCTCAACGGCCGCGCGTAAGCGTCCGCCGAACTACAGGAGTAGATTATGCAGCTCAGTGAAATGAAC
>CAYLMO010000135.1:0-9823 GCA_964384605.1 uncultured Bradymonadales bacterium | reverse complement strand
TTTTTCGGGGGTAATCGGCGTCAGCGGCTGCTTAGAAGTTGCTGATGCGCTTAGTCAGGTCCGGATGGTCCACAAACGGGTTCCGTGACTTTTGCTTCTCCGCAACACGAGCGTTTCTACCCCGTTCCGCCTTCGAAACTGGATCCTGCACGTGCCACTTCCGAAGTTCCGATTCCTCATCTGCCGGAATCTCCAGTCCGTACATCGTCGACACGTAGAACATCGACCGTGCGATATCTCCACGCATTTCAGGACGAACCTCGAACACCGGCTTCACTTTGGTCGACGGTCCAGAACGTGACCCTCCGCGAGACCACACCGGCACCAAGACTTTTCCGTAATGCAGGTTCAGCCGAGCCACCCGCGCATCGGGAGCAACCGCGAACAAATGATGCAAATCCGTGCGAGCCTCCGCCGGCAGCCGCGTCAGCGGCCACGCGTGCTCGGTCGCCCCATCGCTAGGAATCGGTTGCTTGAAGTACTCAATCTTCTCGCCCGTGTACGCACACGTGGCATCACGGCCGTCGCCATCGATCGAACCCCACAGATGCTTGCGAGCCTCGTAGTAAGACAGCGTCTGGTGCCGACGGTCCTTTCGCAACGCATCCTTCAGCTTTCCATCTTTCAAGCCGGGATGCGGCTCCCCGGGCCTCATGATGTCTGCATCGAAGTTCGTCGCAACCGCCGTCCAAAACACACACGCGCCCAACGACGCGAGTAAGAGACGACTGATGTTATCTACCGAAAGCTTCATGGCCGATCTCGTGCGAGGTCTTCTGCTGCCACTAGTATAGCAGCTATTCTACGTGATCTCTTCCCGGTCCGGAAAAAACGGGGCGTCGCACGTCAGCCGAACACTCCGTCGGACCCGATCAAAACGACTCCCCAACCGCGCTCCATCTAGCCGCATCACCGCTCGGATTACCGCCCCCGGCCGTCCCAGAACTGTTCTCCCCGCGGCAGTACACAGCTCCTCCGGACACAATCGCGCAGGTGTTGAATCTACCTGCGATAACCCTGTCCACCGGCCCCAGCGCCGACCCAACATCCGTCGGCTCAAACACCTCGCCAATCATGGTGTCGGCGAGGAGTCCGTCGAGGTTGAGTCCCCAACAAAAGAGGGCTCCAACGGCGTCGAGACCACATCCGTGAAAAGTCCCGAGACTCGTCGGCTCGACCCCGGCTGGCAAAGTGATCGGCGCAGGCGCGAACGTATCTTCGTCGAGTCCTGGGATTCGTTCCGATTCCGCCGTGCCGATTCCGTACCAGACGCCTTGATCATCCTGCAGATACGTCATGACCGAGCCGGCTTGCACCCCGACCCAACCGCGAGCCGGCCCCGCAGGTCCAGAAAGTTCCCTCGGCTCCAGAACCTGCAGCTCCATCCCTTCGCCACCGGCCATTCCGCTGGTGTTCCGCCCCCAACACATCGCGACCTCATCCGTACGGACACCGCAAGTGTGGCCTTCCCCCACGGCGACTGCCAGCCAACCTATTCCGCCGTCTGCCGTTACCTCAGTCGGCGTTTCGATGCGCACCACACCGGTCTGCTCGTTTGTCCCCTGCCCGAGCTGCGATTCCCGATTGTCACCCCAGCAATACAGCCGCGCATCGCTCGTCACCGCGCAGAAATGCGAATCTGACGACCTGAGCTCAGCTACGCTCCCTTGAAAATTCACCCGCGTCGGGACCGTCCGGTTCGCCAACGTTCCGTCGCCCACCTGCCCGTCATCATTCAATCCCCAACACCACAGTGAGCCGTTCAGTTTCGTGGCGCAGCTCGTGTAGTACCCCAGCTCCACATCGTCCCAATTCGCTTCGATCCCGACGCGCGTGGCTGTGAATCGGTCCTGACCGTCACCCAGCCCCAATTGCCCAAACTCGTTGTCGCCCCAGCACCACAGCTCACCGTCGCCAACCGCGCAGACATGTCCCCAGCCCACGTCGATATCGTCGATCCCCGCCAGAAATCGCAGTCTCGGCGCCTCCGCCATATCGAAGTCAAGATCGGGTTCGGAAACATCTTGCCCGACGTCCGCCGCACCCAAGTCTGGAACCTCTCGCTCGACGCTGCCCAAGTCCAGGTCCTGCGAACACCCTGACATCACACAGATCGCCCCTAATGCGCCCAAGAACATCGTGCTGAACACCCCTCGCTTGCCTACTCCTTGCGCCATCTAGTGCACGACCCGCGTCCATTTGGGAACATCCCCGGGCGGAACCCCGCCGCCAACCCCGCCTCGCCCATTTTCGCCTCTGCAGTACAGCGCGCCTCCGGAGTCGATCACGCAAGTGACGAATCGACCGGCTGCGACTCGCTCCACAACGCCCAGATCCGGCGCAGCCTCGAACGGCATCAGAGCCCCACCAATGTCAGTGTCCAGCAGCATCCCATCCAGGTTCACTCCCCAACACTTCACCACCCCGGCCGCATCGAGCCCACAGCTCTGAAATGTCGATGAATCAATGGTCTCGAGACTCGATGGTACCGCCAAAGCTACCGGGTCAAACGAGTCCATGGATAGCCCGGGTAGTCGGCTCCCATTCGCACTCCCCATCCCGTACCAGAGGTTGTCTTCGGCACGTAGCAGGGTCGTCGTCGAACCTGCCTCCACCTCGATCCAACTCTTCGTCGGAGGCGCAGGCCCGCCAACCTCCGCCGGCGAACGCACCACCTCCTGATCCACCGTTCCGCCCGCCATGCCGCGAGTGTTTCGGCCCCAACACATCGCAACTCCGTCACTCCGGATCGCGCACGTATGCCCCTCGCCGGTCGCTACCGTCAGCCAGCCCGCTCCGTTGTCGGCCGTGACGGCCACCGGCCTCTCGTACTCCGAACCCACATTCCCCTGCCCGATTTGCCCCTCTCGATTGTCACCCCAACACTGCAGCCCATTGGTCGAATCCACGAGGCACAAGTGGTTGGCATCACTGTCGAAATTGAGCACGGGGGTGTTGTTCATCTCTACTAGCTGCGGCATCGCTCGATTCACCAGAGTTCGGTCGGCCAGCTGCCCAACTTCATTTCGTCCCCAGCACCAGATGGTGCCATCCGTCTTCGTCGCGCACGTGTGGAAGTATCCGCACTCGACCTCGTCCCAATCCACAGCCTCGCCAACTCGAGTCGCGACGAACCGGTCCTCACCGTCGCCCAGACCAAGCTGACCGTAGTCATTGCTTCCCCAGCAGTAGAGTTCCCCCCGAGCGACGGCGCATGCGTGATGCCACCCACCCGAGATGCTCGTCACGCCCTCTAGCGGAGCCGGCATTCCGGCATCCGAAATGGCCGCATCCCCGCCTAAATCGGGACCCGCTAGGTGCCCGGCGTCGGACAGGATGTTGGTGGTTTGGCCGCCAGAATCGGCACCGGCGTCGTCGGTCGGACCGCTCGAGCCCAGGTCCAGACCCTGCTCACAACCCAGCCCAAACGCGAACGCAGCCGCGAAACCGAGAGTGATATAGCTGAAGAGGTTCACTCCCATACAATCGCAGAGCTTCCGGGCTACGGCGAGCCCTGAAGGAGGGTTTCCAGGTTCGAGAGATGCGGGCCCGTCGGGTACTCCGACTTGTACGCCTCGAGCCGCTCTTTCGCCTTCGCGACCTCTCCACAACGCACGAGCGCCTCGGTTTGGTGGGCCAGTGCATCCCGTTGCAGCATGCCTTCCAGCCCAATCTCGCGAGCCTCCGCAAACGCCTCGGCCGCCTCACAGTGGTTCGACAATCGACGCGACAAAATACGACCGCGCGTGTGTGCCGCCATTCCGGCCCGCGAATCACTCGCGTGCTCCTTCGAGATCATCTTCAAGTAGCTCGACGCCTCGGCATGGTGCCCCGAACGGCGCATCGCATCCGCCGCGTCAAACAACTCTTCGACCTTCTTTCGGTTCACGAGCTTCGGATCCTTCAGCAATATCTCCGACGCCGCCGCAAAGTCCTTCTTCTGCGCCAACTCGCGCCACGGCTTCGGCTCTTCAACCCGCGCCTCAGGCTCCTCAGCCGCCTTCGGCGCCTCCATCGGCTCGGCCTCCTCGACCACATCCGTTTCGGCGAGCTCTTTCGGAGCCTCCTCCACTGCCGCAATCTCCCGACTCTTCAGCTGGATCGTCCGCGTCGATTCCCCCTGCATGATGAACGCCTCACCGAGCTCCTGCGAGCTCACCGCTACGCTCCCTTCGTGCAGATGAATCGTCACCGACTCCTCAGCGGACTCCACGTCGAACGACGTTCCCACCACGCGAATATCCACCCCCTGAACCGCGACGTGGTATGTTCTCCCCGGCATCGATGTCACATCGAAATGCACCTTTCCCGCATTGAGCTCCACCTTCACTTCCTCAGCGCTAACCGAGGAAACCGCGAACTTCGCCGCATCGTTCAGCGGCGTCACACGGAAGCCCTGAGATACGTCGACGTGATTCGACGAAACCTCGATGTTCTGGTGGTGAGGCAGTGTCTCCGGCTGGAGCTTTCCGAACACGATCGGCACCGCCAGACACACCGCTGCCACCGCCGCGACTGCGCCGCCAATCTTTGCCGTCCGACGCCGAGCGTATCCTCGTTTGACCTTCGACAGCGCATCTTTCGACCGCTCCTCAGTCCATGCGGGGTCGAGGTATTCGCGTGCTTCTTCGATTTGTTCGATCTCAGGGTTCATCGCCGAACTCCTGTTCAATGTGAGCCTGTACCCGCGCGATCCGCCGCTTCACCGTGGCCAAGCTGCAGTCGCAAGCCTCCGCAATGTCGCCCAGCTTCTCGCCCTGCAAGTAGCGCAGCGACCATGCGATTCGTTCGTCGGCGGAGACGCTCTCCAACGACTCCAGCACCCGTTCCAGCACGGCTCGGTGCTCTTGCGGGGCCCCGTTCGAGATCGCCTCGGCGTACGACGGGGGTGAGCTGACACCCAAAAAGACGAACACCTTGCGCTTGCGCAAATGCCGGTAGCAGCGCCGAACCGCCACCGTCGTCAACCAGCCCTTGATCGCCTGCGGATCACGAATCTTGTTCCGGTTCTCCAGAACCTTGATGAACACTTCCTGCACCAGGTCGTCGACCTGCGCCGGGTCTCCCAAGATGTTGTGGCCAATCCCGGCGACGTACGAAGACCAGTGGTGGAAGAAAGCGTCGAAATCGCTCAACGGCGGCGATTCCTGCCTCTCCTCAACCGACTCCACCTCTTCCGGTTTGACCAACTTCAAATGGGCGACCTTCGACATCTACTTGTGTGCTCTCTTTGTGACCGCATCGCGGCGTTTACCTATAGAGCGCACCCTGCCCAGATCGGCTCACATTTTTTTATGTGCTTTCCGATGTGCTCACCGCTCGAATCACCCCATCCTACGACCAAACCGCGCCGAATCAGGGGATCTCGATGATGTACTTGCCCAGGCGATAGGTCTTTCCCGAACGGAAACGGTCGCTTCCGCTCGCGATGACCTTGTCGTTCTCACGGTCTGGGCGCAGCGAATTCACCTCTCGCAGCTCCACACCCTCGCCGGCCGAAATCTCGATGAGATTTGGCCCCACGGCGGTCAACGTCGCGATCGGTTCCGAACCCACGGAGAACAAGAACGGGCGCTTGGAACCGCCGATGAAGAGCCGTGCGTTCCGGTAGAAGCCCTTCTTGGTCCCTCGAATCTGCACGATCTGCATCGGCTTCTGGCGCTGCAGCTTCTTCATCGACTCGCCGTACTTCACTTTCGCCGCCGGCGAGAAGGAGTAGGGACGAACGAACCCCATGATGATGAACATCAAGAAGAGCAGCCCGAGCAAGCCCGCACCCAGCGCCATGATCAGCTTGCCGAACCGTTCCCAGAACGTCAGCGGAATCACGTTCCCGGTCACGGGAACGCGCACCTTTTGCTTCTCGAATCGGATCTCCAGCGTACCGTCGACCTTGCCGCCTGGGTGGTCCGTATCGACCTCGAACGCTACCTCCACCATCTGCGAATCTGGGGAGATTGGCGCCTCATCCGGCATGTTCTCGATGTCCCCATCGCCAGTGAGTTCGAGCTCGATCGTCAGAGCGTACGTCGAACCGACCTTCGATGCCGACAGGTCCACCGTCTGCTTCTCCGACGTCTCGCCGGCCCGAACCGTGCCAAAGTCGATCGGACCTTGGTTCGACGCCACAGCGAGCTCGAGCGCCATCGTCTCGATCGTGATCGGGTCCGTCTCTTTGTCGAGACCCCCGGCCTTCATCGCCGCCCGCGCCGAAAGCCGATACTCACCATCTTCCGTCAGCTTCAGCGTCCCGGTGCTCGAACCGTCGGGCTGTGCCGCTAGGTCCAGCCCTTCGGTCTTCCCGCTCGGGCTCGTCGACTCGAGCGAAAAGCTCACCTTCTTCAAGAATTCCGCGTCCGAAATGCGATTCCCTTCGGGACCCCTTAGGTACACCACCGGCTTGATCGACTCGCCAATCTTGTACTTGTCAGCCTTCTCGGGAAGCTCCAAGACCGGGTCGAGAGCGTAGTTCTGAATGAGGATGCCGCGGGTGCCCGCGGGCCCGTCAACACTGACCCGCCAGGTGCCCGACACCGGCTTCTCGAGCCGCACCACTTCGTAGAACTGATCGCGCCCATTTCCGTCTGCGATTGCCCGCAATCCCTTGTCGATATGCTGAAAAGGTGGGCGCCCGCTAGGTAACCCGTAGGTGCGGTCATTCGGGTCGACCATCTCGGAGATCGCCGCAGGATTGCCCGCGCTCGTGACGATCAACGACGCGTCGACCAGGTAGCCGTCGAGCTCGATTTCGGTCTTTCCGGCGTCGTCGAACTCCACGGGCTGGGCCTGACTACCCAGGATGCTCCCGAGGATCTGCGCGAACCGTTGTGGAATCTCGGTCGGCACGTTCAGCCGGTAGTATTGCCCGCCCGTGATGCGCTCCAGACGCTTCGGCTCCAGCTCCGGATCCTTCTCGAACGTCTCGGTCTCCAAGAAGAGCCCGATCGTGAATACCTTCACGCCGTTCTTCGCCAGGCGCTGCGCCGCCGTCCCCAGAGGATCAGCGCTCGCGTCGGTCGGTTCGTTCGGGCAAAGCCCGTCGGTCAAAAAGATGACGAACTGCTCGGCGTTCGGCTGTTGTTTCGCGGCAACCTCGAGCTCTTCCGCCGCGCGTTGCAGCGGACCCGCGCAGTCGGTCCCGGAGTTGTACGGTACGTCGCGAAATGTTCGTTTGATCGAGTCCGTGTCGGTCCCCACGGGACCTAGCGGGCGCAACGAATACCCGTTGCGGTACTCCATCATCCCGTAGATCCCGAGCGAATCGGTGGACTCCGCTAGGTCCGCGAAAAGCATCGCCGCCAGCGCCGAAAGTCGCCGGCCATCGTTCCCCCGCATACTTCCCGACGTATCGAGCACGATCTCGACGTGAGCCGGCCGCCGCACCGGTGGCCCAGCGGCCACCGCCGGCATCGCGCCGAACATCAGGCCGAACATCACCACTATCTGCCAGATCTGTCGCATCGATCGCCTTCGTCCAGTCGGACTAGTGCCAATTCGCTCCAAAATACGCCGAGGTGAAAAGCCCCCGCATGCGCACCGCTTCATTCGCTTCCGCCACCACCCGATAGGTCCAGGGCGAGTAGCCTACTTCCAACCCGAACTGCGCATCGACGCTGGCGAAGAGCGGAAAATGCACCCCCGAAGCCGCGAACAATCCACCCCAGTATGCAAACTCTCGTGCGTCTGTGTCGCCACGCGTTGCCATCACCCCGCCGAACCGGATTCCCGGACCCACCGAGATTCGCTCCGTCGGCCACCATTGCGACTGCAACCCGAGCGCGAGCGACGTCATCCGAGCGGCTTCATCCGTGTTGGCGATCTCGAGCGTGCGAAATCCCAGCTGCAGGTCCACGGCAGCACCAAACCCCTGCGATGTTCGCAGCTCGTAGGCGGCAGCAACCCCGGCAAACGGCGCATCATACCCCAACTGATAGTGGGCGAGCGCGTAGACACCGAAGTGACTCCCGAGTTGGAGCGGTTCGTCCGGCGCGTTCACCGCAGGCGGCATCGCATACAGCTCCGCCGGTGCAACCAGAGGCACGGGCTCACTCGGTTCGACCCGAGCTGTCCGCCCCTGCAGAATCTCGACCATCTCGACGATGTTGAGCCCCACGAATCGCTCGCGGTCGTCCACCGGAAGCTCCGACAGGTCTAGCTCGCGCAGCAGCGCCTGCGACCCGATCGTCACCCGCACCGACACTTCGAGCTGGTCGCACACCAGCACCAACTCCTCCGGCTCGGCTCCCAGCCCGCCCAGCTCGAGCTGGACGACCTCGTCGACCGCAACTCGGTTGACGGTCGCGCAGTTCTCCACCTCCACCGGCGGAATCGCCGCCGCCGAGACGGCCGGAACTGCAAGCGCCACAAGCGCGATCATCGCGGAAAATCGGTTCATTGGCGCCAGTCTACTTCGCATACCCAGATGGCGGAAGGCACTCCGCTTGCGTTTTGCCGCTCACGCCTCGATTCTCCGGACGTCTTCGCTCGGAGCAAGAAACATGGAACATCGCGCGTTCGTCGCCGGCGCCACCGGCTACACCGGTCGAGAGGTCGTTCGCCTGCTCTGCGAGGCGGGAGTCGAGACCACCGCCCACATCCGTCCAGGGTCGTCCAAGCTCGACACTGACGGCCCCACGTTCGCAGGCTACGGCGCGACCGTCGACACCACCGAATGGTCCGACGAGGCGATGACCGAGACGATGCGCCGAGTCCAGCCAACGCTCGTCTTCGGGTGTCTCGGCACCACGCGGGCCCGAAAGAAAGCAGCCGATCCGAGCGAGCGAGAGAACGAGACCTACGAGGCCGTCGACTACGGCCTCACCAAGATGCTCGCCCTCGCCTGCGTCACCGCGGAATGCTCCCCAAAGTTCGTCTACGTCTCGGCTATCGGCGTGAAGCCGAACCCTTCGAACGCCTACATGCGCGCCCGCTGGAAGGTCGAAAACTACCTCACCCACTCGCCGCTTGAGTGGGTGTTCGCTCGGCCCTCCTTCATCACGGGCGACAATCGCCGCGAGTCGCGCCCCATGGAGCGCGTAGGCGCAGCCGTCGGTGACGCGGTCCTGGGAGCCCTCGGCGCGATTGGCCTGTCGGACGTGCGCGACAAGTACCAGTCGCTCACCAACACCGAGCTCGCCACTGCGCTCGTCAAACTCGCCCTCGACGACGACGTCGTGAACGAAATCGCCGAAGCCGACCGCCTTCGTGAGCTCGCCGAGTGAATCGCCTCGTTGCGATACTGGCGTTCCTCGCGGCGACCACCGCGTTCGACGCGCAGGCTCAGGATCCTCGCCCTGAATCCGAGCTCTGGATTGCACCCGTCTTGGGCGGCGCCGATGTGATCGACGGTCAGCAGTACGACGTCGTTTTCGGCGCCTACGGCGGGTTTCGGGCACCTGGCGGGTTCATCCAGATCGGCACTGAGGGCCTGTTGCTTGCGGGCTCCGACACACCCGACCCGATTGCTCGCGCCTTCGACCTTCGCGCCGCCCGTTCGTTCGGGCCGGTCAGCGCTGGCCTCCATTTCGACTTCATCCTCATCGGTAACCGCGACCGCCGCGGTGAGGTAGGCGGCGAACTGTCGTTTCAGTACGAGCTGTTTGGCGGCGAGCAGGACATCAGCTTCGTCTACGGAGTAGGGCGGGGCGAGACGTTCTCCGAGACCACGAAGTATATCCAGTTCGCGTACTTCGGATTCTGGCCGATCGAGGGTCGTCGCGGCCTCTTCTTCAAGGTTCACGCGAGCTATCACGTATGGCGGTGGGACACGCTCGGGGCGCCGATGCTCGAGCCGTCCGTGGGGCTTCGGTTCTAGCGGGCTGGT
>CAYLMO010000134.1:0-9862 GCA_964384605.1 uncultured Bradymonadales bacterium | reverse complement strand
GGGACCCATGTCGGGCGTCGTCGCGTTGTTGCTATTGTTCGACGTCACATTGTTCCCAGCGTCGTTCGGTCCAACCCCCACGAGTGCGGGAGTTGGCTCCTCAAACGATTCGAAGACGCATCCTCCAAGGAGCATGCTGGCGATAACGACAATGGAAATGCGGAGTACAGAGAGCATCGAATCCGAAACTCCAGAAGTGGAGATGGCTAATAATGACATGTTCGCTGAAAATAGACTGTAAACCAAGATTAGTCGAAGGAGAGCATTTTGGTCGCCGAAATCGAGATCCGCACGGAAGGTAAAGGCCTGTACGAGATTACCCGAGAGGTCGGACGCGCGGTGGAGAATTCGGGCGTGCTGACCGGGTTGGCCACCGTGTTCATTTGCCACACGTCTGCGAGCCTGACGATCCAAGAGAACGCCGACCCGTCGGTGCAGAGAGATTTGCAGTCGTGGATGGAACGCAACGTCCCGGAGGGCGATCCGGACTATACGCACACAGCCGAAGGGCCCGACGACATGCCGTCGCACATTCGCGCAGCGCTGACCTCAACTTCGATCGGCATTCCGATCGTGAACGGTCGACTGGTGCTCGGAACGTGGCAGGGAATCTATGTGTGGGAGCATCGCACGCATCCGCACCGGCGGCGCGTGGTGGTGCATTCCGGCTAGGCAGAACTAGACCGACAGTCCGTCGGCGATCTTTCGAACGGCCCGTTCCATGAATGTGCTCGGCGACCGGGGAATGCGTGGGAGGCCGGCCTGCATCTCGACACAGTCGAATCGCGATGCGCCGCGCAGGAACCACGCGGGCATGTAGCCCGTCGCGCGAAAGCCGAACTCGTGAAGGTCGATGAACGCCTGCTCGTGATTGACCGGGAGAGTCAGCCGCACGTCGGTCACTCCCTTGTCGCGGACCTTCTTCACGAACTCGAGGATGATCTCGACCGGGTATGGCCCCGCCGAACTCTCGATCGTGATGAAGTTGCCGCGCGAATGGTACGTGGGCCAGACGCGACCGGAAATGACGGGCGTTCCGGTGCCGCGAGGGGCGCCGACCGGGAAATTCTTGGGATACGGGATGTCATCGACCTGGCCGGGAGTTCCCGTGGCAATCAGGTGTGCAAACTCGAGCTCGGTGATTTCGTTCTGGGGCGGACGAATGCGGGTCGCGGCGGCTTCGTCGTCGAGGAAGCCCATGATGAGCTCCGCTTCATCGATCGAACGAGCGCCTGGCGGCACGCGGTATCCCCAGCATGTCGCGCCAATGTTGCGGGCGCGCCGGAAGGCATTCTCGGCGCGGGCCCTTAGGAAACAGACGCCGTAGCTCTTTAGCCCTAGGCGACGCATCGCCTCGAAGAGCGCTCGAGAGACCTGCGAACGGTCGGCCGTCTCGTCGATGCTCAAGGAACCGATCTCGAGCGACGAATTCCACGTCTGAATGAAGCCGAGCGCGCATCCCAGAATCTGCCGACCGTCGGTGGCGATGATGACCGCAATCTCCTCGTCGCGAATCAGCTGCTCGACCGTCGCGCTCGAAAACATCTCCGTATGCGGAAACTCATCGCCGTGAAGACTCGCGTAGAACGACGCGATGTGTTCAGCGTAATCGGGGCGCGCGAGCGTGAGTTTCATGGGCGGAGGGCTGATGGGGTGTCAGGCGCGCCATCTGAACAAACACGGGGATCGGTGTCAATCACGACAGCGGCCCTCTGGGCACATCCCGCTGGCCTTTTCCCCTCGATTCGCTGTATCGAGTCGGCATTACTACTCGCACCGGAAAGGTCGATGTCTCAGAATTGGTTCGCAACGTGTGCCCCCGGTCTCGAAGAGATTTTGAGAGCCGAAATTCGGGACCTTGGCGGTCGCAAAGCGAAACTCGCGACCGGAGGAGTGGAGTTCGATGCGTCGAACAAAGCCGCCTACAACGTACTCTACAATCTGAGGACGGCACACCGACTCTACCTCAGGGTCGACGAGTACCGCGCCCGCGATTTGCCTGAGCTCTACAACAAGGCTCGAAGAATCCCGTGGGAGCGTGTGATCGACGCGAGTCACCGTGTGCGAATCAACGCGTACAGCATCAACTCGCGCGAGACCCACACCGACAAGATTGCGGAGTCGACCGGCTATGCGATTCGCGAACACTTCGAAGAGGAGCTGAAGGTCGCCGCCCCCGAGATCACGACCGAAGGCGGCGAACAACTCGTGATGGTGAGGGTCGAAGAGAATCGATGCACCATCAGCCTGGACGCGTCTGGGGAACTGCTGTTCCGGCGCGGTTGGCGCGAACATCAGGGCGAGGCACCGCTGCGTGAATCGTATGCGGCTGCAATGCTCTATGGGCTCGAGTGGTCACCTGACGAGGCGCTCGTAGACCCCATGTGCGGAGCTGGGACCATTGCGATCGAGGCGGCCACGATGGCTGCCGGACGACCGCCCGGAAGTATGCGCGAATTTCAGCTTCAGACATGGGCAAACTTCCGGGAAGACTCGTGGCCCGAGGCGCCCGCTCCGCGGGAAGGGAATCCGTACATCTACGCCAGTGACCGCGACGCCGAGGTCGTGCAAGCTGCCAAGACGAACGTCGAGGCCGCCGGCGTGAAGGTGCACGTCGACGTGCACGATGTCGCCGAGCTCGAGCCGCCGGCGCCATCTGGGCTGCTGATTGCAAATGCTCCGTACGGGGTACGTTTGGACGACGGCGCGATGGAGTCGATCCACGCGCTGTGCTCGACGTTCGAGACACGGTTTGCGGGCTGGCGAATGGGCGTGCTTGCGCATCGAGATGTGACGCTGCCGGTGAAGACCTCGAAGGCGACCGTTGTCGCCGACTTCCGAAATGGTGGGATTCCGGTGCGCCTGTGGCGCGTCGAACATGGAGAAGGTTGATGGAACTGGAGCGACGATCCGGCGTGCTGCTGCACCCAACTTCACTGCCCGGTGACCTCGGTGTGGGCGACCTCGGGGTTGAGGCGATCTCGTTTGTGGAGCGTCTCTCGGAGGCCAAGCAGGCCTGGTGGCAGGTCCTTCCGTTGAACCCGACTGGCCACGGCGGCTCGCCCTACGCGTCCTACTCTGCGTTTGGATTGAGCCCATCGCTCATCGACCCGCGTCCGCTCGTGGATGCCGGGTGGCTGACCCGAGCGGCCCTGGACTCGTACCGCGCAAGCTTGCCGGCATCGCACGATTTGGGGGCAATCTTCGCGCACAAAGATGGACTGCTCGACCAGGCATTCGAAGGGTGGGATGGCGAGCGACGCGAAGAGTTCGAGGCGTTCGTCGAGCGTGAACGAGCCTGGCTGGATGACCTCTCGATGTTCGTTGCCCTGAAGCGGGCGAACGGCGGGGCATCGTGGTCGACTTGGGACGACGCGATCGTCCGGCGAGATGAAGCCGCACTCGAGCAGGTTCGACAGGACTTGGCCGAGGAGATCGAGCGCGAGTCCTTCAAACAGTGGGTCGTCGACGAGCAATGGCGCGAGCTGCGCGAGGCGGCGGCGGATCAGGGCGTGCGGGTCGTCGGAGACATTCCGATCTTCGTGGCGATGGACAGCGCGGACGTCTGGGCGAACCGAGAGTTCTTCCGCGTGGACGACCACGGAAATGCGGACGTGGTCGCAGGAGTGCCGCCCGACTACTTCAGCGCCGAAGGCCAGAAGTGGGGAAATCCACTCTACAACTGGGAGGCGCTGGAGGCCGACGGGTTCCAGTGGTGGATCGACCGGGTTCAGCGCGCTTTGGACACGACGGACCTCGTTCGAATCGACCATTTCCGGGCGTTTGCGGACTATTGGGAGGTTCCGGCCGACGCGCCGAATGCGATCCAGGGGAGGTGGCTACCTGGCCCCGGCGATGCGTTCTTCAACGCGATTGGAGCCGCGTTGGGCGATGTTCCGTTCATCGCCGAAGACCTCGGGATCGTCACCGACGAAGTGTATGCTCTGCGCGACCGGCATCACCTGCCGGGGATGAAGATCATGCAGTTCGCGTTCGACGGAAACCCGGACCATCCGTTCCTTCCGCACACCTATCCGGAGCGCTGCGTGGCGTACCCAGGGACGCACGACAACAACACGATTCGCGGGTGGATGGAGGAGGCGGGAGATGCGGACCTGCATCGCGCGCGGACGTACCTGTCGGCTTCGAACGAAGAGCTTCCGCGCAAGATGATGGAGCGGTTGCACGAGAGCCGCGCCAATCTGGTGGTGTTCCAGGCGCAGGATGTCCTGGGGCTCGACGGCGGGGCGCGTATGAACACGCCCGGCACCGTCGACGGAAACTGGGCGTGGCGAATGACGCAGGCCCAGCTCGACGCCGACGAACCGTGGAGCTGGCTTGCGCGGTCGACGGAATCGAGTGGTCGCGGCTAGCCGCTAGATCGACATCGGCACGCGCGGGACCACGGGCTTCGCGTCGCCCCAGTGATAGGCCCAGTAGGTGCCGAGTACGCGCTTGGTGTACTTGCGTGTCTGGCCGTACGGAATGTCCTCGACGAATAGATCGAAGTCGCGCGTCTCCGTCTCACCGAGCCAGCGGGAGACGTTGCCCCAGCCGCCGTTGTACCCGGCGATGATGAGCGCGGGGTGAGCGTCGACCTTCGAGGACAAGTCGGCCATGTACGCCGAGCCGAGTCGGATAGCGACGTCAGGCTCGAAGAGTCGCCGGTTCGATACGGACCCCATTCCATCTTCGCGAGCGACCACTTTGGCGGTGCCAGGCATGAGCTGCATGAGCCCGCGGGCGTTGGCCCAAGACTCGATGCCCGGGGTGAATCCACTCTCCTCGCGCATGATGGCCCAGATGAGTTCTGGCGGGATTCCGCGGGCGTCGGACCATTTCTCGACGAGCTGGCGGAAAGGGCGCGGGAAGGCGATGGACCAACGGCGGGTCGCGGCGGGGTTCTTCGCCAGTGGGTAACCATCGATCCAGCCGTCGATCTCGCGTCGCACGATATTGTGCGAAAGCGGGTAAGCGGCGGCGCGGTCGAGCAGGTAGGCGAGGGCCCAGCGTGTCTCGTCGTCTTTGCCGAGATCGCGGGAGAGCGAGGCAAATGGCCTCTGTGCGAGCCCATCGAGCCCAATCTGCACGAGGGCGAGGCCCTCCTTGAAGCGGTCGTCGTTCTGGAGCTTGTCGGGGATCCCGATCGGCTTGCCGCTCAGCGCGTTGAGCGAATCGCAAAGCTTGTCGTGGGCGACGCACAGATTCACGCCGCGGCCCTTCGAACCTGCTTCGTCGATCTCGGCGATTCGGTTGAACGCGAGGAGAGCATAGTAGCTCGTCGGGAAGTCGCGGGTGACTCCGACGAAAGCAACGCGAGCCTCGGAGGTACGCTTGAGCCGCTGCAGAGCGCGCCCTCGGAAGTATGCGAGGCGCCCCTCCGAGTAGAGGTCGTTTTCACCGGTGGACGAGAGCCCGTCGATATACTTCACGGCCTCTTCGAACTCCGAACGCGTGAAGTGCTCACGAACGATGAGCCAGTGGGCATCTTTGGCCATGTCGCCTTCCGGGTACTTCTTTACCTGTTCGAGCAGCTGCTTCTTGGCAGCAGACTCCTTGTTCTCTTCCCGCAGGATGCGGGCCGAGAAGTACATGGCGTCGTCGGCGTAGGAGTGGTCCGGGAACTCGGCGACCAACGTCTTGAAGATCGCAATCGCGGTGGCATTCTCGCCCGCGTTCCATGCGCCTCGCCCGCCCAGGTAAAGGCCGCGTCTTCGGTCGGCCCCCTTACATTCTTTGGCGAGCCGGGCGTACCATCCGAGGCTCTCTTTGTGGTCACGGAGTTTCGTGTAGCTCTTGGCGACGAGATAGAGGGCTTCGCAGCGTTCCGATGAGCCGACTTTCCAGGACTTGATCTTCGCCGGAAGCGACTGGACGACCGTCTTGCTTCGATGCCGGTCGAAGAGGCGCGTGTAGCGCGCGATCGTCGCGTCGTTCGTGTAGTTGTCCGCCGAGAGGGCGTCTCGTTTGTCCTTCGGAAGTTTGGGGAGCAGGGCCGCTAGCGCCGTTCGGGCGACCGCTTCATCGGAAGTGTCTGGAAAGCGCTGGGCGACCTTCTGATAGAGTGCCGCCGCCTCCAGGTTTTCCGCGGCCGACCCGCGCGCCGACAGCACGTCTGCATGCACCAGCAACCCCTCCGGATCTCCATCTTTCGCGAGCGCCTTGGAGGCTCGCATCGCGTCGTCAGTTCGCCCCGATTCCAGGAGCGCGCGAGCGAGGATGTGGGCCGCCTCTTCGTGGTAGAGCGAGTTGCTCGGAACCCTGGCCGCTTCGGCCGCAGCAATCTGCCAATCCTTCTGGTCTCGGGCTGCATTCGCCGCCCAAAAATGCGCGAGTGGTGCGAGAGTTTCGGACTCTCGCGCTCGTAGCAAAAAGTCACGCGCTTTGTCGGCCTGTCCGGCCTGCACGGCGACGTATCCCGCGAGGAACGCGAAGTCTGGTGCGAGCCTTCGAGGCTCGCTTCCCGACATCCCCGACCAGGCCTCTGGCCAATCCCGTCGTTCGACGGCAGCCCGTGTTTCGGCCGCAAAAGGCCAATCGGAAGGTGCGAGAGCGAGGCTCGCGGGTTCGGTTACATCGAACCGCTTGATGACGCGGAACTTTGCTTCGTCAGCGGCCTGAGCCGTGTTGGTGGGCTGCTGAGCGAAAGATGTGGCGGGGATGAGCGCGAAACAAAGCGCAAGCGCGACTGCAATTTGGAGGGGCATTCCGTTGCTCCCAGAGTGGCATTGGACCGACTTCCGTGTCGGCATGTGCCCTGAGAATATCAGAATGTGCGATCTTGACCAGTGTGTGCGCATCAATGGTGTTACCTCGATGCGCACCCCGGTCATTCCCTGCGAGTCTTAGAGCTGCAGAATGAGGAAGCGCAGAATCTTCTCCATCTCGGGCGTAATCGGCGCGGATGGGTCGCTGTGATTGTGGAACGACGTGAAGATGACCGTTCCTCCGTTGGGGTCTTTGTACGACGACAAGAGCGGCGATGCGGTCGCGGTTTGACCTCCCGACATGCAGTTCTGGTTCTGGCAAAGCACGGCGTCGCCTTCAAGGTGCACAGTGACGTTGGCCCCTACGCCCGTCGGCACGACCCAGTGGTCGTTGTAGACGGCCGGCGGATTGTGCGGAAAGTCGATGGTCGCGGTGTTTGCGCCAAGGGTGGTTTGAAGCGCTTGCGACGAAACGGTCGCGTTGATCACCTGCGGCGCGAATCCCCAACGTGCTGCCTCGTAGGCGGTATCGTCGCCATAGAACTCCACCAGATTCGGGAATGCAGCCTCGAAGAACGGACTCGCCCAGTCCGAGACGTAGAGCGAGCCACCCTGTGCAACGAAGGCCTGAAGACCAGATACGATGGCCTGAAACGAGCCTGGGTACAGTTCGATGCCGAACAGTCGGTCCGTGACTCGGTTGTACAGATTGCCGCAGTTGATGAGCAACACGTCGTACTGTGAGGTCTGGCTCACGTTCGACAGAAAGTCGATCGTTTCCTGAACCTCGTCTGCCGGGGTGGAAAAGTCGTCTTGGTCAGCTCCCATCACGTCGTACTGAAGGTTGAGCGAGGACAGCACGTCCTCGACCTTGTCGTAGGCCCCTTCAATCACGGCAAGTTTCACGTTCGAATCCACGCAAATCTTCTCGGAGGCGCTCGTGTAATCGTTGAGAATACCTGCGCGAACAAACACGGTGCGCGTGGAGCTGAAAGACCCGGAGGTAACTTCGAGTTCGTGCGTCCCGCTGGGAACCTCATCAAACTGGAATGTACCGTCGCCCGTGGTTCGCGTTGTCACCTCGAATGCGTTTCCATCGCAATCGACTCCCGAAATTGTGACATCCGCGGCGGCCAACACCTCGCCCGAAGGAGCGCAGGCTCGCCCGACGAGCGACCCGTTTCCACAAGGAAGGTCGGGCGCATTGAATCCACTGTCTTCGTTCCCCGAGTTGTTGTTCGTCGGCGTCCCTGCATCCATGTCCGTCGTATTGTTGCCGGGATTGACGTTTCCGGGGTTCACGTTGCCCGTGTTGGAATTCGTTGCCTGATTGCCCGGGTCGACGTTTCCAGGGGCAACATTTCCATTGGAGTTGTTGAAGTTAGCCGGTTCGCACTGTTGCAGGATGGGATTGTAAACTTCGCCTTCTCCGCAAGAAACGGAACCACCACTTTTGACTTCGTCATCGCCACAAGCGGCCAGAGCGAAAGCCAGCGCGAGTCCCAATACCAACTTCAAGTTCTTCATAATTCGCATCCAGATATTCACTTCACCAAGCCCGGGTTGTGCCCCAAGTGTCGGCAAGTGTGTTCATATGTAGTCAAGCGACCGCGGAAGCTACCAAACTGCCCCTCCGATCTCAAATCCCACTACTCAATTCCCACCACCTTCGAGGCTCGCACCTCGGAAGTTCCACCCTCACGCCTGACCCCCGACCACCTTCAAGGCTCACATCTTAGCCAATGAATTGAGGTTCTCGAGCGAAGCTTAGGGCGGCAAAAGCCGGCTCTGAGTAGGCTCGGGGCCGGTCTCCGCTGGCAAATCCTCGGTCAGTTCTTGGCTTCAGGCGGACGTGTAGCGGAACGCCGCAAGCGCCTGAAAGTCAACAAACTCCATTTAAACAGTCGTCATTCGATTCGTTCGATGCGGCGGGAGTCTGACTTCAACTGTCGGGCGTACCGCTTCTCCAGTACCCCTTCAGCTTCATCGCGCCGTCGAATCGGCGCTCGATACCGGCCACCGGAGGCCACACGAGCTCCATACTTCTTCGCGGCCATGTATGTTCCCGGCGGAAACACCACATTCTTTTCGCCGCGCTGTAGACGGCTCAGAGCAGCTCTGTGCCACGCCCACCATCCCTTGTAGTTGTGATATTCTAGGGCCTTGGCACGCTTGTTGGTGCCCACCATCAGGGCCCTGCTGTGGTCTGCGACTGACGACTCTTCGTCGCGGGAGAGGTCCTGAATCTCGAGGATGTCGAGACTGACGCTCTCTTTACCCTCTTTCTGGCGCCTCTTTCGAATTCGACGCAGGCGCAGGTCAAGAGCGTCGGAAGAAAGCTTCTGAAACTCCTTCGCGGTGGTACCGCGCTTGGCGAATTCGCTTGGAACGCAGAGCTTGAGTTCGACTTCGTCTCCCCACGTACGCTTCTGAAACCAAATTTCGGGGCGTTTCACACTTACCGGTTCGGTGAGCCAAGCCCGCTGGCTGATGGCTCCCTTCAAATCTTCAGGCCGCTTGCCGAGCCCTGCTTCAGCGCCGTTACATTCGACGTAGAGCAGCTGATCGAGTTCCGACTCGCAGTCGAGAATCTTGATCGAGTCTCCAACTGAGTCTCGGCAGAAGATTCCGCCTGACCCGTCCCAGTATGCGTTCAGAAAAAGGGCGAGATTCGAACGCGTGAACTTTCGAAACTCCACCAGGTCAAAGTCTCGGGTCGGGTCAACCCCGGCCCGAACCACGATGTGAATGTGGGTCGGCATCATTGCATATGCGACGATACCGATGTTGTAGCGCTTGGAAGCGGTCGCGATGATGAACATGAAGGCTTGGCGAATCAGTGGATGCGGAAGGAAGTAGTCACGACGTCGTTTCGTGTTCCGGATTTCGTGGCGGCAGCGATCACCTGTTTCGGGCATCGGCTTTGACATTTTTAACTCCGTGGTCCTCAACCATAGTGGGGGAATTCCCAACTAGGTTTTCGTCCACTCGCCGAAATCGTTGCGAAAAAAGTTGTTAGTGGATGTTTTTCAATGTCTTAGTCGGGCTTGATTTTGTCACGGTAGGGGGCCAGCGCTTGGTTGGTTGGGTTGGTTGCGAGCCTTGAAGGCGGTGAGTTGCGAGCCTTGAAGGCGGTGAGTTGCGAGCCTTGAAGG
>CAYLMO010000133.1:0-9874 GCA_964384605.1 uncultured Bradymonadales bacterium | reverse complement strand
GTGCGACTTCCGACACACCCGATAGCTCGGGAAGTCCGCACGTTGATACAGCGCCTGCATGAGGCACCTCGCAACAAATACCCAGAGGGCGCAGCCACTCTGCGCCACCCCGGGTTATCGGCAGCTCGCCGAAATCGTTGCGAAAACAGTTGTAAGTGTTTATGTCATAATGACTTTTGGACTCCCATGCCGCTCGATCGCCATCCTTGCCGCTGACGACCTTACTTTGCGCAATCACGGGCCTTGGGATAGCCTCAAACGTGGCGCATGACTCCAAAGTCCGCCGGTCCCCCGCAGCGAAGTGAACATGAATCGTCTCTGCTACCTCGCAATTCTCTTCGCATCCTCCTCCCTTTCGGCGTGCTCGCTCCTCGTCTCGTTCACCGAGTGCGAATCCGACTCCGATTGCGAAGCTGGCTCATGCGTCGACGGAATCTGCGACGTCGCCGAGCCCACCGAAGAGAATCTCGTCGTCATCGACTTCAACATCGGCGAAGACACGACCTGGACCAAAGACAACATCTACGTGCTCGACACCGTCGTTTCGGTCGCCCCATCGGTCACACTCGAGATCGAAGCCGGCACCGAAATCCGCGGTGAACGCGGCTCCGCACTCGTCGTCCGCGACGGCGGCCAAATGATCGCCATCGGCACCCGTGAAGAACCCATCGTCTTCACCAGCGCCCAACCCGTCGGCCAACGATTCGCCGGCGACTGGGGCGGCATCGCCCTCCTCGGCAAAGCCCCGGTAAACCGCCCCGACGCCTTCCTCAATATCGTGCCCGACGCCATGATCGCCGGCCGATTCGGCGGCTCCGACCCCACCTGGAACTGCGGCGACCTCGAATACGTTCGCGTCGAATTCGGTGGCGGCCAAGTCGCCGGCGAAGAAGCCCTCAACGGCCTCACCTTCGCAGGCTGCGGCACCGAAACCACCGCCAAGTTCATCCAGATCCACTTCGGCGCCGACGACGGACTCGAGCTCTTCGGCGGCACGATGAACCTCAACAACATCGTCGTCACCCGCGCCCAAGACGACAGCGTCGACATCGACCTCGGCTGGGTCGGCACCCTCCAATACCTCGCCGTCGTCCAAGACATCGCCGGCGAGAACGCCATCGAAGTCGACAACCTCCAAGAGACGCCAGACGCCACCCCACTCACCGACTTCCAGATCTACAACTACACCCTCGTCGCCGCAGACGACGGGCCCCAACGCGGCATCACCATCAAGGCCGGAGGCCAGGGGTTCTTCTCCCACGGAGTCATGGTTGGCCACGGCGCCGAAGCCCTCGACGTCTTCGGCCCCGAAGCCGGCGACCGCGCGCTCGCCGGAGACCTCATCATCCAGAAGACCCTCTTCTTCGACATCGGCCCCGGTGGCATGGACTACTTCCCCGTCGCCGGCACGCCCGGCGAGTCACAACCCGACGGCACCGGCGACGACGACAACGGTTTCGACGAGGCCTCCTTCGCCAACGAAGAGTTCGACAACCGTTTCGGCGTAGACCCCGACATCGACCGATCCAACGCACTCACCAATCCCGACTGGATCCCCTCCGGCCAGACCGTCAGCGGACCCACCATCGGCCCGCCTCCCATCGGCTTCGACCAAACCGCCAACTTCATGGGTGGTTTCGCCCCCGGCAACGTCCCGTGGACCGACGGCTGGACCGCCTACCCGGCAAACTGAGGCATTAGTCCACGCTCGGCAGCCAAATCTCGAACTCGGTTCCCTCGCCCACGGCGCTCGAGACATCGATCCACCTGCTCGGCGATTTGCTTGCCCGCCCGGCACGCGACCGCGATCCTATCCGGGTCGCATCCGACGCCTACAGGTTTCAGAGTATGACGGTATTCTTCGCTCATCGAGGACTGACTCGACACAATCCCGAGAACTCTATACCTGCGTTCCGCGCGGCCCTCGAGGCCGCGGACGGCATCGAACTCGACGTTCGATTGGCGAAATGTGGGACCCCCGTAGTCGCGCACGACGACGACCTCCAGCGCATCTACGGACTCGACGCCCACGTCAATCAGCTCACGGCGAACGAGCTCCGCGAGCTGAAAACTCTCGCCCAATACGACAGTGGCGAATCCAACCTCTACGTACCGACGCTCGAAGAAGTTCTCCAGATCATCCCGCCCAACTTCGAGCTCAACGTCGAGATCAAAGCCCCCAGAGTCGCTCTCAAGACCCCGACTCGCGCGGTCGCCGAGGTTCTCTCGAACTTCTCGCACAACCCCCTCATCAGTAGCTTCAACCCCGTCGAGCTCGCCCGCATGTCGGCCTACCGACGCAACGCCCGACTCGCGCTCCTCTTCGCCCCCGAGTCGAGCTACGCACTACGCGAAGGCCTCGCCGCTCCACTCCTCAACTACGCCAATCTCGAAGCCATCCACCCGAACTACAAGCTCGTCTCGATCGATCTCATCGAGCGCGCCCACGCCAAAGGCTGGAACGTGAATGTCTGGACAGTAAATGACCCCACGCTGGCCGAATGGCTCGTCAGCAGTGGGGTCGACGGTCTGATTTCTGATGATGTGGAGGAGCTGCGCGCGGCGATCGCATAGCAACTCGGCGCCCGATTACTGGGCGGGTGCTTCGCCTTCTCCGGCAGCACCTTCGGTCGCTGCCTCGCCTTCGGCAGCACCTTCGGTGGCCTCGCCTTCAGCCTTCTCGGCAGCCGGCTCTTCCTTGACCTCGGGGCCATGGCTCAACGCGTTGCCGATGAAGCTGCCCGTCCCCACGAAGATGACGACCAGCACGAGGCCAATTCCGATTCCTTTCAAGATTTCGTCGCGCATGAAGCTACCTCCGGATCTCTAGCACCTCAGCGAGCTGAACCCGTTTACAGCAACACCCCTCGATGGGCAAGACCTCACTACCCTCGAAGCCCCTTTACGCCCCCCAGAGGCTGGCGTGCTCCCGCCGGATGCGTTAGGAGGGGGCGAACTCCAGCAGGGAAAGTAATGTCACGACATGATGGACGCACCCCAGAGCAGCTTCGCGAGGTTTCGATCGAAACCAACTTCACCGAAAACCCCGATGCATCAGTCGTAGTGCGCTTCGGACGCACCACCGTTTGGTGCGCAGCGAGCGTGGTCGAAGAGCAACCCCGCTGGATGAAGTACAGCGACGGCAACGAAAACAAAGGCTGGGTCACCGCCGAATACGACATGCTCCCCGGCTCCACGAACCCTCGCGGCCGCCGCGACGGCCGCCGCGGATCCGTCTCGGGTCGCACCCAAGAGATCCAGCGCCTCATCGGTCGTTCGCTCCGCGCCATCACCGATCTCGACAACCTCGGCCCGCGCACGATCTACCTCGACTGCGAAGTCCTGCAGGCCGATGGCGGCACGCGCACCGCCTCCATCACCGGCGCCTACGTCGCACTCGCCATCGCGCTCAAGCGGCTCGAAGCCCGCGGAGAGCTCGACTCGATCCCGCTGCGCAACTCCGTCGCGGCCGTCTCGTGCGGCATCGTCAACGGCGCAGCACTCCTCGACTTGCCATACATCGAGGATGTCGCCGCCGACGTCGACATGAACATCGTGATGACCGGCGACGGCAAGTTCGTCGAGGTCCAGGGCACCGGCGAAGAAGCCACCTTCGACGAAACGCAATTCGCCGAACTCCTGCGCCTCGCCAAGATCGGTATCGCCGAACTCACCAAGCTTCAAAACGACGCGATTGCCTCCGCACTTTGACGGGTGATACATCTTGGGCCGCGAATGACGGTCCCTTTGCCACCCCAGCGCAATGACCAAGCACCGCAGCCCAGACGAGCGGGCAGAACAGATTCTGAACGCCGCGCGTACCTGCTTTCTGAACAAGGGGTACTTCGCCACCAAGATGGACGAGATCGCCCGTGAATCGGGCCTCTCCAAGGGTGGCGTCTACTTCCACTTCAGCTCGAAGCGCGAGATCTTCCGCGCGCTCGTCGAAGAGGAGTACGACACCGCAATGTCGTTCCTCAACGACACCGTCGACTCCGACGAACCGATCGACACCAAGCTCCTGGTGCTCGCAGAGCACTTCATGGAGGTGTTCTCGTCGAGCGATCAGCCGCGCTTCCTCATCATCATCGGCGAGATGGCGCTGCGCGACGACGAGATCGCCGCGATGCTTTCGGAGCTCCAGGGCAACTACTTCAATCGCGTCGCCGACCTCCTCGAACGCGCGGTCGAAGCCGGACAGATCAAGGAAGTCGACACGCACGCCACCGCAGTCGTCCTCAAAGCCATGCTCGACGGAATCCAAGCCAACTTCGCTCTCGGCATCGAAGTCGACCTCGAACGCACCGTCGCCGCCGCGATCTCCATTCTGCTCTCAGGAATCGCGCCCGATGCGTGAGGCTTCCCCCGCTCCGTTCCTTCGTGTTACCTTCGTCGAGCAAAACTTTGAGCTCGATTTTACCAAGCCTCTCCTCCGCCATCCTCGCTCTATGAGCAGGTGAAAGGGACGCCACTCTTATGGGTGCTGGCGACAAAAAATCGCAGAATCTCTCGTGGACGACATTCGGTCGCTATGCGCTGCTCGACAAGATCGGCAGTGGCGGAATGGCCGAGATCTATCGAGCGAAGACCTTCGGCGCCGCCGGCTTCGAGAAAGAATTTGCGATCAAGCTGATCCTGCCGAGCCTCGTCGACGACACCGAGTTCGTCGAGATGTTCATCAACGAGGCCAAGATCGCGGTCTCGCTCTACCACGCCAACATCGTGCAGGTGTTCGACCTCGGCGAGCTCGAGGGCCAGTACTACATCGCGATGGAATTCGTGAACGGCATGGACCTCCTCGACGTCCTCGCCCGCTGCGCTCAGCTCGATCTCAAGATCCCACTCGACATCGTCCTCTTCATCACGATGGAGGCCCTCAAAGGCCTCGACTTCGCCCACCGCGCCCGCAACGCATACGGCGAAGAACTCAACATCATCCATCGCGACGTCTCCCCGTCGAACGTCCTCATCAGCTACGCTGGTGACGTCAAGATCGGCGACTTCGGCGTCGCAAAAGCCGCCATCCAGCGCAACCTCACCGAGACCGGCACCCTCAAAGGCAAGGTCGGCTACATGTCGCCCGAGCAGGTCATCGGCGAAGACATCGACGCCCGCAGCGACATCTTCTCCGCCGGCATCGTCTTCTTCGAAGCCCTCTCCATGAGCCGACTCTTCGTCGGAAACTCCGACCTCGACGTCATGCTGCGCGTCCGCGACGCCGACATCGGCACCTCGCTCAAAAAGGTCGGCCCGTTCCCCGACCAGCTCGAACAGATCGTCCGCAAGGCCCTCTGCCGCCACCGCGAAGAACGCTACCAGACCGCCGGCGAGTTCTATCAGGCACTCGTCGACTTCTGCTTCCAGCACCGCATCAAGGTCAACGGCTCCGACCTCTCGAACTTCATGCGTCGCCTCTTCGCCGACGAGATCGAGAAAGACAAAACCCGCCGAATCGAAGACCAGAAGAACACGAGCAACCAGCGCATCGCCGAGGAACTACGCCAGCGCGAGGCGCGCGGCGCACACGCCGATCCCGTCGGACAAGGCGAAGACTCCGATGACGATTTCGACCGACCAGTTCCCGTCGTCGAAGAAGAAGTGTCCGAACCCGTCGACATCGCCTCGCCCGCCGAGGTCATGGTCTCGCGCGACCCGGGCTACATCGAGCTCGAGCCCGAATCCGAACCGGTCGGCGTCGACAACTCGTTCCGCTACCGCGACCAATCCGGCCTCATCTACGGTCCAATGGGCCACAAAACGCTCGTCGGACTCCTCAAAGACCGATCCCCCGGTGCCAGCGACCAAATCTCGGTCGACGGCGGCTCATGGCTTCCACCCGAGCAAGTCGCCGGCCTGGAGGACTTCATCCCGGCGGGCAACGGAGCCCTCGGTATCGAAGACACGTACCGCGAAGTCGCTCCCGAGACCGACGCCAGCGAAGAATACCCGATCGACGACGACAGTCTCGATGGCTCCATCGACACGCCGATGGCCCACGCTCCCACGGCTCCAGAGGAGTCCGAACTCAGCGAAGCCGAAGACATGGCCGTCGCTCCGCCTCCCAAGAAAGAGGCCGAGCGAAAGTCACGCATCCTCAAGATGCGCGAACGATACGCCAGCTATGAGGGCAGCCTCGCCCACGTCTCGTTCGCCCGACTCCTCGCACGCCTTCACCGCGGCGAGTCCACGGGGCGCCTCTTCGTCAAGAACGGCGACATCGAGAAGTCCGTCTTCTTCGAAGCCGGCGAGCCGATCCTCGTCGACTCCAACCGGCCGGAAGAACTGCTCGGCGCGTTCCTCCTCAGCCGCGAAATCATCAGCCACGAACAGCTCGAAGAAGGCCTCACCCGCCTGTCGGAATGGGGCGGCCGCCTCGGCGACGCACTCGTCGCAATCGGCGCCATCCCCGCCCACGAGATCTTCACCCACCTCGCCGACCAGATGCGCGAAAAACTCCTCGACGTCTTCACCTGGGAACACGGCGAGTATGGCTACTTCGAGAATCAGGCTCCCGAAACCCACGGTTATCCGCTCGGAATCGAGACCTACGAGACCATCGTCGAAGGTTGTCTCGAACGAAAAGTCTTCGCCCGAATCGAGCGTTTCTACGAAAACCGACTGCCCATGGCGATGAATCGCCGCGAGCCCAGCCCTGTCTCGGTCGAAGAGCTCAAACTCTCGTCGAAGGCACTCCGCATCATGAAGGCGTACAACTCCGGCGACTCCCTTCAGCAGCTCCTCGATTCGCTGCCGGATGTCGAAGACGATTACATCTACCGGGTCATCTACCTGCTCCATCAGGTCGAGTACCTCACCTTCGAGACCACCGAATCTCAAGACTTGCCCGGCGCAGAACTCCCCTCCGAGTAGCCTTCAAACCTGCTCGCATTTTCGACGCAATCTGTGCTACGTCTCGCCGTGTTCACGTACACGGAGACCAAGATGGCGTTCGAAGAGAAGACACTCAGCTATTTCCAGGAACTCGAGGCGCTCAAAGACCTCGACGTCGACCAGAACAAGGCGTTTCTCGACCTTTTGGTCTTCGCCGTTCTCGCCGACGAAGAGATCACTGACGACGAGCTCGCGCAGCTCGACGAAGAGCTCGCTCGACTCCCATTCCTGTGGGACGACGACGTTCGTGACGAAGTCATCGAGCACTCGACGACCAGCCGCGAAGCCCTCGAGTCGAACCTCGACGATGAAGCCTTCATCGCCGAATTCCTCGACAACATCGCCGATCAGATCAGCGACGTCGACGAACGCACCGTCGGTCTTCGCATGTTCTGCGCAGTCGTCCTCTCTGACGGCATCACCGCACAAGAGCGGCAGCGCTGCTACCAGATCGGCGACCTCTTCGAGTTCCATCACGCCGAAGTCGACGAGATCATCGAGGAAGTTGGCGAGTCTCTCGTCGACGAGTAATTACGCCGCGGGATGAACCCGCTGCACTTGATTGTTAGAATCGAAATTGAGCACTGGCCCGCCCCACTCTGATGGTCGGCGGGCATTTTTACACCCGGAGAGCCCATGGAAGTCACACGCGAATTCATTCGACAGATGCCGAAGACGGACCTACACGTCCACCTCGACGGTTCGATGCGACTTTCCACCATCCTCGAGCTCGCCGAAGAGCAGGGCGTCGAACTGCCCAACGGCGCCGACGACGAAGAGTCACTCGCCAAAGCGATTCACATGGGCGAGGTCTGCAAAGACCTCAACGACTACCTCAAGGCGTTCGACGTCACGCTCAGCGTGATGCAGACCGAAGAAGCGCTCTACCGCGCCGCCTTCGAGCTCGGCGAAGACGCCGCCAAAGAGAACGTGAAGTACATGGAGGTCCGCTACTCGCCGCTCCTCCACGCACGCAACGGCCTTTCGTACCCGGTCATCGTCGAAGCTGTCGCCGAGGGACTGCGCGAAGCGAAGCGCCAGTATGGTCTCATGAGCGGCCAGATCATCTGCGGCATTCGACACATCACGCCGGAGAGTTCGCTCCGAATGGCTGAGTTGTGCGTCGCCTTCAAGAACAAGGGCGTCGTCGGTTTCGACCTCGCCGGGGGCGAAGCGGATAACCCTCCGAAGCAGTTCCGAGACTCGTTCTATCTCATCCGGAACAACAACGTGAACCTCACCATCCATGCGGGTGAGGCCTACGGCCCCGAGTCGATTCACCAGGCGATTCACATGTGCGGTGCACACCGAATCGGCCACGGCACCCGCCTCCGCGAAGACGGCGACCTGCTCAACTTCATCAACGACCACCGCATCCCGCTCGAAGTCTGCCTGACGTCGAACGTCCAGACCCGCGCGTGCGAATCGTTCGAGACGCACCCCCTCGCCTTCTACATGTCGTACGGCCTGCGCTGCACGATCAACACCGACAACCGACTGGTCACCGACACCACGATGACCCAGGAGTTCGAACGCGCAGTCGAGACATTCGATCTCGGCATCGGCGACCTTCGCAAGCTCATGATCGACGGCTTCAAGTCGGGCTTCATGCCGTACCGCAAGAAGCGCACAATCACCGCGAAGGCGATCGAAGAGTTCGACGCCCTCGTCGCCAAGCTCGAGGAAGAGCAGGGCGAGAAGGTCGGTGGCGCGCACGTCGCCCAGGAGATGTCGCACGGCCGCACGCTCGACCCGAAAGTTCTCGACCACGCGCCACTGCGCAAAGGACCCCACGAGCCAAAAGTGGCTAACAAGCTGGCCGACGCCGACGTCGACGTCGACGTCGAAACGGAAGCCGGCGAGTAAGGTGGGCGAACGAGACCCAATCGATGCCGTCGACGCGCCAGCGACGACGGCTTCTTTGTGTCAGGACCTGCGTGCGCTTGGCCTGCGCGCCGGCGACGTCGTCATCGTCCACAGCTCGTTGTCATCGATGGGCTGGGTCGTCGGCGGAGCTGTCGCCGTCGTCGACGCGCTGATGGAGGTCGTCACGCGCGACGGCACCCTCGTCATGCCCACCCACAGCTCGCAGAACTCCGAACCGAGCTACTGGGAGAACCCACCCATCCCGAAGGAATGGTGGCAGCCGTTCCGCGACAACGCCCCCGCGTTCGACCCCGACACCACGCCGACACGCGGGATGGGCACAATCCCGGAGGTCTTCCGGACCTATCGCGGCACCCGCCGCTCGTACCACCCAACCGACTCCTTCGCCGCCTGGGGCGCCGACCGCGACCAGATCGTCGACGACCACGAGCTCGACTTCGGCCTCGGCGGAGGTGGCCCACTCGGCCGCCTCTACGAGCTCGACGCCCGAGTGCTTCTACTGGGTGTCGGCCACGACCGAAACACGTCACTCCACCTCGCCGAACACAGGTGGGGCGGGGCCGAGACCACGACCATGGGTGGCGCTGTCCGCTTCGAGCAGGACCGCGAGTGGGTCGAATGGGACGACTTCGACCTGGTCATCGACGACTTCAAAGCGTGCGGAAAGGCCTTCGAACGCAAAGCGAAGGGCGCTGTCGTCGGCAAGGTGGCGGCGGCCGAGGCGCGGTTGATGAGTCAGCCTGCGCTGGTCGATTTTGCGGTGGCGTGGTTTTCGGAGAATCGGGAGTTCGCGTAGTTGGCGGAGCATAGACGTTGGGTGGTGGATTTGGGCACCGGGGTCTATCGCGTCGGTGTCGCCGATTGGGCAACACCGTCCGCTTGCCTCCCGGGTACTCGCCTATCGTCGGCCGTGCTGTCCACAGGTCGACCCGTCCGACCAAAAGGCGAGTAGCCGGGAGGCAAGCCTGCAGACGAGCCAAGGGCTCGTCTGAGGCGTTAGACCCCGGACCACAATTCGACCCCACGTCTGAGACGTTAGACCCCGGACCACAACTCGACCGCGCTCCAAGGGAGTAGTATCCTCCAACACCGCTAC
>CAYLMO010000132.1:0-9961 GCA_964384605.1 uncultured Bradymonadales bacterium | reverse complement strand
CGGCGTCGGAGTCTTCTTCGGCATCGGAGTCTTCTTCGGCGTCGGAGTCTTCTTCGGCGTCGGAGTCTTCTTCTGCGTCGGAGTCTTCTTCGGCGTCGGAATCACCCTCTGCAGTCGCGTCTTGCTCGACTGCAGGTTCCTCTTCGGAGCCTTCCTCGACCTCGGAGTCTTGCTCAACCGCGTCCCGATCCTGCTCCTCGAGTTCTTGCGTCTCTCGAAGGGCGTCCATGGGGTCGAACTCGGGTTCGTCGGTCAGTTGAACCATCTCATGGCGCAATGGGCCAGCGTCTGGCTTCGGGGCATCCGAGTCGGGAAACTCCGACATGTCGAAGGATGGGACCTCCATCTTCGCGGTCTGGAAGTCGGGGTGGTAAATCTCGGTGTCGTCTGCCTCGTAGGGCTCCGACACCTCCGAGAGCTCATCCAACCCAGCCGTCAGCGTTGGGTGAATCTCGTACTCGGCCAGAAATTCCTTCAGACGCTCGACGAAAGGCGGCGCCGCCGGCCACGCCTCTCGCGTCGCAATACGCGCCGCCAACAGCAACGTGCGCGCGTGCCCATCGGTCGGTGGAAACGGAAAGTCGAGTGCCCGCTCAATGCTCGATTCAAACGTGGACTCGTCTCGACGGCCGGCCGCGATCGCCAACCGAAGATCGTCCAAGTGCACGAACACGCCGCGCCCGCCGGCATCAATCCTCGCGTGAATCTCGTCGACGTTCGCCTCGGCCTCGTCGAACCGATCGAGGTGAACCAGGACTCGTGCGATGTTCTCGCGAGACTTCTGCGGAAGCGTCGTGGAAGCACCAATCGCCTCGAAAATCTTCAGCGCTTCGCTGTGACCGTCCAGCGCCTTTGCGAACTCGCCACGAGACTCGGAGACCATCGCGATGGATTCGTGCGCAAAGGCCTCGACCATCAAGAAGCCTTCTTCCTGGCTTTGCTCGAGCGCTTCATGCAGCAACGCTTCGGCTTCGTCTGTGGAGCCCTGACGCAGCAAAGCAACGGCGAGCGACTGTTTCGACCGGAGCGCATGGAATGAATCGGGCGCGAGCTCGAGGACCTGTTCGAAGTGCCGCTGGGCGGCTTCGGGGTCGTGGAGAGTCAGATGGAGGTGACCGAGGGTGCGGTGGCAAGCGGCCTGAAGGCCTCGATCATTTGTGGTCAGGGCAAGTTCGAGCGCCTCTTCGCCCTTGAAGAGGCCATTCTCGAGGTCGTTGTCGTAGATCGACGCCCACGCCTCGGCGCTCAAGATGTTGGCGAGGACACCCGACTTTCCGGATTCGCGCGCCGAAGCTTCGGCTGAGCGCATGAGCTCCAGCCCCTCGGCGAACTCCTCCTGGTTGGTCGAGTAGATCTTCGGAATCGCCCGACGCACGGCGAGGTCGGACCAGCGGCTGGAGTTCGGCTTGAGATTCATCTCCTGGTAGCAGAGTTCCAGCAGGTCGCAGATTTCGGCGATCGCGCGGTGGTCTGACGAGGAACGGGCTCGTTTGTAGGCCTCCTCGAGCGACGTCACCGCCAGTCGATGTGCCTTGGCCGAAACGAAGTGGCGGCCGACCCGCTGGGCGAGGCCGTCTTGGTCGCCGCCGTAGCGCGACATCAGCATGCGTGCGCAAAGCATGTTGTCGCCGGTCCACTTCCCATCCTTCTTGGAGCGTTCGACGAGGCCTTCCCAGACATGGTTGCTGATGAAGGAGAAGTCGGTGTCGTTGCGCGAGGTCGCCATGCGCACGCGTACCATGTCGCCAACGAGGCCGGGGAACAGGTGGACGCCAGCCATTTCACAGGCGTGCTGCCATTCTGCCGTGTCGACATCGCCACCGAGCGCGGCGGCGATCTGGAGCGCCCGCCGGATGTCGTCGGGCCTCATGCTGATCGAGAAGGTCGTCGACTGGCCCCGGGCGCCAGAAGGGTCGCTCAGCTCTTTGATGAGGTAGTCGATGCGCGACTCCCAGAGCGACGTCATGTCGGGGGGGAGTTCGGCGGTTGCACCTTCACGGATGACGAAGGAAGAGCCGGCGACCTCTAAAATGCCGCGCTTGACCCAGTCTTCTACGAGTTGAATCGCAAATGCGGGGCTGCCGCCGCTTCGACGTGCCACATCCTCGGCGATGGATGGCGATAGGCCGAGCTCCACGCCAACGAGCGTAGCGACGTCGCGCGATTTCATCGGCTCGATGTGCAAGACATCGACGTTGTCCCGCGCGCCGAGTTCGTCGAGGAGGGCGCGTTCTTCAGGCCGTTCCTGAAGGATTTCGTCGCGAACGGTCAAGATGAACAGCGCGCCGAAGTTCTCCTCGTCTTCGCTCGGTTCGAGCACGTGTTTGGCGAAGTAGAGAGAATCGCGGCTGAACTGGACGTCGTCGAACGACACGACGACGGGTCGCTCGTCGGCGCGGCGCGCGAGAAACTTCCGAACGACGGAGTAGCGTTGCTCGGGCGAAGTGAATCGAATGATCCGCGAAGTGGTCTCGCCCGCGTCTTTTCGGTCGGAGCGAACGATCTCCATCATCGCGCGGCCGGTGAACTCGTCTTTGATGTCGTCGCCCGCGAGCAGGTCGGTGACCCGGTCGCGCATGTCTTCGGGGCCAAGTCCGGCGGTTCTGAAGTGGGTGGTCAGCATCCAGCCGAGACCGTGCATGGGGCCGGGGACTTCGGCGTGGTCAGCCTGGAAACCTTGTCCAGCCCCAATCTCTGAGACGAGCTGCGTGATCCATTCGGCGAGGCGAGTTTTGCCCACTCCCGAGAGGCCGTGGAGGATGATTCCTCGCGTCGTGTGTGACGTGTACGCGTCTTTGAACGCGTTCCAGATGGCAGTTCGTTCGTCGATGCGGTCCACCACCGGTAGTGTGCGAAGACCGAACAGTCCGAGACCGGCTCCGACGAGAGAGAGCGACGCGTTTGGTGGCTGGGCTTCTTCCCAGCTCACGGGGAGTGGTGGAACGTCGGGATACTCCTGCTCCCCGTCGGTGACGCGGCCCATCGTGAAGACACGAATGGCCTCAGGCGGTGCGAAGTCTAGCCGGGTGGGCAGCATGTCGGGGTCGTCGGGGTCGAAGTCTCCGGCGGCGCCGGCGGACTCTCCGACCAGTCCGCTGAGCTCCTGATGGAGCAGTCCCGAGTCATCAAGGCAGGCCAATGCCCAGGCGGCGTCGGCTGCGGAGCGATATCGCTGCCTCGGGTCTTTCTCGCACATCCGCCAAATCCACGTGTCGAAGCCTTCGGGAACATCGACGACGGGGTCGAGCTCGGGGAGCGGATTATTGATGTGCGCCATCGCGAGGATCATGAAAGTCGATCCACGGAACGGTAGTTTGCCGCAGGCCATCTGGTAGGCCATCACGCCGACCGAGTAGAGGTCGGTCCACGGACCGTAGTCGCGCCACTTGCCCATGAACTGCTCGGGAGCCATGTAGCGGGGCGTTCCCGTGGCTTCTTCGGTTGAGCGGGCCGTGAACTCGCTTGCGTCGGTTCGGGTCTGTTTGTCGGCCGCGTGGGCGATCCCGAAGTCCGTCAGAATGATTCGCGGAGGCGATTCGTGGTGGCTTCCGAGGAGAACGTTGCCGGGCTTGATGTCTCGGTGGACGACGTTGTGCGAGTGCGCGTGGGCAAGCGCAGAGAGTGTGGAGATGAGGACGTTCTTGAGGTCGCGCCAGTTGGGGGCGACGACGTCGGCGTCGAGCGAGCCACGGCTCGCGTACTCCATGACGAGATACGGACTGCCGGGGCGCAGATCGCCGGGGAGGTCGACTACGTCTTCGGGGAGTGCACCGAAGTCGTATACCTGCACGACGTTGGGGTGGTTGAGGCGCGCGACGGCCTGCACTTCGCGTCGGAATTCGGCCTGGTATTCGGGCTTGAGGGCGTTGGGGCCGGTCATCACCTTCACGGCCACCGGCACGCCTTGCTCGACGTGAAAGCCTTGCCAGATCTCTCCCATCCCGCCGGAAGCGAAGCGGGATTCGATTTCGAAGGGGCCGAGACGGACCGACATCGAGCGAGCCGTGGGTGTAAAGTTACGGGGGCTTAAGTCATACCATGCAGCTATCTGACCGCGCCACACTCTGCGGCACGAACCCGCCGCACTCACCGTACGTCTCGCTCGGCTCGTCTTGACCGGCGGAAGAGTCGCACGTGCAGCCGCCGTGCTGGAGTGCTACGATCAGTCGTTCCCCGAGACGTCGATTTCGAGTGAGGCATTGATGCTGCGACTTCAGCCATTTTTCGTCGTTCTGGTAGCGGTTCTTTTTGTTGTGTCGGCGTGTACCGACGATGCCGGCAAGGGGACGACCGATTTGACCAACAGTGATTCCGGCGATGCTGGCGCGAACGCGGAGTCGAACTCCGGGACGAATTCTTCGACTCCAAACGCCGGTGCGAATGCATCGACTCCCAATGGGTCGACGCCAAACGCGTCCACGCCGAACGGTAACTCCAACGCCAACCCGGGCAGCTGCACGACCACGGCAGACTGCGCGTCGTCGCCCGAGACTCCGTACTGCAACCCGGCCGGTCGGTGCGTGGAGTGCATCGAGGGCGATGCGAACGCGGTTTGCGCGACCGGCACATGTTGCGGGTTCGAGTGCACCAACACGAACACCGATGTCGACAACTGCGGGATGTGCCGGAACTCCTGCACCGTAGCCGAAGGAACGCCGGGCTGCGCCGGGGGAACGTGTCGCATCGCGCAATGCCCCGCAGGGACCCAGGACTGCGACGGTGACCTCACAAACGGTTGCGAAGCTGCCGAGGGGGCGTGTGTTTGCGTGCCCGGCAACGTGCAGAACTGCTACTCCGGCCCCGCGGGTACCGAGGGGGTTGGCGCGTGCGTCGGCGGCACGCAAGTGTGCAACGACTCGGGTACGGGATTCGGGCCGTGCGACGGCGAAGTGGTGCCCGAGATGAACGATCCCTGCGACGACATGATCGACAACGATTGCAACGGGACGGTGAACGACGGTTTCGCAGATGGCGCTGCGGGCTGCGTTTGCATGCCCGGCTTCCAAGAGCCTTGCTACGACGGGCCTGCGGGAACAGAGGGTGTCGGAACCTGCGTCGGCGGAATGCGTGAGTGCGAAATCACCGGTACGAACTTCCGTTTCTGTCAGGGGCAGGTCACTCCCGAATTCGACACGTGTGGCAACAACGTGGACGAGGATTGCGACGGAACTGCAGACAATCCGCCCGACGCCGACGGCGATGGATGGACGGCTTGCCAGGGCGATTGCTGCGATTCGACGACGATGGGCTGCGGAGACCCGGCGCTCGTCAACCCAGGCGCGATCGAGTTTGTGGGCAACATGGTCGATGACGACTGCGACGGAACGGTCGACGTTGCCCCGGCGTCCTGCGACGCGGGGCTGGCCTCGGACACGAGCGTGGCGATGAACTACGCTTCGGCGATGGACCTGTGCCAAACCACGGTGGAAACGCCCCCGCAAGGTCAGCGTACGTGGGGTGTCATCTCGGCGGGCTTCTCGCTGACGAACGGGTCGGGTACTCCGTCGAGCGAAGCCAGGTCGATTCGTTCTCAATTCGGTACGACGATCGTGCCGCAGGCCGGTTCGAGTCTCGCGGTCCTTTCGACCGGTTCGGCCGCGTACCCTGGCGCGACGAGCCCCAGCTACACGGCGTGGCAGGGCGGGCTCGTCCACGCGACCTCGAGCCCGCTCCCAGCCGATTGGTTGGCGGCGAACCAAAACTCGTTGCCAAATGCGCCCGGCTGCCCACCTCCTCAGGGCGGAACAACGGCCAACGACCCGATCATGCTGAAGCTGCGTATCCGGGTGCCAACCAACGCCAATTCGTTCACTTTCAACTCCTACTTTCTGAGCAGTGAGTACCCCGAATGGGTGTGCAGTGCGTTCAACGATTTCTTCCTCGTCCTGCTCGACTCGACGTTTGCGGGCACGCCGGCCAACCCCAGCGACAAGAACCTGGCGACGTACACTGCGCCCTCGGGCGCGGTTTACCCGGTGGGCGTCAACCTTGCGTACGGCGACACCGGGTTGTTCACACAGTGTCTCAATGGTCCGACCGGGTGCGGTGGTGGGGTGACGATCGCGGGGTCGACCTCGACCTGTCTTGGCACAGCCGATCTCACCGGTACCGGTTTCGACGCGGTGAATCCGCCCGCGCAGTTCGCCAACGACCCCGGCTGGTGCGGTTCGAGCAACCTCGCCGGTGGCGGCACCGGTTGGCTCACGACGAGCGGAAACGTTGTTCCGGGCGAGACGATTGAGCTGCGAATTTTGGTGTGGGATACCGGCGACGGGTACTACGACTCGGCCGCGTTGCTCGACAATTTCCGGTGGAACGTGAACGCGTCCACGCCCGGAACGGACAACTGAGCGTCTTTCGAGAAGCCTCAGGGCAATTTGAAGCTACCAATCGACAAGATCGAAGACGACGTTCGGGGCGCAATCGCGTCTGGGGGCCGGCTTGTCGTGACGGCGGAAACGGGCGCCGGAAAGTCCACGCGGGTGCCGGTTTGGGTTGCAGAAGAGCTTGGCGGCCGAGTGCTGGTGGTCGAGCCGCGACGCGTTGCATGCCAGGCGCTCGCTGGATTCCTCGCATCGGAAAAGGGGGAATCGGTCGGAGAGTACTTCGGCAGTCGAGTGCGATTCGGAGATCAGTCGAGCGACGCCACTCGCGTTCTGTTCGCCACGCCCGGTATCGCTACGAAGATGCTCGCGGCGAAAGAACGTTGGTTCGACGCGATTCTGGTCGACGAGTTTCACGAGCGAAGCTGCGACATGGACCTGATCGTGGCGGCCATGACGTCGCGCGCTGACCTGCGCGACGTGCCGCTCGTAGTAACCTCGGCGACGCTCGATGCTGCCGAAGTTTCGAGCGTGATTGGCGGGCAGAAGTTCCACACCGAAGGTCGAACCTTTCCCGTGTCGGTGAGCTATCGGGACGAAGTCACCGGACCCACGACGGACGATCTGGAAAACCGGGTTTCGCGGGCGGTTTCGTACGCGATCGAAGAGCTCCAAGGCGATGTCCTCGTGTTTCTTCCTGGCATGCGAGAGATTCGCGCCTGCGAAACCGCGCTGCGGGTTCCCGGAGGGGTCGCTGTCGAAGTGGTGCACGGGTCGCGTCCGCCGGAGCAGCTACAACGAGTGCTCCGAAAGTCCGAGCGCCGAACGGTGTTTTTGTCGACGAACGTCGCCGAGACTTCGGTGACGATTCCGGGCGTGCGCGTGGTCATCGACAGTGGGCTCGCCCGCACGAAGGTCCATCGGGCAGGGCGCTCCGCGCTGGCGACCGTGGCGATCGCGCAAGACTCGATGGACCAGAGAATGGGGCGGGCAGGGCGAGTCGCTGACGGTTGGTGCATACGGCTGTGGGCCGAGAGGTTTCGGCCTGCGGAGTTTTCGCGCCCCGAGATCGAGCGGGTGGAGCTCGACGACCTCTTGTTGGAGGCTGCGAACTGCGGACTCGTGGGTTCGAAGTTCGACTACGCGAAGTGGGTCACCAAGCCGCCAGAGTTTGCGGTCGAGAGGGCGCGCCAACGCCTTTCGAATCTCGGTGCGTGGGACGAAAACGGGCGCCTATCGCAGCGCGGCGAGGCGCTCGCGAATCTGCCCATGTCGGCCGACGAAGCGGCGCTCTTGGTCGATCCGCCCGACGCCATCGCCGGGACGCTCTGCGACCTGATTGCGCTTCTCCAGGTTCGCGGCTCGCTCATGACCGGGGATTCCAATCGCTTTCGCGATGCCCGTGCGGAACTGTTGCAAGGCGTGACCGACGAGGTGTCTGAGGCACTGGTGTTGCTTCGGCGTGGCGACGAGGCAAAACACGGGCTGAGCTCGCGCCGACTTCGCGAGGCGCGGTCGGTGTCGCGCCAGCTACGCGAGATCATCGGCGTGGGACGGAACGACGGCAATGCGACCGAAGGCTTGGCTTCGCACCTACTCAAGCGATTACCCGAGACGGGATTTGTGCTCAGACCCCGTGCGAAAGACGCCGAGTCCTCTCGAAGGCGCGGTTCGGGGCGTCCATGGGCGAATGGTTCCACGGAAGTGTCCGTGCGGCCATATCGCCCATTCGATCCACATACCGAGGCAAAAGACCCGGACGCTGCGGTCATCCTCGAGACGTTCTGGCTGACTTCGGGAACGCGGGTGTTTGGGGTCGGTTCGATGGTGCTGCCGACGACCAAACGCGCGCTCGCGGAGGCCGGCCTGGGCGAAGTGACGCTTGGTGAACTCGACGTTCGAAAGGGCAGCCGACCACGTGTTCGGGCGCAGCGAGAAACCCGCCTCGCCGACGTGGTCCTGCAGGACGAAATGGTCGACCTGACCGGTGACGAACTTTGCGACGCTGTAGCAGGCCTCATACTCGCGAACCGTTTGTTCAAGGGAGCTGCCGAACCTACTCGCGATGCTCTCTTCCATTGGTCGATCTTGGCCGAGTGGCCCGATCCGGAGGAGATTGGCGTGGATGTGAGCCCTCCGCCGTTCGAGGAGCCTCGGGCGTTCCTTGCGGACCGACTGATGACGCTCGGTGTTCGTTCGAACCAAGACCTACAGCTGGTCGAGGTGGACGACTTGGTCCCTGACCTGACGAGTGAGGCGGGTGTGATGGCGTTCGTCCTCGAGCCGATCGTGGAGGAGTTTCCGCGGGTTTGGGAGCATCAGAGCGCGCGATACGACGTTGAGGCGGAGCCCCGCCTGCGGCGAGTCACATTGACGCCGATGAACAAGGTCGCGAAGGGCCGAGGAGAGCCAGACCGGAAGTTCCTTCCCCGGTTCCGCGGGTTCTCAGTGCGCTATCGGAAAGCGAGCCGCTTGGTGCAGCTGCGGTAGATCCACGAGCCACTTCCAAATCGTGGGCCATCTGTAATACGTTCGAGGCTCCACCTACTTTCGGGACAAGGGAGCGAACGATATGTCGCGTTCGGACACGTCTGCCGTATTGCAGCTTTCGAAGGGGATTCGGGCCTACAAGTCGGGCGATTCGTCGGCTGCCAGCGATGCCTGGCGGCGGGTTCTCGAAGCGCCAGCGTTGGTCGATCGAATGTTCGCGAAAGCTCTCATCGCCAACGTCGACCAGAGCGATAGTGCGGGCCTCAATTTGTACGACGGTGCGTTCACGGATTCGGCGAAACAGATCGATCTGTTTGAGCAGATTCGCCGTCTGGAGTTCGTCACCGCGGCTCACGGAATGGCATGCGAGATACACGCTTCGAACGTGCGCGACGGAAGCGTGCTCATCGATTTCGGGATCGGCGCGGGCGGGCCTACCGCGGCAATCTTGGCCGCGGGAGGCGACAAGTTTTCGCGCGTGATCGGTATCGACATCGACGAGCAGAACGTAGCTCGCAGCGGGGCCGTAGTACGTGGCCTAGACGTTGAGTACACAGGGGTTGCGGTCGGTTTCGAAGACATCGATTGGCGCGGAATTCGTGAGATTATCGGAGATGCTCCAGTACACATCAGCGCAGCGTTCGCGCTGCACCATCTCACGCTTCAGGGGAAGAGGGGCCTGTTGGCGCATATTGAGTCGCTTCGGCCGACCGTTGTCACGCTGATCGAGCCGTCGAGCGACCATTGGGATGCCGATCTCATGACGCGATTTCTGTCGGCCTATGTTCACTTCAGCGCACTTGGCCGCGCTATCGATGCGTCTTCCGTCGACGCGAAGGCCCGCGACTTGGTCCTCGAGTTCTTCTCGCGGGAAGTGTTCGACATCATGCGTGACGCTCCAGACCGTTTCGAGCGCCATGAACACTGGCTTTTTTGGTATCGCCACCTGCTCGAAAATGGTCTCGAACCGCTCGACGTGGCAGGTGGTTCGGGCGCCTCGGCGGCCGTCAGTGTTCTTCCCGGCGCGTTCAACATGCTGGCTGAGGGCGAGCACCTCGTCACTCTGTTCGGTTTCGGAAGTGTGAACTTGCCGAACTAGTGAAAATCCCGGCTCCCGGTGTTGCTCGGCGTCAGCGGGATGTCTGGCA
>CAYLMO010000131.1:0-10095 GCA_964384605.1 uncultured Bradymonadales bacterium | reverse complement strand
AAGCCGGCAACGGCTTCGCCCCTAGACAGCCGTGATCGCTTCGATCAAGGTACGCGCCATGTCCGACGATACCGTAAAGAAGACAGGCCGCGGATTTCTGGTGATCACCGCCGCCAAAGTGTGGTTCCTGATCACCGGTGCCGCCGTTCAACTCGGCCTCCCCATCATCTTCGGAAGCGCCGAAATGTTCGGCGTTTTCAAGATCGTCACCGAGGCCATCAGCCTCATCAACATGGTGATGATCACCGGCACGCTTCAGGCCGTCTCCAAGCTCGTCAGCGAAGAGCCCGACCGCGCCAACGGTGTCATCAACCTCGCCCTCAAGATGCAGCTGTGCCTCGGCGTACCCCTCGCCGGCGCCTACGCGATCGGCGCACCGTGGATTGCGGAGTCGTTCAACGACCCCGAGCTCACGTCCCTGATCCGGCTGTCATCGCTGATCGTCTTGTTCTACGCGTTCTACGCCATCTTCGTCGGCTATCTGAACGGCATGAAAGAGTTCGTTCGGCAGGCGAGCCTGGACATTACGTTTGCGACGTTGAAGACGGCGGGGATTCTGGGGCTCGTCGCCCTCGGATTCGGTGTCGTCGGAGCCGTCGCCGGCTTCGTCGTGGCGGCCGGAATCATCTGCGTCATCAGCGGCGTCTGGACCTTCCTCATCATGCGCAGTCGCGCCGAGGAACAGGCAGGAACGCCCGCGCCGGCAACGTTCAAGCGCCTTCTCGGATACCTCGTGTTGGTCATGCTCTACACGTTCGCGCTCAACGGCGTGATGCGTGCCGACCTCTTCGTCTTGAAGTCGGTCGCGGCCGATGTGCCGATGCACCTGACCGGTGCCGATGCCGTCTTCAAAGTCATCTCCGACAAGTTCGCCGGCTTCTACGGCGCCGTGCTCAACGTCGCGCGCATCCCGTATCAGGGCGTGATCGCCGTGACCTTCGTCATCTTCCCGCTCATCAGCGAAGCGACGTTCCGCAACGACACCGAAGCCACCGCCAACTACATCCGCACGACGTTCCGCTACTGCATGATCCTGATCGCGAGCGTGGCCATTTTGCTGGCCCTGAACAGCGACTCGATCATCGCCGGACTCTACTCCACGGACTACCAAGCCGCCTCGATGGCGCTCGCCTACCTCAGCGTGTCGATCATCTTCTTCGCCCTGTTGTACGTGGCCGCGACGATCATCATCGGCGCCGGCGACCCCCTCGCCGCGGTCGTGATCATGGGCGTGAGTTTGGCCGTGAGCGCCGTGCTCAACTACCTGTTTGTGAACGGCATCCACGCCGAGGTCATGCCGACGCTCGACTGGGCACCCATCGATGTGAACACCGGCGGCGACGCCCAACAGCGCGTATCGGCCGCGATGGCCGTTGCCCAAAACCGGGTCGAACTCGCCGGCCCGTACCTGCTCGAAGGCCCGCGCTACATGACCCGCGCCGCGATGGCGACGACCATCGCGATGGTCACCGGCTGCATCGCCGCCATCGGCTGGATCGGCGTGCGCTACAAGGCGTGGCCACCGGTCGCCACGCTCGTCCGCATCCTCATCGCCACCGCAGTTCTAGTCGGGCTCGACATGGTCGTGCCCACCCCGGTCGAATGGGTCGCCGAATACGGTAAACTCATGTTCCTCGGCATCGTCGCCTGTAAGATGGCGGTGATGGGAATCGTCCTCTTGATCGTTCTCGCGATCACTCGAGAGTTCGGAGCGGAAGATATCGATCGAGTAAAGAAGGTGATCGGACGATAATCGATGACCGCGATCCCAAGATGGTCCAGCCATCCTTGGGCTAGCCCCGGCCTCGGCCGGGGAGAGCTTCGCAGTGAGGTGACGCATGGGTGAAAACCCAATCGCAATAATCGGAGCCGGCGTGATCGGTCTCTCGATCGCGTGGCGCCTCGCCGAGGCCGGCCGTTCGGTGCTGGTCCTCGACCGCTCGCAACCCGGCGCGGGCGCGTCCACCGCCGCCGCAGGCATGCTCGCACCCACCGCCGAAGTCCGCTTCGAAGAGACCGAACTCCTCGAGCTCGGCCAACGTTCGCTCGAGCTGTGGCCCGACTTCGTCCGCGACCTCCAGGCCGCCTCCGGAGTCGACCTCGACTACCGCACTCACGGCACGCTCGTCGTCGCCGTCGATCGCGACGACCTCGAAGCCATCGCCCATCTCCACGACTACCATCGCGAGCTCGGCCTCGACGCCCACCTCCTCGATGGCGACGAAGCCCGCGAGCTCGAGCCTGGGCTCGCACCGTCGATCCCAGGCGCCGTCCACTGCCCCACCGACCATCAGGTGAATCCGGTGCGCCTCGTCGAAGCGCTCGTCGCCGCCGTCACCAACGCTGGCGGCACGATACGTTCCGGATTTGAGGTCGAAGAGGTCGAACTCGGCCCTCAACCGGCGGTAATCTCCAAAGACGAACGCATACCCTGCGCCCAGATCGTCGTGGCCGCCGGAGCATGGTCGCGCAAACTCGACGGCCTCGGCCCCGACCGACCGCATGTCCGCCCGGTGCGCGGCCAAATGCTCGCCTTGGAGTTGGGCGAGCGACCGTTGTGCCGCCACGTGATTCGGGCTCCGGATGCCTATCTGGTCCCACGCTCTAGCGGCGAGCTCATCATCGGCGCGACGATGGAAGAGATGGGGTGGGACGACCGCCTCACCGCCGGCGGCGTCTTCGAACTTCTGCGCGGCGCCTGGGAGACCCTCCCAGCCATCTACGACGCACCAATTCTGCGCATGTGGACCGGTTTCCGCCCCGTCACGCTCGACAACCACCCGGTGATGGGGCGAGGCGCCCAAGACGGCCTCTACATGGCCACCGGCCACGGCCGAAACGGTATCCTCCTCACGCCGTACACCGCCCAACTCGTCGCTTCCACCATCCTCTCCGACACCTGAACTGCCATGCCTCAGGATCGCACAACTCAAGAAGCGTCGAACCGTCGCACCGCACCAATTCGCGTCGCCTCGATGCTGTTGGTCGCCCCATTCTTGGCCGCTTGCCTGGGCGACTTCGCCGAACCGCCACCCTACATTCCGCCCGCGAACGACGGCGGGAACATGGCCGTCGGCGACGCCGGAACGACCGACGCCGAAGCCGACGCGACCGTCGTTCGTGAGTTCGCCGTCGTCGCGACCGAACCGTTCGGAGCACCCGCGAAAGAGGGCGCCAGAGTCGGCGTCGGGCACATCCCCGAGGGCTTCGCGGTCGCGGAACTCGCCGGCGCCGGGATCTTGCGGACCTACTTCCTCGGCTACGATGGGTCGACCTCCCTCGGATTCTCCAACGACTTCTCCGAAGTCTTGCTTGGCGGAGTCGACGCCGTCGCCCCGATCTTCGATGCCGTCATCGTCGACTCGAACGTCTATCTGACCACCAGCGTCGGCACGAGCGAGGTCATCGTCCGGCGCTGCACGTTTGCCGGTGCATGCAACGACATCTTCATCTCCGGCGCCGATCGCGGAACCGACCTCGCCTTCACGAGCGGCGCGGCCGGCGGCAATTTGCTCTATCTCACCAACGACGACGGCGCCGGCATCGCCGTCGGAAACGTCACGCGCGATCCGTTTGGCGGCTCGGTGCAGACCGAGGCCCTCGCGGGCGTCGAGACCGACGCGCTCGCGGTTCGCACCAGCCCCGACGGTATCAGTCAGCTCGCGTGGCTCGACGTCACTGAACAGGCGTACGTGACTGCGCGCTGGCGCACTGGCGGATTCGTGAGCGATCCGAAGATTTGCGGAGGTTTCGCGGGCGCTCGGGCGCGCATCGTGCCCGTCGGAGTCACCGGCGACGTGCTCTTCCTGACCGGCGGACAGCTGGTGCGTTCGCCCTGCGTCGACGCCCTGACCGACCAGGTTGGCGTCGACCCGGGAGTCGCCGACGTCGACCTGCTGCAGGTCGGCGATTCCATCAACTTCGTGCTCGCCTGGCGCACCGTCGACGACGAGCTCTTCGTCGCCTACCTGAACGCCGGCAGCTTCGAGCTCGATGCGATCACTTCGGTCGGCACCGTCCCCAACTCCGACGGGATCCGACTCGCGATCTCGGCCGACGAATCGCGGGTGGCCTTGGTCTCATGGGGCGATCAGAACCAAGCATGGATCTTGGGCCTGCCGTAGTTCACAATTTGTTCATCGAAAGTTTGGTGACCCGGCCCAATGTGCTTATACTGAACACATGAACAGCGGCGACACACAGCTCGATCTCACGCAGACGCTGCATGAGGTGCCGCAGGCGAACAGTCTGCCACTCTTCATCACTCTGCTCGAGGACGTAGGCCGCAGTGGTGGCAACGTCGAGGAGCGCGCGGAGCAGCGCGCGATCGAAGAGCGAACCGTCCACTACTATCTCGATTTCGCGCGCTGGCTGGAGTTTGCGGTGTCGCGCGAGAAGGGCACGTACGAACTCACCGACCTCGGCAAGACGTTCGTCGAGAGCGTTCCCGCTCGGGGGCGACTGTTCGCGCAGGCGCTGTTCGGCAAGGAACTCATCCAGGCGATCAACGCGCTCAAGCGCGAGTCGCGCGACGAAGACGACCTCGAGCAACTCTCTACGCTCGAAGCCTCGCGCCGCGCAATCACCCGCCTCACCGACCTCGCAGACTCGACCGCCGAGCGACGCGCTTCGGCCGTCGCACACATGCTCGAAGCGGCGTACCGACCGTCGCGCATCGACTGGAACACCGGCCAAGAGATGGAGGCGTACAACAACGTCACCTTCGACTTTCAGGGCCGAACCTTCCTCACCGCGATGGCAGCACGCCAGTTCACGACAACTCGCGAATACCGCATCGGTTTCCCCTGTCAGGTCAGTGTCTACGCGGGTTCCGAGGGGCACGGCCTCAGCCATCGCATCTGGAATCGAGCATCCTGGGACGGAAAAGACGGCCGCTCCACATACTTCGGACCGGTGCCGATCGACTCGACCACCTCCGAGATTGCGGCCAGGGGAGGGCGAGACCTGCGCAAGCTCGTGACGATGTGCGCGCCTTACGTCACGCTCGCCGTCGCGCTGATGACGTGGCGAGACCACCGGGGGCGCCCCGCGATTCGCCTCACGCACGACATGTACGGACTGAAGTTCTGGTGCGACAACGACGAGCTCGGGAGCCCCATCGAGGTCATCGAGCGACTCGCTCAGGCGCTCGACCTCTTTCCGGTCAAGGGCGTGCCGCGCGCGCTCACCCATGCACCCGCCGCGCTCGTCGAGACCGGTAACGACACCGACCTCCTCGAGACCTTGCTCACTTGCGGCATGGTCCGGCGCGAAGACACGACTTTCGAGCTGGCGCCCGGCTTCGAAGCCGAGCTGCGCGACGGAAGCGAGGCCAACCCGTCGCTCCTCGAGCGGCTGCGAATGATCCATCAGGCCGCGACGGCAATGATGCGCCACGAGCTCGCCCGGCGAGCGTAATCTCGCGTCGGCCTCAGAACTCGCCGCGACCGATTCGGAACGCTGCGTAGACCGAGATCCCGAACCACAACAAGTCATACCCCGACAGGCCGAAGCGGTCTGTGAACGGGATACTGGGCACGATCACCTCAGCGCCTTTCTTCGCCACTTCCTGGCGCTCGCTCTCGGCCATATTGCTCACCTTCTCGCCAAGCTCGACCTCGAACGCCTTCACCTGCATGCCCACCTCGGCGCTCGGAAACTCCTCCGCGGGACTTTCGTACCAACTCTGAACTTCAGGCGGCACGCGGCCTTCGTCGCGCTCGACGATGTAGACCAGCTCGGTCATCAACTCCGGGTCTCCGAGTGCTTCTTCGGCCACCAGGTGAGGTACGCCAACGGTACCGATGAGGACCTTGGCGAAGATCAGACCGACCACCGAGATCGCGCCAGCGCCCATACCGAGCTGGGGCGAACCGTAGTTGGCCATTCGAAGTGCAACCCCACCCGTGGCCGCACCGAGCCCGATCGCGAGCCATCCAATCTCGTAGCCAGTGACGATGTAGACGGCCGCCCAGATCGCACCGCCGACCAGCGCCGCCGCGAAAGCTCCGATGAAGCCCAGCTTGTAGTTCGGCTCGCCGATCGGCTCGTCGACGTAGTCGCCCTGCGACGCGTGGGGGTCGAATGGCGCCCCCTCACCAATGAAAGAGCGTTCTTCCTCGGAGTTGCCGACCGGCCCTTCGTCGGCGACCTCTTCGGACACCTCCTCTGGCACGTCGGTGATCTCGTCGTTCTCGCCCTCGTCTGTTGTCCAGTCGCCCATCTTCCCGCCCTTGTTTTGGTTTGACTTCGGCACCCAGCATACATTCTTGGCCCCTCGAACGGCAGTGCTGATTCTCGCGACCGAAGGCGACGCAGTACCCCCTCAGCCGCCACGCTGAGACTTGACGTCGGCCTCCTGCTGATTTGGTTCGCGTCGAACAGACGAGCTTTTGCCCCAATCTAGGAGGCACCATGAAACGCATGACGAAACTACTCGCCCTGCTCACGCTAACCGTGTTCGCGACCGCCAGCTGCGCGACCGAGTCTGCCGTCACGACGTCGGAGACGCCGACCGAGACCGCCGAAGAAGGCGCGTGGTCTGACGACGAACTGACGACGAACGTGGCCACCAAGCTCCTCGCCGAGGGCGCTGCCCCAGCAGGAGCGGTCAATGTCGAAACGAACGACGGCTTCGTTCGCCTGACCGGCACCGTCGACACCATCGAGCGAAAGGAGCGATCCGAAATGATCGCGGGCGACACCCGAGGAGTGCGCGGGGTAGTCAATCTGATCAAGGTCGACGCGCCGAACGTGCCCGACGATCAGCTCACAGCACGCGTGCAATCCGCCCTCGACGAAGACCCAGCGACGCGCACCTACGACGTCGAACCGATCGCGAACAACGGGTCGGTCGTCATCACCGGGACCGTCGAAGCCCCCGCGGAAGCGGAGCTCGTGACGACCGTCGCGCAGAGTGTGAAAGGGGTCGAGCGTGTCGCGAACAACGTGAACATCAAGAGTGGCGAAGTCCCGTCGCAGGAAGAGCTGCAAAAGACCGTGCGTCAGCGACTGGCGTGGGATGCACGCATCGACTCATCGGGCATCATCGTGGTGGTCGACGAGAATCGAGTCATCCTCGACGGCCACGCGCCGTCGGTCTACCAACGCTCGCTCGCGAGCTCCCTCGCATGGATTGAGGGCGTGACGGAAGTCGACGCGTCTCAGCTCAATGTCGACTGGTCCTCCCCGGAGCCGACGCCAGCCGTCGAAACTCGGTCGGACGATGCGATCGAAGCAGCCGTCAGCGAAGCGCTCCTCTTTGACCCCCGCGTGAAATCGTTCGACACCAACGTGGTCGTGCGCCAGGGCGAAGTGACGCTCACCGGCAAGGTCGACAACGTGAAGGCGAAAGTCGCTGCCGAGCGCACTGCAAGTACCGTCCGCGGTGTTTCCGAAGTGAACAACATGATCGTCGTCGACACCGTCGTGACGCCGAAAGACGAGCTCGTCGACGCTGACCAAGCACCCGACGGAATCGCCTACTGACGCCGCGAACAGCGTCGACCGACGACAGCAGCTCCGATGGAGCCAGCTTGAACGGCCCGAGCCGATTGTTGCCCTTTCGCGGCTCGTGTGGTGGGATATCGCCCGCCTTGCCGTTTTTTGAATCGGAGATTCTCCATGAAGAAGCTGGTCCTTTTGCTGCTGTCGCTCGGAGCCCTGATGGGGTGCACGTCCGACGAAGAAAAGATTAAGCGCGTCATCGAAAAAGAGCTCGAAGCCTGCAAGCAATCCGAAGAGACATTCTTCGAGGCCACGCTCTTCGACGAGTCCAAGGTCGAAATGCTTACCGCCGCTTGCGACGAGCCGATCGGCGAGATTGAGCGCATCGACGAGTTCAAGGCGCGCACGACGACCGGCCCGTACGTATGGCTCTTCGGCATCGACGAAGAGACCGGAGTCTGGGTGTTGAGCGGCGTGAGCTGGGACACCTTCGAGAAGGGCAAGCGCGACGTGGTCCCCGAAGACCTCACCCCCGACGTGCTTCAGGGCGGCATCGACCTGCTCGGCGAGGCGCACAAGGAGTGGAACAAGAGCGCCTGGATCGTCGAGAACCGTCTCGATGCGGCACTCCGACTCCGTCGCAAGACCCGTGGCAAAGCCGAAGACACCACCGGACTCGGCGAACAGCCGACCAAACTGCTCGCCGAAGCCAAGGCCTGGGCCGCCGAGAACGAGCGACCCGAAGTCGCGGCGAAGGCCGAGGTCATGGTCTCGGAGTACTTCAAGAACCAGCGCGACAAGCTGGTCTCCTCCCTCGACAACTTCGGCGGCCAAGACGAGTGGCTCGAAGCCCTCATCGCGCAGGCCAAGAAGGACAAGAACAAAGAAGACGAGAAGAAGTACACCGACGAACTCGCCAAGATTAAGGAAGAGCGCCCCGGTCAGATTCGCGAAGTCCGCCGCAAGATCTTCGTCGTCACGAAGAACCTGTGCGACCACCTCGCGGCCATCGACAAGAGCGTCGGCGGAGAGCTCGGCGACAAAGCCGCGGCCATGAACAATCAGACCGACTGCTCACCTGCCGGACTCAAGTCGCTCGAAGAAGAGATCGAAGCTCCAATCGAGGCGGCAGAGTGATCGACGACCACATCACATCGCTCGGCTACGACGTAAGCATTACCAGCGATGCCGATTCGGCGCGCAAACTGCTCGAAGCTGTCGACATGGAGGTCGTCAAAGACGGCAAGGGCTGGGGTGACTCCAGCTACATCGTCGCTACGACTCGCGCCGGCGGAAGCGCCGCGACCGTCGGTTGGTCGACCCAGGGCGACCTCGCCGTGATGCACTCTCTCGTGGTCGCGCCCGCGATGCGCGGGAGCGGACTCGGCGCTGGCGTCTTGGCCGCAGCCGTAAGCCACATCATGGACACGTCACCGGTCACCAAGATCGGCCTGGCGACCCTGTCGCACCGCGCCAAGGCGCTCTTTCGATCGCTCGGCTTCTCGAGCTGCGAACGCAACGAGCTACCCGCCGAAATGCTCGACCACGCCAGCATCGACGCGCTCGGCGAAGACGGCATGACAATGGTCCGCGACTACACGTCGCCAAACCGCGGACTCGATCAGACCGCATTTTGCCTCATCCTGAACGACACCCCCGACGCAACTTTGCCGCTCGGCAGTGTGTTCTTCTTCAGCCAGACCGGCCAGGTCATCGAAGCTCGCTATCGCGGCGGCACGGTTGTCCGCGGCCACCTCCTTGGCTCCATCGAGGGCCAAGAGCTCAACTTCGTCTGGCACCAGTATCTGACCACCGCCGAGTTCCAAACGGGAGATGGTCACATCGAGCTCGACGTCCTTCCCGACGGCCGTCGCGAACTTCGCGAAATGCTCGGTGGCCCTGACCACAACCAGAGCCTGCTCCTGCGCGAGGTCTGAAGATGAAGGCGATCGCGGCGCTCGAACTCTGGAAGCAGCTGGTCATCCTCATTCCGCTCGGCGTGGTCCTTCTGATCTCGACCTACACCGACCTGAAAGAGCGCAAAGTCTACAACAAGGTGACGTACACGGCGTTCGGCGTCGGCCTGCTCGTGCACACCATCGCGTTCGGCCCGATGGGCCTCGTCTGGGCTCTCGTCGCCGCCATCGCCACGTTTTTCGCGTGTCTGGTCTTCTTCCTCTTCATCCCCGCCGGCGGATTCGGCGGCGGAGACCTGAAGCTTTTGACCGCAACCGCCGCCTTCGTCGGCGGCCAGGGCATCCTCGCCATCTCGTGGTACAGCGTGCTCGCCGGCGGCGTGCTCGGCCTGCTGATGGCCGTCTACACTGGCTACCTGTGGGACATGCTCAAAAACATGTTCCGATTCCTGCGCGGCATCTACCGACTCATCATCTATCGGACACGAAACCTGGCCGAAAAGATGGAGGTCGACGAGCGCTCGAGGGTTCCCTACGCCGCAGCAGTCCTGGTCGGCGCGGTACTTTCGTACACCGAAGAAGCCTTCGGCTGGCCCGACTGGTACGGCACGTTCGTCTACATCCTGACGCACGGGTAGCGCGAGGCGCGGCTTAGGTCCTAAGGCTTGAGCCCTAAAAGCCGTTCGCGCCGGATCTGAACCTTCCGCCGCCGTCCGACATCCAACGCTCCACA
>CAYLMO010000130.1:0-10199 GCA_964384605.1 uncultured Bradymonadales bacterium | reverse complement strand
GCGACCCTCCGAGGCGCGCAAATGCGACCCTCCGAGGCGCGCAAATGCGACCCTCGGAGGCGCGCATCAGCCTCGCGTTACTTGGCCTCGAGCCAGTTGTCGCCCATCCCCCACTCCACGACGAGCGGCGCATCGAGTTCAATCACGTCCTCCATCCTGCTCTGCACGAACTCGCCCGCCTGCTCCGCAAACTCCGGAGCCACCTCGAACACGAGTTCATCGTGCACCTGCAGCAGCATGTGAATCGGTAGCTCTTGCTCCTCGATGTCGCGCTGAATCTGAATCATCGCGACCTTGATGATGTCCGCCGCCGTCCCCTGAATCGGCATGTTCACGGCAACCCGCTCGGCGAACGCCTTCTGGCGCCCGAACCCATCGATCGCCTCGAGGATTCGTCGTCGCCCGAACAGCGTCTCCGCATACCCCTTCTCGCGAGCCTTGTTGACCAGCCCGTCGAAAAACGCTGTCACGCCCTCGTAACGCTCGAAATACTTCTCGATGTAGCTCTTCGCCTCTTTGGTCGAGATCTTCAGCTGCCGCGACAGCAGTCGCGGCCCCATCCCGTACATGATCCCGAAGTTCACCGTTTTCGCCGCCGACCTTTGCTCGTACGTCACATCATCAAACGGCACATCGAAAATCTCGCTCGCCGTCAGTCGGTGCACGTCGGTGCCCTCCTGATAGGCCGTCACGAGCTTCGGGTCCCCCGACATGTGCGCCATGATGCGCAGCTCGATCTGCGAGTAGTCGGCCGTCAGAAACCGCCAGCCTTCCTGCGGCACAAACGCACGGCGAATCTCTCGCCCACGGCTCGTCCGAATTGGGATGTTCTGCAGGTTTGGATTCGACGACGACAATCGTCCCGTCGCCGCCACGGCCTGGTTGAAGTCGGTATGAATCCGCCCGGTCTCCTCGCGAATCAGCTCCGGCAACGCATCCACGTACGTCCCCTTGAGCTTCGAGAACGAACGGTACTCGAGGATTAGCTCGGGAAGCTCATGGTACTCGGACAACTTCTCGAGCACGGACCGGTCGGTGGACGGCCCCGTCTTGGTGCGCTTCGTCACAGGTAGACCGAGTTTGCCGTACAGCACCTCGCCGAGTTGTGTCGGCGAGTTCGCGTTGAGCGGCTCCCCGGCCGCTTCATCGATCTGAGACTGGAGCTCCTCGAGCTCCTTTTCGAACTCCTTCGACAGCTCGCCCAGCACGTCCGTGTCGATGCACACACCCCGCCGTTCCATCTTGGCGAGTACGACCGAGAGCGGAAGTTCGATGTCGTCGTGGATTTTCTTGAGGTCGGCCCGCTCCATCACCGGCTCCATATCGTTGGCGACGATCAGAGTGATGTCGGCGTCCTCAGCCGCATATTTCGTGGCCGCGGGCACGTCCACCATATCGAATGTGACCTGCTTTGCGCCTTTCCCTGCGACGTCCTCGTACTTGGTCATGTCGTAGCGAAGGAGCCGCTTCGCGATCGCGTCGAGACCCTGGCTGCGGTCATTCGGGTCGGGGTCGATGAGGTACGACATCAACATCGTGTCCCACTCGATCGACCGGAAATCGATGCCGTACTTCTGCAGGACGATCCACTCGTACTTGAAGTGCTGGCCAACGGCGCTCCGCTCGTCAGCCTCCAGGTAGGGCTTCAACCGCTCCAGAACATACTCGATCGGCAGCTGACGCGGCGCCGACAGATCCCGATGCCCCACCGGGATGTACACGCCATGGTCGGTTTTCCACGCGATGGCGAAACCAACGATGTCGGCCTCGAGCGGATCCATCGACGTCGTCTCGAGGTCGAACGCCCACCGGTCGGCTTCTTCGATCCCTTTCAGCACGACATCGAACTCCTCTTCCGTGAGCACGGTCTCGTACTCTTTCTCCTTCTTCGGTTTGGACTTCGACGCCTTGGGCATGACGGGATCGATCTCCCACCCCTTGCTCCGCATCCAGGCCTTGATCTCGCGCAGCGGCGTGCCAAACGACAGCTCCCCAAACAGCTCGACCATCTTGGTCATGTCCGGCGGAACCACCTCCAGCTCATCCAGATCGAGCTCCACATCGCAGTCGTACTTGAGCGTCACCAACTCCAGCGACAACCGCGCCTGGTCGGCAAACTCAGTCAGATTTTCCTTCCGCTTCTTTCCGCTCACCTTGTCGATGTTGGCGAGCAACGTCTCGAGGTCGCCGAACTCCTGGATGAGCGAGCCGCCGGTCTTTGGCCCAATCCCCGGCACTCCCGGAACGTTGTCCGAACTATCCCCCGCCAGCGCCATCACGTAGCGCACCTTGTCGGGACCCACGCCGAACTTCTTCACCGCATCCTCGGGGCGGAAAGTCCGGTCGCGCATCGTGTCGATCATGCGCACGTGGTCGTCTTCCAAGAGCTGCATCAAGTCCTTGTCGGCCGACACGATGCACACGTCCATGCCGGCCGCCCGGGCCTTCTTCGTGAGCGTCGCGATGACGTCGTCCGCCTCGTACCCCTCCTGCGTGATGCGGTGGATGTTCAGGACGTCGATGATCTTGTCGAAGTACGGAATCTGCACCCGCAGGTCGTCGGGCATCGCCGACCGGTTGGCCTTGTACTCCTCGTAGATCTCCTTCCGGAATCCGACCACGTCGCTCCCGAACGGGTCGAGCACGATCGACAAGTACTTCGGGTCTTCCTGCTCGAGCAGCTTTCGAATCATGCTCGTGAAGCCGTAGAGCGCGTTGGTGGGCATTCCCTTGGTGTTCGAGAGGCCGCCACGGATCGCGTAGAACGCGCGGAAGATGTAGGCGGAACCGTCGACGAGGTAGAGCGTTTCGTTGGCCATGTTTCCTTGCGAGGCTTGAGGCGCGGGCAAGCTATCGGATGCATTCCGAGCGGGCAACGGCGCGTTGCGGTCGCGGTCGATTGGGGTATCCTCTCAGCGATGCATTCTCCGCCGTTCGAACTTCCATATCTGCTGGCAATCTGGGGGCCTCTTCTTGTGCTACTCGGGGTTACTTCCGCGCTCGAGTGGCGCGGGAAGTACGTCCCGATCGCGCTTCCTTTGCTCGCCGCCGGCTACTTTTTCGTCGCGAGGTTGTTTCTCGAAATCTCGCCCATGTCATTTTTCGCGCCCGTCTTGATCGCGGTCGTCGGGCTCGTCGCTGGCACCGGCGCGATCGAGCGGTGGTTCGGAGGCACGAGCTTCTTCATGATCATCGCCGCGGTCGGCATCGGCTCCGGACTCTTCGTCGGCGCAGCCACGCTCGCCGGCGCCATGCTCCTGGTGGCCATCGTGCGCTATGCCGAGAAAGAGTGGACCGATCCACTCACGCGAGCATGGGTCGCTCGCGGCACCCCGACCGCACCAATGGTTCTGTTCGCCTGGGTTGCGTCGGTCATCGCGGAGCTCGGCGTCATCTTCTGGCTCCCCGGCCTCATCGAGGACTTCACGTCATGACGACGATCGGCATCGACCTCGGCACGACCAACTCGCTCTGCGGCCACTTCACCGACGACGGCGAAACGCAGCTCATCCCAAACGTCTTCGGCGAGTACCTCACGCCTTCGGTCATCGGCCTCTCGGACAAGGGCGAGGTGCTCGTTGGACGTGCGGCATCGGACCGACTCGTAACGCATCCAAACATCACCATCGCAGCATTCAAGCGTTCGATGGGGTCCGACCGAGTGTTCGAACTCGGCCGAGAGTCGTTCCGGGCCGAGGAGTTGTCAGCCATCCTGCTGCGCCGACTCGTCGACGACGCTCTCGAATTTCTCGGCGAACCCGTCGAAGGCGTCGTCATCTCGGTCCCCGCCTACTTCAACGAGATGCAGCGCCGCGCCACCCGACTCGCCGGCGAACTCGCAGGTCTTCGAGTCGAGCGACTCGTCAACGAACCGACGGCCGCGGCCCTCGCCTACGGACTTCACGAGGCCGACGCCGACAGCACGTTTCTCGTCTTCGACCTCGGCGGCGGCACATTCGATGTCTCGGTCCTCGAACTCTTCGACGGCGTCATGGAAGTTCACGCCTCCGCCGGCGACAATTTTCTCGGCGGAGAGGACTTCGTGCGGGAGATGGTTCGAACATTCGTCCGCGAACATGGGCTCGAACTCGAGCCGAATGAACTCGGGTTGCTCCACGCTCAGGCCGAATCGGCGAAGCGCGCTCTCAACACCGAAAAGTCGGTCGTCCTGCGCCTCGAACGAGGTGGCGAAACGTTCGAGTCGCCCTTCTCGCAGGCGCGGTTCGAAGAGCTCGCGGCCCCACTGCTCGATCGAATGAGAACACCTGTCGAGCGCGCTTTGCGCGACGCATCGTTTCGGCTCGACGATCTCGACGAGGTCGTCTTGGTCGGCGGCGCCACCAGAATGAAGCTCGTGCAACAGCTCGTCGCTCGCCTCTTTGGAAAGCTCCCGCTGCGGCGCATCAACCCCGACGAAGTGGTCGCTCGAGGTGCTGCGGTGCAGGCAGCGCTCGTCGCCCGACACGAAGCCCTAGACGACGTCGTGATGACCGACGTTTGTCCGTTCACGCTAGGCGTCGAGATCGCCCGAGAGGTCGCTCCCAATCAATGGATCGGCGGCGTGTTCTCGCCCATCATCGAGAGAAACACCATCATTCCCGCGAGCCGAGTGCAGTCGTATTCACCGGTCCACGATTCCATGCGTTCGGTCCACCTCACCATCTATCAGGGCGAGTCGCTCCGCGTTGAGAACAACGTCCGCCTGGGCGAGATCGAGGTAAAACTGCCGCGCTCCAAAGGAGACGATCCGGGAATCGACGTCCGCTTTTCGTACGATCCGAGCGGCCTGCTTCACGTCGAGACGACGGTTCGCGAGACCCAACGCACTCAAGAACTCATCATCACCCAGAACGAATCTTCGATGTCCAAGCGCGACATCGGAAAGGCGATGAAGCGCCTCGAGTCCCTCAAGGTCCACCCTCGAGACCAAGACGAGAACCGCGCGGCGCTCAATCGGGCGCACCGGCTCTACGAGGAGTACGTCGGGTCGGCTCGCAGCGTGATTCAGATGCAGATCGAACAGTTCGAAGCTGCGCTCGCATCGCAAGACCCGATCACGATTCGGCAGGCCCGCAAGACCCTCGAGGAGTTCCTCGATCACCTGTAGGTCGGAGCTTCCATTCGGGCATGAGCGGCCAGCGCGATCGACGCCACCACAAGAATCGCGACGAGGACTGGCGTCGGCGATACGTCGCCCTGCTCCAGGCTCCTGACAAACTCGATGGCCGCTCGAAACGCGACCTTGATGACCGCGACCACGGCGAGCATTCCGAAGCAGCCGAGTGCCTCGAACGAGCTGCCCGACGAACTGGACCAGTCGTCGGGCTCTTCATCGAGCGGCTCCGAGTAGATCAGTCTGTTCCAGTACTCGCCGTAAGTTCCGTAGAACTGGAGTCCGAGATTGTTCAGCTCGGTCTCGTACTCCCAGCGCGGCGGGGCTTCGCGCAACATGATCTTCGCGGCGGCGCGGTAGTGCTCCCCAGGGGCTTGCTCCGCCTTGATGCGAAGCTCATCCCGAACCTTCAGCCCGACTTCCAACGCGTAGAGACACTCGAGGAAATCGGAGTCGAAGCGCCGAGACTCCGACCATCGAAACTCGCGTGACGCCAAGGCGAACAAGAGTTCGTTGTTGTCCACGTCGATCCCGAACAGCTCGCGTTCGAACACCTCGGACCACCGCAGGTCGACAGGACGTTCGGCGATGACTTTGGCGAACTCCTCTTCCACGTTGTCCGAGTTTTGTAGCCGAGCGACGACCTCTGCCACTTCACGTTCGAGTTCGCCTTCCGGATTGTGGTCCTCGGTGTCGGCCGCGATGATCGACGCGCCATCCTGGTCGAGGCGGAGCGTCACGTTCACGAGGGCATCGTCGAAACCTCCGTCGGTTTCGTCAGTTTTCGCAGCGTCGGCGGCCGTCTCCTCATTCGCGTCTGAAGGGCCGCCGGCGGTTTCATCAGGAGCCACATCGACGGACTCGCCCGACGCCGCCTCGCCGCGTCTTTCGCGGGCTTTGGCGATATTCGTCGCCCTCTCGTAGGCACCGCGAATGGTCTCGAAGCGCTCCGGATCTTCCTCCGGCCGGCACTCTTTGATCAGCCGCGCATACGCACGCTTTACGTCCCGACGCGACGCGTTCGGGTCGATTCCAAGAATCTCCCAGGGGTTCATGATGGCACTCGATGTAGTCGGCTGGAGATTAGCACCGCCGAGACCGAGACGTCACCCACCCGAGACTCACCTCGCACCGAACCTCTCACATCCGGCAGGTCACATCCCGCAGGCGTCCATACTCGCAAACTCCTCCCACCCCATTGGCGCGTCGCACGGCGTGTTGTACTGGCAGCAGTCACCCGTATTCGGATTCTTCACCACGACGATGACCTGAGCGCAGATCGCGTCGCGTTGCGCCGGGAGCGGGCAAGCGCTCGAGGCGATCTGGCACTGACCGACGCTCGAGTCGGGCAGCTCCTGCATGCCGTCTGGAATGTGACACGACGATTCGTACCAGCAGCAGCTTCCATCGGCCGGGTTTCGTGCGGTTGCGCCCAGCCCGGCGCAAAACTCGTTCGGGTCTGCTTCGCCGACGGGGCAGGTGTTCCCACGTTCGCAGGCTTCGCGCGACGAATAGAACTCCCACCCGGTCGGTCGCTGGCTGTCGCACGCGGTGTACTCGCAGCAGGTTCCGTCGGCGGGGTTCTTCGCGAATCCGATCTGGAGCGCGCAGAACTCATCGCTAGGTTCGAGGGCCGGACACGAGTTCGACGCATCGGCGCACATGCACAACTTCTCGCCCGCGCCGTCGGTGGCGTATCCGTTGGGACACAGCACGTTGCAAGCAAGCTCGCTCGAAGCGGCGCAGCCACCGCCTGTGCACGAGTAGGTGACCGCGAACGAACCGCCATTTCGGAAGCGGGCGTTGCGGACCATCACGAGATACTCGCCGGCCTCGGGGGCTACCCAGTCGATCGCGACCACGTCGTCGTCCGGCGACACATCGTCGGCATTCGACGCACCTCTCCAACCCCAGGCCCCCGAACGAGCTCGGGGTCCGTAGATGCTCACGACCGGGTCGAAGTCGTCGCTCGTGGCCGTGACCTCGAACCGCACTTCGTCGCCCGCGTCGAGGGTGGCGATGTAGCCGTAGTAGTGTTTCGTGAAGCTGCGGTCGTAGGTGTCTTCGACGATTACGCCCGGCTGCAGATACCCGCGCAGCTCGGTGAAGAAGTCACTGGCGATGTCGCCCTTGCCCGGATCTCCGAGCTGTTCAGGGCCGGCCAGCTCTTCGCCGGTATCCGCAGTATCAGTGCCGCAAGCGGCGAAGATGAGCGTGAGCAACATACACAAGATTCGCAGTTTCATGGAGCGCCTCGATAAATGGTCCAACCAATCTAAATTGGTAGGACCATATTCATCCAGCCTCGCCGTGTCAAATGGTTGGACCAATCCTGGTTCTCATCTCCCCCGAACTCGCGTCACGCCCCACTTCCCTCTACAATTCGCGGAGACTCCAGCCGACCAACGCTATGCTTCGAACGCGCGCCACACGACTCGCCGCCACCCTCGGAATTCTCGCCGGGCTATGGTTCAGCTCCTCCGAGCTCGACCGCATGCTACCTGCCGAAGAGCCGATGGTGTCGGACGAAACGGACATGGCAAAACGTATCCTGCGCCGGCTCGACTCCCAGATCGCAGCCGAGGTGGGAAGCCACGTTGCCCCAAAACTCGGGCGCTCCATCGACCCGAAGCAGGTCGACGCCCGCGCGAGCGAGATGTTCCGACTCGACCAGCTCGTCCGGAAATTTCAGATTCCGCCCGCACTCCCACGCCAGGTCCGCATCGAGGTGCGGCGAGGCATCGGGCAACGGATGGTGGAGATCGACAAAGCGCATACCAAGGAGCTCAAGCGTTGGGTTCGTCGCAACGAGTGGCCGCGCCGCTCGCAGTTTGGTCAGCCCGTGATGGACGCGTTCTGGCTCATCGCGCAGCACGCCGACCACGACCGGGAGTTCCAACGTGTCGTGCTGCGGCAGATCCAGCGCCGCGTGGCCGAAGGCGAAGCCGAGGCATGGCAAGTCGCGTATCTCTTCGACCGCATTGCGGTCGGCGACCGCCGGCTCCAGCGCTACGCGACCCAGGGCCGCTGCGTAGCCCGAAACGTTTGGAACGCTCACCCGTTCGAAAAACCTCACCTCGTCGACAAACGACGCGCCAAGATGGGCATCGGGCCGCTGGCCGAATACCAGCGATTCATGTCGAAATTCTGCAAAAACTTCGGCCGGTAGCATGCGCCGAGCCCTGCTCATCGCGGTCTTTCTGACCGCCTGCTCGTCGCCCGACGCGAGCTACTTCAACGAACCCGACGCAGGCCCCGCACCTGACTTTTCGTTCGAGACGGTCCCCTTCGAGGTGCGCACCGAACCGAGCGTGGTCGAGGTCGGCCTGAACGAAACATTCCGAGTCAGCGCGGCGGTCTACGACCGAAATGGTGACCCGCTCGACGCACCGATCGAGTGGAGCTGGGACGAGAGCATTCTGCGGGCCGAGGGCGACCGATACCGAGCCGTTGCCGTGGGCACGACCGCGCTTCGCGCCCGCGCGGGGACTGTCGATGGGGTGGTCGAAGTGAACGTCGGCGCACAACGAGTAGGTCGCATCGATCTCATCGGCCCCGAGACCTTCCTCGCGGTCGGAGAAACGACGGAGATCGAAGTCACCCCCTACGGTCCGCTCGGCGAGATGTATCAGACACCCGAGCTCCTCGAGATTCAGTTCGAGTCGAGCGACCCATCGGTCGCCAGCATCGATTCGTTCGGCCGAATCGAAGCGCTTCAGGCCGGCTCGACCGAGATCAGCATCATCGCGCAGCTCATCACCGAGCGAATCACGATCGAGGTGTTCGAGTACGCCGCAGAAGCGCTCAGCATCTCGTACTTCCACGATACGCTGGTGCCCGGCGAGACGAGCTTCTTTCGCTGGACCGTCGACTGGGCGACGCGAGCTCCACGTGACTACGACATCGTCTTTGAATCGTCGGACCCCGATGTCGTCCTGATGCAGGATTCACAGTTCTTCGCTCGCACCGCCGGCACGGCTACAATCACGGCGACCCTCCCTGAGTACGGGGTCAGCGGCACGATGGTGCTCACCGTCGACGACCGATACGAGGACTTCGCGCTCGGCTCCGACCGCGTGAACGCGATCGCTCAGGGCGATGTCTGGGCGCTCACCAGCAACGTCGACAATCGATACAATCAGGTCACCAACAACCGAGGCCGATACACCGCCATCGATGTGGGTTTTGGCCACTACTGTATGCTCGCCGTCGACGGCACCGTCGACTGCATCGGCACCAGCGACTTCGGACAAGCCGGCCGCACCATCCCCTTCCAGCCGAGCCCTTTTCCGGTCGGAAGCAACGGACTCGCCGTCGAGATTCGCGTCGACGGAAATCGTTCGTGCTACCGCGTCGCCACTCAGTGGTGGTGCTGGGGCGACCTGGGCGACGGACTTCCGGAACCCAACCCGCGACAGGTGAACTACGAGCAGTTCGACACCAGCGCGTCGCACCAATGTGAGGTCGAGAACACGCGCATCGCGTGCCGGGGCTCCAATGTCGAAGGGCAGCTAGGCCTCGGGACACGGTCGCAGGCCGACGCCGGATTCGTCGTATCCCAGGCAGACTTCACGGCGGTCGAGGTCGGCGGACTGTTCACCTGCGCACTCGCCGGCGGAACCGCGTATTGCTGGGGCGACGGAGACTTTGGTCAGCTCGGTAGCGGCACCTACGACGACCGATCCACGCCAGGCCTGGTCGACACGACCGAGAGCTTTTCCCAGCTCACTTCGGGTGCCGCGCATACCTGCGCCCTTGCGTCGGACGGTCGGGTCTGGTGCTGGGGACTAAACGACTCCGGCCAACTCGGCGACTCGTCGTTCGATTCGAGCCCACGTCCCGTACTGATCGACTCGAATCAGCGGTTCGTGAAGCTCGACTCCGGGGCGGACTTCACCTGCGGGATGACGACAGCTTCGGCGCTCTATTGCTGGGGCGGAGCCTTTACCGGCAGTCCGTTCCCAATCCGAGTTCCGCTCCGGACCCGACAGTTTTTCTAGCGTCCGGGAGACCCCGGGTGGCCCCGACCCCAATTCAGATTCAAAATCTTCGTGATAGACCCGCGACCTCCGGCAGTCGCGAGTCT
>CAYLMO010000129.1:4123-10228 GCA_964384605.1 uncultured Bradymonadales bacterium | reverse complement strand
CGGCACCCGCTAGGTGCGCTTCGGTCTGGAAATTGGGCGCCCGCTAGGTGCGGTCCACGCAGCCACACCGGAGCCTCATTGCTCCAGATCGCCAAAGCCACACTCCACCCGTTGCGACAATTTTGTCGCTCGAACCGTGCCCCATCGACTCGTATGTCGCCGGGGGGGTGCATTTTTGTGCGCTATCGGAGTTGGAACGCTTCTCGCACAATCAGATCATCGAACTTCTGGATCGATTGGCAGCAGCACTTTTGAGGAGCAACGATGCGGGAAAATTCTCGATGGATTTGTGTGGCGTTGTCAGCGCTCGTCGCGGCGTTTGCCGTAGGCTGTGGTGACGACGCAAGCAGCGACAACTTCTTCGGCGAAGGCAACAACGCGTCGTCGAACAACGGCTCGTTTGGCGGCGAGTCACCGTCGAACAACGCGACGACCGGGAACGCGGCGAGCAACAACACGACGCCGCCGTTCATCCCGGAGGAGGAAGTTTTCGTGGTTCAGACGGTTGCCGCCACCGACAACTACGTCTTCGTGCCGAACTCCGCCGAGGATTCGACGACGGTCGCCCGAATCGCCGGTGACGATCTCGCTGTGACGCCCATTCGCGTTGGCCGAGAGCCCACGCAGGTGCTCGCGAGTCAGGTGGCCGACGACGGCGCTGTCGCGTACGTCTTGAGCGAGGGCGCGAATACCATCGCCATCGTTCGCGCCGACGACACCAATGGCAACGGCGACATTCCGGTTACGCTGCTTTCGGCTCCGTCCGAGGTGAACGGTCTTCGCCTCAGCCCCGACGGTCGCAAACTTCTCGCCTACATCGACCCGGACAAGGAGCTCGACCCGTCAAACGGCGTCGCATCGTTGCAGACGGCCGCGCTCGTCACGCTTGGCGATACCCCGGCCAATGATGCGCTCTATCAACTCTCCGTCAGCCGACTGATTCGGGACATCGAGTTCACGGACGACTCGTCGACCGCCTTCTTGGTCGGGCGCGAGGGCGTGAACCGAATCGACTTCGCATCGATCACGGGAGACGCGCTGATCCGCCCGCTGCCGCTGGGCCTGAGCGACTCCGCGTTCCCTCCGGAAGACCTCGAAGTCGAGGTAGCCGGCGACGGCAGCTTCCTCGCCGTGCGCAGCAGCCAGTTCGCTGGAGTCGCCCTGTTCGACCTCACGATGGAGGCCGCGGCTCCGGTGGTGGTCGACCTCTCGGACATTCCGACCGACATCGACCTGATCGACGCGACGCGATCGGTCATCGTGACCGTACGTGACGCTGGCGAAGTGGCACTCGTCGACGTCGACGCCGCGCTGGCGAGCGAGATGGACGCGGTGCGGACCATCTCCATCGACAACGACCAGGCGGGCCTCGCGCAGATCGTGCCAGGCGGGCAGGAGTTGCTCCTCTACTCGACGCTACCACGCTACCCATCGCTCGGCGTCTACGACCTCATGACCGACGAACTCAGGTCGCTGTCGCTGCGCAACGAGATTCGGTCGGTAGCCGTTTCGGAAGACGGCACAACCGCAGTGGTCGTGCACGAAGCACAGGACGACGAAGCCGTCGGCGACCCGATTCTGCAGGCCTTCCGAGCATCGGAGGGGCTCACGATCGTCGATCTGGTTTCGGGCTACCGGAGGCCAATCACGCTGGAATCACCACCAGCATCGACGCTCATCACGACCAATTCCAACGGCGGCAACGTGCTCTACGTCATGCTCCAGTCGCCGAATGACGACTCGCCGGAAGGCTTGCTGCGTGTCGATTTGCAGACCTTCCGCACCGACTTTGTACAGCTGCCCCGCAAGCCCATCGAGATGGGCGTGGTGGCGGGGCGCGTCTTCGTGAGCCAGGAGTCGGATGTGGGTCGACTGACCTTCTTCGACGTGGATACGCAGGCGCAGAGAACGATTAGTGGATACGAACTGAATGCGGGGATCGACTGATGCGAACGATGAAATGGATCGCAGCGCTGACCGCGCTATCGCTGGCCGCGTGTGCCGGCGCTGAAGACGAGGCCAAGAACGGCGGCGGTGACTTCAGCTCCAGCAACAACACGTCAGGCACCAACAACCAGACTTCGGACAACAACGGGCCGCCTGAGGTCGAAGTCGAGTTTGGTTTCTCGCGCCCGGCAGTCGTGGGCGGCCGCGTGTTCGTCGCGAACACCGACCTGAACACGGTGGCCGCCATCGACAGCGAGACCGCGCGGATCACGACGATTCCCGTGGGCTTTGCGCCGACGCGCGTGGTTGGCCCCGAGACCGACATCGACGGCGGCTCAGCCTTCGTGCTCAACGAAGGCGCGTCGACCGTGACCGTGGTGGACTCGGACCTGAAGACCGTCACCCACGACGTCGGCCGCAACGCCAACCAGATCGCGGGCGCGCCGAACGGCAACGCCGCGGTGACCTGGTACGAAGTGGAGTCCGGTGTCGACGTTCCGGCTGGCGACCTTTCGTCGGTCAACCTCGTGACCCCCGAGGCGGCCTATCAGATCGCGGTCGGGTTCAACGTGCTCGACGCAACGTTTTCTCAGGATGGTTCCAAGCTCCTGGTGGTGAGCGCAGACGGCGTGAGTGTCGTCGAGGTGATGGGGGTCACCGAGGATGGCATCGCTCCGCCGATTCCGGTGCTTCCGCCGGAGCTGGAGCCTCAAAATCCGATCTCTCGCGAGACGCTGCTGGCACCTAGCGGAGACTACGCCCTCGCGCGAGTATCCGGTTTTGCCGGTCTGGTTTTGACCGACCTCGCTACCGGCGAGCAGTGGGCGACGCGCCTGCCCGAGACCCCGACGGACATCGACTGGGTCGACGGCGCACAGCCACTCATCACGGCCAACCTCCCCGTCAGGAGCGAACTTCTGGTCGCGACGATTCCCGACGGATTCGTCGCCGGTTCGATGCTGCCTGTTCCGGGCGTCGACCAACCGAGCGAAATGGACGCCGGGATGTCCGACGCCGGTTCCGACGCCGGTTCCGACGCCGGAATGATGGACGGCGGAATGGACTCCGGGACGGCAGATTCCGGGATGGATGCCGGCTCCGACGCCGGGATGATGGCACCTAGCGGGTGGCTTGAAACGGAGGGTTTCGACTACATCGAGCTCGAATTCGAGCGCCTCGGATTGACGGAGATCGACCGTACGGGTTCGACCGCGCTCATCTACACGAGTCGCGACAACGACGGTCGGACCGTGCTCCTCGACCTCGCCACGCTCACGCAGCGACAGGTGCCGTTCGAGAAGGGGATCACGCGCGTCGAGAGCGATGGCGCTGGCTCGACCTTTGTCATCATTCACGACCGCGAGCCGGGCAACGCCATCGACAGCACCCCTGGGTCGGACGACTTCATTTTGAAGTCCCACGGCCTCTCGGTGCTCGACGTCGCCTCGGGCGCATCGCGACTCACGCTGACCGAGCAAGAGCCGCAGCAAGCGGCGCTCTGGGCCGAAGGCGACCAACGCGTCTTGTACGTGACCTTCGCTCCGTTGGAGCCGACGCCGGTCGACTTCGAGATCGAGGCGAAACGCGCGCTCGCGACAATCGACCTGCGTTCGTTCGCGCTCGACCGCACGCTCTTGCCGAGCCTGCCAAACGGCCTCGGGACCATCCCGAGCTCGGGCAAGGTCTTCATTTCTCAAATTCACCCGCAGGGCCGCATCACCTTCGTCGACGTGCTCGACGGACGGCTGCGCACGGTCACGGGTTTTCAACTCAATGCTGGAATCGACTGAGGGCAATATGATGAAACGATGGATTCTATTGGCGTTGCTCGTTTCGCTCTTTGCCGCCTGCGGTGAAGAAGAGAGCGAACTGTGGCAGCAAGGTTTCGACATCGCCGGCCCGTACACGGGTTCGGCCGGGCTCGCCTACGTCGACCGGAAGAAGGGCGAGGTGATCGTGGTCTCACCGGAAGGTTCGGGGAGCGACGTGTCGATCGACGTCCGCCGCACAGCGTTGGGCGAGGAGCCCGGGCTGAGCTACGTGTCGCATGACGAGGCGACGCTCTACACGCTCAACGAGGGTTCCGAGACGCTCCAGCTGACGTCGTTCGTCGACGGTTCGAGCGAGACGATCGAGCTCGGCGCGGCATTCGATCGCCTCGTCATCGACGAGGAAGGCGAGTTCTTGCTGGCGCACTTCTCGGGCGTGGCGAACAACCAGATCATCGCGCGGAACCTGAACGCGGTGGCGATCATCGACCTGCGCGGTGGCGCGAATTCGGTGACTCCGCTGACGCTTTCGAGCCGTCCGGAAGGGATTGTGTTCGCTCCGAAGTTCGCGACGGAAGCCGGCGAGCAGCGACTCGCCGCAGTGCTCTCGCGTAGCGAAGTGACGGTGCTCGACCTGCTCGCCGACGATGTCGACGATCAGCTGCGCGAAGTGCCGCTCACGATCAGCGAGGCCGACCTCGAGCGACTGCCGCAGCAGGTGCTCTTCGACGTGACGCCGAGCGAGCAAAACCCCGACGTCGTGAGCCTTTACGTGCGCACCACGCAGAGCCGCGACATTACGCAGATCGAAATTGCGCCGGGCACCGGCTCGAACCGCAAGTTCGCCGTTTCGGTGAACCAGCTCGCCGCGGGCAACTCGCCGGGCACGATGGCGTTGGTGGAGCTCCCCGAGAAGGGGACGCGCCTGCTGGTCGCCGATACGCAGTCGCCGCGCTTCACGGTGATCGACGTTGCAACGTCGGCGAGCGCGACGTTCCAGCTGCCGATGGCGACGCCGGCGACGGCAATCACGCCATACACGACGACGGTCGAGAGCGAGGGCGGTGACATTCCGGAAGTTCGGGCGCTCGCCTGGAATCCGGGCTCGTCGATCGTGACGATCATTCGGCCGGAGTACGTGCCCCTCGAGGGTGACGAGCCGGCGCTCGGTCGCAGCGTCGAGGCGCTCCGGTTGGAGCTCGCGCCGTCGCGCGTCGAGTTCTCGGAGGCTCAGCCAGACCGCGCGATTGCGTTCCATACCGGCGTGACGTCGGGCTTCTCGCTGCTCGACCTGCGTAAGAACAACGACATCCCGATTCAGGGTGGTTCGCTGAACGACCTGTGGTTCGACGGGCAGAACGCATTCGTCATCTACAACGGCCTCGCCGCGCTGTCGGTGGTGGGCCCGGAGGGCAACCCGCTCAACTTCGAGATTCCGGCTCGTGCATCGTCGGTGTTCGTAAGCTCCGAGGGGCCGATCCTGGTGCAGCACAACAAGGAAGAAGGGATCTTCACCGTGCTCGATGGGGTGGAACCGACGCCTGAGAACCAGCGCTACTACTCGCACGTTTTCCTGGCAGACATCTTTGGATGGGAGCTCGACCAATGAATGCAACGAAGAAGCTGATGAAACGAACGTTTGTGATGGTCGGGGCTCTGGTGGCGTTGGCGCTGCCGTCGACGGCGTGGGCAGACAAGCCTGAGTGGTCGGAGCCGACAGGTGACCTGGTGGGCGAGTTGAGGTTGGTGTCGGCGTATGCGCCGGACTCGAGCCTGGACGCGGTCACCGACGATGACCGCTTCACGATGGTGACGCTGGGCGTCGGCTGGGGGTTTGAGAACCTGCTGCCGGGTGCTCGGGCGTACCTGACGTATACGGCGGGCGGGCTGACCAACAGCCGGCTCGGCTCGGAGCTGACGTGGGAGTGGGCTCGGTCGCTGTTCATGGCCGAGGTCGACTACGGCCCGACGTTGTTCAAGTTCCTGCGGCCGTGGGGTCGCGTGGGCGTGGGTTACGCGCTGCACTCGATCGAGCTGGATACCGAGGCGTCGCCGGTGATCTACGACTACTCGCACGACCTGGCGGTACGTCCGTCGGTGGGCTTCGACGTGTTCTTGCCGCTCGAATGGAGCAATCGGCGATTCCCGTTCACGGTCGGGCTGACGACGGAGTTCGGCTACCTGATCATGACGAGCGCGACGTTCGACGAGCTTCGGTACGAGGATGAGGGGTTCGTGGCCGAGGGCGAGGAGGATCAGTTTGCTCGGGAGACGCCGGATCTGGGATCGCTGAACACGAATGGGTTCTACTGGAACCTGGGGCTTCAAGGCCGAATTCGGTTCTGACCGCGAACCTCTCCTTCGGGCTTTGCCCTCAGGCCAACTCAGA
>CAYLMO010000129.1:0-4023 GCA_964384605.1 uncultured Bradymonadales bacterium | reverse complement strand
ATTCGGTTCTGACCGCGAACCTCTCCTTCGGGCTTTGCCCTCAGGCCAACTCAGAGATGTCTGCGACGCCCGAGGTGTGCGGTTGCAGCGGTTCTTGAGGCGCGGGCGGTTTGCGGTCATCTTGGAGGCACGCCAACCCCCGGAGCCTTCATGAAACGCCTGACGCTTTTGCTCGCCCTCCTTGCGCTCGCCGCCTGCGGTGATGACCTCGAGAAGGGTCCCAACAGCTCGACCAACGGCTCGACCAACAGCACCACGGCGAACGTCGGGACCAACGTGGTCGCCAACAATAGCGACTGCAATTTCCGGCTGTGCCCGGGGCAAGATCTGGGCGACGGCTGGACGGTCATGGACTACCACCTCGGCTACTTCTACCAGGCGATGTGGATCGAAGCGCCGGATGAGATCTGGCTCGCCACACAGGACGGGCGCGTGCGGCGCGGGTCGGGCACCACCTGGGAAGAATTCCCGGTCGAAGGTGCCGAACAACTCATCGACATCGAAGGGGACGGCAACGGAAACGTCTGGGTCACCGCGTACCCGGGCGCGATCTACCGGTTCGACAACGGCACCTGGGTGCCCGAAACGATCGTCGACGACCCCGGCCCCGACCGCGGCCTGTCGGAGCTCGCCCACGACCCGGTGACGGGCGAGATGTTTGCGAACTCGCAGTGGTTCGGGGTGTGGAAGCGCGTCGGCGAGCAGTGGGAGTTCGTGACGCGGAGCAGCGGGTTGATGCACAACGTCGCGAATTGCAATGGCCGCCAATGGATCGCGACGAGTAACCGCGTGCTCACGGTCGACGGCGACCGCCCTGTGGTCTGGGGACTTCCCGAATCCAACGAGATTGCCGAGGCCATCACGCTGCCGACCGGCGAGTGGATTGGAGCCGGCGACGAGGTCACCTACTACGACGGCGACTACAAGATGATTCCGCGCGGGGCGGAGCCCGTGTCACTTCAGCTTTCGGGCATTGCAGGGACCTCTCTCGACGACCTTTGGGGCTTCTACAACGGGAACGGCGAGTCGTTCGTATACCGACACGACGGAAGCGACTGGGTCGAGGTCGCGACGTACGACCGGCAGAATCGAATCGAGGCGCTCTACACCGACACTCCGGGACAAGTTCGCGTGGTGTTCGAGAAGAGTTCGTCGGTCGTTCTCGACGAGCAGGGGAACGAGTCGAATCGCGCTGGACTCGCGCCGGGTGCGCTCACGCTCAGCGAAGAGTATCCGGTGCACTTCTTCTCGATGAATGACTACGTCGCCAAGGGCTACCGCTGGACTCCGGAGACCGATTGGGAAGCGATCATTGGTCTGAGCTCGAGCGGCGGACTTTCGGTGTGGGCAGCGAACGAGGACGACATCTGGGTGCTGGGCGAGCGCGGGAGTTTGAGCCGGTGGCAGGCGGGGGACCAGCGGTCGATTCGGCCGGATTTCGACATCGCCGACAACATGACGATCGTGCGCGGCAGTGAGACCGGACACGTGTGGGTGGCGGGATACGACCAGGTCATCCAGTGGAACGGCACCGAGTGGATCGACCACTCCGACTTCGACGGCGGGCTGGAACCGCCGCCGATCGAGCTCGGCACCGCGCTCGTGGCTCAGGGCGACCAGGCGTGGGTGTGGCGATACGCGCAGCTGTTTCACTGGGACGGAAGTTCGTGGACGCACGTGCAGCCCGACCCGCGCGTGTCACGCCTCGGGTGCGACAATGATAGTTTGGTCGGCATTGCGACCCAGCCGCCGGCGCTTCTTCGCGGCGGTCCGACAGGCTGGTCGATCGAGACGGACATCACCGACGAGAACGTGAGTGCGTCGTCGGCGTGGATGTCGGACGCGAACGACGCGTGGTTCATCACGCAGGATTTCCCGGCGGTGCGCTACTGGAATGGTGCGGAGTGGCAGCCGTCGCTCGAGAATCCGGGGCAGCTTCGGCAGATTCAGGAGTGGGGGAATGGGACGGTGTACTTGCTGGCGACGGACGCGGTGATCGTGCGCGAGTAGGCTCGCTTTGCGAGGGACGTTCGCTCGTCCCTACTTCGACGCGTCCCGGTAGAACTCGATGTAGAACCGCACCTCGCCCTGCGGCTCGATGGAGTGCGGGACTTCGGGCTCGACGAACCCCGGCATCTTCGGCGTGAGCGTCTGTACGTCGTCGCCGACGGTGTAGGTCAGCTCGCCTTCGAGCACGCGAATCATCGCCCAGACACCGGCCTTGGTGGTGTGGTCCTTGAGAAGTCCCGCGGGCACGGTGTCCTGCGTGAATTCGTCGGTGCGGTGGTCGGGAACCAGGGTGGAAGGCCAGTCCATTTGCGCTCTCGGTCGGGGTGAGCGGGGATCGTAGCAGGTGTTGGTGGATCCCGCACATCGGTCAGCCTTTTTGGGCGGTTCGCACCTCACCCCGGGCAAAGCCCGGGGCTAGCCCAGGGATGATTGGGCCACCGAGGATTGCGAGGATCTAACGAACCACCACCTTGGTCGAAGCGCTTCGCCCGAACGTCTCGGGCGAGTACATCTCTTCGGCCTTGGCCGGGGGCACCACGAACTCGCCCGGCGTCGTCGCTCGTGCGTAGTAGGTGTACGAGTGCACGCCGCCCCAGACCAGAGTCGAGAAGGCCTCGGTGCGCTCGTCGCGCAGGTTCTGGTGCTCGTACCAGGGCCGCGTGAACCACCACCAGCCGTAGCTGTTGGAACGCCCGGTGTTCGACGCCTCGATCGGCACGTCGCCCGTGACCGCCAAAGCAGGGTTCATCGACTCGAAGCCAGCGGGCAGCGGGTCGACGAGCGCCACGTGATAGCGCCGCGTTGGCGCGACCATCGTGAGCTCGATCTTCACCTTCGCCCCGGCTTTGACCTCCCAGGTGCCGTCGGCCTTCTGCTTCACGTCGGCCGGATCATCCGCGCCCGAGTACGTTCGCTCGACGACGAAGCCGTGGTCCGCCGCCTCGAGGAACAAGTCCTTCGGCGCGTACTGCATGCCGATGCGGTAGTACATCCGCCCCTTGCCGTCTTTCTGCAGCAGCAAGTTCGACTCGCCCTTCGCGTTGTCGACGAGCCACGTCATCGGGATGTCGATCTGGTGGTTCTCGGTCGTCCGCCCCTTGAACGCATGCTCGCCGGCGTACTGGTCGCCGAGCCAGGCGCGCGCCACGAAGTCGGGGGTGATGTTCTCGTACTTGTTGAAGTACGTGTCCAAGGCGAGGAGGACGAACGCGTTCTCCTGAGTGTTGCTCCAGCGGCCCTTCTTGCGGTGCGCCAGCAAGCCTCGCACGATCTTCGGGATGAGGTCGGTCTTGGGCTGATCTTCGATGAGCGATTCGAGAATGATGCCGTCGGCGACGCGATTCGAACGCATGATGACGTAGTCTTCGTCGGTCGTCTTGGCCGCGAAGTGTGCGGCTCCGGCGGTCTCGGTGACTCGGTTGTTGAGGTAGGTGCGAATCTCGCCGAGCTGCCGCGAAGATGCCGAATCGCCACTCATCACGTTGAGCAGCCAACCGACCGCTTCGAACGACAGGTCGTCGAGCGAGCCGGCCTCAGCGATGAGTCGCCGGGCGCGCGCGGGGTCACTGTCGCCCATTACGTCGCGCACGTAGAGCGCGTACGCGATGATGTGACGGCGCGTCCACTGCGAGTACCAGCCCGGGATGTGACGCTCGATCTGCGTGAGGTAGTTCTTGGCGCGATTCATCACGTAGTCGTCGACCTCGTAGCCCTTCGCCTTGGCTCGGGTGAGTGCGTGTGCCGCGTGGATGCTGACGAATGGCCACGACGTTTGACCGCGCCGCCACAGGCCGAATCCACCATCGTAGTTCTGGCGGCTCGCGAGTTCTTCGATGTCGCGGCTCATCGACTTCTGCACGGCGTCAGCGCTCGGCATCCCCTCGGCCTTGAACGACGAGAGCACGTCACGGAGCGCGGCCACGGTGACGACTCGCGACGAGATCTGCTCGGCGCACTCATAGTCGTAGTCGTAGAGGTAGAGGAACGCGTCGGTGAGCTCGGCGACGGCCGTGG
>CAYLMO010000128.1:0-10408 GCA_964384605.1 uncultured Bradymonadales bacterium | reverse complement strand
TGAAGCCGTGGGGGGAACGTGTCTGATCACGACGAAATCTTTCGCCTACTCGTCTCCATTCGTGACGCGTTTGAGCTATTTGAGAGCGGAAGTCTCTCCCGCTCGGAGTTCGTGAAGCTCAAGAGTCGACTGCACCATCGCGACTTTTGGGCCGATGCGGAGTTCGACGATCGACTGATGCAGTTGGTCCAAGAGCTTCTCGAAGAGGGAGTGCTTCGGGAGTCTGACGTCCAGCGGATGGAGCGGGCGATCACCGAGGCTCGGTCGGCTGATACATCGGGTGGGACACCCACCGAAGAGTCCGGTTCGGTACCTGCGGCCCCCGCAAATGATGAGTCAACTGGGCGTACGGCGACAACCGATCGACAGCCAAGACCCATTCGCCAACCGGTCTCGGAAGCGCCATCGCGACCAAGTACGCCCCCCTCGGAGCCGGCCACAAAGGTTGAACGGACCAAACAAGAGCCCCGTTCGGATTCCGCTCCCGAAATCACTCCACCACCTCGCTTCCAGCGCAAACATGTTCTCGCGATGGCGGCGGGAGCCGCGGCCACAGCCATCTTCGGGATAGCAGCTGCCTTTGTCTTCGGAGGGTCCGAGGAAGGCGCCGCCGCTCGCGTTACTACCCGCCAGGTCGAAAAAGCACTCGGGGCAGAGCCTTCGATGAGCGGCATGCGATCGCTGCTCGATCGACCCGCAGAGTTCCTGGCGCTTGCCCGCGAACTGGACTCCGAAGGAGCTGAGTCTTGGAAGAAACTCCTCGCTGAACAGTGGCCAGATCTCCTCGCCAAACGCGACGCGGACTCCTTCTGCGGCGATGTACGCACGCTTCAGAACGCCAACTGGATTCCGGCCGTGGGGGAACCGTCAAAAAGGGCCTGCGCTTCGCTTCAGAGCGCTCAGGCGGCGCTCTCGGAGCACGAACGAAAGACTGCGGATGCGTGGTCTGCCTACCGAGAAATCGAACGCGAGGTCGACAGGGCTGAGGAGGACGTTGGTGCTGCCCGTATCCGACTCGCTGCTAGTCAGGGGGGACTGATTAACATGCACGGCTATCTCCACGGTGAGATCGAGCCGCAACTTTACGATGTTTCCGACGGCAGTCGCTTCGGGAAACGATACGTTCTCCGAACCACGGATACCGTCTACACGACGAAGGGAAACATTCAACTCTGGGTGCGGTTTGGGGAGACTAGGAGCTTCGTCACCAAGGGCGGCGCCACAGTCTCGCGAGACGTCATTGTCGAGGCCGATACGACCGGAATGGAGCTGGCCCGGCTCGCACTCATCTCCGCTCGGGAGCGGCTTTCGGATGCACGTCGCAAGCTCAACTCGGCAAATCGACCCGACGACAGCGAAGGGGAGAGGCTGCAGCGTTCGATTCAGGACGCCAAGAAGGCCGTGCTTCTGGTCGCGAGGGGTCGAGGTGCACTCCCACCACTTGAAGGCATTGAGGTCGTAAAAGACCCCGAAAAATTGACGAACCTGTCCCAAGTCATCTGCGGGAACTCCGCCGAAACCGTCCGCGGGAATGTCCAATGTGCGTGCCCGTCGAACTCGCCATCACGTGATGATGTGCTGAAGGTCCAAATCGCTTACATCGGCGCGTTCACCGGACCTGAGCAACGGGAGGTCATCTTGGCGACGGAAGGCTGCGGCAAAGGCTTCAACTTCCGTCACGCGACCGCGCTCATCCGGCTCGGGGATGATCTTCAATGGCGCTTGGTCACTCATGATTGGGAGGTTGAGTCTCAAGCTTGTCGCCCGGCCATTTTTGGAACCAAAGCGGCGCTCATCTGTGAAACCGCCACCTTTGGGGGCGGGTCTGCCGAGATCTGGATCTCGATTCGGACCGCTACGAAGGACGGACTCGCGTCGCAAGTGGTTGCGGAGTTCTACGACAGGTCTGGCAGCTGTGACTTCAACGGCGAGTTCCGCGCGCAACCGGTGGAGTTTTTTGCCGACGACGTGGACGGAGACGGAACAGTCGAAGCAGTTGTTCTCGGCGAATACGCGATAGGTACCTACCGAGCCGGGTTCGCGCCAGAGGGTGATACCTGCGATGACGTCTCGCTCGGCAAAGTCGCCATTACCACTCGCCGTGCCGTGTTCGTGGCTGAACTCGGCGACAAAGAATCCGTCGAAATCTCCGACACAACCAAGCTGAAAGCTCCCATCATCACAGACTTCTTGGCCGGAAAGGGCGGCACTTTGCCGGACGTTCGAGACGAGGTTCAGGGCATCCTCGCTTTCGAACCAGGATCCGAACGCGCCTGGCTCGTCTATCGCCGTCGCCTCGCTGCTCTCAGAAACAGCCAAGAGATCGACAAGCTCCGCCGGGAAACAACGCGACTCGCCCAGGCCTTTCCCGACAACTCCGAACAGCTTTGGATCGAATTCGCCGAAACTTGCGAAGATGCCGGTGACTATTCGTGCGCCAGTGAGGTTTACGAGACTCTCCTCGACAAAGACCCGTCTTCGCTCGCGCGAGGCCGAGCTGCGTGGTTCTTCGCAACTGCACCAGAACCCCACGGCAGGCGAGATGTGGCGACGAACATTCTCGTCGACGCCATCAATTCCGACGAATTCAACGGTCGTGCCGCGATCGCGCAGTCTGAGATTCTCCTGCAGCAAGACAAGGCGGAGCAAGCCAAACAGTTCCTCGAAAGCTATCTGCGCGAGAAGAAATCCAAGCTGGTTCAGGACCAGATCACTCGAATCGAAGAGGACCCGACTCCGGTCGAAGCACCGCGCGACAAAGTTGCTCCGCTCCTCCACAAAATACCGGCCGAGTGGTCGGAGGGGATCCCGGAAGGCCCACTCACTCCGCACGAGCGAATGTTCGCAGTGGAGCTAGCGGCGATCGAGGCCCGCAACGCTGGCGAATTTCGTCGGGCCGAGGCGCTGTTCCGAGAATCGGCCCGACGAAGTTCAAACCCGTTTGTCACCAACACGTTCAGGCTCGGATTGGGCAAGGTTTTCGAACGTGAGAATGACTTCACTCGCGCCCTCCGGTTCTACGAGGACATCATGGTCGCTGAAGCTGAGCGGGATCCCAGAATTCTCAATCGATTGGCGTGGTTCCTCCTGACGGTCGACGACGACCGAATCCAAGATAGAAACCGAGGGCTAACACTCGCCAAACGCGCGGTGGAGGCCACTGATCGCGCCGAACCCGCTGCGCTCGACACACTCGCTGAAGCCCATCGACTCGCTGGCGACTTGGACGAAGCCCGCGCGCTACTCGAACAAGCAATCGAGCTCGACCCAAAGCGTTCTTACTACCAAACCAGACTAGACTCACTCTGAGGGGGACCCTGATGAACTCGCCAACCGTCATTCGATTCGAGCATCTCACGTCCACCTTCTTTGCACTTTGGAAACGTGCTGGCGATCGGCTCAAAGCGCTTTGGGGCTACTACGTTGCAACCTTGCTGCTGACTTACACAGCCGCTGGCGCCTCGACGTTCATGCTGTTCGCAATGGATGAACCAGACAGCGCGATCATGCTGATGTTTGCATGGTCCTTCCTGATCTTCTTTCTAGGGTTCTTCGTACCGATCGGTTTGTGGTCGACCATCAAGCACTACCAGTCGAAAAAGGACGAACTACCCGACGACGAGTTTGACATGGCTACCTTCGTGGCGAACTCGCCTGGCGAGCAGTTGAAGCAAGGCGTCGCGAACGCGTTGAACGCAATTCCAATCTCAATCGCGCTCGCGCTGGCAGTCACGATTGGGAGTGCGTTCGTCATCATCCCCGGAATCATCGCTTCCGTCCTCTGGTGGATGGCACCGTACTACGCGGCCGCCTGGGACACCGGCTTCTCAGAGTCTTTTCGCCGAGCGGCAGAAACGACGAAGAAAAACCTGGGCACGATGATTCAGCTCTGGCTTTCCACTTTTGTGGTCGCCTTCGCTTTCTCATTCGTAATTGGCTTTGTCCAAGGGTTCTTTCTGGGACTGATGGGGGACTTCGGCGTGCTTTTGGCGATCCCTGTTGTCTTCGTCGCGCAGGTTGTGATCTCGTTCCTCATCTGGGCGTTTTACGGCAGTGCATTCACATCGCTCGCTGACCCGTCGTCGATCGTTTGGGCCGGAGGCGCCGAGTTGGCCCGGCCCACTCCGCGGCGGGCAGTTCGTGAGGAACGTACCGTCGCGCCAGAGGCTGCATCGATCGACGTGCCGCCAAAAGCGGTCACAGCTGCGGCAGAACTCGACGCCGAACAGCGACTCGAAAGGCTGGACAAGTTGCTGGACAAGGGGCTCTTGACGGAAGACGAGTACCTCCAAAAGCGCGAGGAGATTCTCGAAACCCTCTAGCCTCCAAAACAAAGCGCGCGTGCAATCGCTCCAATCCGAATTCGGCGAGGACCCGGTCAACAATTCGACCCCCCGGATCAGTAGGCGAGTACCCTTAGAGGCAAGTCGATTTCCGGCCCCACGGGCCGGAATCGACGCTAGACCCCGGTCCGATCGCATCAACCAACATCGCCATCCGACTACGAAGAACGAGAAACGAGAAACGAGAAACCGAAAGCGCTCAGCACTCGCGCTAGCGCCCCCATCCGTCTCCATGCGAAACTGCCGCATCGAACCGCAAAAACGGGGAACCCGTGCCCATCGACATCTCGATCGACCACGACGCTCGCTTCCAGCTCGCCACCCAACAACTCGGCCACTCCGTCCTGCGCGAGGTCACGCTCACCAACAAAGGCGCCGACACCCTCCACGACCTCCGCATCATCGCCGAATTCGACCCCGCCATCGCCGAATCACAACCCGTCCAGCTCGTTAGCCTCGGCCCCGGCGAAACCGTCCGCATCGGCGCCTCCCAGTTCGACGTCCACCTCTCCACCGAGCGCATGGTCAACCAGACCGAGCGCGAAGCCGGCACCGTCGCCATCAAGGTCTTCCGCGGCGACGACGTCCTCGCCGCCCAACGCTCCCCGGTCGAAATCCTCGCCTACAACGAATGGGTCGGCGTCGGCTCCCCGCCCGAAATCATCGCGAGCTTCGTCACCCCCAACCACCCCGACACCTCGGAGTGGCTCAAGGTCGTCCGCGACGAGCTCCAAAAACAAGGACTCGCCCGCGACCTCGAAGGCTACCAGAGCCGCGACACCGCTCGCGTCGCCGGACTCGTCGCCGCCATCTACCGGTCGGTGAAAGCCCTCGGCATCGACTACGCCTCACCGCCCGCAAGCTTCGAGAAGACCGGCCAGAAAGTCCGCACCCTCGACGAAGTCCGCGCCGAAAACGTGGGAACGTGCCTCGACCTCACGCTCACCCTCGCGTCACTCCTCGAAAAAGCCGGGCTAAATCCGCTCATCATCGTCATCGACGGCCACGCCTTCCCCGCAGTCTGGCTCACCGACTTCACCTTCCCGACCCCATGGGTCGACGACCCCCTCGCCATCCGCAAACGCATCCAGCTCGGCGAATGCCTCGCCTTCGACTCGTCGGCTGCGGCCCAGGGCGTGCCGTTCAAAGACGCCTGCGACATGGGCGTCGCCGCCCTCTCCGAGGTCGAAAAGTTCATCTTCGCCGTCGACGTCGCCGCCGCCCGCAAACGTGGCGTCCACCCGCTCAACCTCCAGCGCACCCGCGCCTGGGAAGCTGCCGACACCGCCGTCGAAGCCCCGAACTTCGCGCCCGACCACGCGATGCCCTTCATCCCGCAAAAGCTGGGCGAAGCACCCGAAGGACCCGTCGAAGGCCTCGACCAGCTCGGCCGCTGGAAGAGCCAACTCCTCGACCTGTCGCTCCGAAACCGCCTCATCAACCACCGCGACACAAACAGCTCGATCCCGCTCCTCCCGACCAAAATCGGGGACCTCGAAGACCTCGTCGTCCGCCGCAAACGCACGAAAATCGTCGCCCGCCCCAACAAGACCCGCGAAGACGAAGACTTCAAAGCCTACGCCGACGAAGAGCTCGCCTCGGGCCGCATCATCACCGACCTCACCGAAGCCGAGTTCCAGAAGCGCGCCATCGAGGTCTACCGCACCTCCGTCGGCATGGTTCGCGACTCCGGCACGTGCCCGCTCTACCTCACCCTCGGCATGCTCGAGTGGTACGAATCTGACTCCTCCGAAATCACCCGCCGCGCCCCCATCATCCTCATGCCGGTGCAGATCGAACGCGACTCGGTCAACGGCCCGTTCTACATCGTCCCGCGCGGCGACGAGCCCATGCTCAACGTCACCCTCGTCCGCAAACTCGAGCAGGAGTTCGGCACCCAATTCCCGCGCGACATGTATGAGGTGCTCCCGACCGACGAAAGCGGCATCGACGTCGACACCGTCCTGCGCCAGTGGCTCTCGATCATCGTCAACCTCCCCCGCTTCGACGTGAAGTGGGAGGCGAGCGTGTCGATCTACAACTTCCAGAAGTTCATGATGTGGCAGGACCTCGAGCAAAACACCGCCGCACTCCAGGCGAACTCGTGCGTCCAGCACCTCCTCACCGACGGCGGCTCCGACCGTTTCCTAACCACCGGAATGCCCAACCCCGACGGCATCGACCACGAACGCCCCCGCGAGGCCGACCTCTCCGTCGTCGAGTCCGACTCGTCCCAGCTCTCCGCGGTCTTCAGCGCCCTCGACGGCAACAGCTTCGTCCTCCAGGGCCCCCCCGGCACCGGCAAGTCCCAGACCATCACCAACCTCATCGCGCAGGCACTCGGCGGCGGCAAAACCGTCCTCTTCGTCTCCGAAAAACGCGCCGCCCTCGAAGTCGTCGAATCACGCCTCAAAAACGTCGGCCTCGGCCCCTTCACGCTCGAAGTCCACTCCGACAAGGCGTCCAAGTCCGAGATCGTCAAACAGCTCGAAGAACCCTTCCTCTACGACTGGAACGCGCCCGACAAAGACTGGTCGCTCGTCGCATCCCAGATCGAAGACAAGCGCCGCACGCTCAACGCGCACGTCGAACGCATGCACCGCCGCGGACCCTTTGGCGACTCGATCTTCCAGGCGGTCTCACGTCTCTGCGCGCTGCGAAACATCCCGCGCGTCGAGGTCGAATTCGCCGAGTTCCCCGACGAACGAGAGCTCGAAAACCAGCGCCAACTCATCGCCAAGTTCCAGGCCGCCACCAGGGTCGTCGGCGTGCCCCACAAGCACATCTGGGCACCATCTACCGTCACCGACTGGACCCCCGACCTCGCCCGCGACCTCGAAAAAGACCTCGCCAAACTCGCCGAAACCGGCGCCACGCTCACCCGCGCGCTCGACCGATTCCGCGACGTCTTCCTCGACGCCGGAGCCCGCCTCGACGGCAAAGCGCTGGGCCGAACCACCTCGATGGTCCGCCTCGTCAACGACTCCCCCGCGCCGCCCGAAGCACTCCTCCAGGTCCCATTCGCCGAGGTCGACGCCGCGCTCGCCTCCGCACTCCCACGCCTCCGCGAATACCGAGCCGGACGCGACGGTGCGCTCACCGTCTTCCAGCCGTCGATCCTCGACGAGAACCCCGGCGCCGTCCGCGCCGAGATCGAGAAGTGGCGAAACGCCTTCTTCCTCATCGCCTTCTTCATGCTGTTCTTCGTGCGCCGCCGCCTCAAACCGCACGCCGCCGGCTCACTCCCCGACAACGAAGCACTGTCCAACGCGCTCGCGTCGGCACAAACCGCCGCGTCCAACCGCGCCGACGTCCAGAGCGCCGAGTCCACTCTCAGCCGCCTCTTTGGCCACCACTGGCGCGGCCTCGACACCGAGCCCGAAGCCCTCGAGAACGTCTGGGACTGGACCAAGAGCTTCCGCCGCGACCTCGTCGCCTTCGAAGAATCGGTCGGCCCCGCGGCCGCAGCCCAGCTCCGCTCCATCGCGCTCGCCCCGTCGGAACGCCTCGCTCCAAGCACCGAATCAGGCGCAGCCCTCCTCGAGCTCCACGCCGCCCAACAGCAGTGGTCCAACGCCGAGTCCGCCCTCGCCACGCGCCTCGAAGCCCGCGGCCCGCTCTTCGACGAGGTGGCGCACGCCGACCGCGTCGCCCGAATCCAGGCCTGGCGCGACAACATCGCCGCCTTCCGCGACTGGTGCGACTGGCGCTTCGCCGCAGCCCGCGCCAAGGACGCCGGCTTCGAACCCATCGTCGAGCGCACGTTCCGGGGTGAACTCGTGGGCGATGTCATCGGACGCTCCTACGAACGCGCACTTCGCCAGTCGTGGTTCGAATACATGCTCAAGGTCGACCCCGAGCTCGGCCGGTTCCGCGGCAGCACCCACGAACAAGTCGTCGACGCCTTCCGCGCCCAAGACTCCGAGGCGTTAGAGCTCGCCCGCCGCGAAATCCAGGCCCGACTCGCCGCACGTCTCCCCGACCGGAACGCGCCCGGCGAGATGGAGGTGCTGCGCCGCGAGTTCAAGAAGCAGCGGGCACACAAGCCGCTCCGCAAGCTCTACGAAGAGGTCCCGTCGGTCCTCCTGCGGCTCAAGCCGTGCGTCCTGATGTCGCCGCTGTCGGTCGCGCGATTCCTCGACCCCAACGCCGACCTCTTCGACCTCGTGGTGTTCGACGAAGCGAGCCAGATCCCGCCGTGGGACGCCATCGGGGCGCTGGGCCGCGCCAAGCAGGCCATCGTCGTCGGCGACAGCAAACAGCTCCCGCCCACCTCCTTCTTCTCGGCCGGAGGCGCCGCAGACGACGACCTCCTCGAAGAAGACCAGGTCGACATGGAGAGCATCCTCGACCAGTGCGTGGCCTCTGGCATGCCCGAGATGACCCTCAACTGGCACTACCGAAGCCGGCACGAGAACCTCATCGCCTTCTCGAACTACCACTACTACGACAACCGCCTGCACATCTTCCCGTCCCCGCACGCCAACGTCCCCGAGCTGGGTGTGCGCTGGGTTCATGTCGCCGACGGCTACTATGACCGTGGCGCATCCCGCACCAACCGCGAGGAAGCCCGCGCGGTCGTCCAGGAGATCGTCATGCGCCTGCGCGACGAGGCCACCCGCGACGCAACCATCGGTGTGGTCACCTTCTCGCAGGCCCAGCAAAAGTGCGTCGAAGACCTCCTCGACCGCGCCCGACAACAGTACCCCGAGATCGAAAAGTACTTCGGCGACGGACACCACGAACCCGTCTTCGTGAAGAACCTCGAAAACGTCCAGGGCGACGAACGCGACGTCATGTTCTTCTCCATCGGCTACGGCCCCGACCAGGCCGGCAAGGTCGCCATGGCCTTCGGTCCCCTCAACAAGCAGGGCGGCGAGCGACGCCTGAACGTCGCGGTGACCCGGGCAAGGCAGCTCCTCACCGTCTTCAGCACCTTGCGCGCCGACCAGATCGACCTGAGCCGCACCAACGCCATCGGGGTCAAACACCTCAAACGCTTCCTCGAGTACGCCGAACGCGGCCCCGAAGCACTCGCCCAGGCCATCTCCGTCGACTCCGCCGCCACCTTCGAGTCACCCCTCGAGCGCGAAATCGCCCAGGCCATCGAGGCCGAGGGCTGGCAAGTCCAGCCACAAGTCGGCGTCGCCGGCTACCGAATCGACCTCGCCGTCGTCCACCCCGAGCACAAAGGCGCCTACATCCTCGGCATCGAAGCCGACGGCGCCGCCTACCACTCGAGCAAGTCCGCCCGCGACCGAGACCGCCTCCGCCAGTCCGTCCTCGAGGGCTTGGGCTGGTCCATCCACCGCGTCTGGTCCACCGACTGGTGGCACGACCCGAAGGGCGAGACAGGCCGAATCCTCGAGGCAATCCGCCGCGCGCACACACGGTGGGAAGAAGCCCGCGCCCTGCGCCAAATGCGCTCCACCGCACGCGTCGAAATCCCCGACGTCCTCCCGCCCAAACTCGACGAAGAGCAAATCGAAGCCCTCGCCGAAGAAGCCACCGCCTGGCCCGACTACGCCACCCCCTGGACCGGCCTGCCCACCATCGAAGCCGGCGACCAGGCCCAGTTCTACGACTCCATGTACGACCGCGAAATCGCCCGCATGTTCGGCAACTTCATCCAGTCCGTACAACCCATCCCCGCCGAAGTCGCCGCCAAGCACTTCATCCTGGGGTGGGACTTCCGAAAGGCGAGCTCCAAGGCCGTCGACCGGGTCCTCGACGTCGCCCGCGCCAGCGGCCTGGTCACCCGCGTCGGCGACGACCTATGGGCCACCGGCAACCCGCCCGAAGGCTGGCGCGGCTTCCGCTACGTCGACGCCGACACGCCACCCCGCGACTTCTCCGAAGTCGCCGACGCCGAGCTCGAGTGCGTGATCAAGTGGGTCGTCGGCCGCGCGATTGGCGTGGAGCAGTCCGTCGTCGTGGCCGAGACGGCGCGGGTGTTTGGGAACGCGCGGGCTGGGAAGCGGATTCGGGAGCGGGTGGAGTCGGTGGTGGACCGGATGGTGGGGGAGGGGGCGTTGAGGCGGGAGGATGAGAAGTTGAAGGTGGTG
>CAYLMO010000127.1:0-10487 GCA_964384605.1 uncultured Bradymonadales bacterium | reverse complement strand
CAAACTCGGGAAGTTGAAGTCCTGCTCGCGTGTTGCCATAATCCCGCGACTCTTCGACCGGCTGTACCTCAGGTAGTGCAAATGCGCGCATCGTTTGGCTTTTTCCTCGTCTGTCTCGCAATTCTCACCTACGGGTGTTCGGAACCAGAGGACCGAGTCCGTCTTTTCCAGACGGAAGCGATCGGTCCGGGCCTCGACGAGACCGAAGTTGCGAACTTCGAACAGATGGGACCGGTCATGCTCGAGAAGGGCGTGAACTTCTCGGTCTTCTCGCTCAATGCAGAGCGCATCGACCTTCTGTTGTTCGACGACCCCGAGGCGGAACGCGAAACGCGGCGCTTCCCCATGCAGCGAGTGGGTGAGAACGGCGTCTGGAGCCTCTATGTCGAGGGGATCGGCGTCGGCCAACACTACGGCTACATCGCCTGGGGCCCGAACTGGACCTACGACGAAGAATGGATTCCCGGCCGCATCGAGGGATTCGTGTCGGACGTCGACTCCGCAGGCAATCGATTCAACCCGAACAAGCTCCTCATCGACCCGTACGCAAAAGCCATCCACCGTGACCACGACTGGTCACGAGGCTCCCTCGCTAGCGGCCCTGACCGCACGCAGTCGACGCTCGGCGCCGGCTCCAAATCGGTCGTCGTCGAGTCGAACTACGAGTGGAGCGAAAACGAGACGCAGTGGCGAGAGAACCGCAAGAATCCTGACTGGGAAGGCCATCGCTGGCAGGACCAGATCATCTACGAGGTTCACCTCAAGGCCATGACGGCCGACCCGGCGAGCGGTGTCGAACACCCCGGTACGTATCGCGGGATGGCCGAAATGGCGCCCTACCTGTCGGACCTCGGAATCACCGCAGTCGAGTTCCTCCCCATCCACGAGAAGCCGCTCGACGGCGGCTACTGGGGCTACAACAACATCTCGTTCTTTGCCCCCGAGATTACTTACGCCGCCACCGACGACCCCCTCGAAGTCATCGACGAATTCAAGATGATGGTCGACGCGCTCCACCAGGAAGGCATCGAGGTCTACATCGACGTCGTCTACAACCACACGGGCGAGGGTGGACTGTGGCGCGAGAAGATTGAGCTGAACGACACGTCGTTCGGAAACACCGAGCAGCTCATCAACCACGACCCCTTCGAAGTCGCCGGCCTCTACAGCTTCCGCGGGCTCGACAACGCGAGCTACTACGCGCTCTCGAACGACGGCCGCACGTACTGGAACAACACCGGCGTCGGCAACCAAACGCGCGCCAATTTCGAGCCCATGCGCAAGCTCACGATCGACTCGCTCCGCTGGATGGTCGAAGAGCTTCACGTCGACGGGTTCCGCTTCGACCTCGCCCCCGTCCTCGGCGAGAAAGACAAGACGTACAACGAGTGGGCGCCGGTCGACACCACCGTGCTCCAGGACATCATCGACGACCCGGTCCTGCGCGAGAACAACACTCGAATCATCGCCGAGCCGTGGTCGATTCAGGGCTTCTATCTAGGCCAGTTCCCGAAGGCGACCGAAGACGGTTCCGTGGCCTGGGGTGAGTGGAACGCGCACTTCCGCGACACCTGGCGAAGCTTCGTCAACGAAGACAACTACCTGCTCTCGAGTTCGGAAGGTCCCATCGGTATCGGCGCAGCACTCACGGGGTCGTACGACCTCTTCGCCGACGATGGCCGGCGCCCGTATCACAGCGTCAACTTCATCACCGTGCACGACGGATTCACGCTCTACGACCTCGTGACTTACAACGAGAAGCGTAACGGCTGCGGCCCGCTCAATCCGGTCTGTTGCGACAACCCGAACTCCGCCTGGTGCGACAAGAACTCGGGCGAAGAACACAACCGCTCGCGCGACTGGGGTGACGAGGCGGTGAAGCGCCAGATGATGCGGAACTTCTTCGCTGCGCTCATGCTCAGCCACGGCACGCCGATGATCCTCGGCGGCGACGAGTGGATGCGTACCCAGCTTGGCAACAACAACGCCTACTCCACGCAGGCCGACAACCAGAACAACTGGCTCCAGTGGGGCAACTACCGCGCGAAAGACGAAGCGCACCGCATGCACGACTTCGTGCGCGACATCATCCAGTTCCGCAAAGACCACGACTATGCGTTCGCCCCCGCTTCGTGGGACAACGTCGCGCCTTTCGCCTGGAAATCGGCGACCAACGGCGACGAGCCCAACTGGAACTCTCGCCACATCATGAAGCACTACTACGACGATGGCTCCGGCGCCCTCGAAGGCCCGGAAATCCTCATCCTGATCAACATGGAGCGAGGCCCCGTCGAGTTCACGCTGCCTACCGGCCGAGCGTGGGCGCGCGTCATCGATACGCAGGACTACTTCGACAAGGCCGAATTCCTCGCCGACATCGAAGACGTTCGAGCGAGCCAGAACATCCAGCTCGAGAACCCCGAGCCGATGACCGAAGCCACCTACACGGCGATGGGCAGTTCCATCGTGGTGATGGTCGCCGAATAGCTCGAACCCCAAATCTGATAGCTCCACGGGCGGGTGCGCCCTCGTTTGGCTTGAATCGATCCGGAAGGCCAACTACGGTTCCGGCATCGATCTCAATCAAACAGGAGCACCCGTGAAGCGCATCATTCTTGCACTCTCGTTCGTCGCGCTCGCTGCCTGCGGCGGCGTCGACGGTAAGCCGCTCAATCCCGACCCCAACGGTGGACCGGTCAATTCGGCCAACAGCGGGTTCCCGAACACCGGCACCGGCACCAACAATCAGGTCGCCAACAACGAATCGACGAACAACGTCATCATCGTGAACGGCGAGCCGAACGTGGGCACCAACAATGTCGACCCGGCGAACAACGTCGCGACTTGTGGCGACGATGTCCGAGCCGAGCCGCTCGGCGGCTTCGAATCGGAACCGACGTTCGAAAGTGGAATCGTGGTGGATCTGCAGTCCGATTTCATGGTGGTCGAGAATGACTTCGACCAGGCGCTTTTCGTCGCCGAAGGGCTCGATCTGACCGACTACTTCTTCATCGAGGAACAGGTGTTCGTGCAGCGCGAAGAGTTGGCGACGGGCAGCATAGACCGCGTGTTTTCTCAATCGAGCGTGATTGAGTTTGGACGCGTTTTGAACTCCGATGTGGGCGAGTCTCCATCGCTCACGATCGAATCGAACGGGTACGCCCTCGAGTTCGCGGAGCAGTTCGAAGCGGAGACCTGCACCGAGAACAGCGAGTGCGGACTTCGCGAGCGAATCTACTCGACCCACACGGTCCAATTCTTCTCCGACTTCGGCGAAGCCATCGTGGAGCCGTTCCAGGTCATCAACGTCGAACAAGCCGAGGTCTACGTGACCGACTCGTCGTCCTACACTTACGCCGGCGTCAGCAACGACACCTGCGCCGAGTCGGGCTTCTTCGATGCGTCGCTGAGCTTCTTCGTTGGCGTGACCTCGCCGAACTGAGCGACTGTGCCACGAAAAGTAGTCTTCGAAGATTCGGTGGCACGCATGTCTAGAACACTATCGGTTTTGGCCTTCGCGACGGCGCTGTTGGTCTCGTGGAACGCGAACGCCGAGGAGTCGTCGTCGCTCCAACTCGAGGCCGCCGCCATCGGTTTCTTCGGGGCCTCGGGTGAGCTCTCGCCCGGCGCGCGGCTCGGGGTCGAAGCCCGGCCGTGGCACACGTTCGGAATCTCCGCCGGCTCGCTCGTGCTCGCGACCTCGACGGACACCGACCTCGCGGACGTCTCTGGGTTGAGAATCGCAGGCGACACGGCGGCGACGTTTCGAAACGCGAGCGGCTCGATCACCTCTTCGGCGGCAGTCGGCGTGCGCGCCGGAGGCGTCCGGTTCCAAACAGACGAGCTCGACTCGGGCTACGATTTCTACCTGCAGGCTCTCCTCCGAGGCCGCGGCGAATGGTCGTTCGCGGCGTCGTGGTTCCTGCTGTTTCAGATGGAACTCGCCTTCGCCATCGTTGCACCCGAGGCGGTGATCGACGCCGTCGTCGTCGACCGCGTCCGCAGCCTCGAAGCCGACCTGAGTCTGGGTGTTGGGTTTCGATGGTAGCGGCGGCGAAGTTGCGATCTGTGCGCCCCGTAGGTAAGTAGACGCTTACTTACACCGGGGTGAGGAATGACGGACCAGAAACAACGCGACATCGATGCGGGCCTTGCACGCCTGCGCGCCATCTCGGCCTCGCTCGAGGCCAATACGCTCGCCGAGGCGACGACCTTCGAATGGGGCGCAAACGCGGCAGAACAGCCGTGGCTGATCGCCGGATGCTCCGATGGAATCGGTCTGCAAACGGTCATCGCTGCGCTCGACGCCGGTGTGCTTCGATACGGTCTGGGCATCTACTGGGAACCGCCGCACTTCCTCGAGCTCCGCGACGACGGCACGCCGATCTCGCCAGTGCACTACGCGCGATTCCAGAACGCACTCGCCCTCGAGCACTACGCGAAAGAGAAGGGCGCCCGGCTCGACGTGCTCGCGGCCGACTGCATCATGGCGCCGAAGCGCGGCCTGAAGGGCGACATCAAAGAGCCGCCAAACCCGTTCAACCCCGAGATTATCGACGCGTTCGGCCCGGTTCGTTCCGCAGCGCCAAACGCCGATGCGATCCTCATCAACTCCGTCGCATTCGGAAAGTGGATCTGCCCGCGCGAAGGCAACGACCCCATCACGGTCGAATCCGTCGATTTCGACGGGAACCTGGTGGTCACCAAGACCAAGGCATTCCACGCCCGCGGCTACGAGGAAACGCTCGACACGATGGGCCGAAACCACGGTCTGCTCCTCGAAGCTGTCCGCGAGCAAGGCTGGCTCGGCCCTAAATCACTGACCGCATTCTTCACGTGGGCCGGCGGTTCGCAGAACATCGACGTGCTCGACGGCATCTACGGAAAAGGAGCGCTCGGCGACGCCAAAGTCATCGCCGAGGCCGACACCGCGGCCTTCCGCTTGAAGCATGGATTAGAGCTCGGAGCGCACGCGATCGTCCGCTTGCCGGCGTTCCTCTCCGCGGCTCTGATGGGGATTCCGGGTGGTGGCCTCTTCGGCCTCATCTCTCGAAACTACCTCGAAAAGCAGGGCTGTTTCTTCGACATGCCCACGCTCGCTTCGCGCATGATTCGGCGCATGTTCGGCCCGGAATGGGCTCGCGAGAATCCGATCTCGCAGATTGAACTCGACATGCAGGAGTGCCTGCATATCGAGGGAATCAAAGCGGACGTCGACGAGGCCTACAGGCGAATTACGTCCTACCGAGAAACCTTGCCAGAAGACGCTCGCGAAGAGCCGATCCCGCCCGAGAAGGGGCGAGAACTCCTGCGTGGTCTCGCCGCACCGAATTTCCCCGAACTGCTCGCTCGATTCCGTCCCGAACTGGACGGATCGAACCCCGCGCCAGTCGCCAGTAGTGCGCCTCAGCAGGTCGAAGCTGCCGAAGCTGTCGAGCCGGCGAAGCCCGTTTCGGCGAAAGAGAATCCGTTTGGCGATCGGCCCACGACGGGACTGGTCGAGCCGTCCGAAGTCGTGAGCGAGACCGGGCACCTTCGCCCGGACATTCCGCTCGTCACGACGCTGCGTCACCTGCCTGATCTGGTCGCCCCCGAGAAGCTCGCTCGACTCACGATCATCGGTGAGGATCTCGTGGTGCACGGGCGTCTCGAAGGGATCGACGTGCACACGGAGTTCGAGGTCCGCAACGGTGGCGATACGCTCTCGATCTTCCGGACGATGCGCGATGCCTCGGGCTCCCGCGTCGCCGAAGGCACGCTTACGCTCGCCGACGCGCCACGCTTGCGAGACGGCGACGACATTGGCTCCCCGATCGGCTTCGCCATGCCTGTGCGACAGCCGCTCGAATCGCTCTACGAAGAATCGACCCCCGAGTTCCAGCGAGCCGCGCTCTTGTCGTTCGCGGCCGATCAGCTTCGCGCCGACGGTCTGCTCGACGACGCCGGTGACCTGCGCCTGTCAGCCCGGTTTGGCAATGTGGTAGAAGTCGGTGATACCCTGCGGACTTACGCCCGTAGGAAAGCGAACGCTTGGCTCGTGACCGTCGTCAACGAATCGATGGCCGCGGTGCTTCACCTCGAACTTCGCAGGTAAATTTGGGATTCCATCGACTCACTTTGCTCCTCGCCTTCGGTGCCACCACCGTCGCATGCACGCCGGAATCCGACGACACTCGCATCTTCGAGGGCCCACCAACAGCGACGTCGCAGGTCGACGATTACTGCAGTAACTCCTTTCGTATCGGCGGGGTCGAAGCCCCGGCGAGTACGCCCCCCAGAGCGGTTGCTTCCACTGCCTCAGCGGTGTTCGTTGCGACCGAAGGTTCGTTGGTTCGTTCGCTCGACGGCGGCTCCACATGGGAGCCCGTCGACATCGCCGAACAATCGTTGAACGTCTTCGCCAACGACTCGACCGTGCTCGCCCCAGGTGATGGGGTCGTCAGAATCTCAGACGATCAGGGCATGACGTGGTCGGCCCTCGAGGTCGAAGCACGTTGGATCGAGGGTGGTTACGGCGTTCTCGAAGACGGCCGGTTCATCCGCTGGGAACTCGGCGGAGGCATCGAAGCGAGTACCGATGCGCGCACGTGGAGCCCGTTTGGACCACCGGCTGCGGTGGGCCAAACAACTTGGATCGACGTGCAAGAGGGCGTAATCCTCGTCGAGGAAGAACAGATGAGTTTCGCGTCGTTCGACTCGGGCGAGTCTTGGACGACCATCACGCCCCCTGCGGACAACGCTTCGCTCGCCGCATTCGAGTCAACCGAAGGGCCGAGGTTCCTTGCGGTAGTTATTTCGGACCCGGAAACGATTTACGAGAGTTCCGACGGCACCTCTTGGACACCGTCCGATGCCTTGAGCAACAACTTCGGGGGAGCTCGATTCTACGTGGTCGGCGGCACGGTCTTCGCCCGCCCGAGCCTGGGTCCAGTCAAACGGCGCGACGGGCCTGGGGATTGGTCGTTGGCACCGGAGATCATGACCAATCTCGTAGGTGGGTTTGCCGCCCCCGAACCCCGCATCGTGACCGGCGAAACGGCGGTTCTCGTTGTCGACTTCGACGGCAACGTGACCGGCGAATACGTCGACATTGAACGCCAGCCAATGAACCTCGTCGACGCGCAACTCAACTCCGACGTCATCATCTCGAGCTGGGAGACGTACGCGTCCACAATCTCGCTCGTCGTTCTCTCCGAGGCCGATTGTTCCCAGGCTGAGCTGCTGCGTTTCGCTGGTCCAGTAAGCGTGGTCTCCGATGGACTCACCATCGTTCAGTCGATTTACCCCGACCGTATCGCGACAGACGTTCTGTTCGAGGGCGAGCGAGAACTCGTCTCGGCCGACCTCGTCTTCGAGGCAGATTACGTGTTCGCGACCAACGATGGCTGGATAGCCGCGGGGAAGGTCGGCGAGTCGATGCAGTTCTCCCGTTCTTCAGACGGCGTGGCATGGTCCGCCCCGCAGGCGCTCGCTCGGTCTGCCGCGACAGTGGCCGCGGAGCCCGAACTCGCAGCGAACCTCGCCCCGTCCAAGATTGGACGCACCGACGCCGGCTTCTTCGCGGTGGAGCGCACCCGCCTCTACGAGTCCTCGGATTTCCAAACCTGGGAACTCGTCGACACTTCAGGAGTTCAGTCCGCTGGCGCGTCGTTCGTTCGGTACGAGTTCGCCGCCGGTCAGTGGTTCTCGATTCCAAACTTGGGCGACGGGATTCCGCTCCACGACAAACTCGTGCGCGGAACTCCGGGCGAGTGGGTACCGTGGACACCTCCGTTCGAAGCGAACGACTACTCGATGTTCGTCGTCAACGACCGGGTTTACCTGCTACTCAGCGGAGACCCGGATTTGCCCGAAGGCGGAACGCTGCTGATGCTGTACGTCTACGAGCACGAATCCGACTCATGGTCGCGCGTCGATGCCAACGCCGACGGCTACCCGCCACTCGATTCCTACGGTGCGTTGGCGCTGCGAAAAGTGGCTGACAAGCTCGTCCTCTGGCAGCCGTAGCAGTCCTCACCACGTTCGCCTCTAGATGGCTCGCACCTAAAAATGACGATGAAGCAACTGCCACTACTCGCAATGTTCATCGCGTTCGCCGTCGGGTGCTCGTCCGGCAGCGAATCGGGGAAAGACGCCGAGAACAATTTCGCCGGGAGCAACGCGACCTCAGCAAACAACGTGTCGTCCGCAAACTCCACCTCTCCAAACACCTTCGTGCCGCCCGACCTGACTCCTTGCATGGAGCCGATCCGGCTCGAAGTCGAGGGGCAGCTGGTGCCGACAAAGCCGAAATCGGTGGCGCTGGGCGCTGCAGGACGACTCTGGGGAGTCTTCGAAGCGGCACAGGAACGCCGGTTGTACCGGAGCGATGACAATGGAGCTTCGTGGCAACTGGAGACCAAACCCGAGAGCGAGTTTTCGAGCGCGTTCAATCCAGATTGGGTCGTCGCCACCGACCAATTCGTCCTCGTGGCCTCGAGGTTTCAGAACTACGTGCTGTCGTCAGACGGCGGTGCATCTTGGACGGAGTACTTTGGCGACTGGGGCGCATCGGCATACCAATCGCTACCTGATGGCCGACTCGTTCGCGCGCAACCATTCCGGACCATCGAAGTTAGCGACGACGGAGAGAGTTGGGCCGAAATGGTGCGGCCGAACCCAGAGGAAGACATCGAATTCGTCGCGATCAACGGTTCCAATATCGCCGTCACGAGCGGGGGGGATGTCGACTACTCCCTCGATGCCGGCGAGACTTGGACGACCATCGTCCCGCCGGTTCAGTCGCTTGGATTCAGCGTAGTCGACGACGCCGAAGGCCCGCTCTTCCTGTTCGTCGACAACTCCGATCGAGGCATCGTGTACGAGAGTAGGGACGCCGAGAACTGGGTCTCAGGGCGTCAGCTCGGGCGGAATCTGGGGGCTGTGAAGTTCTTTGCGTTCGACGGGAATGCATTTGCCGGCCTTGGAAGCACCGAGCCTCCTCGCGTTCGGGTCACCGAGGACGATTGGACTCCCGCGCCCGCCACGATGATCGGCTGGACAGGCGTTCTCGACACCACACCGGCCACGATCGTCGCAGGCAGGGAAACCGTCGATCTGGTTTGGGCCGACGGGACCGTCGAACACAGTTCTCAGGTTTCGACCACGCCCGACGTAGAAACTCGTTCAGCCGAGCTGATCGGGTTGGACTGGCTCACCACGTGGCGCATCGAGACGCCGACGAGTTTCTCGGCTCGGTTGATGCGGACGAATCCGGACTGTGAAACGACCGAAGTTCTGCACGTCGACTACGCCACCTTCGGCCTCGAGACCCTCCGGTTCGCGGCCATCTTGACCGTGTACAATGCTGACCAGACCGACTTCTTCTTCGTCGCCGAAGACGACCTCAAACCCACCTCCATACCACTGCGAAACGTGGAACACGCATTTCAGACGGTCACGCTCTCCTACGCTGCGACCGGGGAGACTTTTGCCGGCGAGAAGGGACTGGTGCGTTCGATCGACGGAACGACGTGGTTTGAACCGGAGCCGCTCTTGAAGTCGGCCGCTACCGTCGCGGAGGACGGCTCGTCGCCGGCGCTGCAGTACGATCGCATCGCGAAGCTCGATGGCTCTCCGTTTCACTACGCAATCGAAGATAGGGCACGAATCTACGTCTCGGAGGACTTCGGCGAGTGGGAGCTGTTCGATGTTGACGGACTTCCGCCTGCCGACTCGCGGCGAATCGGGTCAACGGTCGCGACAAATGGGCAGCTCTACATGATCGTACAAGATACGCCTGGCTCCGAGCCGAGACGCCTCTGGATCGGCAACGAGGCCGAGTTTCGATGGGTCGATCTCCCCGCCCAGGGCGCCGGACATGACCTCTTCTTCGCGCAGGGAGAAATCTTCGTGCATATCTATGATGCGCCCGCATTTGGAGGCGAAGAGGCCTTCTCTACCCTGTGGAGGATGAATCCCGACTTCACGTGGCAGACCGTGATTCCAAGTGACGTCGGATATTTGTCTGTATCCGGCGGGGTCCTCGTCGCCGAACGGGACGACGCCTTTGTCCCGCTCGCGTTCGATTGAGAACGCGGCGCGCGCAAATTTGTCGCGCGATCGCCAGCCTTGACACTCCAAATTCGCGCGAACTAATCTCCCGCCCCTGAAAATGCTTGATTTGCGGCCGTCTCTCTGTCGGTCGTCACATTGCAAAGGAAAACCCTGATGGCTGACGACAAAAAGAAAAAATCGGCAGACGAAATCGTCGACGAAATGGCGGAAGACATGGGCGTCGAAGATGGCGACACAGTTGCTGCCAGCGACGAATCCACCGAAGACGTCATGGGCGATCTCGGCGGCATTTTTGGCGTCAGCTCCAAAAAGAAAAAGAAGAAGAAAAAGAAGAAGGAAGAGGTAGCCGAGGAGCCTGAAGAAGAGGAAGAGGCTGCCGACGAGGAAGAAGAGGCCGACGAGGAAGAGGCCGAAGAAGAAGAGGCCGAAGA
>CAYLMO010000126.1:0-10535 GCA_964384605.1 uncultured Bradymonadales bacterium | reverse complement strand
GGAATGGCACGGGCCATCGGCTGATTCCAATGATGCAAGTGTGACGAACCCTGGCTCGCGGCGTATCCTCGCCGCCCCACCCCGCATCTAAAGAGCGATGGCCAACCCGTACGACATATCCGCCTGGGACCAGAAGGGCCTGCTCGCGGCCGCGGTCGTGATCGCGTCGTGGCTGGGCTGTTTGGCCGCGCTGCTCGTCGTCGATCTTAGCGACCCCGTGATGCTCGGCGTGGGCCCGGTCGGCATGGCGCTGCAGACGTTCTTGTACACCGGGCTCTTCATCACCGCACACGACGCGATGCATGGCTCGGTTGCGCCAAACCACAAGCGCCTGAACGACTTCATCGGCACCGTGGCGGTGACGGCGTACGCGCTCTTCAGCTTCCGCAAGCTGCACACGCGACACTGGGAGCATCACGATCATCCCGGCTCGCCTGGCGAGGATCCCGACTTTCACGATGGCGAGCATCGTGGGTTCTTTCGGTGGTACTTCAACTTCCTGACGCACTACGTGACCGTGTGGCAGATCGTCGGGATGGCGGTGGTGTTCAATGTGCTGCACCACGTCGTGGGCATCGCGCTGCCAAACCTGCTGCTCTTTTGGGTGGCACCCGCGATTCTGTCGACGTTCCAGCTGTTCTACTTTGGAACGTACCTGCCGCATCGCGAGCCGCACGATCACGACAACCCGCACAACGCGCGGAGTAACGCCTACTCGCCGTTCTGGTCGTTCGTGACCTGCTACCACTTTGGGTATCACCTGGAGCATCACGAGCATCCGGGTGTGCCGTGGTGGCACCTGCCGGCGGTTCGCGCCTAGCCGATGGTCGGGGGTGGAGGTGCGAGCCTCTCCTTCGTCGCTTCGCTCCTCAGGCCAACTCAGGGATCGTCGGGACACCGAGGTGTGCGGGTGGGCGATCGTCGGGCCATCGAGGTGTGCGGGTGGGCGATCGTCGGGCCATCGAGGTGTGCGGGTGGAGCTCCGCGCGAGCCTCCCAAGCCACAAGAACCCTTGAGTTGGCCCGAGCGTAGCGAGGGGGAGGTGTGCGCCGCTCCTGGCGGTCAGGCGAGGTGGCGCGAACCTCTCCTTCGTCGCTTCGCTCCTCAGGCCAACTCAGGGATCGTCGGGCCATCGAGGTGTGCGGGTGGGCGATCGTCGGGACACCGAGGTGTGCGGTTGGAGCTCCGCGCGAACCTCCCAAGCCACAAGAAGCCTCGAGTTGGCCCAGGCGTCCGGCCAGTCGTTGCGTGTATGGCCAAATTTCCCAATTCGTGGAAAGTTGTTCGCCCCGTTCACCGCGATCAAAGAACTATGCGCCACCTACTCGTCCTCGCTCTCGCCCTCGCCGTCGGCTGCTCCGACGACCCTCAGACTCCACCGCCGATCCCGACGCCAGACGCCGGCAACAACTCGGTGACGGACACTGGAACCGAGGAGGACATGGGGACCGAAGTCATCGTCGCGTCGGTTCGCATCGAGCCTGAAACGCCCGTCGTCGGCGTCGGCGACCGACTCGCCTTCAGCGCCACCGCGCTCGATGGAATGGGCGAGCCTGTCATTCAGGGTGCGGGCATCGCGCGGTGGGAGTCGAGCGATCCGTCGGTCGCGCCCATCTCCTCGAGCGGCGAAGTCATCGGCGCGGCGATCGGCACCACGACCATCACTGCGACGTTCCTCGACACGTCCGCATCCGTCGAACTTCAGGTCGTCGACGTCGCAGTTTCGAGCGTTGAAGTGCTCCCAGCTCGGGTCGTCTTCACGATCGGCGACACGTTCGATTTCGTCGCTGTCGCGCGCGATGAGAACGGCGACCGTATCGACATGGCCGGCCTCGACCCCGCATGGGGCGTGGTCGACGAATCGATCGCGACCGTTTCGGGCTCCACCGTCACCGCGGTGGGCGCGGGCACGACTTCACTCGTCGCGACGATCTCCGGCGTCGAAGGCACCGCGGAGCTCGTCGTCGAAGACGCCGTGTTGGAGGGGATCGCCATCGAACAGAGCGACCTCACCCTCGCGCCAACCGACCGTTCGCTGGTTTCGGCGGCGTTCACCTGGCAAGACGCGGCGCCCGCAAACCTCCCGACCGTCGATTGGCGCTCGAGCGACGACTCGGTCGCGACCGTTGATACCGGCGGAAACATCAGCGCGGTTGCACCCGGCTCGGCAACGATCACCGCAACTGTGGGAGCGTTCAGCGACACCCTCACGGTCGACGTCGTCGACGAATTCGAAGAGGTCGCAACCGGCGCCGACCACGTCTGTGGACGCGTTCGCTCGGCGGTCTTCTGCTGGGGCAGCGACGCCGATGGGCAGCTCGGCCACGACGAGACCGACTTCGGTCGCGCCGGCACGACCGCATTCACTCAGGTCGTAGCGGGCCGAGCGCATACCTGCGCCAAGACCGCGACGAACCAGGTCTGGTGCTGGGGCGACAACGCCAACGGCCAGCTTGGCCTCGGCGACAACTCTCCACGCGATGTTCCGACGCAAGTTTCGGGCACCTACATGGAGCCGCTGTGGGCCGCAGGCGACGTGACCTGCACCGGCTCGATGTGCTGGGGCGACCTCCCTGGAGGAGCGGCGAACGCCCCGACCTCGGTCACCGGCACCCTCGCCGTCGGCGGCTCGCACAGCTGCACGATCGAATCGGGCACGACGACTTGCACCGGGGACAACACACAAGGGCAGCTCGGCATCAACACGACCAGCGCGACCGGAACCGGGACGCCGGCCGGCGGATACACCTTCAGCGCGCTCGCGCTGGGCGACTTCTTCTCGTGCGGCATCGTGACCGGCGGTGGATTCGCCTGCTGGGGCGACGGTGACGAGGGCCAGATCGGCGACGGCAACTTCACCGACGCGCTGGTCCCCATCCTGGTGGGCCTGCCCACGACGGTCGGCACCGCCGACGCTGGCACCGCGCACGTCTGCGTGCGCCTCGGAAGCGGCGCCGTTCACTGCTGGGGCGACAATACCGAAGGCCAATGCGGCGACGGCGGACGCTCCGATAACGGCGCTCCGGAAGAAGTCGCCGGCTCGCGCGTTTACACGGGCGTGAGCGTCGAGGGGAACCACTCTTGCGCGACCGATGACGCCGGCACCATCTGGTGCTGGGGCAACGGAAATGCGAACCCCACCGAAGTCGTTCCCACCTGGTAAGCCGGACGAGACCGCAATGCGAAGCAACGAATTCCAATCCACCCTCGAAGCCGCTGGCGCTCGATTCATCGAGTGGCGCGACGCTTCCGTCGTCGAGCATTTCGGCGACGCCGAAGCCGAGTACAGCGCGCTGCGGCACGGGTTTGCGGTTGCCGATCGATCGGAACGCGAGACGGTGGTTGCGGCCGGGACCGAGGTCGTGCCGTTGCTTCAGGGCCTGGTCCTTGGCGATGTCTACACGCTCGCCCACGAGGGGGCGGGGCAGCTCAATGCGGCGGTAAACGTGAAGGGGCGGTACGTCACCGAACTGCGCCTGCTGCACGTGCCCGACCTGCTCCTGATCGATCTCGAGCCGGGGATGATCGCCGAGGGCGCGCTCTCTCACTTCAAGCGGCAGGTGATCAACGAAGACGCAAAGTTCCACGACCGTTCGGCGAAGAGCACGAAGCTGCTGGTGGCCGGGCCCGACGCGGGCGCATGGCTCGGCAAGCACGGAGATTGGGCGGGCAAATCGCCATCGCGGCTCGACCAGTACCACGGCACCTGGGGATTGTTGGCCGGCGAGGAGGTGATCGCGCAGCGGTTGCCGACGATAGGTGGCGATGCGTGGGAGCTTTTGACCGACTCGGCGCGAGCCCATCTGGTGTGGGAGGCGATCGCGGCGGACGCGACGCCCGTTGGCCATGTCGCGCTCGAACGTGCGCGGGTCGAGGCTGGCGTGCCTCGCTGGGGCGTCGAGCTGAACGAGAAGATCATCCCGCTCGAGGCGGGGATGTCGTGGATGGTGTCGTTCGACAAGGGTTGCTACCTCGGCCAAGAGATCATCGCGCGCCTCGATACCCTCGGCACACCGGCCAAAGAGCTGCGTGCGTTGGATCTCGGCGACGCACCCGTGCCCGCGGCGGGCGAGCCCGTGATGGCTGGCGAGAAAGCTGTCGGAGAGGTTGTTGCGGCGATTCGGTCAGGAGTTCTCGGGGCGACGGTCGCGCACGCCTATGTGAAGCGTAAGTTTAACGAATTCGGGGATACGGTGACTGTGTCGGGGGTACAGGGCGTCGTTCGAGAGCCCGGGTTTGCCATGGATCCGTCGAATGTTCGGGAATCGGCATCATTCACAGCTTGAATCTGGGAATCGTCCTCCGTAACTTTGCATCTAGGAGATTGACTGAACGGTCAGTCCATCACGCAGGCCACGAGAATGTCAGCAGAAGAATCCACCTGGGACCCCGACGCGACCAAACAGGCGATCGTCGATGCGGCCGAAGAGCTCTTCATCGAGAAGGGTTTCGAAGGCACGTCGATGGCCTCCATCGCGCGCCAGGCGTGCGTCACGAAGAGCCTGATTCACCACCACTTTGGCTGCAAAAAGTCGCTGTGGTCCGAAGTGAAGATGAAGCGGTTTGCCGAGTATCAAGCCGTGCAACAGCGCGTCTTGCGGGCACTGACTGAAGAAGACGACGCCGAACGCGCCCTGTCTGAGGCGATCGACGCCTACTTCGAATTCGCCCGCGACAACCAAGAGATGATGCGCCTGCTCGCCTGGATGGCGATAGAAGGCGCACCCACGATCGACCACGGGCCGCACGAACCCGACGTCGCACTCGAGGCCATCGCCGAAGCGCAGAAACGCGGTAAGCTTCGCAACGACGTCGACGCGCGATTCATCCTCATGACCATGCTCGGATCCATCCAGCACTGGTTCCAAATGTGCCCGGTCTGGAAGGCAAAGGGACTGCTCAACGACACCCGGGAGCAAGAGGACCAGGTCTTCCTCAAAAACCTCAAGAGGATCATCCTCGAGGGCGTTCTACCTTTCGACGACGACTAATGTTACGAACGTCAAATGCGCCTCAAGGGCGCATAAACACTAGGGCCGACGCGATTGCGTCGGCCTTTTTTGTTTGTTGTTCGTTAAGAAACATAAAGTTGCCAGACGAGCTATTGAAAAAGTTTGGCCGGTCGGTCAATCTACCATCGTTGACACATTGACCGACCGGCCAATCTAAAAAGAGCTTGAACAAAATTAGCCGGGTCTTACGACTTAACGCATTAGAAGATTGACCGACCGGTCAAACCGGTTCGAATAGGAGACCAAGATGGCAACCATTACCGATGATGTGCTCGTTTCCCGTAGTCGCGAAGGCGACGCTGTGTCGTTCCAAGACCTCTTTTCGCGCTACGCCGACCAGGTGCAAGGGATTGCCCGCGGTATCCTGAAATCGGAGCGTGACGCAGAAGACGTGGTTCAAGAGACGTTCTTGAGCGTGCACCAGAACCTGGACAAGTTTCGTGGCGACGCGAAGTTCTCGACCTGGCTTCGGCGCATCGCGATCAACCGATCGCTGATGACGCTGCGCAAGCAGAAGCGCCGTCGCGAGTCGCAGGCCGACGACCATGTCGTCGAATCGCGGATGTCGGACATCTACCCGACCCGCACTCCAGGCGACGAATATCGTGAGAACGAGTTCCTCGCCCGCGTCCAAGAAGCGCTCGCCAACATCGACCGCGAAGAGCGGGAGATCCTCGAGATGCGACTGCTCGAAGAGCGCTCGATCGCGGAAATCGCGGTCCACTACGGCATCAGCAAGGCCGCGACGAAGTCACGACTTCACCGCGCACGCCTGACCTTGCGCGACCACCTCTCCGAATTTGATGTGAACTGAGCCGCTACTCGGCGGCTTCGAGCTCGGCCTTCCACTTTCGCACCAGCTCCGGGCGAAAGTAGGGGATGGCGAGCTGTACGGCAGGGCTCGCGTCGAGTGGGGCATTGCCGTGCGAGTGCTTCACCAGCGCGAGGATGATGTACGTGCCGTAAAACAGCCACGTCGCCGTCTTCACGTCGAACGAATCACCCACCAGGTAGTTCTGATCTCGCCAGTACGTCAGCGCGCGACCGACGGTCTTCAGACCCTCTTCCTGGTAGGGAAGGTAGGCCTCGCGAACGTCTTCCTTGTCGAGCTCCGAAATCACCAAAAAGATCATTTTGGCGAGGTCGTCGTGCTTGCGAAGAACGCGAACGTAGTAGTGGAAACACTCGGTGATTGCCTTCAGCGGATTGTCTTTGTGCTGGTCGAGCGTCTGCTCGATTCCACCGATCAGACGGCCTGACGTCTGGTGAATCGCCTCGGTGAACAAGTTCCGCTTGCTCCCGAAATAGCGATAGATCAGCGCCTCGGTGATCCCGGCTTCCTCAGAAATCCGCTTGGTGGTCGCACCGTGATACGTGTCCTCGGCGAACACGGAGATCGCGCTCATGAGGATCTGTTTCTTTCGCTGTTCGGCTGAGAGCCGTTTGGTGGTCACTGGTGCGTCCTACTAAGTAAGTGAACGCTTACTTCTCGCTTGATGGCGTCGGTGTGTCAACCCCGCTGTCCGCTGTCCGCTGGCCGCTGGCCGCTGGCCGCTGGCCGCTGGCCGCTTTCCGCTGGCCGCTGTCCGCTATCCGCTTTCCGCAGTTCGGTCGATATGTCCGGGAGACCGGACAGCGGATAGCGGAAAGCGGACAGCGCCTTCACTCCACTCCATGCCGCTCCACAAACTCCCCCACTAGCTCCGCAAGCCCCGGCGCATCAAACTCCAGCAGTCCGTTCACGAAGTCTGCGTGCGGCCCACGCCGCACGAGCTTCGGCGTCTCACTCCAAAACTCCGCTGACTTCCGGAACGCCTCTGCCGCCGCCGCAAACTCGCCCAATTGCGCGTGGGCCAGGGCCTTACCGGCGCTCGCAGACGCCACGTACATGCGTACGCCGTACGCCTCGAACAGCGGAATGACTCGGCCCAAAATCACGAGCGCGCCTGCCCATTCTTGGTACAGCATCATGCGGGCGTGCGCCTCGTGGTACCGCGACATCGACGCCGCCGGTGCCCCCACCATATCGAACAAGCGCGCCGCCTCCCGGAAGCTTTCGATCGCCTCGTCGTAGTTGCCGAGCAAGTAGCTGACGCGACCCATTCCGTCGGTGATGTGCCCCTGAAGCTCTCGTCGCCCGAGCTGGTCGGCCAGCTCCACGCCGCGTCGGTAGTAGTGCAGCGCACGACGCGGGTCGCGGTCGAGGTACATGAACCCGAGCTTGTCGAAGTCCGACGCCATACCGCTCACGTCCCCATAGGCCTCGCGTCGCGTGGCCACCTCGTGCTGCAGCGCCAGGGCCTCTTCGCGCTGCTCGGTGAACCACATCGTGTAGGCGATGACCCCCATCGCGTGCAGAATTCGCCCCTCGTCGCCGACCTCCTCGAGCAACTGTAGCGCGGCCTGCTGGTGCTGAAGGGCCTCGTCGAACCGGGACATCCCAGACAGTCGAGTGCCGGCGAGCATCCTCGCCTCCGCCTCGACCGCAGGCCACCCGTGGTTGCTCGCCCGCACAATCAGGTCCTGCACCAGGCGCACGGTCTCTTCGAGCGGTCGGGAGAACCGCTCCGCGAGGTACCGCCGAATCTCGATGTGGCCTCGACGCTCGTCTTCGGGCGCCAACCCTAGCTCATCGGCGAGCTCGAGAACCTCGTCGAGTAGGCGAAGCGTGACCGAGAACTCCTCGGAGTGCAGCGCCCCCCAAGACGCGGCGAAGAGGTGCTCGAACGCGAGCTCCGTATCGTCGGCCTCACGCCAAAATCGCCCGAGCCGCGCCTCGTCCCAATGGTCGAGGTCTTCGAACGCCGCCAGCCAGCGAGCGCAGGCGGCATTCGCGGCGATCCACCGTCCGTCGGTGCGGCCCGACGCCTCGATCGCCTCCCGAAACAGGCCGTGGGAGAATCGCCATCCGTTTTCGAGCCGCGTGGCCAACCGCCGCCGAACCATGGCGTCGACGAGCCCGTGCGGGTCGCCGAGTCCGGTCTCGTGCAGGATCGACTCCCAGCCGGCGTCGTTGACTCGATCGCCCAGTGCGGCCGCGACCATCAGCATCTGCAGCAGATCGCGATCGGTCTCGAACGCCCCCAGAAGTTCGGCGAGCCGGCGAGACCACAGCTCCATCATGGTCGTGGGGAGTTCGGTGGCTTCGTCCCGCAGCCGAATACCCTCAATGCCTGGTTCCAACTCGCCCCGCTGAACCAGGTCGCCCACCAGCTGAACGGCAAAGAGCGGGTTGCCCTCGGTGCGCTCGATGACCTGCTGCACGAGCGACTGTTCCAGCCCAAGCATGCGGTGCACCAGCTCTTCGTGGTCCGGTCGCGAGAGCGGTTGTAGCGACGCAAAATCGACCGAATCGAGGTTCCTCATGCGAGAGATTCGAGACTCGACCTGCGGCGCGTCCTCCAGGGCCTTCGAACGAATCGTCATCACCACGAGCACAGGTACTTTGGGCATCGTCTGCAGCAGATGCTCCGCGAGCCCGAGGGCTTCGTGCCCCCACACGACGTCGTCGAGCCACAGGACCACGGGGCGCGTATCGGCGCGCGCCTTCAGGAGCTCCCGAAACATCAGGTGTCGCGCGGGCGGCGGCATCGCCATCCGCTTCGTCGGGTCGGACAGGTAGTCGAGCACGACCTCACGCCCCTGTTCGCTCAGCTCGGGAAGCCGAGTGTCGAGTCGCTCGCTCAGCTCTTCACGGTCGAGGTCGTACCCGCGCACAAAGTCGAGCACCATGTCGATCAAAGCGCGGTGGTTGGCGCCCGGCCCATGGAACGCCGAGAAGCTCTCGATGCCCGCAGATTCGTTGGCCCTCTGCGAGATCCAGCGGACGAGGCGAGACTTTCCGGAACCCGCGTCGCCCGTGAGCACGACGCCGCGCGGCCGACCGGTGGACCGCACCGTTCGGAGCGCATCCCACAGCATCTGGCGCGGCCGGTCGCGGTCGACGAATGGAATGCTCCGGAGTCCGAAAAGCCCAAGCCCGGCGGCCCCGAGACTGGCGGTCTCCGGACGCTTGTACGCGGCCGGAATCGGAGGCTGTGCAAAGACTTCGAGGTCTTCCGGTTCTCCTTCGGACGCCTCGGAGGCTACCGAAAGTTGGAAGTCGACGAGCGGTAGAGTCGTCGACGCCCACTCGGTTGGAAAGCTCGTCTTGGCCTCGGAATCGACGCCTGGCGCGGCAAACGTCGCCTTCTCGGGCTCACCGAGGGCGAGCAGCGCGTGGGCCGCATCGGCAGCGGAGGCGAAGCGATTCTTGGGGTGTTTGGCGCAGGCTCTCCGAAGCCAGTCGTCGAGCCCGGCAGGATAGCCGACCGGCGCGGGTCCGAGCGGCGGAATCTCCTCGTTGCAGTGCCGATACGCCAACCGCATCAGCGAATTCGCCTGAAACGGCGCCTCGCCCGCGACCCACTCGTAGATCATGCAGCCGAGCGCGTAGATGTCGGTCCAAGGCCCGAAGTCGCGCCACTGACTCCGATACTGTTCGGGCGCCATGTAGAGCGGCGTCCCGGCGCTCGCGACTTTCTGGTTGTTCACGGTCGCCTTGGCGGCGTCGAGCATGTCGACACCCCGGTCGACCAGCACGTGCGCGATGCCGAAGTCGGTCAGCAGCACGAGCGGTCCGTGGAACGAGTCGCGCACGACGAGCACGTTTCCGGGCTTCAAATCGCGGTGAATCACGCCGCGCGCATGGGCGTGAGCAAGCCCGTCGAGCATCTGAAGGGCGACGTGTCGAACACGCGGCCACGAGCTCCACTCGGCGCCAGCAAGCGACCCGGAAGGGGCGAGTTCCATCGCGAACCACGGGATGCCTGGCGCCAGTGATTCCACTTGCGCGGCGACGTCCGCAGGCGTCTCCCCGACGTCGAAAATGTCGACGATCCCCGGGTGATTCAGGCTCGCCACGGCCTCGATTTCGCGGGCGAGCGCGTCGCGGGAGCGGCCTTCGTTCATCAAGTTGGCGAACTTGATCGCGGCCTCGAACCCGTGTCGCGTATGTCGCGCACGCCAGACGGTGCCCATCGCGCCCGCGCCGAGCTCGTCGAGGAGTGTGAAATCACTGAGTTGCATGGATTCGATGATACGTCTCCACGGGCCGGTGGCCAACCGACTTGGGCATGGCAACCGCCGAGGCGTTGGCCTTTTCGCGCAAAGCTCCTAGCTTGTCCTCGCCACCAAGAGAGGACGCCATGGAAACGCTCCGCACCCCCGACGCCCGATTCGCCGACCTCCCCGACTTTCCGTACGAGCCGAAGTACGTGGACGTCGACGACACCGAGGGGGGCATGCTGCGCGTCGCATATATCGACGAGGGGGATCCCGAAGCTCCGGCCGTTCTGATGCTGCACGGCGAACCGTCGTGGAGCTATCTGTACCGCAAGATGATCCCGGTGTTTGTCGAGGCCGGGTACCGCGCCATCGCGCCCGACCTCCCCGGCTTTGGGCGTTCCGACAAACCGACGAAGCGCGAGGACTACACGTACGCGCGGCACGTGCAGTGGATGACCGAGGCGGTCGAAGGCATCG
>CAYLMO010000125.1:0-10687 GCA_964384605.1 uncultured Bradymonadales bacterium | reverse complement strand
CCTCTCCGTGTTGTAGTCAGAGAGGTTTTCGGCCGTTCGTCGAAATCGTTGCGTATTTTTTTTCGAAGGGCCCGATGGGCCCCTATTTACGGGGGGAGCGCGAACTGCGGTCACTCACGCAGATTCGTTAGTGACCCGACAGATGAGGACTTCCGGTTCAATGTTCAGTTCCGGCTCCGGTCGTACGAGTACACGGTCGGACGGAACGCGCAGAGTTGCGGATGAGCCCGTATTTCGGGCGGGTGAGGTCTTCCGGATGGGGTTACGGCTGGACTACAGTCCAGAAAAGGTCGGCCGCATCTTCGCGCTTTTCCTGCCGCCGGAGCACCTCGGCCCGAAGGACTCGAGCATAGTCCAGTGCGCCCGGATCGGAATCGGCGAGGGTTCGTGCGAACGTCTCGAGGGCGGATTTCGCCTCATCCAGCTGCTCCGCCTCGATCAACGCGACAATCTCGTACCATCGCACGAACGGGAAATCAGGATTCGACTCTCGGGCAAGCCTCGCGAGTCCGACGGCGTCGGACGACTGGCCGGTGAGTAGCGCGAGAGCTGCCTCGGCGATCGTTGCGCGACGGTCAACGACCTCGCGCATCGCCGGGTCGAGCGCCACCGCTCGGGCATTGGAAAGGCGCTCCATTTGTACCTGCCACAGGCTCAGATCAAGCACGGGCACCGGCTGCCCTGTTTCGACGGCGAGTGCGGCCTCGTACTCGTCGATCAGCCGTCGCGAAAGACGATTACGAATCTGCGTCAGGTCCGGCTGCGCATAATCTGTACGCAACAGCGTCTGGTAGAGTCCCCACGCCCCGCCGCCGCCCTCGGTGAAGGCGGCCCCACCCTCGAGTGACTTGTTGAGCGCGGCAAGCGTCAGACGCTGCGGATCAGGCATCGTCCAGACCGCCTCGCCCGCGCGGTCGCCAGCGAGCCGGCGTTCCGACTTGATCTGCTCGACGTCGGTCGCGCTGGGAGCGAGCCGCAGGTAGTGGTCGTAGTTCAGAACCGCCGAAGCGTACTTGTCGAGCCAGAAGTAGGTACGCGCGAGGTTGCGGTACGCGTCAGGGCGCGAGGGATCAGCCTGGATTGCACGCACATAGAGCTTCTGAGCTTCGTCGTACTTCTCGGCGTTGTAGGCCGTATTCGCGCGCCGAAAACTATCGGCCCAATCGAATGTTTGCGCGCTCGCCGTCGAGGCGAAGGAAACCATCGCAGCCAGGCAGAGCGCGGTGATGAGGAGAAATCGCTTCATTCTTCAGCCCCCAGGGTATCGGGCGGCTCGGGCTCGAATCCGAACAGGTTGGGAAGCGCGACGCCCAAACTCAGGCTGAGCATATGGTCGGCGCCCACGGAGTCGTCGAAGTAGCCCTGCAGGCTGTATCGCACATTTCCGAAGAAGTTCGGCGTGACGTAGTACTGCGCTGCGATTCCGAGGGTCCATGTGGCGTCCGTTCGGCGCAACGTCTCAATCTCACCTGTATCGTCGCGAACCGCGTCGTACCAGTTGAAGACGATGCCGGTTCCGAGCTCCACCGAAGGCACCCAGTTGCCGTAGATCGCGCGCCAGAAGAGTTGGAATGGCCGCAGGTGGAAGCGCGTGAAGTTCGTGATGGTGGCCTCGACGATGGTACCGTCGCGGCTTACCAAAACGCCCTCGTGTTCGGCCGACCCACTTCCGTACGTGATCGACGCGAGCACGATTCCGAAGTTGCGGAATGCGTAGCTCGCGTCGAGGCGAAGTGAGTTCGTCTGCAGCGTCTTGCGAAGGATGGCGTCGCTCGGCAGCGCGCCGTTTTCGGTGAAGCCGAGAAACTCGAGCGGTAGGTCTTCGTCGGTCCGTGCGTCGAGAAGCGTGGTCGATTGGAATGCCGCTTCGTAGCCGACGCGCAGAAGGTAGTTGTTCACGACGATCTGCTCTTCGGTCAGCTCCAAGTCCAGCAGATTCTCCTGATTCATCGCCGCGGCACGCGTAACCGTGCCTCCGGGAGTGATCGTGATGGCGTCCTGAATCGGCTCGTACCCCGCGGCCCGAACCTCGAGCGAGTAGGTTCCCGGTTCGACCTCCAGAGGGTCACCAGCGTTGCCGACGAGCTTGTCGTTGAGGAAGACCTCGGCGCCGTCTGGTGCGTCGCTCACGACGAGCATGCCGTAGAGAGTCTTCAGTTCGTGTCGAATGACCGGGCTCTGCCCGCTTCCGACGGTCATCTCGGCGCGCACTTCCTGGTGATCCGCAAGCTTGAAGCTGTAGTTGTACGTACCGATTTCGATGCGATGCGACATCGGTGTAGTCCCGATGGCGGCTTCGCCGAGAAAAACGGTTGCGCCGGCGGGCTCCGACTCGAATGCCACTGTAGCTGTTGCGTCGAAGACCGCCCCAACCACCGCAAAGGCGAGGTCTCGCGGCGTTCCGGCTTTGACGGTGTCATTACGAGTTGTTTGGCCGCGCCGGTCGACGAGCGAGTAGGTTGCGGCGCCAGGCGCCAGGCTGACGCGAATCAAGGTGGTGCCACCCATCGCGTCGATCGCGACCGACGTGGGCGACAGGCAAGGCTCCACTCCCTTGAAGCAACCGAGAACATCGCTCGCGCTGCCCTTTTGGAGTCGTTTTGCCGCTTCTGTTCGAGACAGAATGTGATTCCGTCGATTCTCGCCCAACGCGTCGCCAAGCGCCTTTGAGAATGAGGCCGAGCCGTCGCCTTGAACCTGCCAAACGACGACTTCCTCATCGGCGGCAGGCTTTGCCTCAGTGGCGTCTTCATTCACGACGGGATCTCGGTCCTCGGCCTCCTGTGCGAAGGCCATCGTCGTGAGCGTCGAGAGCACCAAAATGCAGATTATGGATGTGAATCGCGCCATGGGTCACCCTTCCGTGGGCAGAGCCATGTCCTAGCATTAGTTGGCACATGACGCGAGAGTTTCGCGGGAAAGCGACGCTTCGTTGTCTGGTCGTGGCCGCCGCTTCAGGGAGCGGTCCGGTCCGTTCACAGCGCGCCCATTCATCGTTGTTCAAGCGTCAGTTCATCGACCTTCCGAATCCCGTATCAACGGGCGAACGGTGCGAGACGTCATCTTACCGCGACAGAGCGAAGAGCCAGAAATACTGCGCCGAGGAGGTCTCCCGGACGTGTTTTCGAGTCGAGTTTGCGAAGGTCGTTAGGCGCACCATTCAAATCTGCTATCATCCCTCCGCAGCCGAGGTACCGATGGCCGATTCAGCATACAATCCAAACACCATCTCGAAGTGGCTCGTCGCGCTATTGGCAGCGTGGTCTGTCATCTTCGTCGTGGGCATCGATTCCAGCGAAGACCCTGAGTCGCTCAAGGAGTTCGGCGACTCCATTTCGGTCGACGCCGAGTTCGAGCACGGTCCGGGCGCGAGCGACCTTCCGGTCGTCGCGATCCGATCGGTCGGCTTTGTACCCCCGTCGGTTCAGGTCGTTCAGCGGAGTCCCGCGAACCACCGAACCTACGTCGAATCGCACTCGCTCGACGTCCTCACGTACGCCCCCAAGCAGTCGCCTCCAGTCACGTTGTCGTAACGAATCCGCGGTCGGCGAACGTCGACCCAACCACGACAAACTGACTGGAGCCCAACATGGAAACGACCATGATTGGTCGCGATCCCGATATGGATCGCGCCGTCGCGCGTGTTGCGCGGCGTATGTACGAGCTCGAGGAGACCCCTAATCCGGGGCTCGACCTCGTCCATGAACTCAAAGTGGCGGCTCGCCGCCTGTGGTCGACGACCCGCAACCTTCCGCCCATAAGCCGGCAGATTGTGCGGCCCGTCGTCCGCAACCTGATCATCTCTTGCAAGGAGGCCGAACACGCCGTGCGAATCGGGCGAGGAGCGCCCGCCGCGCCGATTCACCAGGCGTTCGCCGAGGTCGTCCGGGAGTACCGAATCTCCCGCCTCGAGCAGCAAGTCGTGCTCCACGCACGCTGCCGCCCTGCACCACACCTACTCTGCGAACCTTGGGGAACACCGTGAACAAAATCGTAAGCTATGGTTTCGTCTTCGTTGGCCTCACTCTCGCGCTCTTGGCCGGGCCGTCCGAGGTCGAAACGCTCTCGTTCGCCATGCAGTCCGACTCGCTCGTCGAGACGACCGCCGACGTTTCGATCAACGTCACCCGGAAGCACCAGAAGGGCCCCGACACGCAGCGAGTCGAGTACTCATACGTCGTCGACGGACGCCGCTACCGCAGCGACAACCACCTCACAGGGCTGACCGACCGCCCGTACGAGGTCAACCAGCTCGTGCACAAGAAGGGGGACGAGCAGACGATTCAGGTGTGGTACCTGCCCGACGACCCGTCGGTCTCGTCGATCCACAAGGACGTCGGTGTGTGGATTCCACTGAGTGTCCTGGGAATCACCGCGCTCTTTCTGATGATCGGATTCGATGGCGTTCGTGCGCAGAAGAAAGCCGAACGAGGCCGGGCGATGGCGTAGCAACTCGCTCGCCGCCTCCCATGTCCGGGAGACCTCGACGTCGCAGTATTACTGGCTTTCGAGGTCTTCCGGATAGAGCGCAACTCGCTCTTCGCACCAGACTGAGTAGTCACGTTCGCCACACGTCCCGGATGTGGTGCTCGACGAGTACACACGTTGCCACGCGTCCAAGAATTCACTCGTCGTGAACAATGTCGGCGCTCGATTCATATCGAGTACGCGGCCCCCCGAGTCTTCGAAGAACACCCCTGCGATCAACCGGTGACCCTCGACGTAGCGGTCGTCTGGAGCTAGCGCGACGATCACTCGCTCACCCGGTTGGGCCGAATCGAGGCGGCAGCTTCCGGATGAACTGGCCGTGCCATCTCCGTGGTCCAAAGTACCGCAGGGCTCCACACCTTCGACCAAGTTGCCCTCGCCATCAGCAATCGCGCGCTTGGTCCAGGCGACTCCATCAAGCTCGAAGACCGACGAACTCTGGACTGTCCCGACATGGAGGCTACCGCTGCAGCTCATCTCGACCAGACGACACATATCCTCGATGTGCGCGTAGCTCGCGCTCGAACTCCCATTCATCGTATTTTTCGACGAATCTGGAGACTCCTCGGATCCGGCAACCTCACCGCATCCGATGCCCAGAACGGCGAGCGATACGATCGTGACAACTGCGAGGATTCGTTTCATGGCTGACCCCATCTTTTCATTCCATTGGTGACGGTCATCAGGATGCCGAAGTACGCAGGAGCCAGGAAGTGCTCAAAACTGCACACCCAGTGATAGGACTTCCGGATGCTGCGTCGAAGTTCGATCTCAGAAATATCCGGGAGACCTCGAAGCCGCAGTATTGCTGGCCTTCGAGGTCTTCCGGACACGGTCGGGTTACTTTTGCGGTACGTTCTTTCTGATGCGCGAGATTGGGACGACCTCGTCGTACTTCGAGTCCCACCCATCGTAGTGGATGAGCGCCGCGTCGCCCGGCCCGACCTCCTTCACGACCGCGTCGTACCACTCACCGTCGCTCTCGACGTAGACGTACGCCCCCATGTGGATCTCTTCCACCGAAGTGACGGCCGGCCCGTTCGCCTCGACCGGATCTCCTCGCTTTTCCACCCCGAAGGACGCATATGCCCCCACCGCCAGCATCAACGCGCCCAAGACCACGATGAGCACCTGCTTCACGACTCCAGGTTTTTCCGACACTTCATCCCTCCTATCTCATCGAACTCCCGGCCGCGCAGACTCGCAGCAAGAATGCCTAGAGCCCGACCGTCAGCGACGCCACCTCTTCTTCGAACGCCGCGACCAAGGCCCGCGGTTCCTCCACCAGGTTCGCGTCGGCCATCACGCCCACCCGAATCTCCCCCGCGTAGCTCAAGATCGAAATCCCGACCCCGATATCGCCCGACTGAGGCACCCAGAACATACAGCTCTTCACCTCTTTCCCGGCCAGCTTCACCGGGTCGTACGGCCCCGGAACATTGCTCGCCACAAGGCTCGCTTTGCTCGTGAACATCCGCAGCGCGCGCTCTTCCAGCGCCTCGCTCAGGTGCCCCATTCCTTGCAGCGCCTTCAGCGAGATCAGCGCATCAGGGCTGGCCTTCAGGCGGTTCATCGTCGACTGAATGTCGTCGAGCCGTTCGAGCTCGTGCTCCAGCCCGACCGGCAGATCCAAGAACACCAGCCCGAACCGATTCCCCAGCTCCGGCGTCTCGTCCGGCGGCCGCAGGTTCACAGGCACCACGGCACGCACGGCCTGCAGCGCGCCCGGGTCGTCTCCATGCGTCGCCAGATACCGCCGCAGCGCGCCGGCCAGCGCGGCCATCAGCACATCGTTCACGGTCGCGCCCAACGCGTTCTTGAGCGATTTCACCTCCTCCAGCGAAATCGGCTTCGACCACGCGGTCTTCTTCGGCACGTCGAGCGGCCCGCGCAGCTTCGACTTCGGGTCGGGCGGCATCAGCATCAACTTGCCCAACGCCGTAGCTCCACTCACGCTCGCGCCCGCCAACTCCAACGACTTCCGAGGGTCGGCGAGGGGGGCGATATGATCGTGCAGCACGACCTTCGACTTCTTGACGAGCCGCGCCAGCCGACGCAGTCCCCCTCGCGTCTTGGCGGGTGAATCCGACGACTCGTCTTCGTCTTCTAGGTCGAGCGCGTCGGTCAGACTGAGCATCACGTAGACCAGCGCCGCACCATCCCCGATGACGTGGTGAAGCCGCGCAATCAGGGCACTTCCGCCCTGCCACCCCTTTACGACATGCAGCTGCCACGGTGACCGGTCCGACGGCAGTCCCTCCGAAACCAGCTCATCGACCAGGTCGTTCAGCGCCTCGTCGTCGCCGCCGTCGAGGTCCTGCACGAACAGGTGATTGTCGAGATGAAAGTTCGGGTCGTCTTCCCAATACGGCAGCGTCTCGAGCCCCTCGGCAGGCACCACTCGCTGCTGGAATCGATCGAAGTTGAGCAGTCGCTCGGCGACCGTCGCTCGCAGCTCCTCGACGTCGAGTTCTTCGTCGAAGAGGACCATCGCGTTGATGATCATCCGGTTGTTCGGCCGGTCCATCTGCAACCACGCCGTATCGGCGCCCTGCAGCTGCTGCCGTTTCGCGGGTGCAATCACCTCGCTCGGCGCGCCCGTTCGACGGGTGAACGTATCGACGTCGATCCGCGCGTGAAGCTCCGACCGGAAGTCCTCCGCGCTCATCTGCGCGATCGGCGCACCCGTCTCGGCCTCGAGCTCATCCACCAGCTCCACCCAGAGCTTCTCGCGACGACTGATCTCGTCGAGGTCGCGAACACGCCCGTAGTCCTGAACCCACCGGTTGTGGCGGCACAGAAGCCGGAACGCGTCGCGCGTGACCGGCCGCTTGTCCGGCATCCCGAGGAGCTTTTGGTCGTTGCCGACCTGGTGAATCGGCTGACCCCACTCCGAGTAGCTCCCGAAGATGTCGCCGAGCTTCTGCAGCGCAAACGCGATGCGGTCCTGGCCGGCCTTTTCGAGCGCCGTGGTGAGCGCAGGCAGCGTGATGTTCCGGTGCATCGTCGGCTCCGCCAGCCGCACTTCGACCTCCAGTTCCTCGCCCACGATGTCTGTAATTTCCTGGCTCGTCAGCCGGTTGTCCGTCGCCAGGTGCACTCGCTCGCCCACCGCCAGCGGGGCTTTGAGTGCGGCGACGATACCGCGCGCGACCCAGTCGACCGGGATGATGTTGAGCTCCGCGCTCGGGTCGGCCGGAAACGTCGCGGCCATGTTGGCGAGCAGGCGGGCCTTCGAGCGTTCGCGGAATCCGCCCTCGATCGACTCGGCGTCTTTGACGCGGCCGAACAGGTTCACCGGCGCGTTCACCACCTTCGTATCGCCGCGATTGTTGCCCGTGGCGGCCTCGCCGATGACGATCGACGGGCAGAGCTGCACGACGCGCAGGCCCTCTTCGAGCATGTAGCGTTCGGTCTCAATCGACCCCAGCGCCTTCGTGAGCTCGTAGTAGTTGTTGTAGAAGTTGCGCGGGAAGACGACCTCTTCTTCGCGTGCGGTTTGGCGGGTTTGCCGGCCGTGGATGTAGCTCGTTTCGATGCTGATGTGCGCGACGAACGGGCCGTCCGAGTCTTGCAGGACTTTCGAGAAAGCCAGGGCGTTCTGCGAGCCGTACACGTTGGCGCGGAATGACGCCTCGTACGGGTCGTCGAAGGCCACACTGGCCGCGGAGTGGACGACGTGCGTGATCGTGTTCTTCAGGCGCTCGCGCTCGTCTTCGTCGATTCCGAGGTGGTCTTCTTCGATGTCGCCCGCCACGAATCGGACTTTCGCCGCCGCGTCGCCATCGAGCCAAAGCTGTTTCAGGAGCTTCTCGCCCCGATCAGCCGGCGTGAGGTGGCGCAGCACTTCGCCCGTCTTTCGATCGCGGATGGTCTTGGGGCGAATCACGACCACGAGCTCTTCGATATCGGGGTCGCGCGCCGCCTGCCAGACGACCTCCTTGCCAACGAAGCCAGTGCCGCCTGTGAGGAGGAGTCGGATGCCCGTGCCCGCGTCGCGCAATGCCTTCAGCTTGTCGTCGGCATCGCGCTGCTGCTTGTGCAGCCGCTTGTTGATCTCGTCCGGCGCGAACGGGTGACGCTTGTAGCGGAAGTAGTACTCGCGTTCTTTCAAGCCGACCATGCGTTTGGTCAGCTCCTCAGCCGTCTGTTTGCCCAGGACTTTGCCGATCAGCCCGCTCGTTTTGAGAGCGGCTTTTCGCACACCTTTCATCGCGTGCACGATGAGGTCTTCGTCGCCAACCGCGCCGACGAGGCGGCTCATCAGCCAACGCGCTTGGACGTCGACAATGTGGTAGTCGCGGTGGCTGTGCACGAGCAGTTGGTGGGGCTCGATCTTGTCCTCGAGCACGTCACCGGTCGCGAGGCTGACCTTCTCGATATAGAGCGATGGCGCCATATCGTCGGCGTACGATTGTTTTTCGCGCATGGATGTCTCCCGCGGGTCGAGACGCGGTTATGTCGTTGATTTGGGGTGGGATTGAGGATGCAGCGACGGGTGGCCGATTGCAACGCTCAAGGATCGGCCAGCGGAAGCTGGCGGGGCTAGCCCCCCGCCTCCAAGCCCGCATCATTCGCCCACTTCGGAACCATGTAGCTGATCAGCAGCAACGCCACACCCATCGCCATGAAGATCCCCACCCGCAGAATCGTATCCACAGCCTCCAAGTCCACGAACAACAGCTTGCCCGCCGTCAGGAGCACGGTCACGATCCCAAGCCCCTGCTGCGCCCCATCATCGCGCACGAATCCGGCCACCAGCATTGCCAGCGACAGCAGCCCCCAGAGCGACGTGACCACCACGTCCATCCCATGCACTTCGAACATCTGGCTCGCGAGCGTAGCCATGCCGGCAAAAGTCGCGACGTAGAAGAAGAACCAACGCAGCGCACGGTTCTCGATCGAGAATGCGATCGCGGTCACGGCGGCAGTCGAGAACACCAGCAGCAATCCGTCGCCCGTGGCGAACATGTCGCCCGAGGCCTCGTCGAGCATCACGAGCGACCAGAGACCCGCGACGTTCAGCGTCGCGAGTGCCGGCAGCAATAGCGCATCCTTGTCTTTCGCGAGCCACGCCCAGACGACGGCCGACCCGAGGAGCAGGAACGCCAAGGCCTCGACCCCCATCGCCACTCCAATCATCGCGGCGCCGAGCACAGCGGCCAACAGCGTGTACGTGAGGCGGCTCTTCGGCAGCTTCACCAAGCCCAGGACGACCAACAGCGACAAGGCCGCAGCGAACACCTCGGGCGCGCCGTTGTCCCACAGCTGCACCATCGAGAGCGGAAGGAGCGCCGCGATCGGAACGACGAACTTGGCGAACGTCCCGAACTCCGCGTCGCGAAGATACGCACGAACTGCGGGCATCGCCCCAGCCGCCAGCGCCACGACCGCCAGCGCCACGAGCGCGACGGTCACCTCTGTAGTGCCCGATGCGTCGTCCAGACCAATCCCGGCGAGCGCAAAGCCGCCCACCATGGAGGTCAGAAGCAACGAACGCCACCCCTTGAACAGGTAAATCGCGCTGGTCCCGAGCGTCACCACAGTCGCGAAGATCGAGAGTGCGAGCGGCTCCGGCCCCCCTTCCATCACGAACGGGGTCGCGAACCCACCAATCGTCGCAATGCTCGCCAGACCCGGCTCTTCTTGGCGCACGGCCAGTACGAAGCCGAGCATCGTCACACCGATGGTGCCAGCCAAAGCTGCGTTCGCGGGGATGAGGTCGTAGAGCACGTGGGACGCGTAGAGCGTGCCGTAGAAGGTCGCCACCGCGCCGCCCAACAACACGGCCGACAGGTTGGGGTTGTCGTTACGCTGGTGCAATCCGGTGGCGAGCAAGATCGCGCCGGTCGTTGCGCCGAGGCAGGCCCGAATCGTTTCGGTCAGCCACCCCATGTCGTAGCTGTACTTCAGGAGGAAGCCTACTCCAAGAAGCAGCAGGGCTATGCCAATTTTGTCCACCAGCTGTGCAACAGATGGACGGGCCTTCGGCGGTTGGTCTTCCTCGACCCTCGCCGCCCTCGCGGTTGTCTTGGGCTTCTCCGGCGCCCTCGCCACATTCGGCTCGTTGGCGGTTCGGTGAGCTTCGGCGCGGCCGAGCTGCATCTCGAGGGCTTCTATTCGGCCTTCGAGCATCGCGACGCGGGCTTCCAATTCGAGCTTCTCGTCATCCATCCGGTCCTCGTCGATTGAGGTTGTG
>CAYLMO010000124.1:0-11775 GCA_964384605.1 uncultured Bradymonadales bacterium | reverse complement strand
CCCCGATCGGCCGGTCGGGCGCCTGCGGAGTTCCTCAAGTTCTTTGTGGTCCGCTGAAGCCCCAGCGGTACAATTTGGGCCCATCACACCCAGTACTGCCCATGAAACACCTCCTGATTCTGCTCTTCGCGTTCGCCCTCGCGTCGTGTTCCGACGCCCCCGCCAAACAGCCCGTCGGCGCATTCTGCGGCGACGGCAGCCTCGACCCTGGCGAGTTCTGCGACCCTGCGATTCCACCCGGCGGTGTTGGCGAATGCCCCACTGCCTGCCCAACCGACGCCTGTACCTTCTCGATGCTGGTCGGCTCAGCTGACGATTGCACAGCGGACTGCGTCGTCGAATTCGGCGAGTGCGGTTTCGCCGATGGCTGCTGCCCCGGCGGAGCATGCACCTTCGAAGAAGACTCCGACTGCATGGTCGGACCCACCCTCGTCTCCATCGGCAACGCCTGCGCCAACAATTCAGACTGCGGCGACGCCGAGGAGTGCTTCACCGAGGGCGATACGGGGTTCCCCGGCGGCTACTGCGTGAGCGATTGCACGACCGATGACGACTGCCCATCCGGTGCCGGCTGCACTGATGACGGCAAGTGTTTCCGCGCCTGCGAACAGGTCGGCGACTGCGAACGCCCTGGCTACGTCTGTGGCGCCAACGTCGAGATGACTCAAGCCTTCTGCGTTCCCGGTGGCACGGGCGAAACTCCGCTCGGCGGAGAGTGCAACGAGACGTCGGACTGCGCCGGTGGCGCGGGCGTAACGTGCCTCGAGTCGTTCCCCAACGGAGGCTACTGCAGCCGGTTCTGCGGAAGCTCCGCCGACTGTCCGAACGGCGCGGCCTGCGACTCGGGCGGCTACTGCCTCGAGACCTGTACATCGACCGAAGACTGCCGCACTGGCTACCGCTGCGACGCCGACAACGGCGCCATGATCTGCCTCCCTAGCGCAACCGGAACCGGCGAAGTCGGCGACGCTTGCGTGGGCTCCCCCGACTGCGCTGGCGGCGAATTTGGCTTCTGTGCGGGCGGCGCTTCGTTCCCAGACAACTACTGCTCGGTCCGTTGTGGTGAGGGTCAGGCGATGTGCCCGGTGGGCTCCTTCTGCGTGGCAATCGCGGACGGTTCGATCTGCTTCGACTCCTGCGACACCAACGCCGACTGCCGCGAAGGCTACGAATGCTCCTTCGACTTTGGCGATCCGAGCGTCGGCGGGTGCCTCGGGCTGGCGTCGCCATAGTGCTTCTGTTCGAACACCTGAATCTGCGCCACAACCCCTTCGAAACCCCCACCCCCGAAGGCTGGGCCCGACTCGCCATCACCGCGCCCGAATTCGACGCAGAAGCGCTTGCCGACTGGGTCCGGGAGACCTCCCGGGCGGTCCTGATTCTCGGCAAATGCGGCCGCGGGAAGTCCACCCACGCCCAGGCAATCCGCGCCCACGTTCCCAACGCCCCGTGGGTCTACGTCGGGCCCGGCGAACGCCCAGACCTCCCGCGCGCGCCGCTCCTGTTCGTCGACGAAGCTCAACGGCTCGGGACCTGGCGTCGACGACGTCTCTGGCGCCGCGGCACCTCCTTCGTCGTGACCTCCCACACCGACCACACCGCCGAAATGGAGCGCGCCGGCCTCGCCGTCCAAACCTTCGAGATTAGCGGGCTCGACCTGCCCACACTTCGCCGCATCGTCGACCTCCGCATCGAGTCCGCTCGCCGCGCTCCCGGGCCGGTCCCGACCTTGTCCGACGCCGCGCTCCGCACGCTCATCGCCGACTTCGACGACGATTTACGCGCGATGCTCGATGTCCTCTACGACGTCTTCCAGACGCTCGAGTCTCCCGCAGTTCTGAACCTCGACGACGTGCGCTATCGCGCTCTCGAACAAGCTCAAACCCGTTCCCAACACAAGCGTTGATGGCCGTCTACAGTGCCCGGGAGCCAAGTCGATTTCCGGCGCAGCCGGAATCGACGTTAGGCCCCGGTCGATGATTCGACTCCCAATCCGACGTTCTCAGAACAACTTCACCTGCGAGTCGTCCTCTTCCGCCTCGGCCTTCTTCCTCGCCCGCTCCGCCGTCGCCAACTCCTTCTTCAGGCGACTCCACCCGCCCACTGGCTCCAGCTCCGCAATGCGGCTGATCCGGAAGATCCGCTCATCGCGCCGCAGGTGGCAAAACGCGTGGATGTACGTCTCCGCCTCGAGCGAAATCGGCGTGATCCGCCGCTCCGTCAACTCGCCGCGGTTGCGCGAAAAGTACGCCAGCTGCAGGTCCTGACCCGCCGCGATCGCCCAACGCACAAGCTCCGAATGCCCTTTGGTGGGGTCGATCTCGTCGGGGTCGAGGGGCTCGTCGTTCTTCCAGTCGGGGTCGATCGCGCTGCCGATCCAAAGCAGCGTCTCGTACACCTCGATCTCGAGGTCCATCACCTCTTTCGGACCCAGCGTCGCGAGGCATTTCTTCAGCACCGATTCCGTCGTCGTCTGCGGCACGCGCGTTCCGCCGTGCTCCCGCAGGTTCTCGAGCAGGAGCAATGCCAGCGCCACCGTCCCCCGCTCCTGCGGCGAGCGAAGCAACACCTCGCCCACCGAATCACCGAAGTCGATATCCTCACGTTCGCGAGGTTTCGCGCGCGAGATTCGTTCGGCAATGCGGCCGCGGATGGTCGGAATGTTGATCGGTTCTTTTGCCACGGGTCCTCCCGCAGGGTGACTAGTCGGGCAGGTTGGATGCCCCGGAGAGGCCCTCGACGTCAACCTCATCGAGTGTCGCGCCCTCGAAATCTGCGCCTTCGGCATCTACGCCTGAGATGTCGACGCGGCTGAAATCGGCGTCCTTGAACGAAGCTTCGACCAGTGTCGCGCCCGACATGTCGCAGTCGGTCAGATTCGCCTGGTCGAACGTCGAGTCCGACAGGTCTGCTCCCGACATGTCCGAGCCGGTGAAGTCGCTCCCGGTGAACGAAGCCGACGACATGTCGGCGCCCGATAGGTCTGCCTCGGTGAACTGCACCGACGAAGCCGTCACCTCGAGCAAGCTCGCCCCCGAAAGGTTCGCTTCGGCAAAGTTGGCGCGGTCGAGCGTCGAACCGTTCAGATTGCAGCCCGCCGCGACCACCTCGGTCAGAAGCGCCTCGGTGAAATCGCATCCACCCGCAGCTGCGCCCGCGAGGTCCGCGCCGGTCAGGTCGGCGCGAGTGAAGTTGGTCTGCGAAAAGAGGGCACCGGAGAAGTCCGCGCCCGCTAAATTGGCGCCCGCCAGATTCGCTCCGGCGAGCACTGCTCCGGCAAAGCTGCAGCCGATGAGCTCGGCGTTCGACAGGTCAGCGTTCGACAGGTCTACGCCGCTGAAATCACTCCCGGCGAACAACCCTCCAGCGAGGTTTGCGTCCGACAGGTCGCTGCCCGCGAAGTCCACCTCCGACAGATCATCTCGCGCCTGCGCGGCGGCCTCCAGGTCCGCCAGCGTAATGATGGCGTCGAGGTCGCGATGCACGAGCTCGGTGTCGGCCGCGTTGCTCTCGGCGTCGACTTTCTTGCCGCGCTCGGCCTTCTCGGCCTTCTCGGCCTTCTTCGACTTCTTGTCGGACTTCTTCGATTTCTTGTCCGACTTCGACTTCTTGGACTCTTTCTTCTTCTTGTCTTTGCCCATGATTAGTCGTCGTCTCCAAAGTCGAGCACCATCTTGTCGGCTGCGCTCTTCGCCGCGAGATCCTTGAACTCGCGGTCCAACGCCGCTTCGTCAGGATCGATGAGTCCGCCCATCCGCACCGATTCCACCATCGCTTCGGCGCGCTCCACCTCTCTACCGCTTGGCCGCCGAGATTCGTAGCGCAACATGTCTTTTTGCTGCTGGATGTGGTCGAGCTCGGTGACCGCCTTTTTGGCCTGAGACTCGAGCAAGTCCGCACGCTCCCCAGCCTCAGCGGCGAGGTCGCTCATCCCCTTGTCGCGCGCGAGTTTCACGCGCTTCTTCCAAACCGGAATCTCTTTCTCGAGCTCGGCGAGCTTCTCTTCGAGTTCTTTCTCGCGCTGGATGAGGTTTGCCATCTCAGCGTGAATGCCCGGGTTGACCATGATGCCCTCGTCTCGCTCGCTCAGTTGGCGAGCATATGGTTGTGCATGGACGTCATTGAGTGGAACGCCTGTGTCATCGTCTGAATCTCGAGCACAGGGTTTGCCTTCTTCAGATGTTTGTTCGTTCCGACGTTTGCTGCGGCGTCTTCGAGCGCGGCCGGATAGTCGTTGGCGGCGGCGAGCAGCGATTTGGCCTGCGTCGTCAGATGTGTGTGCGGCTCGACCGGCCCGAACTGGCCGCCGAGCTTGGCCTCGTTGGCCGAGAGGAACTTTCGATAGTCGTTGAGCGCGTCGCGGAAGTCGTCGACGCGGGCCGTGTACGCCGAGCTCTTTGGGTTCCGTCGGGCCTGTAGCATCAGGTTCGCGCCCGCGCTGAGCAGCGCGGCGGCACGATGTCGTGCGCCCTCTATGCCGCTCGTCCCATACTTCTTTTGCAGGCCGTTCGCGTAGGCAACCCAGCTCTTGTAGACCTCGATCGTGAACGTGCGTTCGGCCTTCTGATACTTCTTCAGCTCCGGCATGATCCGCTTGTCGAGGGCCTTGCCGCCGGCCATTCCGTCGTTTTCCCAGCCTTTCTCGACTTCGTAATACATCGCGGCGTCGTCCAAGATCGGTCGAAGCCTCCGGAGGGCGGCGATGTAATCCTTGGCGGCGGAATCGAGCCGTTTTCTCGACGGCTGCATACCGGCCGAACGGCGAAGTTGCTCATTCGCCATCCCATACACCGCCTGCATGTCAGGCATCGTACCAAAGTGCTCGCCGTCTTCGAGGCCGCCGAAATTCACGCGGTTCGCTTCGTAGAACCACATCGAATAAGTGAGCGTGAAGAGTGAAGACTGGCCAAACGCGTAGCCGTAGAGCTTCTGATTCTCTTTCGAAGTTCCGTAGGCCAGGTTGGCGGCGTCTGGTGCATCAGTGTCGAGGTCGAGGTCGAGGTCGAGAACGGCCGCCCCTTCGCTCGAGCCGTTGTCGTAGCCCGCGTTGGCCTCGTTGTCGGAGATCATGATGACCGCCACCGTGAAGATCACGATGCCGGCGCCCGACAGCAGGATGAACCCGATGAACGCCCACATCAGCGCCTTGGATTTCTTCTGCTTCACCGGATGGGTTGCGGGTGGTGCAAGCGGGCGGGACTGTTGCGGACCCGACGACGCTGCGTCACCTCCCGGTCGGCCCTGCGCGGTCGCGTCGGCGCGATTCTCCTGCACGGTCGCGGGTCGTGGCGCCGGCGTGTTGTCCCACTCGTCTGAACTCGACCGCTCCTGCTGAAACTCACTGCTGGGGGTCATCGCCGTTTCGGCGAACGCCTCGGGCGTGTGAGCTTTCGGAATCTGGGTCGTCTCGGAGAACGACACGCCCGGGCTCGGCGGGCGAACACCTTCGAGCGCGCGAAGCATCTCCGACGCATTCTGAAAGCGCTCCGAGGGATCGACGCGCAGCGCCTTGTCGAGGAAAGGCCCGAGCGGGCTCGCGCGCAGTCGATCGGAGATGTCGTGTTGCCCCGACGTGTGTGCGACCGCGATCGCTACCGGCGTGGCGGCATCGACCACCCGCTTGCCGGTGAGGGTCTCCGCGATGATGAGCCCCATCTGATAGACGTCGAGCGCTGGAGTCACCGATTGGTTCTGGAAGTACTCCGGAGCCAGGTAGGCCGGCGTGCCCGACATCGCGCCAGTTCGCGTGAGCTGACCATTGGGGTCGTCGTTGAGCCGCGCAATGCCGTAGTCGACGACCACGAGCCGCTCTTGCGGCGTGCCCGGCTTGACCAGAAACAGGTTCGACGGCTTCAGATCCTTATGTACGATCCCGCGATCGTGACCGACCCCGAGCGCTTCGAGGGCTCCCTTGAAGAGGGGAAGCGCGCGCGCGGGTGTCATCGGCCCGTACTCCACGAGCTCCTCGTGTAGGTCGCGCCCGTCGAGCGCTTCCATCGCGATGTAGGGCAGGTTCTTCCCCTCGACGACGCCGAAATCGAAGATCGTCACGACGTTGGGGTGATCGAGGTTGGCGGCGATCTTCGCCTCGCGCACGAAGCGCTTATAGAACGTGTCTCCCGGTTCGGCGACGTAGTTGAGGATCTTGAGCGCGGCGCGGCGTTCCAGCTGGACGTGCTCGGCCTCGAACACGCGCGCGAATCCGCCCTGACCGAGCGGCCGCGTGATGCGGTAGCGACCGTCGATGATCGTGCCGGCTGGAAAGAGTTCTGAGGACATGGCGCGAGGATAGCGGTGGGAGGCGTTCCCAGCAACGCGCGGATAGCGGGAAGCGGGCAGCGGATAGCGGAAAGCAGACTGTGGCAGAAACGCCACAACAACTCCTCCAGTCACCACCTGTGCCATCCATGCCACAGATCGGGTACAACCGTCCCCGGATCAGTAACCACACGGGTTTCCGGCCCTTCAGACCCCGATCGTGATTCTGAGTACCCACATGTAGGTGTAGGTGCTCCGAAGAAGTTGGCACGCGTCTTGATATACCTATGAAGCGTCCCGCTGATCCCCAACTGAGGACGACATGAACACGGCACTGAAAAACATCTTCAAGACCCTGCACGAGGACGAGTCGGGCGCTACGGCGACCGAATACATCATCCTCCTCATCTTGGTCGCCTGCTTCATCATCGCCATCGTCAAGACCTTCGGGCAGACGGTGGAACATAAGTACGCAGACGCAAACAACGCGGTCGACCGCGACCTCACGTTTTAAAGGAGACTGACCCATGCGAAACTCGACCCGCGCCCTTATCGCCTGCTTCGCTCTTCTCTTCGCAGCCTCCTGCGGTGAGGCTGGTGCGAGCATCCTGGATCAGCCTGGCGTCGCCGCTCCTGCTGGATTCAACCCCGTCGACCCATCGGGCACCGACCCGACCGGCGGCCCCAGCGGTGACAACACCGGAACGCCCGGCGGCGAGCTCAACGGCCAGCAGTGCGCAGCACACGCCGACTGCCCCGCCGGCAACGCCTGCGTCAGCGGCGCCTGCACCTCCGTCGACTACGCCTTCATCACCCTCTCGTGGGAAGGCAACGAAAATGAGCCGGTCAACCTCGACCTCCACGTCATCGACCCTCAGGGCGACCACATCTTCTGGCGCTCCACGCAGGGCGAGTCGCAGCTCGGCTCCTTCGCGGACCACCCTGAGTGCCCGTCGTTCGACTGCCAGGGCAAAGAAGAAAACCCCAGCGAGTCGATCTACTGGCCCATCCGCGACATGCCTCCGGGCGAGTACCAGGTCTGGGTTGAGAACGCCTCGGACGCCGGCAAGTCGTACCGCCTCGAAATCCAGGCTGGTAACAACCCCACCGCTCTCTCGAACACGCTGGGCGGCGGTCAGAAGAGCAACGTCACCACCTTCAGCATCGAAGAAGAAGAAGTGCCGAACGAAGTCGAAGGTCCTTGCTACGACCAGCTCCGCGCTCGCGGCGTCAGCTTCGAGCCGATGACCATCCGCCAGTCGTCGACCTGCACCGTCGAAGACGCTGTCATGCTCAACACGCCCATCGCTGGCGTCACCCACCGCGTCTCCTGGGCAACCTCGACGCGCCGCATGCAGACCTCCTGCGAGATGGCTCTCAAGCTGGTCGACCTCTCCGAAACGCTCGCAGCACGCGGCGTCACCGAAGTCTTCCACGCTGGTTCGTACAACTGCCGCAACGTGGCTGGCACCGGCACCCCGTCGCAGCACTCGACGGCCCGCGCCTACGACATCAACGGCTACACCGTGAACGGCACCAAGTACACGTACGTCCGCCACTGGGAGCACAACACGAGCAATCCGACCACCGCTGGCGGCCGCGCGCTCTACGACATCACCCACGCCATCAAGAACGCTGGCATCTTCAACACCATCCTCTCGCCGGACTACAACAGCGACCACGATGACCACATCCACGTCGACTTCACCGGCGGATCGGGCAGCCGAATCCTCGCTCACGGCGCACTGCCTGAGACCCAGATGGACCCGGTCGACAGCGACCACAGCTGCCCGAACGACCTGTAAGAGACTTTCGAGTGGGTGGGGATCCCCACTCGATTTCGAGGGCCGCCCAAATCGGGCGGCCCTTTTTTTGTGGCGACGATTGGGTGCTCGAATCGTGGACCGGGGTCTAACGCCTCGTTTCGGCTTCGCCCAAACGAAGGCTTGCCTCCCGGCTACTCGCCGAATGGGCGCAAGGGTGGAATCGAGCAGTTTCACCGGCCCAGGTTCACCTCGAAGCTGGTCCGGCGAGTGGCCGAACGGGCGCAAGGGGGGTTCGAGCACTGTCCCCGGCCCAAGTTCACCTCGAAGCTGGTCTGGCGAGTAGCCGGGCGGCAAGCACCAGCCGGGCCCATGGGCCCGGTGGTGCGCTAGACCCCGGAGTGCATATCCACCCCAAACCCCTCTTCATCCCCGCCACCCACTCCCAGAGGATCGAAAGCCAATAGCGCAAACCCACCACTCCAATTACTGTGTCCACACGCACAAAAGCACCCCACCGCCTCGAGGACCCCGATGTCCTTTCTGAGCAGCACGCTCTCGTACGACGCGCCCCTCTTCCGCTTCAACGAAGAGCGCCCGCACCTCAAATCCGAAGTCGCTCGTCGGATCTACTCCGACTACCTCACCGCCTCGCGCAAGCGACAGGAAGCGCGGCTCGAGTACGTCCTCAACGAAACGGCGTACGTCGAGATCGACCGCCTTCGTAACGAGACCGGCCCCGAAGAAGAGATCCGCGACATCGGCTGGTGGCGCCACCTTGCCCGCACCGTGGCCGACCAGTCCGAAGACGAGAAGCGCGAGATCCTGCGCACGCTGGTCGACAGCTACGTCGAGGACACCGCGGGCAAGTTCGACCCCGAAGTCTTCGCGTTCGCGACGTCGCTCCTGCCGATGGGCCTCGGCGTACTCTTCAAGACCCAGGACGTCAGCAAGTGGGGCCTCGACCCCCGCATTCTGCGCGAAGGTCTGAGCCACATTCGCGACCTCTCCGAACGAGTCGTCGTCGAAGGCCACACCGCCCGCATGCGCAAGCTCACCGAGCGCGGCACCCTCGTCGTCGTGCCCACCCACTCGTCCAACATGGACTCCATCCTCCTCGGCTGGAGCCTCCACCACAGCGGCCTGCCGCCCGTCACCTACGGCGCCGGCAAGAACCTCTTCACCAACCCGCTGACCGCCTTCTTCATGCACAACCTCGGCGCCTACAAGGTCGACCGACGACTGTCGCACGGACTCTACAAAGACATCCTGAAGACCTACTCGCAGGTCCTCCTCGAGCGCGGCTACCATTCGCTCTTCTTCCCGGGAGGTACCCGCTGCCGCTCCAACATGGTCGAGACCAAGCTCAAGCTCGGCCTCCTCGGCACGGCCGTTTCGGCCTACTCCAACAACCTCATGACCACCGGAAAAGACGAGCGCATCTACATCTGCCCGGTGACCATCAACTACAACCTCGTCCTCGAGGCAGAATCGCTGATTCGCGAGTTCCTGCGCCGTGAAGGCGGCAGCCGCTACTTCCTCGAGAACGACGAATTCAACCAGATCAAGACCATCATCCGCTTCGTGCTCAACACGATGAAGATGGACTCCACCACGGTGCTTCGCTACGGCGAGCCGATGGACCCGTTCGGCAACGTGGTCGATGACGACGGCGAGTCGTACGACGACCGCGGGCGCCGCGTGGATCCGCGCACGTACATCCAGTCGTCGCGGACCGGCGAGATAACCGTCGACGAGTCGCGCGACCGGCAGTACACGCGCTTTACGGGCCGCAAGGTCGCCGAGTCGTTCCTGCGCAACACGGTCATCCAGCCGGGGCAGCTCGTCGCGTGGTCCATCTTCGAGCTCGTCCGAGCACGATTCCCAGGCTTCGACGTCTACCAACTGCTGCGGATGCACGGCGAAGAGGTGGTCCCCTGGCACATGCTCCGCGCGACGGTTGGCGAGCTGGTGTCGGTCATGCGAGACCGCGCCGAACGCGGCGAATTCGAGATGGCACCCTTGGCGATGACCTCCGACATCGACCGCACGATCGACGACGGAATCGAGGCCCTTCGCACCTTCCACATCCCGTCGCAGATCTCCATCGGCGGCAGCGGTGTGGTCGCGAAACGACTGGACCTCCTCTACTTCTACGGCAACCGGGTGCGCACCTTCGACCCGGACGCCTCCGAAATCCTCGCACGCGCTAAGGTTTGACCATGGCCCTCAAAGAACCTGTCGGACTCGTCGGCCGCGGAGCTCGATTCCAGGCCCTGCTCGCGCTGCTCCAACGCACCGAAACACCGGTGCGCATCTGGCGCCCCGACGACGTCCCCGCCGAACTCGACGAGACCATCCCCGACGGTGTCGAAGAGGTCGACGCCGCCGGTATGAGCGACGTCTCCCTCATCTTCCTGTCGGTCCCAATGGCGCATGTGCGCTCGGTTTCGCGCCGACTCGGCGACGAATTGTCTGGCCGTCACGCCATCGTGCACCTCTGCCGAAACTTCGAGCTGCACACCTTGAAGACGGTCTCCCAGGTCCTCGAAGAAGAGACGCCGACGCGCCGATTCGGCTTCCTCACTGGCCCCATGCGCTCCGAAGACGTCACGCTCGGGCTGCCGGCCGCGGGTGTGTGCGCCACCCACTTCCCCGAGGTCCAGGACGCCGTCGAAGACGCGCTCGTGAGCGTCGGATTCCGCCTCTATCGGTCGTCCGACCTGCTCGGCGCCGAGGTCGCAGCCGCCTACTCGCGCGTGATCTCGATGGGCGCCGGAGTCGCCTCTCAGATGGGCGTCGGCAACTCCCTCATGTCCACCCTCCACGCCCGCGGACTCGCCGAAATGTCCCGATTCGTGGTCTATCGCGGCGGCTATGAGCGAACCACCTTCGGCATGGCCGGCTCGGCGAACCTCCACGTCGACACGTCGTACCCAGGTAGCCCCGACTTCCGCATCGGCGCCGAAGCGCTCGAGAAGGACGAAGTCGACCCCGAACAGATCGCCAAGGACTACGGCTCCGCCGGCCGAGACCTGCTCAACCTCACGAGCGCGCTCGGGCGGGAGCTCGAGTACGCCGGACTCGACCTCCACATCCTCAATACCTGCCAGAAGATGATCGAGGGCGAGTTCAAGCCATCAGATGCATTGATGTACTTGATGTCGCTACCAACCTTGGCCGACTAATGAACTCGGTCCCTCAGTAGGCGAGTACCCGGGAGGCAAGCTTCATGAGGCCCAATGGGCCGAATGATGTGTTAGACCCCGGCGCTCGATTCACCCCGAACCGGTCATTCGATGGAAACAGACAACCGAGAACTGAAAACCGAGAACCTCCGCTTCTACGGCCAACCTTTCACCGAAGCCGAAGCCTCCTGGCCCGCCGACGTCCGCGCCCGCATGAAAAAGCGGTCCAAAGCTGTCGTCATGAAACGCCTCGGCTGGTGGCGCATGCCCAAGTTCCTCTGGCACTTCACCCGCGCACACCGCCGCACGAAGCAAATCGACCTGACCGAGTTCCGCGAACGCGGCCTCACCAACCAGACCTTCCTCGACACCCAGATCGAGTACCTCGCGTTCTTCATCGCGTTGCAGGAGATCGTCGGCACAGACGAGGCCATCTCGATCGCAAAGCAGGTCATGGACGAAGCATCGTACGAACCGCTCACCCTCTGCCTGCCCGAGGCCGACAAAGTGCGCGAAATTGGCGACCCTATGGAGGTGATGCGCGAGTATCTACGCGCCTTTCCCGA
>CAYLMO010000123.1:0-12144 GCA_964384605.1 uncultured Bradymonadales bacterium | reverse complement strand
TTCGAAGAAGTGACCAGCTCGATGTCATCCAGCTCGAGCGCCGCCGGAAGCGGGTTTCCTGGAGCGCAAAGCCCGGTGGAACCCATCCCGATGCGTACGTCGATCGGGAATCCCTGCGTACTCGGCGGGATACAAATTTCCCCGTTGCGCCAGGCGCCGTTCGTCTCGTTCAGCGTGAGTCGGGAAGTAGAAACGATCGCGGTCGCGTTCGTCCGGTCGTCATCAGCGTAGTTGTATCGGAATTGTAATGCGTTCGGCGAGTTGGCTCCCGGTGGGATCAGGATGGATTGGGTAGCTGCCGGTGAGTCGCATTGACCGGCAGACATTCGCAGGTACCTGTTCCCGTTCACCGTGGGGAACGTGTAGGTCGCGCTGTTGACGGAGGGGTAAATCCACGGCGATGGACCGGTCGTGTCGAACGTTCCATCGCGCAGGATGCCTGTCTCTCCACACTCAGGCGTGGCGACGAGCTCCACGTTGTCGAGAATGTTGGTCCAGGGCGACGTATCGTTGCATGCGCCAGACTGGCCGCTCACGGCATAGCGCACATCCACGTACGTTCCGTTCATCCAGCGAGGCAGACAGAAGCCCCCCGACCGCACCGCCCCGTCGCCGATTTCACTCTCCGAGATTGGGCCGACCCGGAAGCTCGAACGCGCAGAATCGGAAAGCACCGAAGTATAGGTAATGGCCCATGCTGTGGGCCCGGCGGGTATGCCCACCGTGGTCGATGCAAACTGTGAAACGCAGCGCTGCCCAGGCTTCATCACGAGGGCGTTCTCTCCGTTCACAATCTCGATCTGATACGAACCGCGCGTTCCGACTGTCCACCCTGGTATCTCCGTTCCAACCATCGCCTGATCGAATCGACCGTTCAGCAATGCGCCGGGCGTCGGGCACTCATCCTCCGTAGCCCGGACAAACTCGAGGTGGTCCACGGCCTCCAGATACCCGAAGTCACAATTGCCGCCGGGAGGGTTCGGATTCGAAATCGCGAACGTCGCCCCCATTCCATACGCAGCTTCGCCGAGACAGACGAGGGCTTCGTGGTCTTCCTGGAAAGAGTCAGCTGTCGGGATGGTTTGAAACGCGGTTCCCATGCGAACTCCCAAACCTGAGGCCTCAAAGCACGGTGGGAACATGCAGCCCGTCTTGAAAGCCACATCCACAAAGAGAGGGCCAGTGACGTCGCGTTCGGCGAGGTCATAGGTCTGCGAAACGTAGCCACCGTCGAGACAAGCAGGTTCTCCAAACACGGCGAGCCCCGGGTCACGCAGACCGACCAACGTGTTGTCGAGCACCACGTTTCCAGTGGTCATCCATGGCGATGCAGCTGGGTCGTCATCGAACTCTGGGTCGAGCGGCACGGTGATGACACAGTCGCCGTCGGCTTCGCTGAACGCCTGACCGGCCGGACAGGCGCATCCGATCTCTCCGCTCGAATCGTCGCAGAAGCCAAAAGTGCCGCACTCGTCGGCCGGCGCCGCGTCGCACGATGGAGCGCAGACCCCATCACCGTCGTTGTCTTGTAGACCGTCGGCGCACTCGTCACAAAGCTCGCCCTGATGCTCGTCATCACAAACGCAAGTCCGGGTCCCGGAAGTGTCGTCGCATGTGCCGAACTCGCCGCAATCGAGTCCAACACAACTTTCGGTGCAGACGCCGTCGGAATCGTTGTCTTGGAAGCCGCTCGCGCACGCGTCGCACAACCCGCCACCGTAGCCTTCGTCACAGACGCACTCGGCGACGCCGGCGGTGAGTTCGCACGCACCATTCTCACAGGCCAGATCGCAAACTGGCGTCGTGGCGTTGTTGCCCGTCGTCGCATTGTTTTCGTTGTTTTCGTTGTTTCCGACCGTAACGCCCGTTTCCGGATCGCTCAGGTTGCACGCGGACAAAACAACCAGGGCTACAAACATGAGTGCGTTTCGTAACTGCGACATTTGAGATTCTCTCGGTAGGGACCGTGACTCACAGAGTTTCGACGAATTGTGGCCACGTTTCAATGCCGCTTCTATAGGCGGAACGCAATGACCTCGTCGACGGAAAACAAGATTAATGACCGACGGTCATTGACAAAGTGACCAGCGGTCATTACGGTCTATTTCATCGAATGGATGAACGACGAACACGGAGACAGGCCATGGCAGATTTCGACATCAAAATCGTGAACGGAACGGTAATCGACGGTACCGGCAGCGCCGGAACCAAAGCAGATGTGGCGATCAAAGACGGCAGAATCGTCGCGGTCGGCTCGTTCGAAGGGACGGCCAAGGAAGTCATCGATGCTGATGGATGCCTCGTGACACCGGGGTTCATCGACGTCCACACCCACTACGACGGTCAGGTCTCCTGGGACGAAGTGCTTGCACCGAGCGTTTATCACGGCGTGACGACGGCGGTGATGGGCAGCTGTGGCGTCGGTTTCGCGCCGGTCCACCCGGAAGACCGAGACAAGCTGGTCAGCCTCATGGAAGGGGTCGAGGACATCCCTGGAACTGCGCTTGCGGAAGGCATTCCGTGGGAATGGGAAACCTTCCCGGAGTACATGGACTTCCTCGACAGCATGCCGCACACGATCGATTTCGCCGTGCAGGTGCCGCACGACGTCTTGCGCGTCTACGTGATGCGTGAGCGCGCCCTCGCCGAGAACGAGGCGACGGAAGAAGACGTTCAGAAGATGCAGGACATCGTGCGTGAAGCGCTCGAGCATGGCGCGCTGGGTTTCAGCACCGGCCGAAGCGACAACCACCGCGACACGGAAGGCAAGACGACCCCGGGCAGCGAAGCGAAGCTGCGTGAGCTCGTCGGCATCGCCAAAGCGTTCCACGGTCTCGACCACGGCGTGCTGCAGGCGGTCAGCGACTTCGACCTCGCCGAGTCGCCGAAGCGATTCGAGCCGGAGTTCGACATTCTGGAAGAGATGGTGGCCAACGCCGACGGACACAAGTTCTCGATGTCGCTGGTGCAGCGCGCCCGAGCGACCGAGCAGTGGAAGAAAGTCCTCGCCCGAATCGAAGCGGCTCAGGCCAAAGGGCTCGACATGCGCGTGCAGTCAGCTCCGCGCGGGATTGGCGTGATGCTCGGCCTCCAGGCTTCGTTCCACCCGTTCCTCGGATTCCCGACGTGGCAGAAGCTCTCGCACCTTTCGGTCGAGGAGCAGGCCGCCGAGATGGCAAAACCAGAAGTGAAGCAGCAGATTCTGAACGAAACGCCTGTGAAGCTGTCAGGCGACGGAAGCAACGTTCCGCCGCTCGCAGACGAGATGATCGAGGCGATCGACTTCATCGCGGCCCGAGTGTTCCGCTTCGAGAAGGGATTCGACTACGAGCCCCCGCGCGAAGAGTCGTTGCTCGCCGAAGCCATTCGCCGCGACGTCTCGGCGCTCGAGGCGATCTACGACGCGATGGTCGAGAACAACGGCAAGACGCTGCTCTACTTCCCGATCTTCAACTATCACAACGGCGACTACGACGAGCTGTCCGAGATGATGACGCACGAGTTCGCCATGACCGGCCTGAGCGACGGTGGTGCGCACGTTGGCACCATCTGCGACGGCAGCTTCCCGACCTACCTCATCAAGCACTGGACCCGAGACCGAGTCCGCGGCACGACCGGCAAGATGTCGGTGGAGTGGGCGATCAACAAGCTGTCGGGCGAGCCGGCCGAGTTCTGCGGGTTCCACGACCGGGGCACGATCGAAGTGGGCAAGCGCGCGGACATCAACGTCATCGACTACGACGCGCTCGACATCGGACACCCCGAAATCGTCGCGGACCTTCCAGCGGGAGGAAAGCGGTTCATGCAGTCGGCGACGGGCTATCGAGCAACGCTGGTGAAAGGCGAGGCAGTGATTGTGAACGACACGCTGACCGATGCGCGGCCGGGCCGGCTCGCGCGTTTGAACCAGCTGGATGCGCCGGAAGCTCCTCTTCGGAAGACGGCGTAGGGCTTCGCGTTTCTCGTTTCGAGTCTCTGGTTTCTCGTTTGTTCGCAGCCATCTCCGAGTGATTCGGAGGTGGCTGCCACGTTTCTTGTTGGAAGAAACCAGAGACCAGAGACCAGAGACCAGAAACTACCCGAGGTACTCGCGAAGATATTGCCCGGTCACCGATCCCTCGGTGCCCGCAACTTCCTCTGGGGAGCCGCTCGCCACGAGCTTTCCACCGCGCGGCCCAGCGTCCGGCCCCAAATCGATGACGTGGTCACACTGCGCGATCAGGTCGATGTTGTGTTCGATGACGGCGACCGTGTGGCCAATCTCGATCAGCTTTCGCAGCGCGAGGACCAGAGTTTCAACGTCGGCGTAGTGAAGCCCGACGGTTGGCTCGTCGAAGATGAAGAAGACCGGCTGGGTCTCGCCGCGCTTGTTTCCGGCGGCGATGTAGGTCGCGAGCTTCACGCGCTGAGCCTCTCCGCCCGAGAGCGTGGAGGTGGTCTGGCCCATGCGAACGTAGCCGAGGCCAACCTCCTGGAGCGGCTGGAGCTTTCGCAGCAGCGCGTTGTGCCCTTCGAAGAACTCCACGCCCTGGTCCACCGTCATCTTGAAGACGTCGTAGATGTTGTGTCCGCGGTACTCGACGTCGAGCACCTTCTTGGTGAACCGCCGGCCATTGCAGGTCTCGCAGACGACTTCGACGTCGGCGATGAAGTGCATGTCGATCGTCTGGTAGCCCAACCCCTGACAGTCTTCGCAGCGGCCGCCCGGGCTGTTGAATGAGAAGTCACCGGCGGTCAGGCCCGCGAGCTTCGCGGAGCGCGTGTCGGCGAACACCTTGCGGATGTCGTCGTACGCCTTGGTGTAGCTCATCGGGTTCGAGCGCGACGAGCGGCCGAGGGAAGCCTGGTCCATCATGACGACCTCTTCGAAGTCGTCGAGCCCCTCGAGGGCTTCGACGGTGCCAGCATCGACACCGCCCTGCCCTTTGGAGCGTCTCCAGCCGTTGTAGAGGATCGAGTGCATCAGGGTGGATTTGCCGCTGCCCGAGACTCCAGTGACGGCGGTCAGACGTTCCTTCGGAATCTCCACGGTGAGGTCGTCGAGATTGTTCTCGAGCGCGCCGACGATGCGGATGAAGTCGGTCGTCGGTTCGCGGTCGCGGCCGGGCACGACAAGGCGCGCGTCCAGTGATTTCGCGGTGAGCGTGCCGCTCTTGCGGAACTCCGCCATCTCTCCCTGAAAGACCAGTTTGCCGCCCTTCTCACCGCCCAACGGCCCGAGCTCGACAACGTAGTCGCCGCCCCGAATGATCTCCGGGTCGTGCTCGACCACGACGACCGTGTTGCCCAGGTCGCGCAGGCGATAGAGGACTTCGAGGAGTCTTGCGGAGTCCCGAGCGTGCAGGCCCGCCGTCGGCTCGTCGAGCACATACAGCGTGTCCGTGAGCGAACGGCCCAGGCTCGTCGTGAGGTGAATCCGCTGCATCTCGCCGCCCGAGAGCGTGCGCGATGGGCGACCGACCGGCAGGTAGCCGACGCCAACTTCCTCGAGGTAGTCGAGGCGGTCGCGAATCTCTTCGATGACGATGCCGACGGTCGCTTCTTCGAGCGGCGTGAGCTCCAGCTCGTGGAACCACTTGCGCGCCTGTTCAATCCGCATCTCCCAGAAGTCGGCGATGAGCAGGTCGTGGAAACGCACGTTTCGCGCCTCTGCCGACAGTCGAGTCCCCTGGCAGGCCTCGCAATCGTCATAGCCGCGATACTTCGCGAGGAAGATGCGCACGTGGGTCTTGTACTGCTTCTGTTGAAGCTCCTTGAAGAACCCTCGAATGCCCTTCCAGCCGCTGCCGCGTTTGCCCTCGCGGATGAACCGTTGCCACTTTGGGTCGAGCTTGCGGTACGCGATGTCGAGCGGGATTCCCTCGTCGCGCATCGCCTCGACCAGTCGCTTCTGCCAGGCCGAGTACTTCGGCGTGGAAAACGCGGCGACCGCGCCGTCCAGAATCGAGACGTTCGGGTTCGGGATGACCTTCTTGAAGTCGAGGCCAATGGTCTTGCCGAACCCATTGCAGTTCGGACAAGCACCGAGCGAGCTGTTGAACGTGAAGAGCGCCGGCTGTGGCTCGACGAACTCGGTCGCGCAGACGTTGCAGCGGAACGCCTGGTCGAACACATGCGGCTCTTTGCGGTCGCTGTCGTGCTCGAACACTTCGATACGGCCTCGGCCGACGGCGAAGCCGGTCTCGACGGCTTCAGCGATGCGTTGCTTGTCGTCGGGGCGCAACGCGAGGCGGTCGACGACGACCGGGAATCGCTCCAGGTCGAGCAGCTGGTCGAGCGCATCGGCGTCGTCGATCTCGACGGTCTCGCGGTCGAGATAGAGCCGGCGATAGCCTTCCTGCACGAGCTGTTTCAGCACTGCCGAACGGTGCTCGCTTTCGGTTGCTTCCACCACGCCAACGACGACCACACGGGCGCCGTCTTCGAGCTCGAGAAGCTCGTCGACGACGTTCGATACGGTGTCGCGCCGAACCGGGCCGTGCCCATTGGGGCAGTGGGTCTCGCCTGCGTGAGAGAAGACGAGCTGCAGGTGGTCGTCGAGCTCCGTGATCGTGCCGACGGTCGAACGCGCGTTGCTCACGTCGTTCTTCTGCCGCAGCGCTAGCGCCGGCTGCACGTTCTTGATCTCGTCGACCGGCGGTCGCTCCATCTGCTGCAGGAACTGCCGCGCATAGGTCGACAACGATTCGGTGTAGCGCCTCTGCCCTTCGGCATAGAGCGTGTCGAAAGCCAGGCTCGACTTGCCCGAACCGCTGACGCCGGAGACCACCGTCAGCTCGAAGCGCGGGATGTTGACGTCGACCGACTGGAGGTTGTGCGTACGCACTCCTCGCAGCTCGATCTGAGCCTCATCGTCGCTTCGTTTCTCGGGAAAGACTTCGTGAAGTTCTTTGGGTGAGACCGTCATGGTCTTCTCTTTTGCGCTAGCGGAGATCGATTTCGAGGCTCTTGGCGAGGGCGTCGACTTCTTTGATGAGCGAGCGATCGCCCGAGGTACGTGCAGCCTCATCTGCGACGCGGAGCATGGCGAGCCCGTGAGCGTCGATCCCGAGCGCGAAGTCGGCTTTCGCCGTCAACAGGTGGAACCTGGCTCGAGTCGAGGGGTCCTCGATCGTGCCTTTTTCGATCACCCGGTACGCGTGATTGATCGTCTCGATGGGTTCAAATCCATGCCAGAACGCGGCGAGGCGCAAACGCTCGAGTTCGGCTGTGGATTCCGGCTCGGTCTTCGAAAACCACGTCGCGGTACGATCGAGCAGCGTCTTCGCGGCGTCGGCACGCCCCGTCGCGACGAGTTCATCGACCCGAGCGCCAACGGCGGCCACGATTTTCGCGGCGTCCCTCGATTCCAAGGCTGCGTCGAGTTCGTCTTGGAGTTTCTTCGCGACTGACGCATTCGCGGCCTTCGAGCTGGCGGCTTCTTCGACCAACTTGGCGCGAACGACCTCGGAGTCCGGTGCCCCACGGCGAGTTTGCTTGGTCTTCGCCCACTTTTCTGTTCTTTGCTCACGGTCTTCGACGAGGGTCGCCATCGCGTGAAGCCCGACATCGAAGTTGAACGTAGTCTGCGCCAGGCGGGTGAGTTGCCGGCTCGACGCCCCCGAGTCGCCCAGCTGGGCGGTGCGAATGTCGAGTTCGAGCGCTTCAGTTGGATTCGCGCCGGTTGGTCCAGATTTCACGATTTCGCGCGCTTTCGCGAACTCGCCCTGGCTCAAGAGATCACGAGCCTTCGCACCTCGTGCGGCAGGTTGAAGCGCTTCGGCCGCCTTGTCGAGGCGGGCGACGAAGCTCTTTCGGAGCCCGTCATTCGGGACCGATTCGAGCGTGAGGCGCCACAGATCCGCGGCCACTTCGGGGTCGTCGCCAGGGTTGTCGAACCAGAGTGAGACGAGCTTGAACGTGCCGCTAGAGTTGGCCGAGCGTGCCGCAAAACCTTCGGTCACGGCGATTCGAGCGACAACCGTGGCGCTTCGTTCGCTGGCATTCACCTTCTTCAGCGCTCGTTCCGCAGCCTTGAGGTCTTTCTCGGCCAGCGATTTCGCCCCGTGGCGCATGGCGAACCATGCCAGGTTCGAGCGCACGTCTGCCAATTCTGCGTCGGACACCGACTCGAGCTCGAGTTCGACGACCTCACGAAGTGCGCGGACGTCGGAAGATGCGCCGACCATTTGGGCCGCCACAGCGCCATAGCCGGCGACGAGCGCCTTGGCCGCATGTTCGCTCGATTCGACGGCGGCCATTCCGGTGGTCACGCGAGAAGCGAACTCGTTGGCCGCCAGCGCCCGCTGCATACGGATGAGCCGAGCGACCTGCGCCTTGGCCAGGCGCGCACGAGCTTCGATCGGCGAGCCGGCGTCGGTCGAACTCACGGCGGCGACCGCGGCCCCGCCCCACACTTCGGCGAGCGCATGTGCGCCCGCACGTTCAGCACGCTCTGCCTGCGCCATCAACGCAGCTGGACGCTTTGCGGGATCAACCGAGTCGAGCGCAGCGGTGGGCTGGCTGAGAACGTCGTCGACACCCTGCTCTTCGATGAGAAACCGAGCGATTGCGAGCGTTGCCGCCATCTCGAAAGAGACCTCTTCGTCCGCCTTCATCTGGCCCAGCATACGGCGCGCACCCTCGTACTCACCGGAGAGCAGTCGGGAGTAGATCTGTTCGGGATCGACTGCGCGAGCCCCGCCGACCGACGCGATGTCGAGGTCGGTACCACACATCAGCGACACCAGCTGGACGTCGTCAGGCTGCAGTCCCGCGACCCATTCGCCACGGCTGACACAAATCTTCACGGCGGCAGACGAAGCCCGCAGTCGCTGAAGCGGCGTGGATGTGTGAGGGAATCCACGTGCAAGCGCGACCGCCAGCGCCAGACGGCGCTCGCCTTCTGGCACGCCGGAGCGTTCCACCATTCCCGCAGCGGCGTCGAGCGCGCCTAGCCGGTCGCCTTTCTCGACCGCGGTCGCGAACGCTTTATTGAGCATCGCAGGGTCGCCTTTGGCGCGCGCCATCGCGACGGTGGCGCGATTCTGCGCGACTTCGTCGCCCGAGGCTTTGAACCGGCGGAACGCGTAGTCCGCCATCTTGGTCGCGTCCTCGCTCTTTCCTGAGCTCAGGTAGACATGGGCGAGGCTGACTTCGGTGAGGGCCGATCGATACGGTGATTTGCCGTGGTAGAAGCGGCTACGGGCCTGATTGACGAGCTTTTCACCACTCTCGAACTCGCCCGCGACTATCGCCGCCTCGCCCGCGAAGAGCTCGGCCTCGGCGGCACGAATGCTGTCGCGAACCTCTTTGAACTTGTCTGCAGCCTGTGCCGCCACGACCGTGGCGGTCTTCCAGTTTCCATTCTCGGCGTCGAGTCGCGCCACGAAGAGCGCTACGGTACCGAGGGCGTGGCTACCGGCAGCGCCCGAGAGGACGAGCAACTCTTCGTATGCAGCGGCGGCCTGTTTGCGTGCGTCGTCGAAGCCCGCACGGTGCCGAAGGCGAGCGTCGATCGCGCGGCGGAAGCCGGTCAGCGGGCCTTGCTGCACCAACCGCTCGCGGGCGTACGCGTAGTAGCCTCCCTCGGCGAGGAGTTCCAAGATGCCGATGCGTGTGACTTCCGAGTTGCCGTGAATGTCGAAGTCGGATGGGTCGAAGTACCCGGCCGCGCTGAGCGGTTTCGCGAGCCGAAGTGCTTCGAGCGCCTTGAGTTCGGACGCGACCTCGGCCGCGGTCCCTCCCACGCCGAGCGGGTTCTCGCCGAGGATGTACGGGACGCCACGCGACTGAATGGGTTCGGTCGAACCGATGTAGACGCGATCATTCCAAATGGTGACGTAGAGGTCGGCTCCCAGACGGCGTGCGATTGGGCTGACCTTCGAGGCGTAGAGGTATTGGTCGTCGGGCGGGAGTGGACCCGCGGTCATCGCTGTCCATCCCGGTTTGACCGCCTGTGCCTCGGTGCCGAGCTGAGCGAGCGTCGGGCGACTCGTGATTGCCGGACCATCGGGAATCACCAGTGTATTGTCGGCGGGTGGTTCGTCGCCCCAGGTTACGGTGCCATCAAATACACCGGCCGCGGTGATGATCTCGTATCGGCCCTCTGAGATGCGGCCCGGATCCACGGCCACTACGGTGACTGGCCCCTTGGGCGCTTCACCGAGCCACGAGACGGCACCACTTGCGAAAACTCCGTACGGGCTGAGGCCAGCCGCGGCTTCGGCGAGGGTGTCGGCGAACATGGGTTCGGCTTCGACAGCTCCGGCCTGCATGGGGGCGCCGGGCGTCACCGGTCGAATCTCGAGTGTTCGATCGTCGAGCTCTTCGGTCACGTAGACATGGTCGCCGATTCGAACGAATCGCTCGGTGACCGTGGCCTGCGGCACCACGAGGTACGTCGTGTAGCGCTCGCTCTCGACGTGGATGGAGTACGTGTTTGCTTCGTAGACGGCGGCATCGAGGCCGACACTCGAAGTCCACGTGCTGCGGCAGCCAATCAGGAACAGCGCGCAAACGATGAGGGCGATCGTGTACTTTCTGTGCATGGTTCGACCCGTGTTCAGATGGGGTCGAGACTCGCACAACGGCCGATTCGGAACAATGGTCGGGGCAGACTCTACCAACTCGCAGACACCTCCGCGCTGGAACCTGTTCAATCTCCGAGGCTCCGATGGCAATTCGGGCGTTGGAGACCAATGCCACAGTTTCCATCGGAGGCTCGGAGAGGTTCTAGCTACTGACTCGCAGACCCCTCATTCGTCGAGTTCGGCCGCACGCGCTCGCGCGAAATCGGCCTGCTCGGGGAACCCGTTTCGTTCGTACCAATCGCCGAGCCGGAGATACCGCTCGCGAGCGTCGAACCCGACGGCGAATTGTATCTTCTGCAGGTCGATCGGGCAGATATGGAGCGGGGATCGGTCGGTTTCGCTCAGGTTGTTGCTGCCGTTCATCATGCAGTGGAAATGCGTGCAGTGGCTGACGCCGAAGGTGTGCCCGAGCTCATGCGTGAGGAGTTTCAGACTGCGTCGCAAAATCGCCTGCTCCGCAGTTTCGCCGGGTTTCGGCTCGTTGGAGAACACGTTGTCGGGGTCGAAGCGGTTGAACGACATGATTCCGACGCCGTTCACGAGCGAAGCCTGGCCGAAGACGAAGTTCCAGCTCTCTCGGGGATAGAGGTCGGACATCGTGATGCCCATCAACGTGTCGGTATCCGCGGCCTTTCGTCTCTTGAGCTCTTCGAGGACATCGGTGCTGAGGATTTGCACGTTCCCGTACGGTTCGCGCGTACGCTGCGTCACCTTCAGGTCTTCGAGCGGGATGGCCGGAAGGCTCTCTACGTTCACGCCGAAGTAGATGCTCACGTACTCGGCCAACAAGTCGGGGTGCGGTGCCCTCCCCTCGAACTTGCCGATCTGTTGCAGGTAGATCGTGCGGTCCCGAGACTTTTCGCCGAAGTGCGCGTACCAGCTCTTGAACGATTGTGGCGATTCGTCGTGGACGGCGAGCCAGTCGCCACTCTGAGGCTCTGGGAGAGGCTCGATCCCACTAAGCTGGTCCGGGCCGACAAGCTCCGAGACCATCAGTCGGTCGCGAACTCCCACCGCGGCGCAGCCGATCAGAGTGTCGAGACATTCGTGGTGCCGGTCAGGCGCATCGGAGGCGCCTTCATCGTGGCGTCGAATGAGAAGCTCGAGCTTTTCGAGCGGCCGGACCAGAAGAGCGATGTGCCCTTGTTCATGTTCATCGACAACACCGCGTACGATTGGTGCGACGCGCAAGAGTTGGGGATATGGTCCGGAGAGAACGCCGTTACTTCTTACATCGGCAACACGGCAGCTCGTTCAGATTGCGAATGAAAACATCGAACTAGCTCTTGAGAGGTCCAAAGATGGATGCCCAAAGAGAATTCGAACGAACGGTTACCAACGACGCACCGCTGCTATGTATCTACTGCGACGCGGTCGTTGAGCTTGAAGTGGAGGACGGGACGAAGGGGCCACTATACACGTCGGTCTACGGGGACTGGAATTGAACAAGAATCATGCTACACTACCGACAATCACGAAACACTCAATGGGGTGGAAAATGCGCCGGCCGTTAGGAATCATAGCGCTGCTCGGACTAGGCTTTGGGGTATCATGTGGCGAGGGCTCTGAAGAA
>CAYLMO010000122.1:0-12528 GCA_964384605.1 uncultured Bradymonadales bacterium | reverse complement strand
CATGAGCGCGCTCCACGATGGCGCGCGCCGCTGCCACTTGGCCCCGCTCCAACAACCCGGGCACCTCGAACAGTCGTAGCCGAGCGTGCCAGAGGTCTTCCCAGGCGTCGCCGGCATCACCGTAGGTGGGCATCGAACGCAGCTTCGGCAGCGTTTCGTCGAGCAACGCATGAGCCGCCTCATACTCGCCGTCGGCCGCGAGAATCGTGGCTTCGACGCACTTCGCCGTCAGGTCGCCCATCGCGCGAATCTGCAGCTTTCGAACCTCGTCGATGTCTTTCCGGGCGTCCTCGAAACGCCGCAGATCCGTGAGGACCGATGCCCGACCCAGCAATCCTCCCTGAACCGCGATGGCTTGGTCGTAGCGCCGTCCGCCTTCGAGCGTCTCGTCGTAGTACCTCAGGCTCTCTTCGTATCGACCCAGGTGCCACGCACGGTCACCCGCCTCGCACCACGAAGAGTAGAGGAAACCTCGCCGACCGGTACGACGAGCGCAGTCAACCGCCTCGAGCGCCAGCTCGAGGGCTCGCTCGTGATTGCCCAACTCCCGCTCGACCTTCGAGTGTCCGATGCGAATCGACGACTCCCAGCCGGAGTTCGGCAACATCCGGTCGTACGCCTTCTCGTACGCATCCCGCGCCATCTCTGGTTGTCCGAGGCCCTTGTATGAGTAGGCGAGCGTCTCGATGGCTGCCAGCTCGTGCACCATCCCGAGAACTTCTCGGGTGCGCTCGTAGATTCGAAGCAGCTCCTGGTGATTCTCCGGCAGAGTATCCGCGGGCCGAAGTCCATAGATGGAGAGGTTGTTCCGAAGCGAACAGAGCATGCGGCCGAACTCGAGCTCCTGCTTTTCGTTGCCGAGTTCCTGCGCCAGTTCGATCGCGGTGAGCAATTCCGACTCGGCCGCTTCGAGGTCCATGTTCTCGCGATGCGACCAGTAGCGACGCTGGTACAGCTCGAAGTCTTGGCGGTCGGGGTCGAGCGTTTCGGCTTCGGCCAGTAGAGCGCGTGAGTCGACGTTCGAGCCGATCGTCGTGGCGATCAGTGCGCGCTGACAGAGCCATCGACGACGAAGGTCGGCGTCTGTGGGAGCGACCTGAAGCACGAGGTCCTCGTAGACGTGCATCACGCCAGACCGCATGTAGGCTGGGCCAACGGCCAACAACAGGGCGGTCGACTCATTTGGCGCCGCCTCGGAGGCGTGGAGCGCGGCCTGCACGATGTGTGGTCGATGAAACGCCAGCCACGCGTACGACTCGGCGGCGGCGGGTGACTCGATAGCCTCAAACCGTCGCTGCGCCTCGTCGAGGTAGTAGTCACGGAGGGCACGCATCGTCTCGTCGCGCAGTCCTTCTGACGCGCGTGCTTGCGCGAACTCCCGGATCGTGACGAGCAGTTGTCTTGCGGCGCGGTTTTCTGCGACGAGGGCGCAGTCGACCAATCGCTGAACCGAGTCAGACACCCCGAGGGCGCGCTCGACCTCGCTATCGAACGGGCCGTCGAGCATGGCGAGGTTCGAGAGCGCGGCCTGTTCGGTGCTGTCGAGGAGCTGCCAGGAGAGATCGATCGACGCGTCGAGCCGCTGCCGTCGGTCCGGAGAGCTGAGAAGCGCAAATCGCTCGTTCATTCGCCCGAGAATGTCGACAGGCCGCATGATGGTCACTCGCCCGGCGGCGAGTTCAATCGCGAGTGGCAGGCGGTCGAGCTCGTTTACGAGCAGACGGACGGTCTCATCGTCGCGCTCGTAGTCCGCGCTCTGCGCCTCGGCGCGGCGGTGGAACATCTCGACCGCCGCCTCTTCGTCGAGCACTCCGAGCGCTACGCAGATCTCGCCCTCGATGTGGGTCGGCTGGCGCGAAGTGAGCAGCACGCCCGGTTTGACGCTCCACGACTCGAGCAGTGCGGTGACGTCGTCGACCAAGTGCTCCACATTGTCGAGAAAGAGCAGGTCGCCGGTGCGTTGCGAGAGCGCAAACTCGATCGTTTCGAGCGTGGACTCCAGTGTGTCGCCTTCGCTCCCCGGTACACCGAGTGCTTCGACGAGAGCTTCGACGATACCGCTCAGCTCGCGCGTCGACGCCAGGTCTACTCGCACCACAGGCCGTGGGTCGTTGGCTGCGAGCACCTCGGCGAGCGTGGTTTTTCCTACGCCCGCCGTGCCCCAGATGGTGACGATGGGAACGCGCCTGTCGAGAAGTTCACCCCCAGCCGACAACTCCTCCGACCGGCCGAGTAGGGCTCGCCGCCGGCGAGCCGCTACCTGCTGTTGGGTTCTGAAAGACACTTCTGTTGCTCCTTACGACCAGTATTGCTCGCTCGGCGCAGAATTCACACAAGTTTCACATCGGATTGACTCGACGAACATTCTCGTCTGCCAGTCTGCCTCCATCACGCAACCCACACGCCTCGGAGGCACTCATGGCACCTCGTCGAATCTTCACTCTTCATCGCATCGTGGCCGTTCTGGCGTGCGGCATCTTCGCCGCCATCGGCTCGGTCATGTTCTTCTGGTACCTGATGTTCGGCTCGATCGTGCCGCCAGGACCCGCACCCGCGCCGCGGTCGACGATCCATGCGCTCCAGAATGACGGGGTGACCACTCGCGCCGAGCCGCTGTTCGCGATCGACCGACAAGGAGACGAGGCCATCAGTCTGCTCGGCAAAGCGTCGCACTTGAGTATCGAACAGGGCGAGCGCGAAGAGATGGCGATCGCGATCGGCGTTCAGGCGTGGGAGTCGAGTCAGCAATCGGAGCGCAAGCCGATCGACCTTGCGCTGGTGTTCGACGTTTCGGGCTCGATGCGCGGAGAACCGCTGATGGACGTGCAGGCCGCTGCGGTCGCGCTGCTCGACAGTCTGGGGCCGCAAGACCGTGTCGCGATCGTTGCGTATAGCTCCGACGCTTGGCTCGTTGCGCCAAAGACGCGCCTCTCGGCCTCGAACCGATCCGATCTCAAGCGGAAGATTCAGGCCCTGAACGCTGACGGCGGAACCAACATCAGCGGCGGTTGGGAGCTTGGTTACGAGCAGATCCAGATGCGCGATCGAGACAGCGTGCGTCGCGTGATGCTGCTCTCGGACGGGCAGGCCAATGAGGGGATCGTCGACATCGGTACGCTCGCGAACATGACCGGCACGGCGATGGAGTGGGGCGTGACGACGACTTCGCTCGGAGTTGGACTCGACTACAACGAAGACCTGCTGCAGAGCATGGCCCGCCGCGGAGGCGGCAACTACTACTTCGTGTACGACAACGCTCCGGCGACGTCGTTCGACCAGGAGCTCGCCTCGCTCACTTCGAACGTGACTTCGCGCGCAACGCTCCATGTCGAGATTCTGGGCGGACCATACGTTTCGCGCGTGGAGGGCTTCGAATGGCGAGCCGCTCCTGAAGGCGGAATTGTCATCGAGCTCGGGTCACTCACCGAGGGGATGCGACGGGACGTCCTGATCGAACTCGAGCCGGTGAAGGTGTTCGAGCCTGTTCGCATCGAAGCGGAGCTGAAGTGGGAAGACCGCGCCGGCGTCGCGCAGGTGGCCCGATGGAATCAGTTCATCCAAAACGCAGAGACCAAACACGAGCCGGTAGTGATGAGTCGGCTCCAGAAGGTGCGCACGGTGCGCACGCTCACCGAAGCGACTCGAGTCTACGAGTCGGGTCAACGCCTGCAGGCGGCGAAACTGCTCGAGGAGATGGTCGAGTCGAACGAAGACTTCGTGGACGAATACGACGTTGACGAAGACACCTTCGACCGCGCGAACGACCGCCTCAGCTCGCTCGCCGATCAGATGCGGGAGTACGAGCCGAATTCGCGTCGCGGGCTCTACATGATCAAGGGCTCGAAGTACGAGTCGGCGAACGTGGCGGTCGATTCCAGCGTGACCTTCTGACCGCGCTCGAACACTACCGGTAGACGATCGTGCTGTTGGTCGGATTTCCGAATTCGTAGAGCACGCCGTAGACGTCGCCAGCCACCATGTGGCTGGCGTCGGTGCTTACGACGAGACACGACGTCTGGACGCGTTCGCCGTCGAGTTCGAACTCGTAGGTCACACGGCTCGACATCTGGTTGTGCGGCGAGATGCCGACGACGGTCGCCCGCCGGAAGATTCCGGTGCGAAACAGTTCGGCACGCCGCGCGCGTTCGGAGCGACCCATCAGTCGAGTGAGCGGCCAGATGCCGAAGGTCAGCAACACCATCACCGCCCAGACCAGCACTTGCGCAGGAACGCTCCAGTTCTGCGCGATACGGTTCACGCCCTCGTTGCCCACGCTCAGGGTGTAGAACGGCGTGTCGAGCGACTGAAAGACGTCCTTGAACTCGCCGTTCGGGTCGCGGAGCGGTTTTCCGAGGTCGACGAAATGCGTGCCGTCGGGGTTCTCGAGCTTTACGACCGCGCTTTCGACGACCATCAGGTCTGTCGCGCTCGCCTTCTGGCCGTCCTTGGGGACCACTGCAATTTCGCTCGACGAGCCAGAGACGAACAGCTTCCGCGCCTCTTTGGCTGACTGCGGTCGGTCCCGGGGAGCGGGTTCGAGCAACCGGTTCAGCGCTTCCAGCGTGCTTCGGCGAACGGCGAGGTCTTGCGGCACATTGATGCGGCCGTCGTCGAACGAGAACTCACTCGGAGCTCGTCCAGAGACCACGTGAAGGAGAGTTGCGCCCAGGCCGTAGAGGTCTGAACGAGTCGAGACCTGGCCCATGTACTGTTCCGGCGGCATGTAGCCATGGGTGCCTGCGACGGTCGAGCCCCGTTCGTCCTCAGCTCGCCAGCCGCTGGTGACGCTCCCGAAGTCGATGAGCACCGGTGCACCCATCTCGCGGATGATGATGTTCGAGGGCTTGATGTCGCGGTGAAACACAGGCGGTGTGCGGCTGTGCAGGTAGTTGAGGATGTCGAGCATGCCGAGGGCGAGCTGGTCGAACTCAGCCTCGCTCATTCCGCCGCCGTTGATGATCTCGGCGAGCGGCTTGCCCTCGATGTACTCCTGCACAATGTGAAAGCGCGGGCGGTCGTTCTCGGACTTCGACGCAAACCACTCGATGAAGTTCGGGACGCCCGCGTGGTTCAAGCCCGAGAGGGTATTGGCTTCGCGTTCGAAGAGCTCGAAGAACTTCCATCCGTCGAGCTTCTCGACGTGCAGCGACTTGATGACGACGCGTTCGCTCGTCTCCCGGTCTTCGGCGAGGAAGGTCTCGGCCGAGGCCCCTTCGCCAATCTTGCGGATGATGTCGTATTTGTCTTCGACTGCGCGCGTCTCGGGGAGTTGTGTTTCGCTGGATTCCACTTACTTCCCGTACCTGGCTTTGTAGTCTTCGGCGCGTTTGGCGCGAAGGCCCTCGACGCCATTTCGCACGCAGTAGTCGTAGTCTGCTTGATGCAGCGACGACTTGGTGAATCGGCCTCCGCCCACTTTGCATGCGGCGAAGCAGTCGGCGTGATGAAGTTCGATGCCGGGCATGCAGACGGCCGTGTCTTCAGCCTGTTGGCATCGAACGATGGCTTCGTCCTTGGCCGCTCCGGACGTCTTGTAGTGGTTCCAGACCATCATGCCGATGATGGGGGCGAGCACGATGGCGCACAGGATGACCTTGATTTCGATGTCGGAGAGGCGTTCGAACATGGCTTAGAGGTCGTCGTAGTTGGTGACCGCGAACGTGTCGCACTTCAGTGGGTCGCCGGATTCGAATCCCGCGCGGAACCAGCGGATTCGCTGCTCGCTCGAGCCGTGGGTGAAGCTGGCTTCGTCTTGATGGCCGAGGGCGTCGTCGCCGATCGAGTGTGCGGCCTGCGTAGCTTCGGCGAGGTCTTCGTCGGTGATCTTGAGGTTCGCGCGAGCGCTGTGGCCCCAGACCCCGGCGAGGCAGTCGGCCTGCAGCTCGACGCGCACCGAGACCTGGTTCTTGGACTCACCTTTCACCGGCATGCGAAGCGAGCCGATCTCGTTCTGGATATGGTGCCCGACCTCGTGGGCGATCACGTAGGCCTGGGCGAAGTCGCCGGGCGCCTTCAAGCGCTCGGCGAGCGTGTCGTAGAAGCTCGGGTCGATGTAGAGCTTCTTGTCAGCGGGGCAGTAGAACGGTCCAGTTGCCGAAGTGGCATTTCCGCACCCGCCCGTGCTGACCGCATTGGCGAACACCACGAGGGTGGGTTCCGGGTAAGCCTTTGGAGGCGCCTTGCCGTATTCGGGGAGCTGGCGCGCCGCGAACTTCTTCACCCATACATCTTCGGTCGAAGCGAGGATGGCGCGCGAAAAATCGCACGCTTCGGAGTTCTTCTGCGACGCGTCGCAGACACTTCCGCCGCCTTGCGTGGCGGGCGTCGAACTCGAACCCGTGAGCGATTGCTGCACCGATGCGGGGGCGAACAGGTAGACACCGCCCATGACGACGCCGGCTACGATCAGTCCCTTGAACCCAAACTTGCGGTAGGCCATCGAGAGCAAGCGTGTGCCGCCACCACTGCCGCCGCGACCACCGCCCGAACCAGCCCCGCGGTCCTCGAAATTGTCTGAACGACGCTGCCCGTCGATATCCATGAATTCCCTCGGTCTTTCTGTGGACGCATCGTTTCTACCTCACGACGCACGGTGTCGCGAGCCGTTCTGCGCGTTTCGCAGCCCGACTTCGAGGTTGAGGCGCACCTGGTGTACGTTGCGTGCGCCGCAACCGCGGCCCAATCTGTAGAAACAGACGAGCTGGAGACTATCGTGAGTGAGATTCCCCGCCGTGCCGCTCAGGCTCAACTCGATGCCTACAATGCCCACGACATCGACGCCTTCGTGGCGTGTTATGCCGAAGACGTGGTCGTCTACGACCTCCCTTCAGGCGAAGAAACGGGCCGTGGCACCGCGTGGATGCGCGAGGTCTACGGCGATCTCTTCGAGCGCACTCCCGAGCGCCATGCTGCGGTGACCTCGCGAACGGTCGTCGGCAACTTCGTCTTCGACCACGAGCTCGTCACCGGCCTCGGGCGGCCGGAACCACTGATCGCCATGGCCATCTATCAGGTCGGCGACGACGGACTGATCGCGAAAGTCTGGTTCGTGAAGTAGCTCTAAGAAATTTGAGACTTCGTTTCTCGGCGACTCAGGAATCTGCGGGGCTCTACTGTGGAGGGTGCGTTCTGGTGCTCTCGGTGCAGCTTTTCGCGCTGGCACGGGTCCTGCGTTTAGATCAACCGACAGTTTGGACATGAACTAAATGGAGCTGACGATGAACGCATTCACCAAGACAAGTATCCCGGCACTATTGGCAGCCTCGCTTCTGATCGGTTGTGGGGGCGACGATGGTGGCAGCAACGCCAAGACCCCCGACGAGACAGGCGGCGAGGTAGTCACCTCAGACCTCGCACGAGTGACCGACCCGAATGTCGACGCCAACGATGTGGCGGCGCAGGTTGCGGGCAACAACGCGTTCGCGGTCGACCTTTACAAAGCGAGCGTGGTCGGCACCGACGGCATGATCTCGTCGCCCTACAGCGCATCGATCGCCCTGGCCATGACCTACGCCGGAGCGCGCGGCGAAACCGCGACCGAAATGGCACAGGTGCTTCACTACGATCTCGAACAAGAGAAGCTCCACCCGGTGTTCAACCACCTCGATCTCGAGCTGGAGAGCCGTGGACAAGGCGCGCAAGGGCAAGACGACGACCAGCCGTTCCGTCTGCGGATCGCCAACGCGATCTGGGGCCAGGCCGACTTCCCGTTCGAGCAGGACTACCTCGATACGCTCGCGCTGAACTACGGCGCTGGGCTGCGCGTGCTCGACTTCGCTGCTGACCCCGACAGCTCCCGTGAGACCATCAACCTGTGGGTCGAGGACCAGACCGAAGAGAAGATCAAAGACCTCCTCCCCGATGGGTCGATCACGCCGAACACCCGGCTGGTGCTGACGAACGCGATCTACTTCAACGCCGCATGGCAGACGCCATTCGAGGAGGGCGCGACGCAAAGCGCATCGTTCACCACGGCGGCCGGACAATCGGTGAACGTGGACCAGATGAATCAGCTGGAGACGCACAACTACGCGCGCATTGGAACGGCTGACGTCGCCGAGCTCATGTACGACGGTGGAGAGGTTTCGATGGTCATCATCCATCCGGACGACCTGGCGGCCTTCGAACAGAATGAGCTCGACGGCGCCTTCATCGATTCGCTGGACACCGAACTCGCGCCGTCGATGGTGCAGCTCGGACTGCCGAAGTTCCAAATCGAGACGACCCTGCCGCTCACGCAGACTCTGCAGGACATGGGGATGATTCTGCCGTTCACGGACGCGGACTTCTCGGGAATGTCGGCAGGTGGCGGGCTCGTCATCACCGACGTGATTCAGAAGGCGTTCATCAACCTGGATGAGAGTGGTACCGAGGCGGCAGCGGCAACGGCAGTGGTCGTCGGCGAAACCTCCGTACCGGTCGCCGACGTCGAGATGAACGTCGACTCGCCGTTCATCTACTTGATCCGCGACGTTGAGACCGGCTCGATCATCTTCATCGGTCGGGTCACGGACCCGAGCTGAATCCGAAGCACCTCACGTCCCAGATTGCTCCTCAGGGCTGGCTCAAGCAGTAGAACGCCAGCTCTGTGGAGCAATTGTTCGTTCCGGCTGATAGCCAGGTGCTCGTGCTCGACACTCGAGTGCGCATTCTCTTCCATCGTTTGGAACATTGGTCGTGAGGATCGGATCGTACTCCGAAAGCTGATTCGGTTCACGCCCGTCGAAACACCGCCTGCGCCGACCTCGAAAGTCGAGCCATCTGCGCTTACACTCGGCCCGATTCCCGGAATCACCCGGATCAAACTCTTGCGCCCGAACGCTATGTCCTTGTTGATGATCCCCGGCCCCATCGAAGTTTCACCCGCAGTTCAGGCCGCCTTCCAGGTGCCGCCGCCGAGCCATGTTTCGCCCGGCGTCATCGAGGCTTTTGGAGCGAGTCTCGAGAAGATGCGCACCGTTTGGAAGGCCTCCGAAGAGAGTCAGCCCTTCGTGGTTGCCGGGAGCGGCACGTTCGCCATGGAGATGGCAGTCACCAATCTCGTCGGTCCGGACGACCCGGTGGTCGTCGTGAACACGGGGTACTTCTCCGATCGAATGGCCGACATGTTGAGCCGAAGAGGAGCTCGAGTCGTCCACGTGACCGGACCAGAGCTGGGCACTGCGCCGGGCGCTGAAGAGATTCGCGAGGTGGTGTGGGAGGTGAAACCGACGGTCGTGTTTGCGACGCACGTCGATACGTCGACCGGCGTACGAATCGATCCCGAAATGGTTTGCGAAGTCGCGCGCGAAGTAGACGCGATGACCGTATTCGACGGTGTCTGCTCCACGGTCGCCGAGACCTTCGAAATGGAGGCTTGGGGAGCCGACGTTTTCCTGACGGGCTCTCAGAAAGCGATCGGCTTGCCGCCGGGCCTCGCGCTGCTCGTGGCCAGTCCGCGGGCGCTCGCGGCCCGCGAGCGATTGACCGCGCTGCCGCCGATGTCGATGGATTTTCGTCAGTGGCAGCCCATCATGAAGGCCTACGAGACTCGCCGTCCGTCGTACTTCGCGACGCCGGCGACCAACCTCGTACTCGCGCTCGACGCCGGTCTTTCTGAGATTGTCGACGAAGGCATCGACGAGGTGTTCGCAAGACACAGGCGGGTGGCCGAGGGCTGTCGTCGCGCCTGGGCGTCGCTCGGCATGTCGCTCGTCCCGGAGTCGGAAGAATTGGCGGCCAACACCTTGAGCGCGATCCGCTATCCAGACGGCGTGGATTCTTCGCTGGTTGGGGAAATCAAGTCGCGCGGAGTCATCGTCGCGGGCGGCCTGCATCCGCGGAACAAGAGCGAGTACTTCCGAGTCGGCCACATGGGCTACGCGACGACGCAACCTGAGATGATGGAGACCACGGTGCGTGCGGTCGGCGAGGCTCTCTCGACTTTCGACTCCGGCGTGGATGTGGAAGCCGCGCTCGCAGCGTATCGGGGCTGAACATGAGATTCGTCATTTGTGGCGCGGGCGCGGTGGGCGGGACCATCGCAGGGCTTCTCGACCGCTCGGGCGAAGAAGTCGCGATGGTCGCACGCGGAGCGCACGGCGAGGCGATTCGGTCGGCGGGCCTGACTCTGCACACGCCCGAGTTCTCGCACGTCGCCAACGCGCGTGGATTCTCGAGCGTTTCGGACGTCGACTGGAGGGAGGACGACGTCGCAATCGTGGCGACAAAGCTGCAGGACTCTGCATCCCTCCTCGACGACCTCGCCCTCGCCGCACCGCATGGGATGTCGGTCGTATGTGCTCAGAACGGCCTCGCCGGAGAGCGGATGGCGGCCCGCCGAGGTTTCGCGACGTATGGGATGATGGTGTGGATGCCGGCGACCTACTTGAAGGCTGGGGTGGTTCGTGTGCATGGGTCGCCAGCTCCAGGCGTGCTCGACGTGGGCGCATGGCCGAGCGGTCGCGACAGTCTCGCTGAGCTCCTGGCCGAACGGCTTACGAACGCCGGTTTTGAGGCGTTTGCGCGCGACGACGTCATGGCGTGGAAGCGCGCGAAGCTCCGAACGAACGTGGTCGGAATGGCGAAGGCGATTGCGTCGGAACTCTCGCGTGCGTTCGCCGATGGACTTCGGGACGAGACCGATGCGGTGTTTCAGGCGGCTGGTCATTCGGTGACCCCCTGGGAGGAGTTCTCCGAACATCGCGCTGCGGTCCGCCTGGCGCCGGCCGGCGGAGAGGAGCGTGGTGGCGGGTCGGCGTGGCAGAGCCTGACGACCGGCCGCAGCTCAGAAGTCGATTTTCTGTGCGGCGAGGTGGTGATGCTCGGGCGCGAGTTCGGCGTGCCTACACCATTGAACGATCGAGTCGTGCGCGAGACTCATGCGCTTGTGGCCGGCGGCGGCGCACCACGTTCGGTCGAGCTCGTCTGACTCGAAGCGCCACGGTGCGGCGAGGCGATTCTGATTTTCGCGCAGTCGGTGGTATCCTCTTTTCATTCCAACAAGACCAAACGACCGGCCGCTCGAACTTCTCGAGGGGTTGGCCGACTTCGGCCACCGAGGAGGGCGAAGATGAGGATGACATTGCTGTTCTTGTGCGTGCTGGCCTTTGCGGCAAGCGCCTGTGGTGACGACGAGAAGCCCAGCCTGGGCAACGAAAACGCGAGTTCCGGGAACAACGTATCGGTGAACAATTCGACCGTGATGAACAACTCGACGAGCAACGGTGCGACCGGGAACAACGCGACGACTGGAAACAACGCGACGACAGGCAACAACGCGACGACGGGGAACAACTCGACTTCGGCATCGCTGGCAACTTGCGAGGAAGTAACCGTCTGTGTCGAAGATTGCGTTGGCGACTCCGATTGTGTGGACGAGTGCAGATTCCTAGCGGGCGAGCAGGCCATCGCGGATTTCCAAGCTCTCTCGATGTGCGTGCAGGAGAACTGCCCCGACGCAGCAAATCAGGCGACTTGCGCCAATGCCGAGTGCGGTCCCGAAGCCAACGCTTGCGGCCGTGGGCTCGCGTTCAACTGCAGCGAAACGGTCGCTTGCGTTCAGGCATGTCAAACCGCGCAGTGCCAGCAATACTGCTTGCTTGCCGGGACCGCATCGGCTCAGGGCTTGGTTACGCAAATTCAACAGTGCGTGCAGGAGAACTGTGCGGGAGCGGCCGATCGTGAGGCCTGCCTGACGCAGTTTTGTTCGGCCGAAATCGACGCGTGCATGAACGATTGACGGCGTGGCGACACGCTGTGCGATAGACACTCGTTGCGATCGGCTGGAGGGTCCGATATCCCTTGCGCGTCTAGTTTCGCGACTCCAACACGGATACAGCCATGCGATTGTCTATTCTACTGATTGTCCTCGCACTTTCCCTCTCGGCCTGCAGCGCGTCGCCCGAGACTCCTGACGAACAGGCGACCGAGACCACGGACCAAGCGCTCGAGACCGACCAGCCCGCCGAGCCGGCCGAGCCCGCTGAGCCCGCCGAAGGTGAGACCGAAGAGCCGGCGCCTGAGCCCGACTCCTCTGCCGAGACTGCCCCAGAAGACGTCAAGCTCAACGACGGAACCCGCCAGGTTGGCGACATCACGAAGTGTCCCGTCAGCGGGCACGTCTTTACCGTCGCGGACGACACTCCGTCCATCGAGCACGACGGCGGCACCTACTACGTCTGCTGCGAAGGCTGCGTTTCGAAGTTCGAGGCGGACCCAGCCAAGTTCGCTGCCGCCGGGAAAGCTGGCGAAACCGCGGGCGGCGAGAAAGAGATGCACAAGCACCATGGCGAGCACGGCCACGGCGACCACAAGCACTGAACGGTGCTGCAGACGGGTTTGCCAATGCCTTCGAACCTTCAATCGCCCCTTCGTTTTCGATGCGGAGCGCAGGCTCCAAATCGTTTCGTCCTCGCCCCGATGACGAACACGCAGAGCAACTCGGACGGAACGTTGGGCGACGATGAGTACGCCTGGCTGCTCCGTCGAGCAGCCGGCGGGTTCGGCGTGGTGATGACGTGCGCGAGCTACGTAAGCGCCGAAGGGAAG
>CAYLMO010000121.1:5047-12905 GCA_964384605.1 uncultured Bradymonadales bacterium | reverse complement strand
GCTGATTCTGGGCGGAATTCAGTGCCAATTCGCTGGAAGGGGTGGCGATGCACAGAAAAAGCGCCAAGAAATCCGCCGTCAATTGCAGACATCTCGACCTTCCCCATGCGCGCCTCGGAGGCGCGCATTAGCGCGCATAAGAAAGCTGCGGGCCGCGTTCGTCGAATCGGGAAGTTCGGGTTATCTTCACATGGCTCATTGAAAAGGCACGCTATGGATTCGACGAAGAAGCGCTTTCTCGGCTGTCTCGGAAGTTCCGTTTCAGTCTTGTTCCTCCTCACTCTCGGAGGCTTCGCCGCCGTTTGGTCATCCATCCCCGACCCGATCGTCACGAAGCCTGAAACCGCTCCAAACGAGTGGATGCTCTCGAACACCAGTGTCGTCGACGTAGTCGACGGCAAACGCAACAGTGGTGTCGACCTCGTAATACGCGACGGAAAGATCGCGCAGATCGCCCCCACCGGTACCACTGGGTTCAAGGGCGAAATCGTCGACGCGAAAGGCACCACTGTCGTCCCCGGCCTCGTCGACATGCACGTCCACATCCTCGGCAGCTCGGCGCCTCCATGGCACCTCGACATTCCCAGCCCAGAACTCAACCTATCGCGTTGCCTTTACGCTGGCGTCACGACCATTTTCGACCCTGGCGACGTCGCCCCGGATATCTTCGAACTCCGCGAAGACGTCGCACGTGGCGACACGCTCGGCCCCAGAATTTACGCCGCTGGCCCTGTGTTCACTTCTCACGACGGACACCCCGCCGCGCTCATCCGGATGAACGCCCCCGAACTACTCGCCGAGCCGCTCATCGAAGGCATGGTCCGCATGGTCGGCACTGCCGATGAAGCCAAGTTGGCCGTCGATGAACTCGCCCCCGCAAAGCCGGACTTCATCAAACTCGCAATCGACCGCATTCCGCTGGGCAGCACGAAGATTGAGACCGAAGCAGCAAAGGGAGTCATCGACGCTGCAAAATCGCACGGAATCCGGGCCGTCGCACACACAGGCGACGCCAAAGACACCATCCTCGCAGGCGAACTCGGCGCCGATGGATGGGTTCACGGCGTCTACAAAGAACCGCTCGAAGACGACGAAATCGAAAAGCTCGTCAGCTTCGGAATCCCAATGACCCCAACGCTCGCCGTCTTCAAGAGCTACGCCGAGCTTGGCTCCTCCGATCGGGCGCCCACCCCGCTCGAGCAACAAATGGCCCCGGCCGAACTTCTCGAAGCCTTCCAGAAACGGCCCGACGACCACGACACTGCACCGGAGATGATCGAAATGGTGGAACTTCTCCAGAAGCAAAAGCGCACTGGAATCGACAACCTCGGCAAGCTTCACGCAGCAGGAATGCGTATTGTTGCTGGCACCGACACACAGGCCGGCCTCATCCATGGCGCAGCACTCCACCGCGAGCTCGCTCTCTATGTCGAGGCCGGCCTCTCACCCGCCGAAGTACTGCGCACGGCAACGCTCTATCCCGCACAGTTCCTGGAGAACACGGAAGACCCGTCGTTCGGAATCGTCGCCGAAGGCAAGGCCGCAGACCTGCTCATTGTAAAAGGAAACCCGCTTGAGGACGTGTCCGCGCTCAGCCAGATCGAACACGTCGTCCTCGGCGGCGTAAAACTCGAACGCGTCGGAATGAAAGCCAAGTAACGCCTCTATCGCGCCCGCACTTCCAATACGCGCTGTGCCGCTTCCGGCTCACTGAACAACGCCTTCGACCCCGCCGGCAGGCCTCGCTGCACCCCGACAACCTCATTGCCGGAGTCGAGCCAATAGACGTCCAGATCGAACAGCATTCCGGTCATTGTGATGTGCCGAATCCCCTCCCGGGGCCACTCCAGAAGCAGGCCCCATCCATCGGCCATGCATGGTCGTCCAGTCAGCCCCCGCATCCGCGAAACATCCGATTCCGCGAGCTCAAAATCGAACGTCTCGCCTTCGACCTCGATGCTCCCCGCCGCATTTCGACCGGTCATCGCCTCCGGAATCTGACACGTCCCACCGATGCAGACGAGGTACGACGAGCATTCGCCATCGAACGAGCAATCCGCGGCCTCCGCAGGCGTTTCAATTCCTTCGCATACCCCGCCTTCGCCACCGTCTTCCAAAGGGCCGCACCCAACGAGCAACACCGCCACTATGGCCGCTAGAATTCGAATTCTTCGACCTCGTTCACCAGGTTGACGCTGTTCATCACCTCAACCGTTCGTCCGTCGTCCAGAATGACTTCGCCGCGCACCACGGCCTCTCCAACCACTTCATCCGCCGACCCTGCCGTCAGGAACTGGATCTGCGTGAAGAAAAGGTACGCCTCCCCGTCGGTCTGAAAGAAGATCGGTTCAAACTCGATCTGGCCTGCATCCGCCACCTGAGTTCCATTTTGCTCGACCCAGAACGTCGCGCTTCCGTTGAGCGCCTCCGCCTCGATATTCGACAAACTGAGGTAGGGTTCGACGTGCCACCCACCCTGGAAACCCGAAATAATTTCAAGGCTTGCGCCATCCTCGAGCTCCACGAACGCTTGTTCGGTCCGAACGACAAATCCCCCCTCCAACGTTCCGGCATCCACGACCGGACCGCCATCTGGCTTGTCGTCGATACCGTTCCCGCACCCCATCGCGAGCACCAACGACGCGGTCACCACAGCCAAGAATGCGCTACGCATCAAACGTCCAAGTAGAGAGAGGTCGATTCACTGATCGAGATGGGCGCCTGCTCGGGGTCATCGAATGTCATGTCGATGTTCACCTGAACGTCCCAACGTCCGCCGTCCTGCACCAGATCGTTCGGCAGGATGATGCGCCATTCTGCCGCACTGCCACCGTCGACGGGCTGCCAGAAACCTTGGAAGATCTCCTGAGACGTCTCGATCGGTTCGCTCTCGCCATTCGGAAACGTGACGGAGATATCCACCACCCCGGTCAGTTCACCCGTCTGGGCAGGTGGCGGAACCCACACCGCTGGCGTGATGTGGAATCCCCCTTGAAACCCTGGCTCCACGGGCAAATCCGGGCATGCGCTTCCCAACGGTTCATAGTCGTCCCAGACGTATCCGAGCCGCGGATTGCTCCCCTCGAAATCGCCACATTCTAGTCCCGACAGGTCGGGCCGCGGCACATTCGGCTCATTGTCGAACAGGTTGATGCACCCCAACGAGCCCACGGCCAAGATGGCCAGGCCGAGAAAAGCAGTACGCGTCACATCATCCATTACAAACTCCGCAGAAAATTGAGCAATGCATCTCGGTCGGCCTGCGACATCGCCTCGTACGCCTCGACCGAAGCGGTCGCCTCGCCAGCATGCCGGCGAATTGCGTGGTCCAAACTAGGTGACAGCCCGTCATGCATGTACGGCGCGGTCGCCCCAATGCCCCACAGCGGCGGCGTCCGAAACTCGCGCTCCGTCGCGTCCCCGTCAGTCACGCCGCTGAAATCCGACGGCGCGACATCGTGAAGCAGGAGGTCGCTATACAGCCAAACCTCGTCTCCGCCCGCTGTCTGCATCATCGGCACATGGCATCCGTCACACCCGGCGGCTTCGAACGGACCGCCGCTCCCCGAACCACTCCCGCCGCGCGGCGGCGGAGCGAGCTGCTTCAGGTAGTAGACCAAGTCATCGTACCCAGCCCCTTCAAACTCCGGGTCGGCGAGGTCGTCCGAGTCCGTCGTCGAACCCGCCAAGAACATGCCTTCGGACAGGGTCAGCCCCAGTTCCGCCGACAGGGCGTCCCGAGCAAAATCCTCGAGCGTAGGCAGCTGCGCCTTCCACCCGAAACGCCCCACGCTCCCATCGGTCAATCGGTGCGCTCGGCCAGTAATACCGTCGCCGTCGAGGTCTTCCGGATCTTCTCGCATCACGATGGCCATCTCGGGAATCTCGTCGATCAGGCCGAGCCCGTAGAGCGCCGGAGTTTGCCGAACTTCGTAGTCGTTCGTGTCCGCCGATTGGCTTGGCCGCGCGTTCAAATCGACCGCGCTGAAGCGGTGCAAGAGCGACCCATCGCGGGTGCTGCCACCGGTCCGCATCCGCACCACATTCAGGCCCGCCGGCCCTGCACCACCAATGCTCGGTTCGAAGTGGCAAGCCCGACATGAATCGCCGTTGAACTTGTCGCCTAGTCCCTCATCGAGCTTGAAGTCCCGATCGAACATCCCTCGTCCGGCCAGGTACTGCGCCTCGTCGACGCCTTCCCGTGGCCCTCCGAAGGTCCCGACCGCTTCGATTGGGGTTCCCGGCGGAACGAGCCCCTCGGAAACCTGATCGGCACCACCCAACGACTCGAGGAACGCGATGACGTCCTCACGTTCCGAATCGGAAAGCGCCTCGTACGCCTCGCGCGAATTCTTCGCTTCACCACCGTGCCAACGAATGGCCTCATCCAGCGAATCCGCTCGCCCGTCGTGCAACCAAGGGCCGGTCGCCACGACGCCCCAGAGGGGCTGAGTCCGAAACTCCGAACCGCTCGCAAGCCCTTGCGTTATGCCGTCGGCAAGCTCCTCACCCATGTCGTGGAGCAACAGGTCGGAGTACGCCATCACAATGCCATCTTTGCCCTGCAGTCCGGGCACGTGACAACCGGTGCAATTCACCTCCTCAAACAGCGCTTCCCCGCGCTGCGTCTGCTCGGTCGGCGCATCGGGAGCGGGCGCTCCCATCAGCATGGCGAACGAAACCAGGTCGAAAAGGTCTTCGTCCGAAAGCTCCGGATCCGGCACGCTGTCGTTGTCTGTCGTTGGCTCCTCGGGCGCGGCAGCCTGACACCCGACGCAGTTGCGAATCCCCATCTCGGGCGATTGACTCGGAACCGGCAATGCAGCCTTTTGCTCCTGCGAAAGCGGTACGGAGGTGATTCCGGCGTGATTGAAGAGCGGCCCGCGAATGAACCCTTCGAGCGACACCGTCTGCGATTTTCGGCCGAACCGCCCCACAAACTCGCGGTCGTAGTTGGCTCGTCCCGAAATGCCGTCGCCATCCTCATCGTTGGCGTCCACGTTGGCCAAAATCGCCTCCTCGTCGATGGCGGCGAGTGCGCCGACTCCAAAGAAGGGGATCGCGTTGCGTCGCGCCTGGAGGTTCACTTCGGGCTCGATCGGGTTGAACAGAACGCGGTCGAGACCCACCTGGAATCGAGTCTGAACGCCGTTCACGCCTAGGCCGACGAACGAGCCATCCGGAAGCTTGCTTCCAACCAAGAAGAAGTCTCGATAGCGGGGCGCGCTTCCGCCGAAAACGGGCTTCTCGTGGCAGCTCCCACAGAACGTGACGTTGTAGTTGGGACCTAGACCCGTCGAAGTATCGAATCGGCGCTCGGCGACCAGCCGACCCGCCTCGAAATCCTCGAGCTGTTCGGCGCTCGCCTTCGCCATCGGGGCGCCGAGCTGAGTGCCGTAGATCCCCTTGTCGACCGTTGTCGGCGAGGGGTCGGGCGGCGGATTGTCGTCGTCGGGGCAGCCCGTCAGAGCGATCGTGGCCAGCAGCGCTGCGGTGATTCGAAGTTTCATCGTTGTTTCTCCAGTGCAACGCCCTCGTATGGGCCCTGCGGCTGCTGGAAATTGCCACCCACCGTGATGAGTCGGCCATCGGCCGTCCCGAACACTGCATGCAGATCGAGCGCCGAGATCGGAGGCAGTCGAGGCACCGACACGCTCCCATCCTCGCCCACTTCCACGGCGCGCAAGGTACCGCGTGCTCCAGCAACCCAAACGCCCGATTCGCCAGCCCACACGCCGTTTAGGCCGGGCGCCGGAGCCAGGTCTTGCGCGGTCCACGCGCTACCATCATACCGCGCAATGATACCGTTTCCTCGCCCGCCAACCACATAAACGTCGTCGGGGCCGGTGCCCCAGACGGAGATCAAATCGCGGGACGAACCAATTCCGGTCTCGACGAATTCTTCGCCATTCCACTGCACCAAGGCGCCGTTCTGTCCGACGATCCAGACGTCGTCCGGACCGCTTCCCCACACCTTGAAGAACGCGTTCACGCCCGGACGCTGGAGGTCTACCGTGACCTCCGACCATTCGGTTCCGTCGTACCGGATCACGACTCGCCTCGAGTCGGTGGTCCCGCGGCCGCCTACCGCCCAGATGTCGTCCGGCGCTGCGCCCCAGATGCCCCAAAGGTCCTCGTCGGTCGGGGTCGTCATCACCTCCCAGTTGGGATGGCTGCCGCGCAGAACGACTCCATCGTTCCCGGCGATGAAGGCGGTCCCGTCTTCGAACATGTGCACCCAATTGAGCAGCGAGTCGACCCCGGCATCCGAGGCCTGCCACTTCGCGCCATCGAAATACTCGATACGCGAGGACGTCGGTGTTCCACCCACGGCATAGAGTTCGTCGCCAGCCCCTCCGATATTGAGCAACCAGTTCGCGCCGGGCGCGAATGGCTCGCTCCATTCACCTTCGGGTGTCGGATCGGGGTCTTCCTCTTCGGGGCAACCAAGAGCGCCGAAGCACAGAAGAAAGGTGAGTAGGATTCGATACGTCAATTCATTCATCATGCATTGGTCGTTCGCGCAGCGTGGCATTGTGCACGGCCCGTACCAATTCGTTCGGGGCTTCCAAGGCGCGTTGTGCGGGAATCTGATGGAGTAATTGTAGGCCAATCGGGGGGCAGGCGCTATCCGACGGGCGATTCGAACACCCTCTCGAACACGTCGCAAATCCGAGCGACGAGAAAAAATGGAACCTTTCGATCGAGACGTTGTCTGCAACACTCGGACAACTCCAAAGGTCGCCATGTCTCTGACGAACGACATCCATCCGTGGTGGGTGCGCGAATCGCGCAATCTCTGGTCGATCGCCACTTTTGTCATGTGCGTAGTGTTTGGCGGCGCCACGCTCCTGATCACGCAGTTCGAGTTTGGAGCGGAGGCGGTCGCGAACGGATCCGAGTCGAACGAAGCTCCGGTCGTGGGCTACGGCGATGTATCGGCGGACGACCCGGAGGTTGCGCCCTACTTCGAGCCTGATCCGCGCCACTTTCACAACCTCGGACCTCCAGCCCCAGGGGAGTGGCTCGACCGATTCGACGAACCGGGCCAATCCTACGAGGAGTACTTCGCGCAAGGGCCCAACGCGGTCACCCGTATTCGCCACGTCATCTACCTGCAGCCGCTGGGCGAATTCGAGGACGACGCTCCAGATCTGGGTGTGATCGCCGAGTACATCGAGCTCTACTTCGGACTTCCGACGCGCATCCTTCCCGCCTTCGATCCTGTCTCGCGAGTGACCGTTCGTGAGGCGACTTTCGCCCCCGGAGGCCGCCAGTTCCTCACTAGCGACATCATGCGGCTACTCGCCGACAACCAGCGGCCCGACGCGTATGCGACGCTCGGAATCACGATGACCGACCTCTATCCTGCAGACGATTGGGCGTTCGTGTTCGGTCAGGCACGACTTCGAGATCGCGTCGCCGTGCACTCGTTCGCGCGCTACCGCCCCGACGCCGAGGAGCTGACCAGAGAGCAGAGGCTGCGGTACCTGCGGCGCGCCCTCAAGGTCACTACGCACGAGCTCGGCCACGCGTTTGGAATGCTTCATTGCACGTCACATCGCTGCAACATGAACGGCTCCAATTCGCTCGATGAAACCGACGGAGCGCCACTCTATTTGTGCCCTCACGACCTTCGAAAGATTCAAGCCGCCGTCGGATTCCATCCTACCGAACGCTACGCCGAACTCGCCGACTTCTACGAGGCGAACGGCCTTCAAACCGAGGCACGGTGGGCGAGGTCGCGGGTCCTGTCGGTGGAGTAGACGGTCTGTCGATGCGACCCTCGGAGGGTCGCATGGGCAGCCCAATGCGCGCCTCGGAGGGTCGCATGGTGCGCGCCTCGGAGGGTCGCATG
>CAYLMO010000121.1:0-4947 GCA_964384605.1 uncultured Bradymonadales bacterium | reverse complement strand
CAGCCCAATGCGCGCCTCGGAGGGTCGCATGGTGCGCGCCTCGGAGGGTCGCATGCGCAGCCCAATGCGCGCCTCGGAGGGTCGCATTGAGCTGCGAGCCCAACGTACGAAAAAGGGCTTCGATTTGATCTCCACCGGGAATGCCATATAATCCCCACTAGTTTAGTGGGTATTCGCGCACGAACGAAGTGGAGCGCAAGACAATGGCAACTGAATTCACCCCAATCGCGGCCATCATCGGCGGCCTTCTCATCGGCCTGGCGTCGGCAGCATTGCTCGCGCTCAACGGTCGCATCGCCGGAATCAGCGGCATCTTCGACGGGGCGCTCTTCCGACGTGACGAGCCCGGAGAATCCTCGTGGCGATGGACGTTCCTCGCCGGTCTCATTCTGGGTGGCGCGGGATACGTGCTCTTCACGGGAGTGGATCCTGCGGCAGTGGCGCTGGAGCGTTCATCGATTCTCGTCGTCGTTGCCGGTTTGCTTGTCGGCTTCGGGACGCGCATGTCCAACGGTTGCACGAGCGGTCATGGCGTGTGCGGAAACGCGCGACTTTCGCCTCGCTCCATCGTGGCGACACTGACGTTCATGGCCGTTGGCGCCGGCGTTGTAGCGGCTTTCGGAGGTGCAGCATGAAACGACTCGTCACCAGCTTCGCCACCGGACTCGTCTTTGGCCTCGGGCTTGCCATCTCCCAGATGACGAACCCTAACAAGGTCCTGAGCTTTCTGGACTTTTTCGGTGAGTGGGACCCCAGTCTGGCATTGGTAATGGGGGCTGCCCTGGGTGTGAACGTCTTCCTCTTCCGCTTCATCCTCAAGCGGCAACGGCCGACGTTCGACATCGAGTTTCACCTGCCGGCCATGAAGCAGATCGACCACAACCTGGTCGTTGGTTCGGCGCTCTTTGGTCTTGGATGGGGGTTGAGCGGCTACTGCCCCGGGGCGGCTATCGCGGCGACCCCAACGGGAAGTTCGTCGGTCTTCATCTTTCTCGCGGCGATGGGCGCGGGGATGCTGCTTCACCGAGCATTTGAGGCGCTTACCGCGCCGAAGTTCGAGGCTGCCGCGGCAGAGTAGTGGGTGTGTTTAAAGGCCTTCGTCGAGTCGGATTAGTGAGCGCTCGATATCGTCCGAGAGCTGTGCTTCGACCTTCGGTAGAAGCAATCGCAAGAGCGGGTTCCCCGCCATGTCACCCCGATCAATCCACTTCACTTCGGTACCGCCTTTGGTCTCCGTGAGCACGATGGTCCCTTGCGTGGGGTCGTCGCGGCCGGCAAACCAGAGACGGTACTCCAAGCGCTCGTTGGGCACTGCGTGAGTCACTTCCAGGTGACCCTCGCCGAGCTTCTCACCGGTCCACCTCAGCGTGTTGTCGTCGACTTCGACCGCGGCAGATTCGTCGCCGGCGGGACCCCAACTCGACCATTTTTGCCAGTTCTCGAGCTCCATCTGTCCGTAGATGGTGGCTGGCTCGGCTTTGATGAGTCGAGTGGATTCGATGGTCCACTGCGAGGGGAGCGAGAAGGCGTAGGCGTAAAGCCCGATGAGGCCGAGGGTGAGGGCGATTGCGGCGCCGAGCGCGATTTTCTTCATGACGAGCTCCCATCGTGTTCGCGGGTACGATGCGAGTTGTGAGCGGTTGGAGCAACCGCAAATCGGGTGCGCGAGTGGAAGCGATGCCTAGTGACGCGTGAGGGCTAGGGCGCTAGATTTCGTCGCATGCAACGAAAACTCACGATCATTGTCGTTCTCCTCGGCATCGCCGCAGTTGCCGCTGCCGCGTACGTCTTCGTTTCCGCGTCGAGCGACCGAGATGTCGGAGTGGTGGAGCGGTACGAAGACGACGTCAAAGCCGAGCCGCTTGGGTCGGCCGAGCTGGACAAGCAGCTAGCGCTAGACGCTCGCATGCTCGCCGACATCTTGGCTGAAGTGGACAAGATCGAGGCGGGGATGCGGAAGATGAACGAGGAGTTCTTGGTCTCGGAGAACGAGAACAAAGGACTCTACACGGTCGAACAAGAGGAGCACATTGCGGAGGCCTACAGTCGCTATCTGGTGTTGCGTAAGGCCTTGTTTCATATCGCGTTTCGACACAAGGACTATGCCAAGATTGGGGACCCGGGCCAGCAGGACCAGTCGTTTTTGCTGGCGTATGCGTCCGGGCTCGCGCTCTACCGGAATGCGGTCGCGTTTGTGATGCTCTTCAAGGACCAGCCGAATGCGCGACGCAAGCTGAACGAGGCGAATCCGATTGTCGGGACGCCTGAGGGGATGTTCGAGGAGATGTACAAGAACATCACCTCGAAGGAGAACGTGCAGCTGGTGTTGAACGGGGTGGAGGAGTTTGGAGAGCGGCGAGGGCGGCTGGAGAAGTCGTCGTTGGTGGAGAGTGCTGGGCTCGAGGAACTGTTGCCTCGACTCGACCGGTACGCAGCCGAGCTCGAGAAGGCTTATGCCAAGCTGGGCGAAGGGCGGGCGGATGTGCTCTGGACGACGTTGAAGACCGGAGTGAAGCGGCCGGCCTACGAGACTCAGTCACTCCTCTCGATGATGATCAGTCACATCCGAATTCCGCTTCATTCACCTGGGTTCTCGGAGGCGACGGTACAAGAGGTGATTCGGCCAAAGCTGGAGCCCGGCGACATCCTGTTGACCCGACGTGATGGCTACCTGTCGAACACGTTTCTGCCGGGGCACTGGGGACATGCGGCGATGTACCTGGGTTCGGCGGAGGAGATTCGAGAGTTGGGTGAAGACCCGAAGCTCGAAGAAGCGTTGTCGGCGCTGGAAGGGAAGGACAAGGACGGCTTTCGGTACGCGGCGATCGAGGCGATCGGAGAAGGCGTCCGGTTGTCTTCGGCGGAGTTCGCGATGGACGCGAATTCATTGGCCGTGCTGCGTCCCAAAGTATCCGCGGACGAGAAGCGAACGGCGATTCGGCGAGCGATCGAGCTGCGAGGAACGCCGTACGACTTTTCGTTCGACGTCGGGAGTCAGGACAAGATCATCTGCACCGAACTGGTCTATCGGGCGTACGCACCACATCTGGATGTGCCGTTCGAAGAGGTGATGGGCCGCAAGACGCTCAAGCCGGACGGTATGCTGCAGGAGCTGTCGCCTGGGGCGCCGGACGCGAGGACAGACTTCGTGCTCTACGGGAGGGCGGTGGACGGGAAGCTACGCGAGTTGTCGCTGGAGGAGTTGCTCGAAACCCCTCAGTAAGGAGCTAGCCGGCGTCTTCGTCGAGGATTTCGGCGCAGAGTCGGATGCACTCGTCACAGATGTAGACGCGGGGACCGGCGATGATTCGGGCGACCTCTTTTTGCGACTTTTGGCAGAAGGAACATTCGATGCCGCCTGACTCGCGTAGCTGGCCATTTCGGCGAATCTCCCTCGCGAAGCGGTCGATGAAGTCGTCGATGTTGCCGTCGTCGCATTCGACCACCGTTCGCTTCGTGTATCGGGCGGTGCGACTCGCCCAGTCGATCTCGACAAATTCGGATGTTTGGTTGTCGGAGTCGTCCCCAAAGAAGGTGAGACGCCCGGCTGTGTCGAACCGAGCTTCCATACCGGCAGGAAGGAACTGAAAGATTGCTGCGTCTTGGGTCCAATCGGACATTGGTCGCTCGTGATGGGGGATTGGGAGCATCCTCTTGAAGGAACCAAGCGTTGGCAAGTGGAGGGACCGAGCCAGGGATTCGAGTTGCGAGTCATTCGGCTAATGGTCCACCTTGACCACTGTCTCTGCACCAGGAGGTAGTAGATGGTCCCGGCTCCAGTACTTGCCGCGTTCGGATGGGAAGATGCTCAAACACAGTCTGCGACGAGCGGGCTGATCAACGAGACGTACTTCGTCTTGCTCGATGGTCGGCGGCACGCGGTTCTGCAGCAACTTCATCCGGTCTTCGGGCCGACGGTGAACCTCGATTTGGAGGCAGTAACCGAACATCTAGCAAAGCACCGATTGGTCACTCCGCGTCTGATCCGGACGGCGGCTGGTGAAGCCTGGGTGGAGCATGATGCCAAGTATTGGCGGGCGATCACCTATGTCCCGGGCCGGACGTTCGAGCAGGTACCGTCCATCGAGGCCGCTCAATCGGCTGGGGAGTTGGTTGGGAGGTTCCATCGAGCGATGGCGGACTTCGATCGAGAATTCGCCCACGTCCGCACCGGAGTTCACGATACGGCCGTTCACGTCGCGAAACTTGCGACCCTCCGAGGGTCGCATTCACTACCCGAGATCGATGCTCTCGCCGCAGAAATTCTCCACGAAGCAGATCGCCTCTTCGACTTCTCGGATTTGCCGGTCCGTCCGTGTCATGGCGACCTGAAAATCTCGAATGTCTTGTTCTCAAGTGACTCGCATGAGGCGATTTGTCTCATCGATTTGGACACGAACGCGATGCAGCTGGTCGCGTACGAAATGGGGGATGCACTTCGTTCATGGTGCAACCCGCATCCAGAAGACTCGGAGTGTCCCGAGGTGTCCCTCGATATCCTCTCTGCGGCAATACATGGGTACGCGCGGGGATCCGCGGGTCTCCTATCTCCACCCGAACAGGCGTCCATCGCCCCCGGATTTCAGACGATTCCCATCGAGCTTGCTGCGCGCTTTTGCGCGGACGCCTACGAGGACAAGTACTTCGGTTGGGATGCTTCGCGGTACCCGACCCGGCGTGCGCACAATTTCGCCCGTGCCAAGTCGCAGCTCCGGCTGGGCCAGGCCGTCCACGCTGCTCGCCCCCAAATCGATGCTTCCATCTCCGCAGCTTTCTAATGCGCGCCTCCGAGGCGCGCATGGGGAAGGTCGAGATGTCTGCAAATGACGGCGGATTTCGCGGCGCTTTTTCTGTGCCTTGCCACCCCTTCCAACGAATTGGCGCTGAATTCGGCCCAGAATCAGCGGCCAATTTGCCAATTTTCCCGGTACATCCTCGCCACAAACG